>CAWKFY010000018.1:0-22888 GCA_963848815.1 uncultured Chloroflexia bacterium
TGTATCAATCTTACCGCGCAAGTTCTAAGAGTATCTGGAGGAAAATAAGTGCTTCAATGAATTACGATTACATCTATGCACCTATTTCCATTGACTTGGCTAAAATAGAGAAGTAACTTAAAAACACAAATGCTAACTCCTTGGTCGAGGTGGTTCAGGAGGCGTTGAACATTGCCGACAGGACAGATGAGCTTGCCGATGATCACACCAAACTCCTCTCGGATAACAGTCCCGACTATGTCTCTGGAGCCTTCCGTGATTATCTACACCCAGTGGATATCGGGCATATTTTGGCTGCACCTTTCCATCCCCAGACCAACTTTAAGATGGAATACTACCAACAGTCTTTTGAGCGAGAGTGCACGGGAAACCATCACCATTCGGTCATAGTGTACGCTATATTCGGCGTCGATGATGTTTGCCAGGCCGTTGCTAAAGTCCTCTCCAGGCTTGAACTGCTCGAACTGGACTTCATCCGAGAGCGCCACCGACCTTACACTCAAAAAGGGGGATTGCCCACGGCGATGTTAGACAAACTGTGATACCTCAAGAGTGAGCACAACCTAGTTTAGGAATGAAACCGTTGGGCTATATATTTGAACATCGGGTTGTTGAAAGGTGTTATTATACGGTAGTAGATTGCCTGACGGGTCATATTTTGTTAAAGGAGGCAGGAAGTGTTGGATGCCACATATACCAACGATGAGTACGGCTTCAGTTTCATGTATCCCGCTAATTGGGCACCGGCAGAAAAATCTGGCGCCATGGTTTTTGCGGTAGCTGCGAACAGCTTCCAGGGCGCTGACAGCGTGAATGCCAGCGTTGCTCCGGCCGGCTCCAGTAACACTCCCGAAACTGATTTTGGCAAAGCCATTAAAGTTGCTTTTGATGAGAGCCCGGGCATGAAAAACGTGGGAGCAACCGTGGATATTCAGTCAACCAAAATTACTATGCTGGCAGACGGCAAAACTCCCGCAGTTGAAGCGATAGTCACCGCCAGGATAATGATAGTCAACCTGTGGGGGTATTCCCTTGGCGTCAACAAGGGCGACAAGGCGATCGTCATTACCGGTTTCACGCTCGGCGATCAGGCCAGCAAAGACCAGATCATGGCGATATGCAAGTCCCTCATCCTCAAGTAAAGAAACATTGGGTAACAAGACACTATTCAAAAGGAGACAGGTATGTGGGAAATGCCGCTTTGGTTACTAATTGTACTGATCGTCGTCCTCTCGATAGCCATGTACTTTGTATTAAGGCCCTTAAAAGTACTGAGCGCCAAGGAATGGGTTGTAAGCCACCTCTTCATCGTCGTTGGCCTTCTGCTATTAACTGCCTGGCTATGGATGAATAAGGGGAATTATTGGAACATGGCTATGCTCGGAGGCGCAATCTGGACTATATCCGGAGGTATTTGCTTCAGTGTTGTATATGTAATAAGAAGATTTAAATGAATATTAAAAATGCATATCTCTCTTAGATTAAATATACAGCATGCCGCCGTCGGCTATGACCACGTGCCCAGTGACATATTTCGAGGCGTCCGACGCCAGGTAGATCATCGTCCCCACCATGTCTTCAGGCTCACCGATGCGTCCCTGGGGGACAGAGCCCTTACGTTCTTCTTCCAGTCCCGGCCTGGCCTGGAAGGCGGAATCCATCAGTTTGGTATGCACGAAGCCGGGCGCCAGTGTATTTACCCGGATGTTGAATTCCGCCAGCTCCCGCGCCATTACTTTGGTAATCATGATCACACCGGCCTTGCTGACAGCATAAACACCGTTGTCCTTTTCCGGTAAAAAGCCGTCTACGGACGCCACGTTTATGATAGAACCCCCGCCCTGCTCTTTCATAATTTTAGCTATTGCCTGGCTCAAGAAATACAGCCCCTTGAGGTTCAAGCTCATGACGGTATCCCACAGTCTCTCGTCTGTCTCAAGGACCGAGGCGAAGATGGGGCTGGTGCCCGCGTTATTGACCAGGATATCTATCCTGCCGAAGCCCGCCCTGGCGGTATCAGCCGTCCTTTTTACGTCTTCCAGCCTGCCCAGGTGTGCGCTTATAACCAGCGCCCTGCGGCCTTCGTTTCTTATATCGGCAGCCACCTTCTCCAGGTCATCGACCTTGCGGCTGGTCAATATCAAGTCTGAGCCCGCTTTGGCAAAGGCCAGCGCCGTTGCGCGCCCTATGCCCCTGCTGGCGCCGGTCACCATGGTAACTTTCCCTTCAAGCGAGAACTGCTTTAAATTCGGCATTTGATAAATCCTCCCGAGTTTTTTTGTGCAAACCGTCAACACACTTTATGAAGCCGCGCTTTTTTTGTCAAGCTTGGCTGTATCTGCTAAGATGCAGCAAGGAGAACCGGGAGGCGTGCTAAATGTGTGACACTATAGTTGCTGTGGGAGCTGCTACGGCGAACGGCAATACCTTATTTGGGAAGAACAGCGACCGTGAGCCCGACGAAGTCCAGAATATCGTCATCCAGCCTCGCAAGCATTATAAACCGGGAGAAACGGTCAAATGCACTTACATCTCGATCCCCCAGGTCGAGGAGACGGCCAGGATACTGCTCTGCCAGCCTTTCTGGATGTTCGGCGCTGAAATGGGCGCCAACGAACACGGCGTCATGATCGGCAACGAGGCGCTCTTCACCAAGGAGAAACCCGATAAAATTGGCCTCACCGGAATGGACCTTCTTCGACTGGCGCTGGAAAGGGCTAAGACGGCCAGGGAAGCTATGGACATCATCATCCGCCTGCTCGAAACGCATGGACAGGGCGGCAACTGCGGCTACAGGCAGAAATTCTATTATATGAACAGCTACCTGATCGCCGACGCACGTGAAGCCTTCGTGCTGGAAGCGGTCAAATCCTGGTGGGCCTGGAAGAAGATCGAGAGTTTCTGGAGCATCTCCAATGTACTCTCGCTCGGCAGGGATTTCGATGCGGTTTCCCCGGGCCTCATTCAAAATGCGGTCAAGAAAGGCTGGTGCCGCAGCGAATCCGACTTCGATTTCGCCCGGTGTTATTCGGACCCGCTTTACACCTGGGCGGCAGCGGCAGCCAACAGGGTCCAGTGTTCCAGGAACCTGCTGACACAAAAGAAAGGCGCTCTGACGGCGGCCGATTTTATGGCGATACTGCGCGACCACGGGGGCCGGGAAGACTTCAGGCCGGATAAACATGCCGGCACGGTTTGTATGCACGCTGCGGACAAACTTATACGGCGCAGCCAGTCGGTAAATTCCATGGTCGGCGACGTTAACGAAAATAGGGGACTTTTCTATGTCACAGGCGCGGGCAATCCGTGCCTCAGCCCCTTCTACCCGGTATTCAGCCCCGGAACCGCCAACCCGGCCGGCTACCTGGAGGGACAGGCTGATTACAACCCCGACGCCTGGTGGTGGCAATGTGAGAAACTGCACAGGGAAGCGCTCCACCGTTTCCCATCGGCCATTAAGGGAATGCGTTCGAAAATGGCAGATTATGAACGTGACCTGCTGCAGGCAGTGGAAGAATCCGAAACTCCTCCCAATCAGGCAGCCATAGACCGGTACTTCGCCCGCACCAGAAACATAGTGGGGGAGTGGGGGACAGTCCTCAAATCATTGCCGGAGGAAAAGCCAAGCTTCATCCACCGCCGGTACTGGCAGAGTTACAACAAGCTCAACGGGATCGAATAATCTATGCCGGACAGTATCAAACAAATCAAAACTCAGAAACAGCTTGACGAAAGCCTTGAGGTCATCAGAAATTCTTTCAGAACGGTGGCCGAAGAGATGAACGTTACCCGCGAGAAGACCCCTGACCACCCTGCCTTTTACACCATGGAAAGGATGAAAGAGCTGTATAAAAAGGCCGTCTTCTGGGGGCTTTACGTTAACGGGCGCCAGGTCGGTTTCATAGCAGCGGAAAAAAGCGACGGCGGCGTCTATTATCTGGACCGGCTGTCGATACTGCCGGCCTACAGACTGCAGGGACATGGACGCAAGCTGGTGGAACATTTACTGAGCTATGTGCGCAAACAGGGAGGCGCCAAGGTGGCGCTGGGCATGGTGGACAGCCAGAGGGTGCTTAAAAACTGGTATAAATCATTCGGATTCGTGGAAACCGGCACGAAGCAGTTTGAACACCTGCCTTTCCTGGTATGCTTCATGGAAAAGACCTGTCAGCCCAGCAGGTAGAGGATCACGTCCATTACGTTGGTGCCGGTTGGCCCGGTAATGATCAGCGACCTGGTCATCCTGCGGAAAAGCTCATAGCTGTCAAACCTGGCTATATAGTCATCGACATCGATCCCGGCCGATTGTGCCTGGGGCAGTGACCGGTCGTCCACCATGGCCCCGGCCGCCTCCGCCACGTAATCCGAGCCGTCCGTCCCGACCGATGCTACCACCCACGGAGTGGCCAGTTTCTGCATAGCCAGCATCGAGACAGCCGCATAGTGCTGGTTCCTGCCCCCTTTGCCGGAGTTTTCGGGCAGGGTGGAGGTCGTCTCCCCGCCCAGCAAAATCACGTCGAACCCTTTATATTTACGGGCAACAATCTCATCCGCCTTTTGCCTGGCCACCGCGGCAGTGTCGCCGGTGAGCTCGGCCGTCACGATAACCGGCCTTAAGCCGAGATCCCTGGCCTTCTCGGCCATGGCTTCGAGGCACATGCCGTTGTTTCCGATGATGTAGTTATCGCAGTTACGGCTCTCTTTGGGCGTTTCCGCTTCCAAGCCATTCATGCCTCTCTTTATGAAATCGACCACGGTTTTCGGCGCAAGGTCGAGAAGCCCGTATTTTTCCAGCACAGCCTGCGCCTGGCGAAAAGTAGTAGGGTCAGCAACGGTTGGAGCCGAAGCTATGGTATTGAGATCGTCGCCGACCACATCCGAAATGATGAGGGACACTATTTTCGCCGGCTCGTAAAAGGCGCCCAGCCTGCCCCCCTTTATCTCCGAAATGTGTTTCCGCACTGTATTTATTTCTTTAATATCGGCGCCGCTGCGCAGGAGGAGCTGCGTCATCTCCTGCTGGTTTTCCAATGTAATGCCGCCGGCAGGGGAGGGCATCAGGGCCGAGCCGCCTCCTGATATCAGGCAGATGACCAGGTCTCCCTTACCAATCGAGTGGCGGGATTTTAAGGCCAGCATCTCATGCATGCCGTTTACACCCGCATCGTCCGGCAGCGGATGTCCCGCCTTCCTTATCAATATTTTGCTGGTCTGATAACCGCCGCTCTTACAATTTACAATGCCTGCCGTAATATGGGCCGGGTCGATTATCTTTTCCAGCTCCTCGGCCATAAGCCCGGCCGCTTTTCCGCCTCCTACCACGAATATCCTGCCGTGTGATACGTCATAGCTCGTTCCCATAACCCGCAGGATTCTCCTATCGTGGTTATACTTCACTGCAGTCCTGAGCAAGTTGGCCGGCAGTACGCGGGTAATGCCGGATTCAATCAATCCGACCGCCCTGGCGCGCAGGTTGGAAGATATCAGCTCCTCGCGGTTTTTAACGATCAAACTGTGCCGCTCCCGTCATAATTAAACGCAAAACGCTGGAATTATACCGCTTAATTGAAGCCCTGTCATGGATCGGGGATCCTGACATGTTAATCGATAATTTTGCAATTAATTAAATTTCACAAATACTTAATATTATGTTAACAGCATATTAAACTTTTGCAGCTATCATATAAGAAAAGGTTGAAAAATCGAGAAAAACCATGATGCTGTTGAGTGATAAATTAGTAGACAACCCGGGTAAAACATGATAACATTTGCCCCGGTTCCCTCAAACGGGAGATTCATTCGGATTAGATTACGAAATATTATGAAAATAGGCGTAATTGCTGACACTCATGTACGCCGCATCAG
Source organism: uncultured Chloroflexia bacterium (assembly GCA_963848815.1). Lineage (GTDB taxonomy): Bacteria > Chloroflexota > Dehalococcoidia > GIF9 > UBA5629 > UBA1162. Next base: position 5,866 of record CAWKFY010000018.1, read on the forward strand.
CGAGCTGCCCCCATCACTCATCACAGCACTCACGCACATGGATATGGTGGTGCACCTGGGAGATTTCCACTCGGAGGACCTGGTCAATGACCTCAAAGAAATCTCTGATTTTCGCGGCGTGGCCGGCAATCATGACAGCCACATACCGGGGCTGCCCGAGAAAGACCTGATTGAAGTCAACGGCAAGCGCATCGGCATCATTCACGGCCACGGCTGCGTTTTCCCCTTCGGCTTCAAATGGGGCCTTATGTCACAGTTCGAAGGCAAGCCGGATGCCATTCTATACGGCCATACCCACTCATGCAGGAACACGGTCGAAGACGGCATCCTCTTTTTCAACCCCGGCAGCGTCATGGGCAGGTTCCCCGCCATGCACCGCAGCTATGGCGTTATGACCGTTGAGGACGATATATCCTGCGAGATAATTACGCTGGAGCCCAAGCGCTATTACTATCTGGACAAGTACGTTGGACTGGCCAGTAAGGCCGTCTCATACTTCTGCGGCCTGAATAAAAGAACCGACGGCTTAATCTAACATACTCCGGCGCATCTATAATTTCTATACACATTCCCGGATTATTTCAGCCGATGGAACGACTATACATACGTTTGCCAATATTTTAAGCGCCTCCTGTACATCCCCTAGCAAAAGGCAGGTGTGTGACGGATCGACTATCTCCCTGATGTTTTTATATATAATTGGACTTCTCTTCGTCGTAACCTCCCTTCACCTTAAAGTACATCGTCCTCCAGAGTAATCCGGAAACAGATTAACTGGACTCATTCACAATTTCTTCAACCTTAAGTTCACCGCGAAAATATTTATAGATGGCCCACACGGTAGCACTCACAGGCAGGGCCAGAATCAATCCCCAGTAGCTGGCTATATACCCACCTATCGCCATCACAACCATAACCACGGCGGGGTGCAGCGGAAAATGTTTTTCTTGGACCCATCCCTGCATCAGGTTGACTATTAGTTGAGTCAGCACGATAACCACTATCGCTCCCCACAGAATATTCGGTTTCAAGGCCAGTGTCACCATCAAAATTACAGCTGCCGATATAAAGGGGCCGATTATCGGTATCACCTGCGTAAAGCCCGTCACCACGCCCAGGGCCGGGGCATATTCCCCACCTATAATCAAGAGGCCTATGGTAACAAAAAAACCTGACGTCAGTCCCATTATGACCTGGAAACGGATATAGCGTCCCATCTGATTGCCGAATATAGCCAGCATTTTGGCGGTATGTTGCGCCGCCGGGGATGTAAAGATCTGGTTATAGTATTTCCCGAATTTCTCGTAATCGATAAGCACAAAGATGAGGAAAAACGGCAGGGTGATAAATCCGATGATGGTCGGCATGCTGGCTGGGATCACGGCTACGCTGCTAGTCAGGAAATCCTGCGCAAATTTGGCCGCACCTGGCCCCATTTCCGCCAGCGTCGAGTTTATCCTTGCGTCGATGTCGGGGGGAAGGCTGACTTTAAACACCGACCACCATCTGCCGAACTGATCGATACACTGTGATATAAAGTCCGGCGCTTTATTTATAAGTATGCCGGAAGCGGTGATCAGCGCCGCGCCGATATAGGCCGTGAAAAATATCATTACAACTGTAAAAACAATAAACACTATTACAACCGCAATGACCCGTTTTGATTTTTTTGCTTTACGCCTGGGCGGTATTACTCTCTCCAGCCAGTTGACCAGAGGCACCAATAAATATGCCAGCAGTATGCCTATAAGGAAGGGGACCAGTACTGCCATTGAAATGGCTGCCAGCCAGATCACCAGAGCTATGACCAGAAGGATCAGAAAGGGTTTCCCGTACCTGTCAAAGGCACTCATGTTTTCCGCAGCCAATTTAAACCTCCTTGCTATTCGGTTCGATGCATTGTTTGGGAGCCCCAGATATCTTACCGATATTTAGCGATGTATATTATCACTTTCCCGTTCTGCTATCATTAACCTGCAAGGTGAATCAGTACACATGGATATTCCCGCTCGCCGCACAGGCATAGCCCACCTGCCGCTGCACGGTGGCAAGGCGCCCGCTTGGCTGTTCAAACGCATGACCGGCCTGGCCAGGGAGATAACCGTCGCCATAGTCTCGGATTTCGGTCCCGAAGAGATGCTGAACCGCCTTTCCGACCCTTACTGGTTCCAGGCTTTCGGCTGCGTATTGGGCTTCGACTGGCATTCCAGCGGAGTGACGACCACCGTTTGCGGCGCGGTCAAGGAGGGCATAAAAGGCATGGAATCGGACCTGGGGTTTTTCGTGGCCGGCGGCAAGGGCGCTACTTCACGCAGGACCCCCTCGGAAATTGAGAACGTGGGACACCTGATCAAAACGGACGCCTCCAAACTGGTCTATGCCAGCCGCATGTCCGCCAAGGTGGACAGCAACGCGGTACAGGACGGCTATCAGCTCTATCATCACGTTTTCTGCTTCACCGGCGAGGGCTCATGGGCCGTAATTCAACAGGGTATGAACGAGGAGAACCGTTTCGCCCGCCGCTATCACTGGCTGGGCGGTAAGGTCACGGACTTCGTTTGCGAGCCCCACAACGCCGTATGCGCCGAGGCCCAGGCCAGCACGCTCAACCTGGTGGCCCTCGAAAGCGCCAACGCCCGGGATACCATCGCGGACATCGCCCGCACGGAAAACCCCGATAAAGTTATGGCCCACTTGCAGCACCTTAAGAACCTGGAGTTGCCGAAACGCCACGCTATTCTAGTGGAGGATATCCATCCCGACCGCCTCTACAAAATCTTCATCCACACCTATGAGAGACAACCCGACAGCTTCGAGCGCCTGCTGGGCATGGAGGGCGTCGGAGCCAAGACCCTGCGCGCCTTAAGCCTCATCTCTGAAATTATCTACGGCGTGCCGGTTAGCTTCCGCGATCCTGCGCGCTTCAGCTTTGCACATGGGGGCAAGGACGGCATCCCCTTTCCCGTCGATAGAAAGACCTACGACCGGAGCATCGAGATACTGCACAACGCACTGGAACGGGCGAAAGTCGAGGATAAGGAGAAGATGGCCGCCATCAAACGCCTGAGGCTCTGGCTTTAACAGGCGGAAAATACATGTTGATCGTGTCCCGCACTTCGTCCAACCACGCCCTGCGTTGCTCTGCTGTGCTGGTGACCACGATGCTGAACGTGCGGCGGTAAAAAGTTTTAACGCCGCAAAGGTCAAAGATACAATTTTTCCAGAGCGTTTCCAGTGGGTCTCCGAAAACAGCCGCTTCCCTGCTTTCGGCCGTATTGGAGGTATTGAAGACCAGCGCCGCCCGCGCCTTGAGCAACCCTATTGGTATTCCTCCGCCGCCGTCGCCCTCCTCGAAGCGGTAAACCACGTTGGTGCGGAATATGCGGTCGATGTATCCCTTGAGTATAGCGGGCGGTTGCCCCCACCAGTTAGGATGCACGATGACAATCCCTTCGGCGTCGCCCAATTCCCCGCAATATTTCTGGATCTCAGCGGGAACCTTTTCGCTTTCCAGAATCTCGCTGTAAGGCAGCTCAGAATCAAAGCCTTCACAGTATAAGTCGTGAAAAATAGCTTTATGTCCGTTCGTCTTGAGAGTGTGGATGGCCCTTTCCGCAATGGCGTGGTTGAAGCTGCCTGTATCGGGATGGGCCAGAACGACCAGGACTTTCACGTTGAAGATTGTATGTGCCGGCCCGCCCGGTGTCAATGCGGATGAGGGTATAATAGTTATCCAGGAAGATTAATTTAGCGGAGTACAACCATGATAAGAAGCTATAAAGGAAAAAAGCCGGTGGTCCACCCGACCGCCTTTGTCAGCGAGGCGGCCTACGTGGTAGGAGACGTTGAGATCGGTGAAAACTCCAGCATCTGGCCGGGCGCAGTCGTCCGGGGCGATTTCGGCCGCATAAAGATCGGTAAAAACACCTGCGTAGAGGACAACTGCGTAATCCATACGCCGGACGAAATCACCATCGGCGACAACGTCATCATCGGCCATTCCGCCACTGTTCACTGCCGCAGCATCGGTGACGACAGCTTGATAGGCATCAGCGCGGTGCTGCTTCAACATGCCGATGTGGGCCGCTCCTGCCTGGTGGCTGCCGGTGCACTGGTACCGCCGGACATGAAGATACCTGACAGATCGATGGCCATCGGCTCGCCCGCCAGGATAAAGAAGCAGTTGAGCGATGAAATGCTGGACGTTATACGGATGGGCTCCGACGCCTATGTAGATGTAGCCAGGGAGTACAAACAGGCGGGCTACGAGTGAAATCAAAAGCGTTGACTTCGGCAACCGCGGATGATATATTGCCTTAACGTCTAAAGTGAGAGGAGGTAGCTGAAATGGCCAAGGTCAACACCGTTCTGGGCAGCATCCCCGCCGATCAAATGGGTCCCACGCTTATGCACGAGCACATGGTCCTGGCCTACGCAGGGTGGGATAAGGACGCTCTTTGCGAGCATATCGAGCTGAACGACCTGGCTAAAATCGTGGCCGATTCGCTGGGCGAGGTCAAAAATTACGGCATTAAGACCGTGGTCGACGCTACTCCCAACGATCTCAGCCGGAATGTCGACCTGATCAAACTGGTCTCCGAGAAAACCGGGCTTAATATCATTTGTTCTACTGGAATGTATACGGAAGAGGAAGGCATGCCCGCCTATCTAAAGTTCCGCTCTCAGGTCCACGACACAATTACCGAGCTGTATGAGACCTTTGTGCAGGAAATCACGTTCGGCATCGGAAAATCGGGAGTTAAAGCCGGGGTCATTAAGGTTGCCACCGGCAACGGCCATATATCGCCCTACGAGGAGCGCGTGCTCAAGGCGGCCGCCAGGGCACAGAAAGAGACGGGCGTGCCCCTGATCACCCACACACAGCAGGGGACTATGGGACCCGAGCAGGCGGCGCTGCTAACCTCCGAAGGCGTGGACCCTGCTAAGATCGTAATCGGGCACATGTGCGGCAATGCCGATCTCCAGTACCATATGGCTGTTTTGGACAAGGGTGTTTCGGTCGGCTTCGACCGCTGGGGTATAAATTTCCTCTTCCCCGATAACCTTCGCAAGGCCACATTGATCGGCCTGCTCGGCCTGGGCTTTGCCGACCGTGTTGTGCTTTCGCAGGATTTCTCGGCTAAATGGTTGGGACGACCTTACAACCTGCCGGATTTTGTGGTCCAGATGATCGCTGACTGGTCTTATATCCATATTTTCAAAGATATCATCCCACAGCTCAAGAAGGCCGGCATAACCGATGAGCAGATCGGGCGCATGCTGGTGGAAAATCCCAGGAGGATTTTCGGGGGCTGACGGCCGGCGGTGTTATAATGTAGCCGTATCGGCGGCTAACCCGCTTTTTACACGGGTGCCATTTAACCATGCTACGCACAATTAAAATTTTTTCTTCCGCCGTAGTTGTTGCCGTTATAGCTCTATCTCTGCTGGCCTGCGCGCCGCAAAGCTTGGAAACACCAGCCAATTTCGAGGTTGTAACCATGTCCGTGAAACCGTCACAAGTGCTCGCAGGAGATGAAGTTACTGTGACTGCACAGGTCACCAATACCGGCACCATGCCGGGGAATTTCTCCGGCCCGCTGACGGTAAACGGCAAGCAAATACCAGCCGATCCTGTCACCATACAGCCGGGCGCCACTAAAACGGTCACTTTCACTTTTTCTCTAAGCGATCCGGGCAAATATTCCATAACCCTGGCTGATACCACTTCCTCTCTGGTGGTCGGCGCAACGGCCGTAAAGCAGGTAGAGCTGAAATACGACAGCGGCACGTCCAAAGACGCATTGTGGGCCGGCAATAACGGCGGGTTTCTCATCGACTTTACCGCACCCGATAAAGGCTTCACCATCAACACCGTAAGGATCTGCGGCGGCATTTACGGCACCGCCTGGGAGGGCAAGCTCTTCGAATTATCCATTATTGGTAGCGATATGAAGAAAGTCCTATATAATACGTCATATTCCGCAGCCAAATTCCCTGTGGAGGGGGCTTTCCCCTATCGCCCCCCGGAATGGGTGGACTTCGATATCCCCCCCATCACCCTGATTGGGAAATTCTACGTATATTTGTATACCAGCATGAGCATGCACCACGGGATTCAGATCGGCGTGGATGACAGTGTCGTTAATGAACATTCAGACCTGGCGCAGGGCAAGCCGCCTTACCTATCTATCGTAGACATGTCACACTTTTACCCCAATAGCGTATGGTACACAGATAGAAGCAAGGTAAACTGGATGATAAGGGCGGCCGGCACCACTCTAATGCCCGTTCAATAGGACGGGCTTTCTCAGTACCCGGTTTCTTCCTTTTCTCCCTCAATCCTGCGGCCGAAGACCCTGCGCACATATAGATTGTAAATAATTATTATGGGAATGAAGATGGCCGCTCCATATAACATAAAGGTCAGCGAAGTCGTCGAAGAGGCCGCCTCGCCGATGGTGATCGAAAACGGTATGAGATACGGGAATATGGAAACTGTAATTGCCGCTAACACAATCAGAAGCACGACGATAGTCCACAAATAGGGCGCCCTGCGGCTTTTGCGCTTGGCCGAGCTGACGAAAATCATGATGAAACCGAGTATGGCCGCCAGCAGCAGGACAGGCATGAAGTATATATACGGCTGGCCGGAAATTATATCGCTCAAAACGTGCCGGAGCCACATTTCGGAGACGGGGGTAGGCACCAGCGGCAGCAGGATTACCCCCAGCACGAAAAAGCCATAAGCCGCCCATGAGGTAGCCTGCAATATTCGCCAGTTCTGAGGCTGCAGGCCTTCACGGTCCCTATTGACCAGGAATGCGGCAGCCAGCAGAATGTATCCGGTAAGCGTCCCCAATGCTATCAAAATAGACATGGGATTCAGCCAGTCCCAGGGGCCTCCCGCAAACGATCCTCCGGACACGCTCGATATTGGTGAGAAGACCCCCCAGCAGGAATCCCTGCCCGAGGATGGCAATGAGGCTGCCTGCTCCAAGGCACGAACCCCACAGGGACTTTTTCTGCGAGTGGTCCAAAAACTCGATGGAAACAGCCCTGAACATGAGCCCGAAGATCAGCATCATGGCAGGTATATACATCGAGCTGAAAATGACGCTGTACGCCAGCGGAAAAGCTCCGAACATTATAGCGCCGGCTATTACCAGCCAGGTCTCATTGGCATACCACAGGGGGCCAATGGCATTCAGCAGGGCTGAGCGGCGTGATTCATTGGCTCCCAGAATTAAGACTCCGACGCCCAGGTCGGCCCCGTCCAGTATGATGAAAAATACCAGCGTCAGGCCTGTTATGAAGAACCAGAGCAACGGCAAAAAGGCATCCATATGTTACTTGTCTCCATAGTTTGCTGGAGATTCAGGCGGCGGGACCGCAGCTTTTTGGCCGGGCAGCGGGCTGGTCAGGTCCGGCCCCTTGATTAGAATCTTGCGCGTGAAATAAATAAATAACCCCAGCAATAGAAGATAAATGAGGATGAAGAGCGACAGGCTGGTTGCGACCGTGGCAACGCCCAGCGGAGAGACGCCGTCGCTGGTGCGAAGGATACCGTATATAATCCAGGGCTGCCTGCCCATCTCCCGCACTATCCATCCGCACTCCGTGGCTATGAAACCCGCCGGTAGGGCGTAAAGCCATATCAGCCAGAATGTCCGGCTTTGAGGCGCAGTACCGGCACGCAGCTTTTTGCAGTACCACTGCCATAATGCCCACAATATCATCAGCACCATTAAAATTCCCAGCACCACCATAATTCTGAAGGCGTAAAAGGGCAGGGTTACCGGGGGCTGGTCACTGAGCGGAAAGTCCTTCAAACCCATGACCTGCCCGGTCAAAGAATGGTCGCTGAGTATGCTCAACATGTAAGGCACCTTGACTTCCCAGTCGTTTTTCTGTGCGGCCTGGTCGGGCAAGGCCAAAGCTACCCAGGAAGCACTCGTGTTGGGCGGGTTGGTTATCCAGTTGGCTTCCATGGCGGCCGCCTTGGCGGGCTGGTTCTTGATCACGGCCAGGCCAGAAGCGTCGCCCAGAAAGACCTGGAGTGGCGCTACCAGGATGCCGACGACAACCATGACCTTGAAGGCTTTTAGAAAGAAATCCACGTTCTGTTTGCGCAGGATATACCAGGCGCATATGCCCGCCACAAAGAACAGCGTTGTCTCGACGCTGGCTACCCAAATATGGATAAAGGCAATGGGAAGGTCGGGATTGAAGACCGCCTGCAGGTAATTCGTGATCATCAATTTCCCGCCTGCTATCTGCACGCCGGCAGGTGTCTGCATCCAGGAGTTGGCCGACATGATCCAGAAGGCCGAGAGGGACGCCCCCACGGCTACCATTATATTGGAGAACAGGTGAACCCCCTTGGGCACACGGTCCCACCCGAAGAAAAATACAGCCAGAAAGGCAGCTTCCAGGGCGAATGACATCGTGGCCTCGAAGGCCAGTATATTGCCGAAGATATCCCCGGCGACTGTTGAGAACCGCGACCAGTTAGCGCCGAATTCCATTTCCAAGGGCACGCCGCTCGCCACGCCTATGCCGAAGGCCATCAGGAAGATGACCGACCAGAAGCGCACCTGCCTGTAATAAATCTCATTGTTGGTCTTGAGCCACAGGGCCTCCATCACCACCATCATCAGGCTGAGGCCGATGCTGAGCAGGGGCCAGATCATGTGAAAGATCGTGGTTACGGCGAACTGTGTGCGGGCCAGGTCAAGTGCAACGGAATCCATGGCTTATTTACCCGGAAAAGCCGCATTGGAAATGCTCTTGCCAAGCAAAGATAGTATAAAAATACAGATCAGAGCCGCCAGGCCAATTACGATTGAAACCACCATGTAAACCGGCTGGGTGAATGCCTCCATCCAGATAACAGCCGTCTGGCCGGTCACCAGCACGAAGAGGACGATCCCCAGCACGATTTTGGTCTTGAGTATGCGGGAGTTGCCGAATTTCCGGAAGCGCGTCTTACCGTCAAGCAGCCCCAGCAGAAAAGACAGCAATACGACGAGCGGCAAAAACAGGGATAACACTTTGGTCGTAGAGATAAGCAGGTCCTGAGCCTGGCCCGAAAACAGGAAGGACGCCAAAATAAAAACCAGTGCGGTTGTCGTGAAGGCTACCGGGAAATGGACAGCAATCGGATGAAGGTCCAGGTTCAGGATCATGCGCCGGCTTTCACCAACAGGGTCAGTGTATGGTTCGAAGGATATGCGAGGCACGCCGCAGGCCGGACATTTATCGCCCAGTTTCCCTTCCTCCATAATGTAGCCGCATGCCTTGCACCGGACCATTTTCTTCATAGTTACTCCCCTCTGACAACCCTGATAAATAAAAGCGCTTTAATAGTATATCCCGCTGAACGGATGCCGCGCAAAGAAATCCACCAGGACTACCAGCTATGACGCGAAGCGAACATCCGGCCCCTGGCCGCTCCTGCCAGATAGCGGAAATTATTGGTCATCAGCGAAGGCCAGAGCGAAGGAAGGTAGTTCCAGAACCGGCTTTTGGCCAGGTATCGCGGGTGGAAATATAAATACAGGCCTTCCCAGAACATTGCCATGGTCAGTTCCCTGTTGGTCAGATGCCTGGTGCGAACATTGCAGATAAACCCGTTGTAAAGGCTGAAATCCTCGCTATTGGTGATCAGTCCTTCGGACAGCAGCTGCTCCCGGATCTCCGTCTTCGGATAGGGTGTCATGCACTGCATGATGGGATGGTCTACACCCAGTTCCAGAGCAAAGTGGTAGGTGGACCGGATGTCCTCTCGCCTGTCCTCGGGGTTTCCTATGATGAAACCGCCGAAGACACCGATTCCCTGCCGCTGTAGCAGAGAGACGGCACGCTGTGTATTATTCAAAACGCCCACTTTGCCCATGGTTTCCAGGTTCCTGCCTATGCCGCTTTCGATACCCAGGAATACCCACTTGAAGCCTGCGGCCTTGAGCCGCACGGCCAGGTCATCATCCGATACGATACCCTTCACGCTGGCCTGGATGGCATACGACATGGAGTTCAGCTTCTCTAATACGATCAGGTCGCACAGGTCCTTCAGGCGCTGCACATTCAGGGTAATATTATCGTCGACAAAAAAGACCCCTTCTACGCCCCGTTGTTTAAGGCGCTTTAGCTCCTCAATGACACGCTGCAGGTCGAAGAAACGGATGGAACGTCCATACATGCTGGCTATGCTGCAAAAACGGCAGCCCATAGTGCAGCCTCGCGATGTTTCCACACAGTCAAAGCGCTGCCCTAAAAAAAGTGCGCCGTCCAGGAGCCGGCAGTCCCGGTCGGGCGGCTTCAATTCATCCAGGTTCAACAGGGGAGCTGGCGGGTTGTGCCGGAACACGCCATCCTTGCGAAACGAAAGCCCTTCGATAAGGCCAAAATTCCCGCTTCCGGAAGCAATCTCCTGCACGAGCCTTTGAAAGGTCACCTCTCCCTCTCCCCGGACCATGAAATCGAAAAGGCCGGCGTCCGTTCCCGATGCGATCTCCTCGAACATCAACGACGCATGATATCCTCCCAGTACGATTACAACCCCGGGATTTACAGACCGGCAGATTTGAGCCACCCGGCATGCGCTGGCGAACTGAAAGCTCATGGCGCTGAGCCCCAGTATCTCCGGGCGGAACTCCTGCATGATACCGCGGATGAATTTGGACATGTTCCTGTTGTGAAAGGCCAGGTCTACGATCCTTACCTCGCAGCCCTTAAGGTTGCCGGCGATCGAGCACAGCCCGAGGTTGGGCATATGCATTACAGCATCGAGCGCGCTGATGGTGTCGGGCATTGCCATTAGCAGTACCCTCATGATGATCTCATCCCATTCCTTAACCTGCTGATATATCTATTATGCATCGGAAATATATAAGAGATTGTATCATCATTGATTTAGATCGACCGCTTGACATTAATTTCAGGTTAGTGATAGAGTACGCCTCGCACAATGGTCGGGCAGATGTTGTAGTCGGCTAGCTTGTTGGCCGGTGATTTAATCCTTTTACAGCACAGGATAGCAATATGCTTACAGTTTCAGAACTCCAATCGAATGTGCGTCAAAGATTTACACACAATTAATCAATATTAAATTAGGGAGGATCTATGAAAGACTATCCTTGGTTCAAAAGTTACGACCCCGGAGTACCCAAGACATTGGAGCCCTATCCCAAAATTACTGTAATGGACCAGCTGGCCGATTATACCAAACAGAGGCCGGACTTCCCCATGGCCATTTTCATGGACAAGCAACTGACCTACCAGGAGGTGGAGGAACAAAGCAATGCCCTGGCGCATGCGCTCATCGATATGGGTGTCAAGAAAGGCGACAGAGTAACGGTGCTCTTCCTCAACAGCCCGCAGGTCTTCGTGTGCTATTTTGCCATCTGGAAAGTGGGCGCCATTACTACACCTCTTAACCCGCTGTACACGCCCTTCGAGCTTGAACACGCCATTCAAGTCGTCGATGCCGAGGTTGCCATAGTACATTCCCTGTGGTATACGACTATCAAGGGGTTACAGCCCAAGACCAAGCTGAAAAAGGTTATTGCCACCGATCTGGATACTTACGCTGTCAGGCCACTTAAGAATGAGGCTGCCGGCGCAACCAAACTTGAGGCGGGAGACGCCTGGCTAACTGACCTGCTCGAAAAATACAAGGGCAAAGGACGTCCTGCGGTCAAAGTTAGCTATGACGACACCGGCCTGATTCTCTTCAGCGGAGGCACTACCGGCGCCCCCAAGGGTGTGATGCACAGGCATCAGAGCCTGGTGATTATCGGTATGCAGCACTATGCATGGTGGAAGTCGCGTACCAATGATTGGCACGACCACATGCTGGGCAACCTGCCGATGTTCCATGCATTCGGCTGCTTCGTCGCCTTCGGTGTCTATTTCCAGGCTCATATGACGCAGGTATTGGTCTTCAACCCCCGTGATATGAAGGGCGTAATCGAGCTGGTCAGAAAATATAAGATCGCCAGTATTTCAGCAACCCCCACCATGCTCATCGCCTTACTTAATTCGCCCGACCGCCTCCCCGATGACTTCAGGAGCGTAAACCGCTGCAGCTCAGGTGCCGCTCCTCTTATGACCGAAACCAAGCTGGCTTTTGAAAAGATAATTGCCCCCGACGGCGTTCTCGCCGAGGGCTACGGCATGACCGAGTCGGCCATTGCCGGCAGTACTACTCCCGTCGCGACCAGGGACAAATGGAAGCAGGGTTCGATCGGCTGCCCAGCTCCCGACGTTATTTATAAAATCGTGGACCTCGAGACCGGCACGAAGGAGCTCCCTCCTAATGAAGATGGCGAGCTATGTATAAAGGCTCCCGAGCTGATGCAGGGGTTCTGGAAGAACCCCGAAGAGACCAAAGAGGCCCTGCGTGACGGTTGGCTCTACACCGGTGATATCGGACATCTGGATGAGGATGGCTACATGTTCCTCACTTCCAGGAAGAAGGACCTCATCAAATGCGGCGGCTTCCAGGTATGGCCGCGCGACGTCGAGGATATCATTATGATGCATCCAGCAGGTGCTCGAAGCCTGTGTGGCCGGCATACCCGATCCGCGCCAGGGCGAAGCAGTCAAGGCCTGGGTCGTAGTAAAAGAAGGCTGCGAAGTGACGGCCGACGATCTGCAGAAGTTCTGCAGGGAGAAGCTGACCGGCTACAAGGTCCCCAGGTTCTACGAGTTCCGCAAAGACCTTCCCAAGACCATGGTAGGCAAGGTACTGCGCAGGGTCCTTCAGGACGAAGAGAAAGCAAAATAAGTTAATAAAGGCTTTACATACCGGCATGTTCGAGACGGTCTCGAACATGCCGGTAGTTTTTTGCCCTGCTTGCACCTGAACATAAATAAGGGCCGGGGAGGTCTTCTGATTCAACCTCCCCGGCCCTGCTTTTCAGCTTATTCCTGCTGTCAGGAATCCATCAGTACTAGTAAGCCTCCTGGTAAAGCTTGATAATGTCGTTGGGATCGTTGACGGGCCGCCCGTTGAATATGACAGCCGTATCTGCGATGGCGTGGAAAGCACATACCGGGATGCTTTCTTCGGGAACGCCCACATCGCGCAGCCTCATCGGGTGTCCGACCTTGGCCATCAGCGCTTCCACGGCGTCGGCCGCTGCCAGGCCTGCTTCACGCTCTGTCATATTGGCGGTGTTGACGTTGAGAGCATGCGCAACCTGGGCCAGTTTGTCCGCCGAGGTCTCTATGTTGTAGCGCATCACTTTGGGCAGGACTATGCCGCAGGCTGCTCCGTGCGGCACGTGGTGCAGCGCGCCCACCGTATGCGCCATGCCGTGCGCCAGACCCACCTGGGCAACGGTAAAGGCCCATCCCGCCATGGTAGCCGCCAGTTGCAGGTTCAGCCTGGCCTTTTCGTTTTTGCCGTCGGCTGCCACAATGGGCAGATTCTCATCGATCATGCGGATGGCCTGTAGGGCCATGCCGTCGCAGATTTTGTTCGACATGGTGCTGGTCATGGCCTCGATGGCATGCGTCATAGCATCCATGGCCGTGCTGACCGTCATAGCCTTGGGCAGGCCCACCGTAAAGATTGGATCCAGGATAGCAGCATTGGGCGTAATCTTGACATCGACTATGAAAAGTTTGCGTCCGGCCTTGTGGCTGGTCAACACCGCTACGTTGGTTACTTCGCTGCCCGTGCCCGACGTCGTCGGCACGGCTATATGCGGGGTCTGAGGTTCTGTGAGCACCAGGAAGTTCAGGTAATCGTTGGCATTGCCGCCGCCCTTCAGGCATACGCATACACCCTTGGCGGTATCGATAACGCTGCCTCCGCCCACACTTACGATACAGTCCGCCTTCAACTCGCGTGCCACTGCCGTGGCCGCATCTACCGCTTCCAGGTCGGGGTCAGGCGGGATTTTGTCGTATACACCCACGCAGAAGTCCGCCAGGGCATTCTTAACTTTATCGGCCAGGCCTGCCTGGTGGACACCGGGATCGGTAAGTATCAGTGCCCGCTTGCAGCCGAGATCGACTATTGTCTTATAGATTGCAGCCAGAGCGCCGTGTCCGGCCGTAATGGCAGTCGGGCAATTGTAGCCGAAGCCATCGACCTTCTTGTAATCGGACAGAAGCTGGAAGGTCATATTGCTATGGGCATCGGCCATCGAATTGACGTGAACACGCTTGATGACTGTGTATTCATGAAGCCCCGGTACACCGAGCTCTCTTCCCACGCCCGATTGTTTGTAGCCGCCGAAGGGGCAATAATCGGCAAAGATATGGTAGTTGTTGATCCACACTGTGCCGGTGCGTATGCCGCGTGCTACACGTTCGGCCCTGGCCTGATTGGACGAAAATACGCCGCCGCCCAAGCCATAGATCGAATCATTGGCGATGGCCACGGCCTCTTCATCGCTATCGTATTTAATCACACACACCACCGGGCCGAAGATCTCCTCCTGTGCGATGCGCATCTTATTATTCACGTTGCCAAAGATAGTCGGAGCGTAATAGTAGCCGCCGGGTATTCCGGGCACCTCGACTCGCTTGCCACCCGTAACCAGCTTGGCGCCTTCATCCTTGCCGATCTTAACGTAGCGTTCCACTGTAGCAAGCTGCTGTTTGCTGACCAGCGGGCCCAGATGTGAACTGGGGTCAAGCTGATAGCCAACGCGCAGTGCTTCTGCCCGCTTCTTCATTTTTTCCAGGAATTGATCATATACTTTGGCCTGTACCAGCACGCGGGTACCCGATTCGCAGATCTGGCCCTGGTGGAAGAAGGTTCCGAAGCAGGCGCCTTCCACGGCCAGCTCCATGTCAGCGTCGTCAAGTATGATATTGGCAGATTTGCCGCCCAGCTCCAGAGTAACCTTTTTCACCGTATCCGAGGCCATCCTCATAATCTCACGCCCCACCTCGGTGCTGCCCGTGAAGGCGATCTTATTTACATTTGGATGGGTGCAAAGCACGCTGCCCAGCTCCCCACCCGGGCCGGCTATTACATTCAGCACGCCGTCCGGGATGCCCGCCGCCTTGGCGCATTCGGCTATGATAAGTGCGCTCAACGATGTATATGAAGCCGGCTTCAAAACGAGGGTATTGCCCATAATAAGGGCAGGGGCGATTTTCCAGAATGCCATGCTCATGGGGAAGTTCCAGGGTATGATGCCCACGCAAACGCCGATGGGCTCCCTGCGGATGAACTCACGGCCGGGGCCGAAGGCATAGCCGGATACGGGGATCTCCTCCTCCCAGGGGAATTTTGTGGCCGCGGTAAGGGCCAGGTTGCGTAGTAGCCCGATACCCAGTAAAGGGGAAAACTTGGCCAGTCCTATGATCTGGCCCGAGTCCATGCATTCCGTGGCTGCCAGACGTAAGCCCTGTTTGGCTATCTCGTCGGCAAAGTCGTGAATTTTGGCCATGCGGGCCGCCGGAGTGAGCCCGCTCCAGACACCGCTGTTGAATGCCCTGGTTGCCGCCGCAATAGCCGCTTCCGCGTCGGCTTTTCCTGCCTGTGCTATGGTTGCGATGGGCGCTTCGGTCCCGGGGTCGGTCGATTCGAAGGTCTTTCCATTGGCTGCGTCTACAAATTTGCCATCGATGAACAGCTTGTATTGATCCACTTTTTGCCTCCCTCCTTATAAAATTTTTGGATACAAGTTGCCATATTAAAGGTAGTCGCTACCGTTATATGTGGTTATGTTATTGTTTGATCTCGCAGACCCCGAACCCATCCCACTCGTTCAAAGGGTTGCTGGAGGTCAGAACAAATCCTTTTTTACCCTTTTCATCCACATAGGATATGGTCACATCTCCGGCAAGCTCGTGGATTTCGGGATTGATAACAAAGGTCAGCCCTTCTGTCTTCTGGACCAGGTCTTTTTCCCGCACCTCGTCCACAACCAGTCCGAGCGAACAGTCGCAGCACCCGGTATTATGTATATCTATGCGGATGGGCTGATTATTATTTTTCTCAACAAGGAATGATTTGATCGCTGTCGCGGCATCGCCTGTCAGATTAACTATGCTCACTTCTCTTACCTGCCTCTCCATCTGTCACGCACGCGGGATACTCCTCTATTATAATACCACTACCACATAAACCGAGCTATATAATGTCTTAACACTTCTGGCAGCCCACCTGCCTGACCTGATAGCTGAAAAACTTCCGCTATTTTTCGAACGATCATTCGTTCGACTGGTATTGGACGCCAGTTTATCATCAATTTAAACTCATTGTCAAGAGGGTAGCCGATGGCATCGGAAAAATCCTTTATTACTCATTGAGGCTCATCGTAAAGGGCGCAGTTTTGAATATGACTTGCAATTGGGGTAAAATAACATCGTTCTAATGGCTAAAAACGAGAAGAAACCCTCGTCAAAAAAGCTGGCGCAGATATGTAGGGTGGCTGCAGGCCTGTTCTTTGAAAAAGGCTTCTGGCAGACTTCGGCACGGGATATCGCCAGAGTGCGCGGAATCAGCGTTGGTACCCTCTACCACTACATCAATTCCAAATACGATTTCCCCCGCATCTTCAGCAAGGTCCATATCAGGGACGTGCGCAAATGGGAGAAGGAAGTGCATAAGGATATGGACAATACCGACCCCGAGGAGATGCTCAAGAAGGCCATCCGCTCCTACCTCTATCTGGTGGACGCACGGGATAAAATGGTGCTTTTCTGGTACAACACATCACAGCATCTTGAATGGGACCAACTGGAAGACATAGTACACACAGACCTGCGCGTGATTGGGATTTTCAAGGAGATCATAGATAAAGGCTGCCGAGAAGGCAAGTTCAAGCCCTATGACCCCCTGCTGACATCGGTTATTATCGCCACGCTGGTTTACACATGGGTCATCAAGGGCTGGTGCCTGTACCATTTCTATACCGTTGAGCAATATGCTGATGCCTGTGAAAAATATGCAGTATTGCTGGCGCGCGGCTCCGGCGAGATGGTCACCCCTCCCGACCTCCTGGCTATCGATGTGCAGGACCTCAGAGCCAACTGGGACCGTGAGCGCAGA
>CAWKFY010000019.1:0-168221 GCA_963848815.1 uncultured Chloroflexia bacterium
GAAAAGGTGCAGCCGTAGGTGCCGGAGTCGGCGCGGTTGTCGGCATTGCCACTGTTTTTGCAACCAGGGGAAAAGATTTAGAAATGAAACGGGGAACACAATTTGATATAGCTCTAGATAGGCCGCTGGTTGTACCTACGAATAGCATGGATGCTACTAATGAGAAAATGAGCCCGTTGAAATACCCCATTACTTCTGTTTCTTAATGATTTCCATATCCCCCATAAAAGGCTGTAAAGCTTCTGGAATTATGATCGAGCCATCTTTCTGCTGATAATTTTCCAAAATCGCTAACCATGTTCTTCCGATTGCCAAACCTGACCCATTCAGGGTATGAGCAAAATTTCGTTTTCCATCAGCGCCCTTATAGCGAATATTGGCGCGACGGGCCTGAAATGCTTCGAAATTGCTGCACGATGATATTTCTCTGAATCGATTTTGACTTGGCAACCATACCTCGATGTCGTATGTCTTGGCACTGGAAAAACCCATATCGGCAGTGCACAGAACAACAACCCGGTAGTGAAGCCCAAGGCGTTGCAAGATTTCTTCAGCATCATGAGTGAGAGATTCGAGCTCATCATAGGAAGTAGATGGATGGGCAAATTTTACTAATTCCACTTTGTCAAATTGATGCTGTCGGATTAAACCGCGAGTGTCTTTGCCATAAGAGCCGGCTTCACTGCGAAAACAGGGTGTGTACGCGCAGAATTTGCGCGGCAATGCTGCCTCATCGAGGGCGCTGTGATATTACTCGGTGTAGGTACGTATCTTTTTGAAAGGATACAAGCTTAAACCTGCCGGAAAGATTAACAGGGCTAACTTGCCGCTAGAAATTCAACTGTTACACCTGATAGACTTTAGTTTGAGTGAAAAAACTCAATTGACATATTGTGGAATAACTCGATTTTCAGCGTTCAGTGCCTTTTGCATATCTCTTATTTAAGTAAAATGGAAGTTGGCGATAAGGGGGTACAGCGTGATTTATAGTGAAGGCAAGATCGGACGGGTCTTTATCATCAGACTGAAAGACGGCGATAAGCTGCCGGCCTGCATAGAGAAATTCGCTCAGGAGCACAATATTGCGGCCGGGCAGGCCGTGTTGATCGGGGGGATAGGCAGTGGGGACATTGTGGTCGGGCCCCGCAGAAATGCAACCATGCCGCCCGATCCGATGGTCCTTCCTATCGACGGCGTTCACGAGGTCGTTGGCCTAGGGATACTGGCGCCCGATAAAAAGGGCAGGCCTTCCCTGCATATACATGCCGCCCTCGGCAGGGCCGGCAGGACTATGGCCGGCTGCTTGCGCCTGGGTGTTAAGACCTGGCTGGTGGGCGAGGTGGTGCTTTACGAGATCCTGGGGGCGGATGTGGCCCGGCTGCCGGATGCAGAGAGCGGGTTTGAGCTGCTGCAGCCCAAAGCTAAAAAGCGAAAGTAACCGGCGGGAGGTGGAGAGATGGGAGCGGATTACGATCAGACTGTGCGCTATGAAATGTCTTTGAGCCCGGACGAGGCCAGGTCCGGCGTGAAAAGGCTGCTGACCAGACAGGGTAAGAAACTCGAGGTCAGCATTCCCTCCGGCTCGAGAGAAGGCACAACGGTAAGGCTGGCCAATGCCCTGATGGTTACCGACGAACGGCCGGGTGACATTTTGATCACGGTCAAGGTAAAGGAAAGCGCTGCGGGCGTTACTGAAATCGACGAATCGTCATTCGAGAGAGAGGTCATCAGCAGCGGGCTTCCCGTAGTGGTGGACTTCTGGGCGCCCTGGTGCGGGCCGTGCCGCATGATTTCGCCCATAATGGAAAAGCTCTCCGGCCTGTATGCCGGACGCCTAAAGTTCTGCAAGATCAATGTCGATGAGAATCCACAGGCGGCTGCCAGGTACGAGGCCATGAGCATACCGCTGCTGGTCTTCTTCAAGGGCGGGACGGAAATCGACAGGAGCGTGGGAGCTTTGCCCGAAGGGGCGCTGCGACAGAAGATAGATTCAATACTCGGATAGTTTATATTTGAGGAGGTCCAATATGCCAGACGGTGTTCAGGCGATCATTCCCATAACAACGCCCATGGTCAACTCATATATTGTTCGGGGGGACAAGCCTATCTTGATAGACACCGGCATGCCCGGCTATGATTCCCGCATACTGGCGGCGATGGAGAAGAACGGTATCAATCCCGCTGATATATCCCTGATAATAATTACGCACTGCCATATGGACCATATCGGCAGCCTGGCTGCCATGAAGCAAAAAACAGGGGCGCCCGTAGCGGTCCATAAGGCCGACGCATCTTACCTGGAGTCGGGCGGAACTCCGCCGCTCTACCCGGTAGGCGCCAAGGGCAAGATCATGGAGTTCGCATCCAGAATGGTTAAAAAGCCCGACGTGACCGGCCTCAAGCCCGATATTTTGATAGAAAGCGAGATGGACCTGGCGAAATACGGCATTAGAGGCAGGATCATTTTGACGCCCGGCCATACTCCCGGAGGAATATCGGTGCTGCTGGAAGGCGGGGATATACTGGTGGGAGACCTTATCTTCGGCGGCCTGCTAAGGCCTGCCGCCCCGGGGTTCCCCTATTTCGCAGAGAACGCCGAACAGCTTTTACAAAGTATACAAAAGGTGCTCGACCTGCAGCCGAAAATAATCTACGCCGGACATGGAGGGCCTTTTACGGCCGATTCCGTCCGGCGCAGATTTTTTAAATGATCCTTTCGGAGTTTACTTAAGCTGGTCCCTGGTGTAATCGAGCACACGGCGCGCCACAACCAGCGTATTGATCTGGCCGGTGCCCTCGAAGATATCGTTGATCTTGGCGTCCCGCATGAATTTCTCGAATAACAGCTTGCGTGAATAACCCAGCGGACCCATCAGCTCAACGGCCCTCTGCGTGATCAGGGTGGCGGCGCGTCCGGCTTTGGCTTTAGCCATCGATGCTTCCAGCGCGTTGGGGGTCCCGCCTTCCAGTTGCCACATGGCGCGCAGCACCAGAAGGTGGGCCGCCCTCCAGTTGGCCTCCATTTCCATGAAGTCCCGCTCGATGGCCGTCTGCTTGCTGCGGGGCACATCGTAGCGTATCTTGATGCCCTGTGCGGTCAGCTGATCCCTGAGCATATCCAGGGCGGCCCTGGTCACGCCAAGGGCCTGGGCGGCTACCAGCGGACGCGTCACATCGAAGGTAGCCATAGCGCCTTTGAAACCTTCGGTCTTAGTCTTGATCTCGGCCTTGCCCAGAATGTTATTGAAAGGTATGCGGCAGTTATCGAATACCACTGTAACCGTATCGCTGGCCTTGATGCCGAGTTTTTTCTCCTGTTTCTCGACCTTCATGCCCGGAGTTCCCGCCTCGACCACAAACGACTTCATGCCGGCCCTGCCGGCCGACTTATCCACCGTGGCCCAGACGACGATGATGCCCTCGGAAAGCTCGAGCGCCCGCCGGCCCATGGTCACAAAGATCTTCTCGCCGTTGAAAACCCAGTAGTCGCCGTCGCGGACGGCGGTGGCCTGGATGGCGGAGGTATCGGAGCCGCAGCCCGGCTCAGTCATAGCCATAGCGCCCCATTTCGGCTTGCCTTCGCCGTAGCGTGCGAGGAAGCGTCCCCATTGCTCCTGAGTGCCGGCGGCGAAGACCGCAGCGCCTCCCAGTCCCGGGCCGGGGCTGGCAAGGTAAAGCCCGGCATCTCCCCAGCAAAGCTCCTCCACCATCAATGCACCGGTTACCCCCAGCCCCGTCAGGAAGCCTTTGCCGCGCATATTCCACATGGTGTCTATCAGGTCCATGGGGTCCTCGTGCTCATGCTCATCGTAATAGCGGCTGATCGGCCTGAAGAGGTTTTGCGCTATATCGTGCGCCTCGGCGACCTTGGCCTTATCTGCTTCTGAAATTTCAAAATCTATCATCGGTCATCCCTCCTTATACTATGGCCATGCCGGTGAAGGTGGTGAAGCCGCGGGCGTTCCTGAACCAGAGCTCCACGGGATTGTCCCTGACATATCCGTGTCCGCCCATCACCTGTACGGCGTAGTCGGTCACCAGCATCGCCATGTTATCGGCATACATTTTGGCGAGGCAGGATTCCCTGGTAGCGTCCTCTTTCCTGTCCAGTTTCCAGGCAGCTTCCCAGGTGAGCAGCCTGGCGGCGTCCACTTCGATGGCCATATCGGCCAGCATGAAGGCGACAGCCTGGCGGGAAGCAATGGGTTCACCGAAGGCATGGCGTTCTTTGGCGTAATCACGCGCAAACTCGAAAGCGCTGCGTGCGACGCCTACCGCCATAGAGGCCAGTGCCACGCGGGAGAGATTGGCGAGGCGGTTGAAGTCGCTGCCCCTGGTTCCGCCCAGACGGTTCTCAGTATCTATATTACAGTCCTTGAGGGTCAGCTCATAGGTGGCCAGCGCCTTGATGCCCATGAGTTGCTCGCGCTCGCTGATCTCAAGCCCTTTGGCGCCCTTTTCAACAATGAAGCACTGTCTCTCTTTTCCTTCCCCGGCATAGACGAGGATAAAATCCGCCCCGGCGGCCAGGGGTACATAGCATTTTTCGCCGTTAAGTTTATATCCGCCGTTGAGTTTGGCAGTGGTGCCGAACTCGTTCGGGTCGAAGTTATAGCGAGGTTCAACAAAGGCTGCGGTAGCGGCAGTAAACTTGCTGCCGCACATCGCAGGCAGGTATTTCTTCTTCTGCTCTTCGGTGCCCATCTCGACAATGGGAAGGATAGCCAGAGAGGGGGCCAAGATGTGTATGGCCATGGAAAGGTCTCCCCAGGCCAGTTCCTCCGCCAGCAAAGTGCCGGTTAAGGCCGAGTGCTCCCAGCCGGCGCCGCCGTACTGTTCAGGGATGCAGCTTGCAACCAGTCCCAGCTCCCAGGCGGAGTCGATAATTTCCGCCGGTATCTCACCGGCCTCATCGCAGTCGCGGAACTTTTTGCGCATGACGTCGGTTGCGAACTGTTTGACCGTGTTGACGACCATCTTTTGTTCTTCTGATGGACTGAAACCTATCATGTTAACCCCCTTTATAAGGCCGTTGTTGAAGTGCTTTGGATAGTTCTGGTCTCATTATAACAATATGTCATATTATTGGTCAATGCACAGGGACCTGGGTATCTTTACGATCTGCTATCGGGGAAAATCTCGTCCATGGCCCAGGGGATGTATTCTTTGATCATGGCCGGGGTCAGGGCGTTGGCTTTGGCGATCTCTGCATAAAATGAGGCGGAAGGGCGCGGCTTTCTTTCTTGAGTTTGCGGGTCCATCTCGACCAAGCCGAATTTCATCGAGTAGCCCAGTGCCCACTCGAAGTTATCGACCAGCGTCCAGTGATGATAGCCGATGATGTCGTACCCTTTCTCTATGAGATCATACATAGTACGTACGGCTTTGGCGATAACCCAGGGTCGCAGCCTGTCGTCCCTGTCGGGCACGCCGTTTTCCAGAATAAAAAACGGCCTGTTATCTTTGGCCAGCTTATCCACTACAATGGCGATGCCTTGCGGATATATCTCTCCGAACATGGGTTTGCCGCTCGGATCGAGGTCGCCGACCGGCCTGCCCCTGGGCTCGATCCGGCGCACGAAAGCCATGCCGGGCTTGGTGATATCGAAGCTGACGTCTGTGCCGCCGTAGATATTTACTCCGACGAAGTCCCAGGTGTCCCTGACGTGTTCGCAATTACCCATGAAGCTGCTCAGGATGGGCACTTTCTTGCCGGTGATCATGTTGACGAAGATATTGTTAAAGGTGTCACTGGCTATGCGTGCGGCCAGCCTGTCGAACATGTGATTTTTAACTTCTGTGAAAATGATGAAATGATTGGCGAAGCTAACCATGGCGTCGTGCTGGAGCTTGTGGATGGTGTAATAAGCTGCAGCGTGGCAGCGCCCCATGTTGCCGATAACCTTGAGATATTCCAGCGGGTGCCCCACCCTGCCTGGCGGATGGTCCCCTTCCAGATAGCCTTCCAGGGCGTAAACATTGGGCTCATTTAAAGTTATCCACCAATTGCACAGATCGCAGAGCTCGGAGACGGTGAACTTTACGAACCTTCCGAAATCTTCAACGCAACTCTGCGAAAGAAATGCGCCTTTTTTCTCGAACCATAGGGGGTGTGAGAAATGGTGCAGGGAGACTATGGGCCGGATATTGCGCTCAATCAAAGCGGCCAGCATCTGGCGGTAGCGCTCGATGGCCTCGGGATCGAAAACGCCCTCCTCGGGCTCGATCCTGGCCCAGCTTACCGAAAGGCGCAGGGAATTCAATCCCATCTTCTGGGCGATATCGAAGTCCTGTTCGGCATTGTTCCACCAGTCGCAGGCCTTTCCGCTGCGGTCGCCCGTCTTGATTCCACCGCCGTTCTCGAACTCGTACCACTGTGTATTAACGCTGTCGCCCTCAACCTGATAGGCTGATGTGCCGACTCCCCACATAAAACCTTCGGGGAATTGCAGCGGACTGCATTTCGTGATTCAAATGCAGTATTCCTCAGTTTAATGGGAGCCGGGACCCGGCGCCGCCACTTTAAGCTAATATTATAGAGTATCTTGCGGTTTAATTTCTGCTCACATTAGATGCAAAGCTGCGGCCGATCGGCTATAATATTGCAAGCGCATTCCAATTGGCCGATGAGGCCGGCGCTAAGGAGGTAAGATGCAGATAGAGTTATATCAGATAGATGCATTTACCGGACAGGTATTCGGAGGCAACCCCGCCGCCGTCTGTCCGCTGGATGCGCTGGATCGACGACGGCCTCATGCAGAAGATCGCCGGCAGAGAACAACCTCTCCGAGACTGCCTTCTTCTGGTGCAGGAGCGGGGGACGGTATCGAAATACGCTGGTTCACGCCCAAAATCGAGATAGACACTGGCCGGGCACCCCACGCTGGCGGCGGCCTATGTGATTTTCAACTGACTCAACCATGGCAGGAGGATGTCATCCGCTTCTCTTCAAAAAGCGGGGAACTGGTGGTTACCAGGCGAAGGGACCTGATTAGCGATGAATTTCCCCGCCATGCCCGGCGGTTCCGGTAGAAGCGAATCGACCTCGATTACACGGGGACTTGGGGAAGAAGCCGGTGGAGCTTTATAAAACCAGGGATTACTTGGCGGTTTTCGCGACCGAGGCCGAAATAACGGCCATCCAGCCTGACTTCGCGCTTCTGAAAAAGCTTGACTGCCTGGGGATCATCGTCACCGCCCCGGGGCGATAAAGCAGACTTCGTCTCGCGCTTCTTCGCGCCGGCGGCGGGGTATCAACGAGGACCCGGTCACGGGCTCGGCCCACTCGACCCTGATCCCCTACTGGTCCAGACGGCTTAACAAGGACGTTATGCATGCCTATCAGCTATCGGAGAGGCGCGGGGAGCTGTTTTGCAAATACCTTGGCGACCGGGTAGAGATCGGCGGGCGGGCCGTCCCGTATTTGATAGGAAAAATAACTTTATAGGGTTGTAGTCGGCATGAAGACCTTTCCGTTCAAGAAAATCGATGCTTTTACCAGGGGTGGCTCCCCGGGAAATCCTGCTGCCTGCGTCTATTTAAATAGCGCCGGTGACATATCTGAAGATGAGATGCAGACCATCGGCCGCGAACTCAAGGGCTACGTAAGCGAGGTCGTATTTTTATTTCCGGGGCCCGACGAAATCTTCTTAAAATACTACTCCGCCGAATGTGAAGTAGATTTTTGCGGGCATGGTACGATCGCCGCTATGTACGACTATATCGGTACACATCCTGATTTGCTGGGTAAAGGGATAATTAATATACGCGTTAAGAGTGAACTATTAGAAGTCTATAACAGGCTGGAAAAAGAGGACTGTGTTTATATAACAGCGCCGCGGCCGGAATTCGGGCAGTTAAATCTGAGCAGACAAGGAAATCGCGCAGGCTTTGAAAATTGAGCCGGCAAATATAGCTGCCGGCCTCGAACCTGCAGTAGTAAACGCCGGCTTGAACACGTTAATCGTACCCACAGACGGCTTGCAGACCTGCCTTAAAGTGAATCCCGATCAGGAGCAATTGAAAGAGTTCTGTTTGAGCAGCGCATTAGATATAGTTTTGGTCTTCACGCCGGAGGTGGCTGATAAAGCGAATAGCTACAGGACCAGGGTCTTCGCACCCAAATACGGGTATCTGGAGGACCCGGCAACCGGCTCAGGAAACTCGGCCCTCGGTTACTATCTTCTAAATAGCGGGAAGTGGGATGGAAGCGCACTTAATATTGAACAAAATGGTAGCCTGGATAATCCTAACATTGTGAGGCTGGCTACGGTTGAAAAAGGCGATAAAAGGCTGGTGGTTTTCGGAGGCGGAGCAACCGTCAAGATAGACGGGTATTATAAAATAGGTTCTCCTAAAGCCTAAAATATCTCAGACAGCTACCTGGCTGTAGATAGGTCCTGCTGCTGAATAAGCTCCGCAGGAATCTCGTGTATAAAACGCGAAGGAACACGGTAGCTGGTTTCGCCGAAAGAGCAGCGTTTTTCCGCATATGTCAGAAACACTATATCCATGGCCCTTGTAATGCCCACGTAGCACAGGCGGCGCTCCTCTTCCAGCCTGTCCGGGTCGTCGAGGGATTTGCCGTGGGGTAGCAGACCCTCCTCAACGCCGGTGATGAAAACCACAGGAAACTCGGTGCCCTTGGAGCCGTGCAGCGTATTAAAGGTGACAGCCTCCTCTCCCTGTCCCCGCTCGGCGGCATCGGAAGCGGCGCTGATCTTCTGCAGCAGGGATGTGAGCGCTTCGATCGGGTTGAGATGCTCGTAAGCCCCGGCCAAAGAGATGAGCTCAAGTACATTTTCCCAGCGTTCTTCAGGATCGTCCCCGCCTTTAAGGTGTTCGATATAGGAGCTTTGTTCGATGATGCGGTTCATGAGAGTCCACCAGGCTTATATGCCTGGCCTCAGCCTGCAGATCCCCAACCAACGAAACTAAACGGCTTATTGCGCGCTGCGTTCTTGGAGGTATGCCGGGAAGCGAGCCGGCCGCCGCCTGTCCCATGACCTGGAAGAGATGGCCTCCGGACTTTTCAGCGCGTGATTGCAGCACTGCAAGAGACTGGGCGCCGATACCCTTGCCTGCAAGCCTTGCAACGCGTGTCAGGGCTGCGTCATCCGAAGGGTTGCGAATGAGGCGCAGCCAGGCTGCCAGGTCGAGGACCTCCCTGCGCTTATAGAAGGGCGTGCCTGTAAGCAGCCTGTAAGGCACGCTTTCGGCGTTAAATCCGTCCTCCAGGGCGCGTGACTGGGCGTTTACCCGGTAGAGGACGGCAAAGTCGCTGGCTTTAAATTTGCTTTCGGCTGATAGGGCTTTGACTTTGCGGGCGATGAAACGCGCCTCGCTATCTTCATCCTGGAGTTTTACGGCCGCAATCATGGTCCCGCCGGGGCGGGACGTGGTGAGCTGTTTCTCCTTGCGCCGGCTATTGTGGGCAATCAGCGCATTGGCCGCGTCGACTATGGCTCTGGTTGAGCGGTAATTCTCATCCATGCCTATGACCCGCGTGCCGGGGAAATCTTTGCGGAAATGGTCTATATTGCGTATCTCGGCCTGCCTCCAGGAATAAATAGTCTGGTCGGGATCGCCCACCACGCAGACATTGCGGTGTCCGGAGCCCAGCAGCCTGATAATCTGGTATTGCAGGCTGCTGGTATCCTGGAACTCATCTACCAGAATATATTTATAGAGCTGCTGATACCTCTTTAACACAGTCTCGTCCTCTTTGAAAAGCCGGTGTGTTGAAATCAGCATATCATCATAGTCCAGCGCCATGTGCTTTTTAAGCGCCTGCTGGTAACTGCGATACACGGCAGCCGAGGCGTCATCGAAGCGGCCGCCCGTACCCGCGACGACGGAATCCGGTTCGATCATATTTGTCTTGGAGTAGCTTATGATGCCTTTGAACCTGCGCAGGTCATTCTCCTCGGTGCTCAGTCCTGCCTTTTCCATGCACTCCCTGACGAGTTTGGCCTGCTCCTCCTCATCATAGACCTCGAAAGCCGTGCCCAGGCCGGGAACGCCTTCCCTCCGTAAAATGCGCAGGCAGGCAGAATGGATGGTGCTTACGGTTAGCAGTGAGGCGGTCTGCCCCAGCAGCTCTTCCAGCCGCTTCTGCATCTCCCCCGCCGCTTTCCTGGAGAAGGTCACAGCCAATATATGCCGGGGCTTGACTTTAGCTTGCAGTACCATGTAGGCAATGCGGTGGACTATGACGCGGGTCTTACCGCTGCCCGGGCCGGCGTGTACCAATAGTGGACCATCAAGGGTTTTTACCGCTTCAATCTGCTCGGCGTTGAGGCCCTTTAAAAGGTCCATATCGGTCAGCCCGTATATCTCAATCCTAATCGATTATTAAATCTTTTCCAGCGGAGCCATGCTGAGCAGCAGTTTTTTCACGCCCACGCCTTCGAAAGCTACTATAACTTCTTTATCCTGCCCGGTAGGCTTGATGCCGATTACCTGGCCCTCACCGAACCTGGTATGGCGGACGCGGTCTCCCGGGTTCAAGGCGATCAACTCCCGCTGCTGCTGGGCCTGTTTCTTTTGGGCCAGCAGGTCGGCAATATTAATCCCATCATCATCGTATCTTGGCCTGGCCTGGCTTTGGCCGCGAGCGGCCAGGCGCTCCGCCGTGCCGGTCAGGCCCTTGCGCTCAACAAGATGGCCGGGTAAATCATCCAGAAATCTGGATGGTATGCTCTCCGAGCTGGCTCCATAGATGCTGCGCCGTGCGGTATGCAGCAGGTAAACGTGTTTCTCCGCCCGTGTTATCCCCACGTAGCAAAGCCTGCGCTCCTCCTCCAGCTCGTCTCCGCCTTCTTCCATGGACCTGCGATGGGGCAGCAACCCCTCCTCCATGCCTACGATAAAGACAACCGGGAACTCCAGGCCTTTGGCCTGGTGCAGGGTTATAAGCGTGGTTGTGTCTTCCCTATTCTCGATTTCATCGGTGTCGGCCACCAGGCTTACCTGCTCAAGGAATGGGGAAAGCCCTTCGCCCGGGGGCAGGCCGTCGTAGTCCATAGCCACGGTCCGCAGCTCAAGGATATTCTCCCAGCGTTCCTCGCCGTCGTCTTCCTCCCTGATCGAATCGCGGTAGCCGGATTTTTCCAGGGCCGCATCCATCAGGTTGACGATGCTCAATTGCTGGCTTTCCACGATCAGGTCATTGAGCATCTTGTAGAAAGCAGTGATGGCGCCGCTAATGCGGGCCCCGAATCCCGGCCCGCTGCCCTCGCTGACCGCCTTCAGCGCAGCAAACAGTGAGAGGTTGTTATCCCTTGCCCAGTTGGTCAGGTCGGAAAGCGTCTTGGGGCCTATGCCGCGGCCCGGCACCTTCATAATGCGTGCCAGGCTGATATTATCGAAGGGATTATGTATGACCCTCAAATATGCGATGAAGTCCTTTAATCTCTCGCCGCTGGTAAAAACGCGTTCCGCCCACCAGCCTGTACTTAATGCCGTAACGCATAAAGGCCTCTTCAATGGCGCGTGATTGGGCGTTGGTGCGGTACATGACCACGCAGTCACCCGGCTTGACGCCGTCGCTGCCGGTGAGCCGCAGTATCTCATTGACTACAAACTGCGCCTCACTCTGCTCATCGTATTCTTTGACCACGAAGATGGGCGTGCCTTCGGTGTTGGATGTCCAGAGCTTCTTCTGCTTGCGCTTCTTATTGGCGGAGATGACGCCCGAGGCCGCTTCCAGGATGTTTTTGGTGGACCGGTAGTTCTGCTCCAGCACTATGACCTTGGCGTCGGGATAGTCCTTCTCGAAGCTGAGAATATTGCGTATATCGGCGAAGCGCCAGGAATAAATGGACTGGTCGGGATCGCCCACCACGCAGACATTGCGGTATTTGCCGCCCAGCAGGCGGATGAGCTTATACTGGGTGATGTTGGTATCCTGAAATTCGTCCACCAGCAGGTGCAGGTAACGGGACTGATATTTCTCGAGGACCTGGGGATACTTTTCCAATAGCTGCACCACTTTCATTAGCAGGTCATCGAAATCGACGGCGTTGCTCTGGCCGAGCTGCTCCTGGTAGCGTTCGTACACTCTTGAGATCACTTCATCCCAGTGCCCGGCGTTCTGGCTGGCCAGGCCGGCGGGCGTCAGGTGCTGGCTTTTGGCGTAACTGATGGCATTGCGGATCTTCTGCGGATTGTACTGCTTCGGGTCGAGGTCCAGGTCCTGAAGGCACTGTTTGACCAGGCTTTGCTGATCGTCTTCATCATAGATCACGAAGTTGGTATCGAGGCCGACCGGCTTGCCGTCCTGCCGCAGTATGCGGGCGCAGATGGCGTGGAACGTTCCGGCCGTGACGTGGTCTGCAACCTCTCCCAGCAGCTTATGCAGCCGCTCTTTCATTTCCTTGGCGGCCTTGTTAGTGAAGGTCACGGCCATAATTCGGCGCGGGCTGACCCCCGTGGTCTTTACCAGGTAGGCTATACGATGCGTGATAACGCGCGTCTTGCCGCTGCCAGGTCCGGCCAGTATCAGGATCGGCCCTTCGACATGCTGTACAGCTTCTTTCTGCGCCGGGTTCAGCCCCGCCAGTATATCCATAAGCTTATTTGGTGGTCCCCTGCCACTCGATATCTACCTGGCTGGAGTCCACCCCGCTGAAAGAAATGCCGTCCGGGCCACTGATAACAGTGGCGCCTGAAGGCTGAAGCTTCAAAGTGGTTGTGCCATTGGACTGGTTTACCAGGACCTTATTCGAGTTGGTCTTGAGCACGATATCGACGTTTTGTGTGGGCAGCCCGGTAACCGGTTTGCCCTGCATGGATACCGAACCGATGCTGACGTTCTCCAGGTATATATCGGCGCCCCCGTAGCTGCCGCAGCCGATGCCCGCCAGCAACAGCGTCAGGACTGCCAATGCGGCGGCCGTTTTACCTGCAAATACATATTTCAAGTGCTTAAACCTCCTTATACAGGAAACGACAGGGAGACTGCCGGGGATTATTAGTGGGGATAATCATGCGGCTGCCTCATAATTATAGCATCGGCTTGAAGCGGGCTTCAAAGATGACGCGGCAGCTGCAGCGCCCGTTAAAAGCGAGGGCCGGAATAGTTGTAATCCGGCCCTCTTATCAGATACTAAATAAATATTACGGCGCCAGTATATGGACGATGTAGTAGAGGCTGTGGGAATCTATGGGCGCATTGACGTCATAGTAAGACAGCAATAGTTTTGTATCGCCTGCCTGCAACGCTTGGAACACGAATATCTCCTGACCGTTGACGCCCCTGTACGGGGGATTATAGGGCTGATAGCTTTCACTGATAACTTGGACCGAAGTGGGATCATAATAGTCCACGGTCCAGGTATTATTGTCCCAGTTAGTCCAGTCCTGATTGATGGTAAACTGGTGCCCGACCACGGCCTGGATATCGGTATAGGGCGCTGCCTGGACGGGCAGGAATACGGCGCCGCCGCCCGGTTCCTCGACGTCGGCCACCACCTGGGCTGTTACCTGTCCCGAGGAATTGCCGGCAGTCAGGGTGAAAGCTGTGGTTGTGTAAAGGATAAGGCTGTAACGCCCGCCGGTCGCAACCGAGCCGATGCCGTTATTGATACTGACAGTATCAGCGCCGGTCGTCTTCCATACAAGCGTGATGATGTCTCCGGGAGCTATTATATTGGGTGTAGTATCGAAGTAGACAACGGTTGGCAGCGGCGCCGGCGGCGTAGGGGCAGCCGCGCTGAACAGCGGGAGCGGGTGCGGGCGTGACGACCACCGTGTTTGAATCGGTGGTCGTGCGGGTTCCCGACCTGGCCGTGAGAGTATAGGTTGTCGTGATGGTGGGCGATACGGTCAGGTTGTCTGCCGGGGCGACTTGGCCGATGCCCTGGTCGATACTGATATTGTCGGCCCCCGTAACGTGCCATTTAAGGCTAATATTATCGCCGCAGTTGCTGCAAGCGGGACTCGAGTAGAAATAATCTATCACAGGCCCGGATTGGGCTATGGGCTGCTGTGATGACGGCGTTGTTTGCTGTTTTACAATGGGCAGGCTGCAACTGAATGCCAGAAGGGCCGACAGCAGCACCAAGATCAAAGGAACTTTCATGAATCCACCTCCCCTTTACAGCGCACGCATAAAATTTCAGGTGTCTGCGTATTTAATATACAACTAAAAACGGGACTGGCAAAATGCCGTTCCGACCCATTAAAATAAGATGCCCGTGATTTAAAGGAAGGCGCATTGCGAAGGTCTGATAAAGAAATAACCGACCGCTCCGAGATAGACGATATACTCCGCCGCGCTAAAGTCTGTCACCTCGGGTTGAACGATAGGGGCGAATGCTATGTCGTGCCGGTAAATTACGGCTATGACGGAAACTGCCTGTACGTGCATTCGGCCCCGGAGGGCAGAAAAATCAGTATCCTGAGGGCCGATAACAGGGTAAGCTTTTCCGTATACACCGGCCTGGTCATGCAAAAGTCTGATAAAGCCTGCAGCTTCACTATGAAGTATAAAAGCGTAATGGGACGAGGACTGGCCTCGCTTTTAGAGAGCCCTGCGGAAAAGACCAAGGCGCTGGATATAATTATGCAGCACCATGCCCGCGGCGAGTTCAGCTACGATCCGGCCAGGCTGAATAAAATCGTAATAATAAAAATCGACATCCAGAGCCTGACAGGGAAGAAATCTATCTAACAGGCGGATCGTGACTAGTGGAAAATCTGGCACTGGGTGTGCAGCAGAAGTTATCTATGAGGCAGCGGTTCCTGCCGGCTTTTTTACACTTGTACATATAGTCGTCAATTCGCTTGATGATGCTCTTCTCGCTATCACCCGTCTTTACCAGCGTGCCCCCGATGGAAACGGTAATTGTGATCGTCTTTGATTCCAGGCGCAGCCCGGCATTCTGCACCATGATGCGCAATCTCTCTGCCGAGTTCCTCAACTGAAGCTCGTCGACGTTGGCAACGATTATCAGGAACTCTTCGCCGCCCCAACGGAAGATGAAATCGAAAGACCTTAAATTATTGAGCATAGTCCGGGCCACTATTTTGAGGACCTCGTCGCCTGCGTCGTGCCCGAAAGTATCGTTTACGCGTTTGAAATCGTCCAGGTCGGCAAAAAGCACCCCAAAGGGCCAGCCGTAACGTTTCAGCTCGGAAAGCTTATTTTGCAGGCTCATATCGGCATAGCGGCGGTTTCCTACCCCGGTAAGCGGGTCGATAAGGGTCATTTTTTCCAGGTCTGCGGCCCTTTCCCTGATGGCAATGACCGCTGAATTGTCGGCGAAGCTCTGGATGCCGCCGATGATGGCGCCCCTGGAGTTACGCATGGCGCTTAGTTTGAGCAGGGCGGGAAGCATGTGCCCGTCTTTGTGACGGAGATAGGTGTTGACCTCACGACGGCGGCCGTCCTTTATGGTGGCCCGTAGAGGGCAATCCGACTCGCACAAAGGATGGCCCAGCTCGTCAACGTGGGCCAGCAAATTATCACAGCAGCCCTTGCCCAGGACCTCGTCTTCGCTGTAGCCGGTTATGCGCTCGGCTGACCTGTTCCAGAAGGTGATTGTCCTGTTCAGGTCAACGAAGTAAACACCGTCGTAGAGATTGTCCAGCAGTTCCCTGTAAGCAAGATTGTCCATACGGATTTATTTGATTAAAACAGCTGCCGCGCCACCTTTAAAAGTATTCTTCTCCCGACGTTGTCTTATAAAACGCAATTCCTGCATAAAGGTTTAAAATTGCACTGTACATACTTGCGAAGTGATCCTCGGTCTGCCTCAAGGAGCCTCCACTTAAGCAATTAGTTTGGGGTATCGGCATAGATATTCGGAAAATAATCGAGCGCGTATTTTAGCAAGCCCGGCGGGAGATTTCAAGACCTTTTCTTAAAGCTGGCTTAGCTTCGCAGCACGATTGAAAAAAAATTTACAAAACTTAATAATTAATCGTAAATTTCATAAACGCCGGTCGGGGACGGGTGAAAATTTGTACCGCCGGCGGAAAAACCCGTAAAATTAAACTTCGGTTGCAACATGCTTAAAGCTGTTTTATTCGATATCGATAACACGCTGATCCTCTTTGACGAAGCCAGGTTCCTGCGAAATTATTTTCCCCTGCTGTCGGTCCGGTTTACCGATATCATTCCCGCAGACAGTATCGCTGACAGATTGATGCAGGCAACCCTGATAATGCACCAGAACGACGGTTCCATGACCAACCGGGAAAGGTTCACTGCCGCTTTCTGCCGTGACACTGATTGGGACACGGATGAGATCTGGTCACGCTTTGAAAAATTTTATCTTGAGGACTGGGACAAGTTAGGGGACATGGTAAAGACACCCGATCATGTGCGTGACGTTCTTTCCGAGATCGCCCGCAGGGGTCTTAAAACCGTCATCGCTACCAACCCCATCTTTCCGCTGATAGCTCAGGCAAAGAAACTTGAATGGGCCGGGCTGGGAGATATCGATGCGGCCCTCATCACCAACATCGATAATATGAGCTATTGTAAGCCCCAGTTGGGATATTTCCGGGAGATTTGCAGCAAAACCGGCTTGAATCCCGAGGACTGTCTGATGGTGGGCGACGACCCTGCCAACGATATGGTGGCAGCCAGGATAGGCATGAAGACATTCCAGACTTGCGACGGACTTGCTTACCAGGAGATACCCAGGGAAGTTAGCAAAATAGTCACGGGCAACAATACGGATGGGATACCGCCCGCCGATTTCCAGGGTCCGCTATCCTGCGTGACGCAAGCCGTGGACACCCTCCTCAAATAAGACAACCTCATCGGAATCCATTGATACCATTCTGCTTTTCATGTATAGTGGTACTGCTCTTAGCTTTAGAGCGAATTTAATCAGGGTTTAGGAGGCATGATGACTGAAGATTATGCAGAGAAAAGCTTCTGGCTGGGCAACTCAGGCAGCTACCAGGCCAATCCACCGTTGCAAGGAGACCTTAAGTGCGATGTCGCAATTGTGGGAGGCGGATTTGCCGGGATTGCCACCGCTTATTACCTCAAGAAAGCGCAACAGTCGTTAAAGGTGGCCGTGCTGGAGAGCAACGTGATCGGCTATGGGGCATCGGGCCGCAACGCCGGCTTTGCCATGACTACCTTCGGCCTGATGATGTCGATTACCAAGATGCTGTTCGGGGTCGAGAGGACCAAGCAGTCGCACCGCTATATGGAGAGGGCGGTGGACCTGGTGGGCGAACTGGTAAAGGAACATAAGCTGGATTGCGAATATGAGCTTCCGGGCTTCCTGCGTATCGCTACGACGCCGGCATATGTAAAACGTATTAAGGAGGAGGTAGACCTGGTCAAGGAGTTGGGGTTGACGGGCGTGGACTGGATAGAAGCGGATGAGGTCCAGAAACGCGTCCGCTCGCCGCAATATATGGGGGCTTGGTGGGAGCCAAGGTGTGCATTGGTCAACCCGGCCAAACTGGCGCGTGAGATGAAGAGGGTGGCTTTGCAATATGGGGCGGAGGTTTACGAGATGACCCCTGTGGAAGAAATAAAACGGACTTCGCAGGGCTTCACGCTTAAGACGCCCGGGGGGACCGTGTCTGCGGATAAGCTGGCCCTGGCCACCAATGGCTACTCACTGGCTATCCCCGAGCTGAAAGCCATGCAACAGCCGGTGTGGACCTATATCATACTGAGCGAGCCCCTCAAAAAGGAGCAATTGGATGAGATAGGCTGGCAGGGCCGTGAGGGTATAGAGGACTACCGCAACCTGGTGCATTACTACCGGCTGACGCCGGACAACCGGCTTCTGATGGGAGGCCGCGATATCATCGTGAAATACGGCGCAAATATGGACAACGATATGAACCCGCTGATCTTCTCTCAGCTTGAGCAGGATATAGCCGATTTCTATCCCTGCCTCAAGGGGCTGCAAATAACCCACCGCTGGGGCGGCCCCGTCTCAGTGCCCATGGATATGGTGCCGGCGCTGGGATACCTGGGAGACAAGCGGGCCGTATACAGCCTGGGATGTATGGGCCACGGCGTTTCGTTGACGCATCTTAACGGCGAAGTGATGGCCGACCTGCTGATGGAACGCAAATCGGAATGGACGGAGTGTTTCCCTGTGAACCGCAAGGTATTCAAGTGGCCTCCCGAGCCCGTACGGTTTGTAAGCGAGATGGCCATCCTGAGCTACCTTCACGCTGAAGATGCCTGGCTGGAAAGGAAAGGGCTTGGACCAGTAAAAAAGTAGACGGCTTTGTAAGCTAAAGCACTTCTACCGCATGACAGCGCGGGAATGAAGTGATAAAATCGTTCAGCCTTTATAAGCGGACCTCTAATGGTCCGCTTACAAATTAAAAAGACATGGTAAATCCGATTCTGATCAACCTTTTCCTGCTGGTGCTGGTGCTGGTGCTGGCCCACACGGTCGAGACTGTGCTGGGATTTGGCGCGACCACCATAGCCCTGGCACTGGGCATCTTTATACTGCCGCTAAATACCCTGCTCCCCGTGCTGGTCATACTCGGCCTGCTGCAGAGCGCCTGGCTGGTGGCGCGCTGGGGACGCCACATCCAGTGGCGCGTGCTGCTGCTCAAGATATTGCCCGGGGCGGTCATAGGCCTGGCCATAGGCATCTACTACAGGACGCAGGTGGCGAGCTATACGCAGCTTCTCATACTGTTGGGCGTCTTCATCATGGCCGTATCCATAATGGAGACAATTCTTATTTACAAGACCAAAGCGGCGGGAGGCAGCCTTCCCTGGTATATAGGCTGGCCGATCCTGATATTTGGCGGGATATTCCACGGCATCTATGCTGCAGGGAGCCCGATGATCATCTATTACTCCAGCCGCGAATTTAAGGAACCGGCGGATTTTAGGGCCACGCTCTCTACTCTATGGCTGATCCTTAACATCACCCTGCTGGTGAGCCTGCATTCTACGGGGCAGATAAACGTCGATACACTCACCACCACGGGCATCCTACTGCCGGGACTTATCGCCGGCATAGTTCTGGGCAGCTACATGAAGTTCAGAGCTCTGGTTTTCAAAGTGCTCATCTATGCCATCCTGTTTGTGGCGGGCCTGCTGCTCTTCATTCAGCAGGTGAGCAGTCTCTGATTTCAAATACTACGGGAAATGTTAAAATAGGCAAAAATATTTTTTTAATATTGAATAATGGCTAATAAACCCTCTCGCAGGCACATACCCGCCGGGTTGGCTTACATAGCCGACAATATACAGGCCGGAGACAATATTCTTGGGCTTCCCAAAGCGGATAAGGCAGCGTGGGCGAAGGGGATCGATTTTTCCAGGGACAATTCCACCATATTCTTTGCCGGCTGCGGCTACCAGTATTCGGCCGCGCTCGAGCCGCTGGTGGCTGCCCTGCTACAGGCAGACCGCGTATCGATGGACCCCGATCTGCCCGTAAAAGTAGGCGGCATATCCATGAGGCTCGGATTTAACGCGGCAAATGTTTTTTCGAAGGTTGCTTCCCGGGATGCTGCCGGTGATTCATTTGTACTGCGGGACGCGGTCAGGGTCCTGAAAGCCCTCGGGATGGATATCGCATATCTGGGTGAGGACGAGCCTTGCTGTGGTGCGCCTCTTTACCATACGGGACTTCGGAATGAGTTCGCAGCCAGGGCGGCCTGGATTCACTCCAGGTTGAAGTCTATGGGTGTGAAGAAGATCATCGGCATGGTGCCTTCCTGCACATATGCTGTGCGCGACCTTTTCCCCAAAGCGGCGCCGGGCTTCGATATTGAAGTTAAACATTTTATCGAAGCCGTGGCTGAGAATATTGGGCAAGGCAAGCTTTAAATATCCCCGCAAGGTAAAAGTGGCATATCATGATCCCTGCCAGCTCGGCAGGTACATGGGGTTGATCGAACAGCCGCGTGCGGTGCTGAGAGCCGTCGAAAATGTCGAGCTGGTCGAGCCGGAATGGACATCGGGTGAATGGTCCACCTGCTGCGGAGGCGGGGGTGGCTTCGAAGTGGTCTTTCCCGATATGAGCCGTACACTGGCTGTGAACAGGGCGGCGGAGCTGGCCGAAACCGGGGCGGAAATCATAGCCACCCAATGCCCTGGCTGTATAATGCAGCTCAGAAGCGGGCTTAAGGAACTTAAAAAGGTTGATATAGAAGTGGTCGATCTGGCCAGCCTGCTGGCAAGGTCTTTGCCTGAATGAACACAAAGCAAGTTCAATGACGATATCTAAAGACTATAGAAAAGAGCTTAAAGAGGCCCACGCCAACGACAGGATACGCCTGGCCGTATCGCGTGCCGTAAAAAGCTACCGTACGAACACAAAAAATGCTCTAAAGAAGTTTCCCAAGACTGTAAAGATGGCCGAAGAGGTCAGGAAGATCAAGGAGCACTCAATCCAGCACATGTGGGAGCTGGCCGAAGAGGCAGGCCGGTGCATCGAGGAAAACCACGGCAAGGCTTATATGGCCAGGACGGCCGGGGAGGCTCTGGCTATCATCGAGGGCCTGGTCGGCAAGGGCAAACTGATCGTAAAATCCAAAAGTATGACGGCCGATGAGATCGACCTGCGGGAACATCTCGAGAAGGCCGGGAACGAAGTTTTCGAGACCGACCTGGGCGAGTTCATCATTCAGAAGATGGGGCATCGTCCCATGCACATCCTTTCCCCTGCCATTCACGTCCCGCGTGAAGATGTGGCTGAGCTTTTCTCCAGGATAACGGGCAAGAAATTGCCGCCGGACATTCCCACGCTGGTGGCTACAGCCAGGGAGCTGCTGCGCCAGAAATTCTTCAGCGCTGATATCGGAATCAGCGGGTCCAACGTTGTTGCCGCCGACACCGGCACGTTATTTATCATCGAAAATGAGGGCAACATACGGTTGACAACAGGGGCGCCCCCGGTACATATAGCGCTGGTCGGGCTGGAGAAGCTGGTGCCTTCGCTGGAGGATGCCTTCAAAGTTGCCCAGGTCACCTGGCGCTATGCCAACTACACGGTCCCTTCTTACGTCAATATGGTCTCCGGGCCCAGCAAGACCGGCGATATTGAGAAAGTGACAACCTACGGGGCCCACGGCCCGAAAGAGTTTCACGTCATATTTATGGACGATGGCAGAACGCGGCTGGCGGCGGACCCCGTCCTGCGGCAGGCCCTCTATTGCCTGCGTTGCGGCGGATGCCTTTATGAATGCCCGGTCTTCGGGCTAACAGCCGGCTTTTTCGGCGATAAGTATTTTGCAGGTATCGGGGCCGTCTGGGCCGGGGAAATCACCGGAGACCTCGAAAAAGCCTCGTCCATGGCCTATACCTGCCTGACATGCGGCCGGTGCCGGGTAAGGTGTCCCATGAAGATAGATGTTCCCGAGATGGTACTGGCCCTGCGCAAGTCGTTCGCCGAGCCGGAATGAAGACCGCCGGAGACCGCAGGCTTTCAATCTGCTTACGTTCGTTTAAAAACGTCACCAAAAGGGTACAAAAGTCACAGAAAAATCGCACATGAAGGACTAGGATAAGATCATAAGAGAGGAAGAGGCAGAGGAGGCAGAAGGAAGGAGGTGAAAGACATGATGAAGATACTAAGCATGTTGGGTCGGCGCCAGCTGATCGCAGCCCGCTCCTCCAGGGTTGATCTGAAAGATCGGCCAGGGAGGAGGGAGGAAGGTTCCCGAGCTCCTTGATTTGATTGGGAAAAAGGGCCCAGCAGGTTATCTGACAACAATAGCTCAGGAGAGCTAAAGGAAGGAGTAGTGGAACGAAGCAGAGGATAGGCTGCCGGAGTAAAAATCCGGAGCCTATTCTTTTTTTATACGCTCTATTCAGTTATCCCCGCCGGGGACAGAGAGTGATAAGAGCGGGGCTACGTCAAATACTAATGCAAAGCCAGGCTCAGTGTAATCGCAATCAGGACCACCCCGGTTATGACGGTATATATAATGTCCTTCCTCCAGACGAAATATATTACCGATACGATCACCCTGGCGTAAACGGTCAGAAGCATCATCACAATCCCCAGTGTAATAAATAAGATGGCGTTATCCTGCGCATAGCGGTTCGAAAGCAGCTCGTAAATCAGGCTGAAAAAGTTTTGCCCGTGCACGTACATCGAGCTGTCACCCAGGGATATATTCAGGTTGCCGTGAGAGCCATAGAAAAAGACGATTCCGATTATGATAAGGGCGAGGCTGGCTATAATACCGGATATAAGCAGATAGCTGATCGCCGTTTCCAGTTTGGATTCGCCGCTGCCTAAATTGATCATAGTGCGGATATCCCCTTATACACCATCTGGACAATCAGGATGGCGACTATAATGAAAAAAAGTACCCTGACCGTTTTGTCGTTCAACTTATTTAAAACCCTGGCTCCCAGCAGCGCACCTATTGTAGTGCCGACTGCAATGGGGGCCATCAACGTCAAATTTAAGAACCCCGAAAAAAGATAGACGCTGGTGGCGGCCAGGGCGGTCATGCCGATGATAAAGTTGCTGGTGGTGCTGGAGACCTTGGGCGGCAGCTTGAGGACATGCTCCTGGACGGTTACCTTAAAAGCGCCAGCCCCTATTCCCAGCATGCCTGCCGCCAGCCCTGCCACCGCCATCCCCAGGCCTCCCAGAAGTGAATTGGTGGCCTTATATTCGATGACCTCCTTTCGGGCTTCATCGAAATAGCTGCCTTGAAGGTCCAGCGCGGCGGAAATCTTATCCTGCCGCTGCACGGAAGGAACGTAGTCCTGAGCAAATTCGCTTACCTTAGCAAAAGAAGTCAGCAGGAATGCGGCGAAGAAAAAATAGAGGAATACGGGAGCTATGAAAGTCGTGATGGTGGCCCCTATGATTGCGCCCGTGATGGTGAATACCTCCAGGAACATGGCAATTTTAATATTAGTAATACGGTCCCTGATATAGGCCGAAGCTGCGCCTCCCGACGTTGCAATAATGCTGACCATCGAGGAAGCTATGGCAACTTTGACCGGCACGCCTAAAAGCACGAGTACGGGAATAAGTATGCTGGCCCCTCCCAACCCCGTAAGAGCACCCAGGAAGCCCACCAATACGGAGACAATTGCCAGAGTGATCATGCTGATATCGATATTACTGCCCTCATCACCGGATGTTCGATGAATTTATTTTAGCACGGCTTACCGGCCAATTACTGTAATGCAGGACTCGCGTGGCCTCCGCTGATATATGCAGAGAAGAATGAAAGTAGTATATTTAATTTGACAATACTGTTTATCGAAGGCTTGTGGAGGTGTGCCATGCAATCGAATACGGAGACGCAGGTAAATAAAGTTGGTAGTGCAGAGTGGTGGGGATCCTTCTCTACCTATAGCGTTTTCTCCCTGATATTTGGTATTTTTGGCCTTGACCGGTTTTATAAGGGTCAAATTGCGGCAGGAATCATCAAGTTCATCACGTGCGGAGGCTTCCTGATCTGGTATTTCATTGATATATTTATCTACGGGTACCGTTTGGGGAAGACCGGCCGCTGGTAGGCTGTTTGCAGGGTTACCACACTGCTGGCTAAGAGAGTAGTTTTTCCCTGGATTGCAGAAGGTGCTGCATTACCAGTGGGAACTCACGTGTATAGCCGATGGCGCCGCAGTTCGGGCACCTGCGTAATGACCCTTCGCCATATTTATTCCAGTGGCCTGTACCATATGATATAGGCCTGAGCTCACCGCCGGCGAACACTGCACCACAGGCCGGGCATTTTCGGAAACGCCAGGCCGCCATTTTACTCCCGCCCTCGGTTCCGGTTCTTGCTGGCTATATTGTAGATCAGACCAGTCATCTCAGTTTCAGGATAGCAGGCCCAGGTTAAGCCGTGGTTAAGCCCGTTTTATAAAATTGTTAAAATTTCCTGCCATTTTGAGAACTCTGCCCAAAGATTTAAATTATATTTATAGGTAATGAGTCTAATGAGGGGTGGAGTTATAATGAAAGGCATTCGGCGGGTCAATATAGCGTTTAAGAGCAAGCCGACACTTGAAGGAGCGGGAGTCCATCTAAGACGGGCCTTCGGCTTCGATTATACTAATTTACTCGATCCTTTCCTGCTGTTGGACGATTTTCACTCGGACAATCCGCGGGACTACATC
Source organism: uncultured Chloroflexia bacterium (assembly GCA_963848815.1). GTDB lineage: Bacteria > Chloroflexota > Dehalococcoidia > GIF9 > UBA5629 > UBA1162. Next base: position 24,059 of record CAWKFY010000019.1, read on the forward strand.
AGGGGTTTTCCCTGGCATCCGCACAGGGGTATTGAGACGATCACCTATATGCTGAACGGCAGGGTGGAGCACGGCGACAGTATGGGGAATTCAGGCGTCATCAGCCCCGGCGACGTCCAATGGATGACCGCTGGAAGCGGCATCATCCACCAGGAAATGCCCAAGGGGCAAGATAACGGGCTGATGTGGGGCTTTCAGCTCTGGGCCAATCTGCCGGCTTCGCATAAAATGATGCCTCCACGCTACCGAGGGATCACGGCGGAACAGATACCCGAGGTCACCTCTTCCGGCGCCAGGGTGAAGGTCATCTGCGGAAAGGTTGGCAATACCACCGGTCCCGTAAGGGATATAGTCACCAATCCCGAGTATCTCGATGTGACAGTTCCGCCCGGGTCCGATTTCAAGCGGTCTATTACCGGAACGCATACCGCATTCGCCTATGTCATAGGCGGCGCCGGATATTTCGATGACCGTCGGGACCCCTATCATTATGAGGTGGTAAACGAGAGGTATTTCGATTTTGAAGGGGATGCTACCTTCGGACCCGAATTCCTGCTGGTATTTGGAGATGGTGACGAAGTGAACATCAGCGCCGCGGATGAACCGGTAAGGTTCCTGCTGATCTCCGGCAAGCCCTTGCGCGAGCCGGTGGCCTGGTACGGTCCCATCGTGATGAGTACCGAGGAAGAATTAAGGATAGCCTTCGAAGAATACCGGAAGGGGACGTTTATCAAGTAACCAGCTTGAGCGGGCGTCATTGGCGCCCGGGGGGCCAGCGCTTGATGATGCCTTCTTTATTGACCCTGACATATTCGCAGCTCGGCGAAGCACCGCACTTGCGGCAGGCCTTATCGTAGGCTGAGTTTAGTGTCCCGCATTGCGGACACGAAAAGTGCTCGACCATCTCCTCGTACCACTGCTCCCAGCCAACCTCTTTGATACGGTCCTGCGCCTTCCATAGTTCCAGCCTGTGCGGGAGGATGGACTGGAAGGCCTTCAGTTCATCGCAGGGATATTGGCTGCATGGCCCGCAGAAGTCCAGCCCCTTATCCGAAGCGCATTGAATGAGTTTACACGAACTGCAATAGAAGTTTCTGCGTTCTGCGCGGCAGCCGTCGCATTTCAGAGATTCCACCGGCTGGTTAAAAGCTCCTGCCATGACCTCCAGCCTGCGGGGGTCTTCATGTGTGCCTATAAACAGCGAGCAAGACGGGCAAAAGAGCCCGCACACTGCGGCCTCCCGTTTGTCCGGTTTTCGACGTTTGTTTGGTTCCTTCACTGTGCCTGCGAGTATTATAGCCTATATACCCGGCCAATTCAGTTTTTGACTTCACCCCGGATGCCGATGATCGTCTCTTTGAAGGGGATATCCTTGCCGCTGGCCAGAATGGCCTGCATGGCCATACGTGTCAGCCCTGAGCAGCAGGGGACCTCCATGCGGAGCACATTCAAGCTCCTAATATCCGATTGCCGCAGTATTTCCGTCAGCTTTGCTAGGTGCGCTTCGTAGTCGTCCAGCTTGGGGCAGGCTACCAGCAGGGCGTGTCCCTGTAAAAAGTCGGTATGGAAGCCTCCCAGTGAGAAGGCAGTGCAGTCGGCCGCAAGCAATACATTGGCTCCCTGAAGAAAAGGCGCTTTGGGCGGCACCAGTGTAAGCTGAACGGGCCAGTGCCCCAGGGCCGAAGGCTGGCCCATTTTGGTAGCCGGCTCGGCACCGGCGGCCCTCTCTTTAAACTCCGAGACGTTCGATGAAGAGCAGCCGCAGGGCAGGGTGTCCTTCTTCTCGAACTCTTGCACCCTGGCCGACGGGCAGCCGCAGGCCGGCTCAGAACTCAGGGCAGGCTTTTTCTCCAGGTGCTGTTGGACGGCCTTTTCATCGAAAGCCTCTGCTTCCCGTTCCTCGATGCTGATGGCCCCCTGCGGGCATTCCGACAGGCAGGCGCCCAGGCTGTCGCAGTACCTCTCCGATACCAGCCTGGCTTTTCCGTCAATAATCTGCAGCGCCCCTTCAGCGCAGGAAGGTATGCATATGCCGCAGCCGTTGCATTTGGCCTCGTCGATTTTGACTATCTTCCTCTTGATTTTAGTTGCTGTGTTTTCCATTTCTTTCCTCCCGGAGCTTGCTTCGCTGTTGCTTCAACTTTTGATACATCTCCGTGCCCAGGCATTGCTCGGCATACCCGCAGTACTCGGCGCAGGAGTTGATGTTATTGAAGACGGCCAGGCCGCAGCCCGGGCAGTCCACCTTCATATCGGTGGAGAAAAGCTCCACCTCGGCCCCGCACTGAGGGCACTTCTTTAGTGTGACGGTTGGAGTACCCTGGGCTATATTGCCCGGACAGCGGAAAATCATCTCATTTGCTCCTTTATATGAAGTAATTATAGCTGTAGATATGAGGAGATTGTATGATTTGCGTCATATTGGGATGCGATATCGCGGCGAGAGCGAATTATTGACGGGATGGGCCTTCGCTGACAGCACGAAGGCTATTTTTGTCGAGTACTGTTATCCTGCCGCGTGCGGACTTGATCACGCAACTCTCTTTGAGACGGGCCATGACGCGGATGGTGGTCTCGATGGTGGTGCCGGCCATGTCCGCGATCTCCTGTCGAGTGAAGGGCAAGTCGGGGCCGAATTTAGATGAAAGCATGAGCAGTATGCCCGCTATGCGCTGCTCCACGCGCTCTCCCGCCAGGTCGCGCAGGCGTGCCAGGGCGTCACGCAGCCTGCCGCCCAGCATGTTGATGATCTTGAGCGCCACCTGCGGATTTCCGGCTAAGAACCGGGCGAAACCTTCTTTATTAACAGCCAGGACACTGGCAGGTTCGGTGGCTTGCGCAGAAGCCGGGTAGGGCTTGTCCTCGAAGGCCGCCACCTCGCCGAATACATCGCCCGGCCCGAAAAAGGCCACCACAAACTCCCTGCCGGAGGGAGCCATCTTGGAGACTTTTATACGCCCTTTGTCCAGGATAAAAAAATTATCGGGGCTGTCGCCTTCCCAGAAGACATATTCGCCGGGCTTGAAGTTTTTTTCCGATGCGATCCCAGCCAGCTTGGCTAACTCGCCTTCAACCAGTCCCGAGAAAATCGGGGCCGACTTCAGTATCTTGATTTTTGATGTTTTATCCAGCCCACCGCCCCCTGTATTACTCCCCGAATCTGCGCAATAGCGTGTAAAGGGCGTCCGCGCCGAACTCGAGCGCCGATACTGGCACACGCTCATCGGCGGCATGGAATAGCCCTTCGAAATTAAGCTCCGGCGGCAGGTTGAGCGGCGTGAAGCCGTAGGTCTGGATGCCCAGCCTGGAGAATATGCGGGCGTCTGTCACTGCCGGGAAGAGCATCGGTGTGGGTGTGCTGCCGGGATCGGCCTCGCGCAGGATGGTAGCCAGAGTCTCATACAAGCCCATGTCCGGCTCGGGCGGCCCCGGATTAAATACGATAGTCTCGTAATCGACATCCTTCCCTGCCAGCGCCTTCAATTCGGACACCAGCTCGTCGGGCGTGAAGCCGGGCAGCAGCCGGCAGTCCAGCGTTATGCAGACCTGGCTGGGGACCATATTGTAGTTTTCTCCGGCATGTATGGCCGTGATAACGGCCGTATTATGCAAAATGGGGTCGAACATGCGGACCATCGGCCCCAGCGTATCAAGAATGGAGCTCGTCAGCGAGGGGACAAGCAACTGCATGACGGTCTGTTTGAGGGGAGAAGGCAGACCCTCCGCGGTCATGCGCACCTGCTCCTTGGCGACCGGCGTGATGTGGACGGGCAGGCGGTGCTCGAGGCTTTGAAGATAGCGGGCCACCCTGGCCATGATGCCTCCGCGGGCCGGCCACGCCCCGTGTCCTCCCTTTCCCCGGATATAAGCCACCAGTCCGCAGCCCTGTTTCTCAGCAACCATGATAGGATAAAAACGACGCTTGCCGATGTAGCTGGTGTAGCCTCCGAACTCGCCTATGGCATACCTGACATCCTGAAAGAGCTGGGGATGGTTATTGACCAGGAAATCGGCGCCCATAGCGCTGGTATTTTCTTCGTCGCTGAGCATAGCCAGTATCACGTCGCCGGGCGGCATCGGGCCTTCCAGCTTAGCCTTCATAATGACTGAAAGCATCATTGCGATGGCCCCCTTCATATCCAGGGCGCCTCTGCCCCAGATGTAGCCGTCCATCTCCTGGCCTAGGAAAGGGTTCACCCTCCATTGCTGGTTGGCCGTGGTGACGACGTCGACGTGGCCGTAGAGCAAGAGCGGTGGTGCGGCGCCCATACCCTGCAGCCTGGCTATGAGGTTGGGGCGCGAGGGGTCGGAGGCCACTACCTGGTTGGGTACTCCCGACCAGTCCAACAGGCTTTTAATAAAGTTGATGCAGCCTGCCTCGTTGCCGGGCGGGTTCGTCGTATTGTACTGGATCAGGTGTTTAAGTATCTCAGCAGGTTGGTTGTAGATCGGGTCCCGGGCGTCTCCGGATGGACTGTTCATAGGGAAGCCTCCGTGAAAGTCACAACACTCCACACCAGGTGGTGGCAATTTTCAACATTTTAGACGATGGTCAACGGACTGTCCAGAAACTTACCCGCAGTGCTAATGAAGCACGATGCTATTTCTTTTTAAGTGTATTAAATTTCAGGAGTGTGTACAGGTGGCAGTATCCGATTATGCCCGTGACCAGTGCAGCTAAGCCCAGAACAACCAGGATAATGGCAGCTACCCAACCCCACGAGTTGAAGAAATATACCCCCAGGCCGATTAATACAACGCCTAAGATGATACGTATGAACCGGTCAACAATGCCTTCGTTCTTTTTCATGCCGCCTCCTACTGAAACATTGTAAATATCGTGTGGCGGCCGGTCAATAACTGCCGATGATTTGACCGGGTATGTCCGGCCCCCTATAATAATGGGCATATGCCCAAAATAAATCGAACAGTACTGAAATGACAAGGCCGAGAAAATGCTGCCGGGTGGCTTTGCTGCCGGGTACCAGTTATTTTAAGCCCGCCGGAATACCTTTAAGGTTTCTGGAGGAGGTCTGCCTCACCATTGAAGAGATGGAGGCGGTACGCCTGAGGGATATACAGGATCTTGAGCAGGCGCAGTGTGCCCGGCAGATGAATATATCACGCACCACCTTTCAAAGGGTTCTGGAGTCAGCCAGGAAAAAGATCGCAGATGCTCTGGTCGGCGGCAAGGCGATTAAAATCGAGGGGGGCCACTTCGAGATGGCCTGCCCGCGAACGCAGGCGCAGGAGGCTGGCATGCCCGGTGACTTTCAGGGATGCCGCTTGGCGAAACGTGTGAAAGCTTCCGGAGAGAAAGATGGCGCGTCATGCAGCTCTCAGGATCAGGACAAAAAGTAACAACGGCATTTGCCGAAGGAAATATTGATTAAAACGGAGGTAACTAAAATGAAAATAGCAGTTGTAACGGATGATGAAGTAAACATCAGCCAACATTTCGGACGGGCGTCGCTTTATATGGTCTTTACCGTAGAAGGCGACAAGATAACCGCTAAGGAGAAAAGGCCGAAGATGGGCCACAGCCATTTTGCCGCTGGAGATCAGCACGGGGGCCATGGGGGTCACGGAGCGCCTCATGGCTTCGATGCCGCATCGCAGGGCCGGCATGCCAGCATGGCTGAGGCGATCGCCGATTGCCAGGTGTTGATAGCCGGGGGTATGGGTATGGGGGCCTTCGAGAGCATGAAGAGCTATAATATCGAACCTGTCGTCACCGATAAAATAAATATCGACGAAGCTGTTAAGCTCTATGTCGAAGGCAAACTGCCCAACTTAATGAACAGGCTGCATTAGAGCTGTCGGCTGGGTTGTCGTCCAGGTCCGTGAGGTGGATATGGAAATTCGAATTAGCACGCTCAGCGAGAATACGGCGGGATACGGATTCCTAGGCGAGTGGGGCCTGAGTATACTCGTCGAAGCGGATGGGAAGCGCATCCTTCTGGATACGGGACCGGGCGCCTCGGCGGTCTATAATGCGGACCGGTTGGGTGTCGATCTTTCCAAGATCGATGCCATAGTTCTCAGCCATGGCCATATGGACCACACCGGGGGCCTCGTCAACATCCTCGATAGATGCGGCGGCTGCGAGGTGATTGCGCAGCCGTCCATCTGGGTTACAAGATATACGGAGCGCACTCCGGGGGAAATCCATGAGATAAGCATGCCGTTCTCGCGGGCGGAACTTGAAAAGCACGGAGCCAGGTTCAATTTAGATAGAAAGCCTGTCAGGCTTACTGAGCGTATCATGACCACCGGCGAAATTGAGAGGACAAGTCCCTTTGAAGTTGTTGAGGAGAACCTGTATGTCAAGGAATCCGGTGGTTTACAGCAGGATAATGTTGCCGACGACATGGCGCTTGTAATCGATGTTGAATACGGGCTCGTCGTCATACTGGGGTGCGCGCATAGCGGACTAATAAACACGCTACGGCATGCACAGAAATTGACGGGCAAAGAAAAGGTGTATGCCGTGATCGGAGGTACACACCTCGTGCGGGCCTCTGATGAACGGATAGAGCAGACCATTGCCGAGCTGAATCACTTGCAGATTGAAAGGTTGGGAGTTTCCCACTGCACGGGCTTTGCCGCTTCGGCACGCATGTCACAGGAATTCGCAGGCTCTTTTTTCCTTAATAACGCCGGCACACGTTTTACGCTTCCCGTCTAGCGACAGGTGATACTCTGATGATTAAGATCGTATTGAAGCCCGACCTCGACCACTGTATACAAACGCTGGCCAAGAAGGAGTATGAAAAGATATCGGGCCGTTTATTGTCGGGTGAAATGGCAGATACCCGGTTGCAAAAGAAGCTTGAAATGCTGGCGATAATGTTGAAAGAGCTTGATTTTGCAGAGCTCCGCAGGCAATCGGAGTTGTATCTGGCGCAGGGCAAAAAGGTGACCTTTGTTTTTTATATGAAAAGCGGGTTACCCGGTTACGAGATGCATATCGGTTAAGGGTAACCCGCTTTTTATCGGTACTATCGCTTACACGGCCAGGCTTTTGGTCAATTCACCTTCCAGCAGCTTCTTGGGCAGGGCGCCGACTTTGCGGTCGGCCAGCTTGCCGTCTTTGAAGATGAGCAGCGTAGGAATGGCTTGGATGAGGTATTTTTCCGCTATCTCCCGGTTTTCATCGGTATTGAGTTTGCCGAAGGTGATCTTGCCTTTGTAATCCGTAGCAAGCTCCTCGATGACGGGCGACATCATACGGCAGGGGCCGCACCAGGGCGCCCAGCAGTCGACTACCAGGGCGGGATTAGTTTTGACTGTATCGTCAAAGTTCTTTTCGGTTACTTCGAGTACCAGTCCGTTCTCTTTTTCCATCATTTTCCTCCAATTAATTGCAAATTAAATAGATTATACGCCGGAGGGAAGCGGGGAGAAGTGATTTTAGTCACCCGGAGGAGGGAAAAGGCGGTCGATCTCGGCGGCCAGCAGCGCCGCCAGCCTATCTTCGTTCATAGAGGTGCCGGAAAGACTTTCACCGGCTATGATTATGTGCTGCCGGGCGGACCCCCAGATATCCTCCTTATCAACACAGGCGCGGCAGGCAGCCGCAAAGGACTATGAGAAGGTCCAGTCCGGCTGTATCAGCGGAGAAAAACTGGATGTCGCTGCGGCTGGAAACATGGCGCTTCACCTGCCCGGCCAATGCCGACAGGTCGATTTCGGGATTGCATGACCCGCAGAATTTCAGCGCTATTTTAATCTTACGCCTGCCTTGCAGGACTTCTTCAGCAGACGAAGAAGGGCTGGTCGCCGATCTTGGCCAGCTTCTCGGCCAGTTTCTTCTTGCGCTCAAGGCTGCCGCGCCTTTCGATCATGATCTTCTGCGCCTGAGGTGAGCCGGCGCCGTGCATGGATTCGGCCAGTGCGGTGCCGCAGGTCATGGCGTCGATCAGGCGGATGAGGCGGATGCTGCGTCTCGGCCGGCACGCGGCGACACCTTTCATATATTTATCCACCCATTTGCCGGTGGTCGGGATCATGCAGGTCGAACTCGAGGGCATGGTGGCCAGCAGTCCGCCGGTTATATCGTGCGCCAGGCGGGCTATCTCATAGACGTTGCGCGTGACGTTGAGCTTGGTGATATTGGCCAGAAGGGGGTCGGCCTGGTAGCAGCCGGCCGGCTGCTGGAAGCCCTGGCAGGAGCAGGCGATGGAGCAGCAGTAGATGGTCTCGGCCAGGTGTATCATCTCGGCCAGCTTGTCCTTGACGTGTGAGGCTTTGCTGGTGCCCTGCGCCTGGGCGAGGGCGTAAACGGCCCCGACCAGCACATCGGCCAGGCCGCCCTTGCAGCCTCCGTAGTTCTGCCTGTGGAAGGTGGCGAACCTCTCAACCAGCTCTCCGGCGAAGTCGTACTCGCCGCACATGAATACGTACTCATTGGGAACGAAGACCTTGTCGAAGACGATCAGGGCTTCGCCGCCCACGCAGCCGTACTCGGCATTGCCCTGGTCCATGGAGCATTCACATTTGCGCGTATCGTTGGATTGCCGGCCGAAGATGTGCAGCAGCGCCGGGGGCATCGATAGGAACGTAGAAGATTACGGCATAGTCCTTATCCTCCGCGCGCATGGCCGCGGTGGGCATGACCAGGTGGCCATGCGAGTTGACCGCGCCGGTGATATGCGCCTTGGCGCCGCTGACCACGATGCCGTCCTTCTTCTTCTCAACGAGATGGACGTAGAGGTCGGGGTCTTTCTGCTGGCTGGGAGAGAGGCTGCGGTCACCCTTGGGGTCGGTCATGGCGCCGGAGGGCATGAGGTCCTTGCCCTGGATCATTTTCACGAAGTTCTTGAAGCGCTCGTGGTAGTTGGTGCCGTATTTCTTATCGATATCATAGGTGATGGAGTAGGTGGCGTTCATGCCGTCGAAGCCCACGCACCTCTGGAAGCAGCTTCCCGTCTGCTGGCCGATGGCGCGCAGCATCTTGACCTTCTTGATAAGGTCGTCGTGGTTCTGGTGGATATGGGTGAAGCGGTTGATCTTCTCACCGGTTAGGTGAGACCTGGCGGAGCATAGTTCCTCGAACTCGGGCGCCAGCGCCATATCATATGTAAGCGCCGCGGCGTTAATATGCGGTATAAACGCCGGGTGCTCGGTAATATTTTCGACTTTCTCGCCCATGTAGTAGATCACGGGTTTCAATTTTTTGAGGCTTTCCCTGTATTGCTTGCCGGTCATCTGCGCCATGAGAGATACCTCCGAAATTAATTTTATATTAATAAGATGGTATCGGGTATTTCAAGAATGTAATTATACATCATGCAGTTGATAAATGGGATTGTTGTATATTATAATAGTTGGCATATACAACAATCATGCTAAAAACCAGTTGGGAGGAGTCAATGTTACAGGAGAAGCAGTACATCCAGTTTAATCAGGCACTGTTCTCGCTGGCCCATTCTTTTGAGCGCCGTGTGATGCAGGACAGGAGAGCGCGGGATGCCGGCCTTAAGCTATCCGACTGTGCAGTGCTGATGGTGCTGGGACAGACGCAGCCCACAACGGTCAGCCGTCTGTCCGACAACATGGCCATCAACAGGGGAACCATATCTCTTTATGTTCAGAGGCTGGAAGGGCGCGGCTTTATTGAACGTGAAAGAGATAAAAAGAATCGAAGGCTATGGTGGCTCACATTGACGGAGGCGGGCAAGGCAGCCTACAGTGCTATCGTGGACGGCACCATTGAACATGGCAGGGAATTGCTATCGTCGCTTGATCAGGATGAGCAGAAAGGTCTGCATAGACTGCTTTTAAAAACCTCTCATGCGCTGGGTTTCGGATGGCAATAGTCATGCAAAGAAGGCTTATTTTGATTAACCCCATCAACACCAGCCGCGCGGGCCTGTCGGTAAATCGAAGCTCCCGCTTTCCTCCACTGAGCTTGGCTATCATTGCTGCATTAACGCCGGATTCCTGGGATGTAATGCTGCTGGACGAGACATGGGAACCCTTTGCTTACCATGATGCCGACCTTGTCGGAATCACTTCCTTCACAGCGACCGCTTCACGGGCCTATGAAATAGCCCGGGTATACCGCGCAAAAGGTGTGCCGGTGGTACTGGGGGGTATACATGCCTCAATGTGTCCTGAAGAAGCCTTGAAATATGTAGACTGCGTAGTTGTCGGTGAGGCCGAGGCCGTCTGGCCCGCCATAATTACGGATTTTGAACGGGGTGCCCTGCAAACACGTTATCACGGCTCCTGGGGCGACCTTGCTGGATATCCGCCACCCAAGCGCGACCTGTTCGACCCACGTTACATGTTTGCATCTGTACAGACTTCGCGCGGCTGCCCCATGAACTGCGACTTCTGTTCGGTGACAGCCTTTAACGGAAGGCGTTACCGTCGCCGACCAGTAGCTGAGGTACTGGATGAACTATCGGGTATCCGTGAGAAACTGGTCTTCTTTGTCGACGACAATATAATTGGCTATGGCGAGGATGCAAAGAAGGGTGCGCTTGCTCTTTTTAAGGGAATGGTGGAGAGAAAGCTGGACAAGTGGTGGTTCTGCCAGGCATCCATTAATTTCGCCGATGACGAAGAAATACTGAAATGGGCCTCGCTCGCAGGCTGCAAAATGGTCTTCCTTGGTTTAGAAGCGGATGACGAGAGTGCTCTGGCTGAGATAAATAAACAACTGAATTTAAAGCGCAAACCCTTAGCCTATAGTGAAGCCTTTAAACGCATTCATCGGGCTGGCATCGCAGTCTTGGGCGCCTTCATTTTTGGCATGGACGGTGATAACCCGGCAAAGCTTTGTGCACGGGCAAAATATATGGCGAAAAGTGCTATAGATGTCATGCAGATTACGCATCTGACTCCTCTGCCGGGGACGCGCCTTTTCGAGAGGATTAGGGAGGACGGACGGCTTATTTATACGGATTTCCCCGCTGATTGGAACCGTTATGACATGACTCAAGTGGTTCACAGGACCCTTTCAATGACCGAAGAGGACCTGGCGGCCGGCATATCGCGTTGCAGCCGTAAATTGTATTCCTGGCCGGTGATATTGAGAAAGGCTTACCAAAGCCTGTTATGGACACATAAGCTCACCACGACGATGTTTGCCCTTCAATCTAATATCAACTACCGCAACGTTAGCAAGCACATTTTGAACGAGTAACGGGATCAGAATTACCGTTTGACAGCATTCAGCCCTTTAACTTGTGCACAAGGTCCACCAGGGTCTGTACCAGTTGCTTGACAACGTCCCTGGTCGGCTGGTCCGTCAGCTTTCCGCTCTCATCGAATTTCTGCAGCGCGAAGGATACAAAAACTTCAGGATGGACGACCGCAACAACATCGAGGAAAAGGAAGGACTGCCTGAGGTGGTACTGCGACCTGGCGCCGCCCAGCATGCCGGTCGAGGCGCTCATAATGGCCACCGGCTTGCCGGACCAGACGCTGTCGCCATATGGCCTGGAGGCACAGTCGATGGCATTCTTGAGCACGCCCGGCACCGAGTAGTTATATTCGGGTGTGGCGATCAATACGGCATCGGCTGCACGGATCTTGCTTTTGAATTCCTTGACCCGGTTGGGCGGGTCCTTCTCCAGGTCCTGGTTAAAAGGGGGAATCCCTTCCAGATCGAAAATTTCCATTGTAACGCCTTCTGGCAACATCTCCCCGGCCGCCCGCAGCAGCGACTTATTGAAAGAACCCTTTCTGAGGCTGCCGGCAACTCCCAAAATCTTAATGTCTTTAGCCATTTAAAACCTCCTGCCATCCGATAAGCACTTCTTATATTGTACAAATATTTCCGGCAAATGCGTAAAACTGTATATAGGTGCGTACTATGACGGATTTTGCACAATTTGCCTCATCTCCTTACACTATACCAGTAGGATATCGAATTTATGAAGTGCCCGGTAGATAGGAGCGATATGATGGTGGTCGAGCATCGCAGGATCGAGTTGGACTACTGTCTGAAGTGCTCCGGGGTATGGCTGGCTTCGGAGGAATTGGAATTGCTGACGGCGCTATTGGAAGCCGGCGGCGCCGATCTTTCAGGCGGCCTGTTTTCCCCCCGCAAAGCGGTGGTGAATGAGGCCAAACGGAGGTGTCCCATCTGCGGCCGTAAAATGGACAAAGCCTGGCTGGGTAAGGAACCCGAAGTACTGATCGATAGCTGCCCTCGGGGCGACGGACTGTGGTTCGATAACGGGGAACTCCAGAAGGTTATACACCAGATGGAACAGCCGGGCAACGCGCAATCGTCCGAAATTCTGGCCTTCCTGGGACATGCCTTCCAGGGCACGCATCAACATGGCGTTACATAGGAATTTACACATATTATCAACACCGGATGTTTTAATCGGAGGTGAAAGGTGATTTTCGGGATCGTTATCGCAGTAATCGTCGTTATTCTCATTTTAATCATCATAGGCATCTATAACGGGCTGGTCGGGGCCCGCAACCAGGTCAAGAACGCCTGGGCGCAGATCGACGTTCAGCTCAAACGCCGGCACGACCTGATACCCAACCTGGTCGAGACCGTCAAAGGCTATATGGAACATGAGCGGGGCACGCTGGAAGCCGTCACTAATGCACGCAACCTGGCGCAGTCGTTGTCCAGCGCCGGACCCGCCGACCGGGCGAAGGCGGAAGGTGATCTGAGCTCGGCCCTCTCCCGCCTGCTGGCCGTGGTGGAAAACTACCCCAACCTGAAGGCCAACGAGAACTTCCTGTCGCTACAGGAAGAGCTATCCTCCACCGAGAACAAGATCAGTTTCTCCCGCCAGTTCTATAACGATACCGTGCTTAAATACAACAATATGATCCAGATGTTCCCTTCCAATATCATCGCCGGGATGGGCAATTTCAAGCAGGAAGAGTTTTTCGAGGTCAAGGCAGCCGAAGAGCGTGAAGCCCCTAAAGTCAGCTTCGCTAAACCCGGTGACACTTCAGGCACTAAGTAAAATCAATGTGGGAACAGATCAGGGATAATCAGATCAGGTCGGTGATTCTGGTAACCTTCATGGGCATTATCTTGCTCTTGATTGGTTTCTTCATCGGGCTATATTTTTTAGACAGCCCCATCGCCGGCGTGATCATCGCCGCCCTCGTCTGGGGCATCATGAACCTGATAGCCCTCTTCCAGGGCGACAACATATTGCTGGGCATGTCGGGAGCAAAAAAATCGGGCCCGACGACCATCCCCGCCTTTATAACGTGGTCGAGGAAATGAAGATTGCCTCCGGACTGCAGAAGATGCCCGACGTCTACATCATAGACGACCCGGCGCTCAACGCCTTTTCTACTGGACGTGATCCGGACCACGCATCTATAGCCATCACCTCGGGACTGCTTAACAAGCTCAACCGCGACGAGCTGCAGGGCGTCATCGGCCATGAAATAGGCCATATAGTCAACCGGGATATACGGTTGATGATGCTGGCCAGCATCCTGCTAGGCTCCATCGTCATACTGGCATGGTATGCCACCCGCATCTTATTTTTCAGCGGCATGGGGGGCAGGAGAAGCTCCGGTGGTAGCGGAGGCGGAGCGGCCATGCTGATCATCCTGATAGTGGGTCTGGTGCTGATGATACTGGCGCCCATCATGGCGCAGCTCATCTACTTCGCCGTCTCCCGCAGGAGGGAATACCTGGCCGACGCCTCTTCGGCCCTGTATACTCGCTACCCGGAAGGCCTGGCCTCGGCGCTGGAGAAGCTGGAAAACAATGATACCAAGGTGCAGACTGCCAACAAGGCCATGGCCCCCTTGTATATCAGCAACCCGTTCTATAAGGGCGGCTCGGCAGGCAACGACCTCTTCGCCACGCACCCTCCTCTGGCCGACAGGATACGTATCCTGCGTTCAATGCACGGCGCTTCCTACGCCGATTATGATAGTTCTTACAAACAGGTGGAGAACGAGAACGTCATCCCGGCCTCCATCCTGAAAGACGCCTCGACAGTAGGCCTGAGGGAGGCATCCGCCGGCGCCCAGGCCGGCGAGGTACAGGACCGTATAGACCGGGCCCGCGAGACATCTAACCTGTTGTGGAAGATGAACAACTACAGGTCCCTCAACTGCGAGAACTGCGGCACCGGGCTGAAGCTTCCACCGGGTTATAACCAGCCGACCGTCCAATGCCCGCATTGCGGATATGTAAACAAATTGTAGACGGTCCGATTACGATATCTTCCGGCCTAGGTGTAAAACTTCGCCACTTTATCCAGCGGTTCCCTTTCGGTGCGGAACTTATTGACGGGATCGTCCGCCGCGTATCCAATGGGTATGCCCATGACCAGCAGTTTGGAGTCGGGTAGGCCCAATATCTTGCGTATAACGTCGGGATAAAGGACGGGCTGTATGGCGGGTATGGTACCCAGGCCGAAATCGGTCGCCAGCAGCATGATACCCTGCGCTATGAGGCCGCAGTCAAACAGGTTCCATACATTGGTGGTTTCTTCCGCCATATAGAAGGAGCGTTCTATCATCACGTAGATGCAGCTGGGTGCGCCCCACAGGTTGAAACCGCGCAGCCCCCACTCCATTCTTTTCTGCTTATCTTCACGGGCAACGCCCAGCTTATCCAACACCCCGGCCATTACAGCGCTGCGCCGGCTGGCCCATGGCTCAGGGTATTTCATGGGTATGGATATGTCCAGGACGGGCAACTTGCCGGAACTGGCTATAAAGGCCTTTTTGATCTCCTCCAACTTTGCGCCTGAGACTATGGCAAACTCCCAGGGCTGGCTATTGGACGCCGAGGGCGAGCGCAATGCGCCGGCAACGATGTTCTTTAATATATCCTGAGGTACCGGGTCGGGTTTAAAGCTTCTGATAGATCTCCGTTTGTTGATGGCTTCAGATACATCCATGTCACCTGCTCCTCCTGCTCTTGCCTGCAGACTTAATAAACTAATGATAGCCCCTATAGGGGTTGCGGTAAAATCATTAGGGCGAAACGCATCCGGCTATTATAATATAAAAAGCAGGCTAAAACCGTTAATTTTTCGAGGTGACAAAATGGAAAAAATAAGGCTGGGAAAGACCAATTTGATGGTTACCAGGGTCGGCTTCGGAGGGATACCTATACAGAGGCTCAAGGAGGATGAGGCCATAGCCGTGGTCAAGAGATGCCTCGACCTCGGCATAAATTTTCTGGATACGGCCAACGCCTATTCTACCAGCGAAGAAAGGATCGGCAAGGCCATCGCAGGGAGAAGGGAAGGCCTGATACTGGCTACGAAAAGCACCTCCAGGTCGGCCGATGGGGTCAGGAAACACCTCGACCAGAGCCTCAGGCAACTCGGCGTGGACTCGATCGACCTTTACCAGTTTCACAGTGTCAGCGACTTCGCGTCACTGGACATGGTGCTGGCCCCCGAAGGTCCCATGGCGGTCGTGGAAGAGGCCAAAAAGGCGGGAAAAATCAAACATGTCGGCATAACCAGCCATCAGATCGACGTGGCCAAGAAAGCGGTGGCCACCGGCCGCTTCGAGACGGTCATGTTCCCCTTCAACTTCGTTACGGATGAGGCGGAGAGCGAGCTGCTGCCGCTGGCCCGGAAGTACGACGTGGGGTTTATAGATATGAAACCGTTGGCCGGCGGCATGATAACCGATGCCGAAATCGCTTTCAAGTACCTTTTCCAGTTCCCGGACGTGGCGACCATACCCGGTATAGAGAAACCGCACGAGATCGACGAGATAGTCGGGATTTTGAAGGGGCCCCTGAAGATAACGGCAGCGGAAAAGAATCAGATGCAGAAATTGAAAAAACAGCTCGGCACCAGGTTCTGCCACCGCTGCGACTACTGCCAGCCCTGCAAGGAGGGCATCGCCATATCGACCGTTATGATTTACCCCAGCCTGGCACAGCGCCTTCCGTCATCTCAACTATTCTCAGGTATATGGTCGGCCGTAATGGAAAAAGCTGCAACCTGCAGCCTGTGCGGCGAATGTGAAGAACGCTGTCCCTATCACCTGCCCATCAGGGACATGGTCGCCGAGCACTATGAGCAGTATGAAAGGGATAAGACCAACTTTGAGAAGACCGGGGCTTTGCCATAATTCAAGCCGATGAAGATGCCGGCCTGCGGGCCAGGGCCACTGTAAGGATACCGATTATGGTGATTAAGAGTGTGAAGGCCAGCACTCCCCAGGTCTCCGGTTGGTCCATCTGCATGATAAGCAGGACGTCCATAATCATCATGCCGAAGAAAAAAGCCAGGTAGCGCGGCCAGATACGGCCCGGTTTGGCCGCCAGTACTTCGATAAGCAATATGATGACGAATGGTATGAGCAGTGCATCGAAGGCCTTAACGTCAACATCGGTTTCGGTAGTTCCCCCGGGCAGCCGGATCAGGTAGTAGGTCAGCGCCAGAGACCCCAGCAGTACGTAGGATATACAGGCCAGGTACTTTTTCACTTTTCCCGCCTGCGGGGCCGAAGGTGTGAGCAGATCGTCCTTATGATGATGTCTCTCCACTATCATGTCCACGACGATCAGGATTACCAACACGGCACTAATGGCTGCAGTGTTGGGATGCGGAAGCCACTCCAGCGAAATGGGGATGATTAAAGCGGTCGCCAGAAGCGCCAGTATCCATGAGACGGTCCTATGGTTGAAAAAGGCCAACCCTACCGCCAGGAAGGCCATTGACTCGCCGTAGTTGTGCCCCCAGTGCGGATTCTGCAAAAAGGTCTGATACCAGGGAAAAAGCCACAGCCCCAGCCAAAGAAATCCCATGAGCACCAGCGGTGAACCCCCATTGATAAAGATTTCGTCGATTTCCCTAGCCAGTTTGTTCATGATCCTTCTTGCCTCCCTGAGTCGGAACGTTAGTTAAGCCAGGACAATTTTATAGCAAAGTGGCCCGCCTGTTAAATTTGACCGCAATATTCGTGGCGGATGAAAGCCAATGCTATACTATGAACATACTCATAGCCAGTCGAGAAACGGCGGGAAAATCATGGATTCCGTTCTTATTATGGTTCGTTACCCGGCTGCGGGCAAGGTAAAAACGAGATTGGCCGCAGCTATGGGAGAGGAGAAGGCTGCCGACTTCTACCGCATATGTGCCCACCGCATTTTACGGGAAATGGGAAACCTGCCGGATAGTATCGGCAAGTATATCTTTTACACAGACAGCAGGGACCGGCAGGGTATGATGGAGTGGGCCGGACCGGGTTTTATGCTGCGGGAACAGGTCGGAGTTGACCTGGGGCAGCGCCTGACCAACGCTTTTAAAGAAGCCTTTGCCGATGGGGTGGGGAAAGCCGTTATTCTTGCCAGCGACGTACCAGATATCTCGGCCGACATCATTAACGAGTCCCTGCAGGCGCTGGACCATTACGATCTTGTCCTGGGACCATGCCATGATGGTGGCTATTACCTGTTAGGGATGAACGCAGCGCATCCACAGCTTTTCCAGGGTATTCCCTGGAGTTCTCCTGAGGTGACTGAGAGGACGCTGGCGCGAGCCGGCAAGCTAGGATTAAAAATATTCATGCTGCCTGCACTGATCGACATCGACGACTTCGCCGACTTCAAAGCGTGGCTATCGCAATGTGGCGAAACGAAGGGGGCGCTGGCCGATTTCCTAGCCGGTTTTTCTGCAGTGTGACTATAATTAGTTAAGGCAATTATTTTGGAGGGGAATGATATGAGCTACTATGAGCCTGAAGACCTTAAACGGTTCGGAGAAATAGGTGATTTCAGGAAGGACCTGGCCGATAAATTTTTTTCTTACTATGGCGCAAGCACTTCCACCGAAGGCGCTTTGACGGTGCGCGAAAAGGCCCTCATCGGGCTGGCCGTGGCGCATGCAAAGGAATGCCCTTATTGCATAGATGCCTTCACCACCAAGTGCCTCGAGGCCGGGGCCAATCCGGACCAGATGACCGAGGCGGTCCACGTAGCATCGGCAGTCGGCGCCGCCGCTATACTGGTCATGGGAGTACAAATGCATAATGCCATGAAACGCAGCGGGGTCTAGAATGGACCAGGCAGAATTTAATTTCACAGCCACGCTGGCACGGCACCATCTGGAGATAATGCCTGTATCTCTGGACACGATGCAATTAAATATCACCAGACAATGCAACCAGGCGTGCGTCCACTGCCATGTCGACGCTTCGCCGCAAAGAAATGAAGCGATGGGCCGGCCCGTTATCGAGCGCTGCCTGGAAATCCTGGCCGCGCAACGACAGGATAAGCATCGTGGATATAACCGGCGGCGCACCGGAGCTACATCCGCAATTCCGTGACTTGGTGGAAAAAGCCGCTAAACTGGGGAAAAAGGTGATGGTCAGGCATAACCTGACTGTGATGCTGGATGGTAATCCCCAAGACGGGGAAAAGATGGATGACCTGCCGCAATTCTTTGCGGAGAACCGGGTGGAGATCATTGCTTCATTACCCTATTACCAGGAATTTTTTACCGACAGGCAGCGCGGCGCAGGCGTATTTGAAAAAAGCATTGCCGCCCTTAAGCTGCTAAATAAAGAGGGCTATGGCAAGGATGGCAGCGGGCTTATACTCAACCTGGTCTACAACCCGGCCGGGGCTTTTCTTCCCGCCTCCCAGGCCTCGCTGGAGGCCGACTTTAAACGAGAGCTGCTTACACGCTACGGCATAGTTTTCAACCGGCTCTACGCTCTGACCAATATGCCGGTAAACCGCTTCAGGGCACAGCTTGAACGGTCGGGCATATACGGGGACTACATGCTGAAACTGAAGAGCGCTTTTAACCCGGTTGCTGCGCTGAACATGATGTGCCGCAGCCAGATGAGTGTAGACTGCGACGGAAAGATATATGATTGCGATTTTAACCAGATGCTGGGGTTGCAGTCAGCCATCCCGGAGGGTGCTGTGACGGTCTTCAATTTTGACTGCCATGAATTCTTGAAGAGGCGCATCGTTTTCGGAGCGCATTGTTTCGGCTGCACCGCAGGCGCCGGGAGCAGTTGTGGCGGAGCCATTACATAGGTGACGGTTGCGCTGGCTCGTCCGCCAGCTTCAGCTCATGTTTAAACAGTAATTCCCATGCCATCCACGCGCCGACTACCATGTATTCCACGCCCACCAGCCATAAATTTTCCGTATAGGGGAAGGTCTGATAGGCGGAATAACTCAAAATAATCAATCCCGACCATACTATCGCATAGCGGAAACGGGTAAAGACCGAGAACATGACCAGCGGCGTCACATACCAGGGGTGAATGGTGGTTGAACAAAGCAGATAGACCGTCAGGCAGAAGAGCATGCCGGTGAACAAGGACTGCCAGTTAATCGTCTTCTGCCTCCAGGCTATGGCAATAATGGCTGCCAAGGCCAGCAGGCCGAGGGCAATGCCGTTAAACGCGATCGTATCGTAGCCCTTGACCAGGTAGCCGATCCACCTGGCAATATAATAAAGGCTGGCGTTGAATTCGAAGACCTGAAAATAAAGGGACAGGCTTGTCAGGAAATTCGAGACTGACTGAAGGCTGAGGAAGGGTGCAAAGAGGAGCAACACCACAACGCCCACAATGGCGAAATAACGGAGGCTTTTAGCCAGGCCGAGGCGCTTGATCAGCAGGGGCAGAAAGATAAGCGGTATCAGCTTGCTTCCAACCGCCAGGGCGAAGCCCAAGGCCGAGAGAACCTGCCGTTCCCGGATAAGCAGGTAGACTGCCAGTAGCAAGAAGAAGATCATCAGAGATTCAGGGTGCAGGTTGCCGGTCAGCTCTACAATGACCAGGGGATTAAAAGCGTATAGAAGCACCGAAGATGGCGGAAAGCCCAGCAGTTTGGCTGTCCTGCCGAGGAGAATCAGTGTGCCGAACTCGGCCGCCAGCGTAAAAATGCGGATGGAGATGATATTGGCCAGGAGGTTGCTTCCCCAGATTCCCGCGCTCAGGCCGAAGATGAACTGGCAGACCGGAGGATATACGGTGAAATAGCCCTGGGAATTCAGGTCTGAGTAAAGCGACGGATCGATGCCAGGCACTGTCTGGCCGCTCTGCATGAAAGCAGACGGCGACGTCAGGAAGGGGTTATGGCCGTGGGCGAAAAGAAGGCCGTCCCAGATGAACCT
Source organism: uncultured Chloroflexia bacterium (assembly GCA_963848815.1). Taxonomy (GTDB): domain Bacteria; phylum Chloroflexota; class Dehalococcoidia; order GIF9; family UBA5629; genus UBA1162. Next base: position 44,125 of record CAWKFY010000019.1, read on the forward strand.
GAAAAAATCGTCCGACAGGTTGGGTGTCATGAGAAGCAGGGACAGCCGGAAGAGCAGCGCTATCCCAATGGCAAAATTCAAGTTATTGGAGAAAACTCTGCTGCGGATTATCACCAGGTAAAGAGCAAAGAGGAAAAGATAGAGCAGCAGGACCTGGACAAAGCTGGTCCTGACCGTAAAATAGCCCAGCCAGATGTAGCCTGCCAGTGAAAAAGCGACAAGACACGCCTGGAGCGCTTTATATCTCAGCATTCGACTATTTCTGCGTTAACCTGGATTGCCATACGGTATAGCCTGCCACCAGTCCGAATCCCACCGCCAGCATAATATGGAAGGGCAGCAGCGCGTATTCCCGCAGATAGAAGGCGAGAAACACGCCGCTCAGAAAATACAGCGACAGGAGGAATTCTATGGCGGTGATAGTGTCTGTGCCGTTAACCACGTATTTCTTGCCCTTCCAGCTATCAGTGTGTTTGTGGATATTATATTTGGGCGTCCTGATGAAGGGCATTTTCTTTCCTGCATAGCCCTCGACGGCAGCTACCGAATTGTGGAGTGAAAATCCCATGGAGAACGAGAGGAACAGGAGGAAATCCTTGAGAAAAGGGGAAAATGGAACAGCTTTGCCAAAACCCCTGGAAGCCCGAAAGAACAGGCCGAGCGCCAGCAGGCTTAAAAGGGAAAAGGAAGCATATAAATAAATGCCGGCATACATCGGGTAACTACTCTTGATGAAGAGAAAGGGTATGCTAAGAAGTGATGAAATCAGTATACAGGGGAATACCGTGCTATTGGTCAGGTGAAAAAAGGCGTGGATTTTAGTTAAAGCCGAAATTTTGGAGGACTTAAAAACGGCGGGCAGGTTTTTCCTCGCGCACTCGGCTGCACCCTTGGTCCAGCGGAATTGCTGGGTCTTGAGGGCGCTCATAGTAACCGGTAATTCGGCGGGGGTTCCCACGTTTTCCAGGTATTTGAACTTCCAGCCCCTGACCTGCGCCCGATAGCTAAGGTCGAGGTCCTCGGTCAATGTATCATGCTGCCAGTTACCCGCATCCAGGATACAGGTCCTGCGCCATACGCCGCCCGTCCCGTTAAAATTGATGAAATAACCTCCGGCGCAGCGTCCTCTTTGCTCGATGCGGAAGTGGGCATCCAACCCGAATGCCTGCAGGTGCGTTAACAGAGAATAGTCTTCGTTGACATGCTCCCACCTGGTTTGCACTACCCCTATTCCGGCATCCTGAAAATAAGGGATGGTCCTCCGCAGGAAATCGGGAGGAGGAAGGAAATCGGCGTCGAAAATAGCGATAAACTCGCCCCTGGCCAGCGTAAGCCCATGCGCCAGGGCGCCGGCCTTGAAGCCTATGCGGTCGTTCCTGGTAATATGTGATATATCGACGCCCCCGGCTCTGAGCGTCTTTGCATTTTGATTCGGCCAGGTCGAAGGTCTCGTCGGTAGAATCGTCCAGGACCTGGATTTCAAACCTGTTGGCGGGGTAATCGAAGGTGCTTACGGCGTCGATCAGCCTTTCGACCACATATAGCTCATTATAAACGGGCAATTGCACGGTTACGAAGGGCAGGTCCTCAGGCAACGGCGGATCACAGTCATCTATGCGGGTTTGCCCGTGACTTTTTGTTTTGTTTGAAACAGCGGTAGACCAGGTTGACCTGCGTGAGGCTGTATAAAAAGATAAACAGCAGCGGCAGAGCATAGACCGTGAACACAATTACCATCCAGGCTGGAATATTCGCCATTGCTGCTTTCCAGCCTACCCGTACCTCAAAATGGAGCTGATTATTTTATATCCGGCCATGATAGTTCCCTTTATTGTACCCGATATTTTAGATTTGCCGATTCTGGGACGATAGCTGACCGGCACTTCGCAGACCCTGAAATGATGCTTGACCGCCTTTAACTGCATTTCGACGGGCCAGCCGTAGGTCCTGTCCTGCATATCCAGTTCGATCAGCTTATCGAATTTTATGGCCCGGAAAGGGCCGAGGTCCGTGAACTCAGCACCGTGGAAGGTCTTTATTAGCCAGGTTGCCAGCCTGTTGCCGAGTACCTGCTGGGCAGGCATGGCGCCTTTGCGAACTTTCCCCAGTGATCTGGAACCCAGCACCATATCGAAGTTTTGTTTCGAAGATCGGTTCGATCAAGGCTGTCATTTCAGCCGGATAATCTGAGTAATCGGCATCCAGAAATACCACGATATCCGGCTTTTGCGGATGTGACTCCAGATATTCGACGCCTCTCATGCAGGCGTAACCATATCCCAGCCTCGGCTCTTCCACCACTGTGGCGCCCTTTTCCGCTGCGATCCTGCCCGTGTCGTCGGAGGAGCTGTTGTTTACCACAACTATCTCGGCCTCCAGGCTTGGGGGTATATCCGCCAGGACTTTTGCAATAGAAGCCGCCTCGTTGAAGGCGGGTATGATCACCGCAATGCCGGTTACCCATTTATTGCTAATCAACGCTATTCCTGGTGTGTTTATTGAAACAGGTCGGTCTCTCTAGCTTTCTTATGAGGGTGGGCCAGATAGAGGAACTCCTTATGGGTAAAAGGTAACTCCCGATTACTGCGCAGCATTTTAATGAAGTCCCGCGCGTCCTTCTGGGACCTGTGACATTCCAGGGCCTTGATCTTAATGTCCAGCGAGCCGGTGACATCTATGGTAGTGGTGATCTCGTTATCGGGACGTGTCACGATCCCCATTTCGTCTGGGTTGGGTACCAGGCTGGCCGGGACCGTTACATAGTAGAGCTTGGCCGGGTTGTCGTCTGCCGTGAACTTTTTATAAGCCGCCGTTGCCGCCTTGCCGATGGCGATATGGTCGGGGTGGCGGCTTACGCCGTCGGGGCCGAAGGTTATGATAACTGCGGGACGGAGGCTTTGCATTATGCCGAGGACTTTGCCGGCGATCTCGTCCTGGGGCGCCTTATCCAGGTCGGCATCGATATAGCCTAAAAAGTAAATCTCCCGTATGCCGAGGATGGCAGCGGCGCATCGTAACTCCGCCTCCCTGGCCGTGCCCGTCGGCATGCCTTCCGGCACGCCGAGCCGCTTTCCACGTTCACCCCTGGTAGCGCAAACCAGGTCCACAGGGACGCCCTGCCGGGTGTATTTGAGTATGGTGCCGGACAGGCCGAAACTCTCATCATCCGGATGGGCAAATACCAGGAGGATACTGCGTTTCATCGATCACCATATTAATAACAAGAGTGGCGCCGACTCAAACAGGCAAGTAGATGCTAAGGTTTGAGCGCGTTGAGAATGGCGGGATCGAGTCCGCTGAACTGCGAAAGCCATTCCACCCTTTCCTTTTTTAACTTCCGGCAAAGCTTGTTTATCTGGTCTTCCGAATAGTAGTTGTTCAGGTCGAAACGGGACATGTCCAGCCCTGGGATCTCCACGGGCACTTCGTATCCCCAGAAATCATCCGTTTTCCAGACTATCTTATCCCTGGCAATCATCTCGAGGATTTTCACCGAGTCATGCACGGTTATCTTCTGTCCACTTACAGTCCCGCCCACGGTGCCTGTGTTTAGCAGATAGCATTGCATGTGCGGGTTATCTTTCAATATTTTGAGGAAAAGGTTACCTTCGTCTTCCTCTGAGCCGACTATGAAAGGATTGGTGCCGACCACGCGGCGGGGTTTGCCTGCCTGGCTGGGATCGCCTGCCGATGTCTCGACCGATTCCCCCAGCATGAAGGCGGCGGCGCCCCACTCCCGTGAAAGCCTTACCACGGGAGGGATGATCTCGTTATGCCTGGTTATGAATATCAGGTTATCCACTTTCTCAAGGTCGATATTGTTATCGGTAAAGGCGATATCGCGCCTTTTTACCATGGCCCGGCCATTGGAGGTGAGCGTGGAGTCGAAGAAGTCGACTTTGCCCGTAGCCGCGTCGACGTGAACATTCTCGAGTATGGCCCGTGGGCTGATGGCGGCTGCATATAGCAGCGGCTGCGCTCCGGGCTCCAGCGCATCTGTCTTCATATAGAATGATTCTTCGGTCCCGATGGCGCTACTATTAGATTTCAATATTACGACGTCATCCTGCCGGATTATCACCCTCTCCGGAGGACGCAGCCAGTGGGAATGGCAGGCCAGCGACGTCTTGCCCGTGCCGCTGAGGCCAAACAGCAGAAAGCCCTTGTCAACCAGCTTTCCATCTCTGCATTATGCGTAAAATTTTACTGGCGGCGTGAAGCCCCAGGTTGCCGTCTTTTTTAGACCAGTACATAACCTGCCGCAGCATGGCTTTCTTATTTTCGCCCTTATAGTCGCTGCCCATGATCAATGTCATGCCGGACTCGGGGAAGACCAGCACTTTCTTCTCAGGCCAGTCAGGGACGGTAATGGTAATGAAGTCCGGCTCACCGGGCTCAGCAGGGAAAAGCGTGTTGCCCCACATAAGCGGGATGCGCGGGTAGTCGGCCACGACGTAGACGCGGCACTTCCTTTTATAGCCATCCTTCTGGCACATTACGCGGTCCAGCATGATCATCTCCTTGTCCTTCAGATATGCCATTACATCCATAACCAGCTTCATATACTCATTCTCAGGTTCCCCCAGCACGATCTCAGTAAACTTGGCGATGCGGTTGCGAACCCTGGTCGTTACAGCGAGGTTGCCGAATTCGGTAATGACGCCTCCCTGCTCCAGAGCCCAGTCCCTGAGCTGGCCCTCGGAAGGATTATCGATGATCTTTTTAGGATGAAACTGCTGATTAAAAATATCTCGCATAGTGAATTCCGCCTAATTTACGTTTGCGTTTATTATACTATATTTGATGCGCGGTAGAGGGAATCGGTTGGTTATCTAAGGTATAGATGGACGGCGGTTCTTCTGTGCCGCATATTGTATTAAAATAATACGTTATGGTTGCCGACAATAACCTGCATGGCGCGCAAGCCCCGGAACAACCTGCGGGGGTGGCCCTGGTATTCAGGGCGCTACGCGGCCGCAATTACCGTTTGTTTTTTATAGGACAGGGCATTTCGCTGATCGGCACCTGGATGCAGCAGGTAGCCATGAGCTGGCTGGTCTACAGCATGACCAACTCGGCTTTCCTGCTGGGCGTAGTAGCATTCTCCTCGACTATCTTCAGCTTTATCCTGGCCCCTTTTTCCGGGGTGGTTATCGACAGGCTCAACCGCCACCGTATCGTGATTATCACGCAGAGTCTCTCCATGGTGCAGGCACTGGTGCTGACCGCCGTGGTAATGACCGGATCAGCGGCCGTGTGGAACCTGATACTTTTGAGCGCATGTCTGGGCATTATAAATGCCGTCGACATGCCGACACGCCAGTCTTTCGTAGTAGAGATGGTAGATAACAGGGAAGATTTAAGCAATGCCATAGCACTAAATTCGTCGTTATTTAACAGCGCCAGGCTGATTGGTCCTTCCGTGGCGGGCATACTGGTAGCAATAATAGGCGAAGGGCTGTGCTTCCTTTTGAACGGCTTGAGCTTCATTGCTGTTATAGCCTGCCTGCTGGCAATGAAGATAGCTCCTAAGCCGGCAGCGACTGAACAGCCTCATTTTTTCAAGGGGATGAAGGAAGGTCTGACCTACGCTTTCGGATTTGCTCCCATCAGGTACATCATACTGTTACTGTGCTTTGCCAGCCTGGTGGCCATGCCTTATACCGTCCTTCTGCCGGTCTTTGCCAGCCAGATACTCAGCGGCGGCGCCAATATATTTGGATTCCTGACTACGGCTGCCGGGACCGGGGCGCTGGTCGGCGCCATCTATATGGCGTCCCGCAAGAGTGTTGTAGGGATAATTAAGGTACTCGTGATAGCATCGCTGGCCTTCGCCACAGGCCTCATTGCCCTCTCCTTTACCAAGGTATTGTGGCTCTCCCTGATTGCCATGTCCATCGCAGGCTTTGGCATGGTGGTGACTATGGCGTGCTGCAATACATTTTTGCAAACCATCGCAGAAGATGATAAACGCGGCCGGGTTATGGGCTTTTATGTAATGGCTTTCATGGGGCTGTCGCCCTTCGGCAGTCTGCTTTATGGCGGCCTGGCCAGCGCCATGGGGACTCCCGCAACGCTGATGACGGAGGAGCGCTGTACCTGGCGGGTGTACTGATATTCGCCTGGAAGTTTTCCTCTCTCCGAAGTTTTATGCACGAGGTCTACCTGAAGAAAGGGATTATCCCGGAATGAATCGGTCCTGGCCAATCGGACCGGACCATTATACTTCCAAAGGTTCCCAAAACAAACAAGACAAAGACGGCTTACGAAACCGTCTTTGTCTTGTAAATGTCAGCTTAAAAAAATACTAGGCTTTGCCGATGCGGAACATCTTGGTGCCGCATTTTGCGCAGACGCCCTGGGTTGCCGGTTTGCCATTCTTCATCTTAATGGCCTTGGCATTTTTCATTTCCCTCTTGGCCCTGCATTTCATGCAATAAGCTTCCATGAATTTACCTCCTACGTATTTACGATTAGAATAGTGGATTGTTTGAAGCTTGTCAAGTACGGCGTCGTAGCTGTTATAGATAGGCGGGGGAAATTTCTTAAAAGTGATCGTAAAAAAGTATAAAAAATTCGCAAAATTTCATACAGGCGACCTTCGTAAGAAATGATAAGGCAATGGCAAAGACTGACACGAGAGATGTCACCCCGGGTCTTAACGCCGTTTTGCCAGGGAAGTTCCTTTTCCCTATAATTGGCAGTTGCCGAAAGGAATATTTTCTTATTTGAATTCTGCTATGAAGTTAGTAGCGCTGGTAGGGATGCCCGGCTCGGGAAAATCGGAGGTGGCCGAAGTTTTGAATACAATGGCTATAAGACCATCAGGTTCGGCGACATGACGGACGAAGAGGTAAAAAGAAGAGGGCTTGAGTTAAATGAGCAGAACGAGCGCAGCGTGAGGGAAGACCTGCGAAAGCAATATGGAATGGCCGCCTACGCCATCCTGAATTTGCCCAGGATCGAAGCCGCCCTTAAGATCATCGAACGTGGTGCTGGACGGGCTTTATTCCTGGGAAGAGTATAAATATCTGAAAGAGAAGATCAAAATTAAATTGAAATAGTTGCCGTGTGGTCGCCGCCCGCTTTACGCTACTCAAGATTGCAAGCGAGGAAAATCAGGCCGCTTTGACCGAAGAGCAGGCCAGAGCCAGGGATTTTGCCGAAATTGAAAATGTTAATAAGGGCGGTCCCATAGCCATGGCGGATTACACTCTGAAGAATGACTCGACGCTGCGAGATCGCTTAAAGAAAAGGCCGATAAAATAATTAAGGCAGTGAAATGAAAAAAGCCAGAAGGCCCGGCCTGGACGAATATTTTCTCAAGATAGCGTGGGTTGTGGCCGAGAGGGCAACCTGCGAGCGGCACCACGTCGGCGCCGTAGCGGTCAGGGATAAGCATATCCTGTCCACGGGCTATAACGGCGCGGCGGCAGGGGTTAAAGATTGCCTGGAGCTGGGTTGTCTCCGGGATGAGCTGAAAATACCATCGGGCACACGGCATGAGATTTGCCGCGGCATCCATGCCGAGCAGAATGCCATCATCCAGGCTTCACTGCATGGAGTCAGCCTCGAAGGCGCAACCCTTTATTGCACGCATACTCCCTGCATACTCTGCGCCAAGATGCTGGCCAATGCCCGCATCAAGCGCTTCGTAACCTTCGGAAAATATGCGGACGATGCCTTCCTGGAGCTATTCAAGGAAGCGGGAATCGAGTTTGAATTGAAGCCGAAGCCCTCTTCGCATATAGGCTCACTGGATTAATATGATCTTGTTAATACCGGGGTGAACACAAATGAGGGAATGCAAACTGAGCGATAATAAGTCCAGGTGCAACTGTACATATGAGCCGTGCCCGCGCAAAGGCCTGTGCTGCGAGTGCATAAGGTATCATCAGGAGTTCGGCGAATTGCCGGCCTGCTGCTTCCCGGCGGAAATCGAACGCACTTACGACCGCTCGATTGAGAGATTCATTGCCTTCCACCAGAAGAAACGCTGAACAGGGGGTCTAATCGATCAACCGGGCTTATCACCCCGGCTGTAAAGGCAGCCGCAATAGTTCTGCCGGTATATTTCCCAGCTTCTGGCCAGCTCCGTGGCCTTCTTAAAACCGTCCTTCTTCTTGAAGTCCCTCGCCAGGAACCTTTCTCCGCCTATTTCCGCGCCGATGGCGTTAATGATTCCGGCGGACTTGTGTGGACTGATGGTCAGGGTCGACGTGAAAGCGTCGTGGCCGCTCTCCAGCATAAACTTAAATGACGTTTCGAGACGGATGCGGTAGCATATGGAGCAACGCCGGCCGCCTTCCGGCTCATGCTTGAGCGCTTCGGTCGCCGCCAGCCAGGCCGCCGGATCGTAAGGCCCTTCGAAAAGAGAGAAGCCCAGGCGTTCGGCAGTTGTGCGGGCGGCCGCCAGCCGGCGCTTATATTCGTCTTCAGGGTGGATGTTGGGATTGTAGAAATAGCCTGTAACGGTATGGCCTTCAGCCAGCAACACGCTGGCGGCGCCTGCCGCGCACACGCCGCAGCAGACGTGCAGAACAATCTTCATCAAGCTATATTTTAACGGTCTTCAGCCTTTTTTGCCTTTGACTTTATCCAGGAAGCGCTGTTCGATCCTTTTCAAGAAGCTGGGATCGGAGAAGGCCAGGCTCTGCGCCATGCCGGCGCATTCGAGAGCATCATCCATGCTCATGTTCATACTCATATCAACATTGCGCTTTGAGAGGCCGACGCCGATGATGCCGTTGGCCATGATCTCTTTGGCCCAGGCGATCCCCGTCTTCTCCAGGTCCTCCGGTTTGACGATCTCGTTGACCAGCCCCCATTTCTCCGCCTTTTGGGCATCGATTATTTTACCGGTCAGGATAAGTTCCTTGGCCCGGCCCAGGCCAACCACACGCGGCAACCTCTGGCTGCCTCCTCCATCTGGAACGATGCCCATGTTGACTTCGGGTATATTGAAGACGGCCTCGGGAGTGCATATCCTCATATCGCAGGCCAGCGCCAGTTCCAGGGCTGCGCCGAAGCAGAAGCCGTGTATGAGAGCGATGACCGCTTTTTCCAGCAACTCGATCTCACGAAAGGCGCTCTGAAAGTAGCGGACAAACCTTCGAATCTCCTGCTGGTCGGCGGTGGACTGAAATGAAGTCAGGTCGGTCCCGGCGCAGAACCCCTTTCCTTCACCCGAAAGAAGAACCACCTGCACGCTGGGCCTGGTAGCAACTTCAGCGAAGCACTGGCGGATGTCCGTGATTACCCGTTGGTTGACGGCATTTCTCTTTTCAGGACGATTGAGTTTTACATGTAGGATGCCTTCTTTTTCACTGTACGAGAGGGTTTGAAATTGCATCGAACTGCTCCTTAAATAATATTGCGAGAGTTGCACAAATACAGTAATGGCCTGTGAACTGTATAAAATTACGTCTCTTCAGCCCGTCTGTCAAGCTTCAAGTGCAGCAGACTTGGGCGGCGCGCAGAAAAGTATCAGCATCAGGCCGATCAATGCACCTGCACAGCCTATGATGACGGCGGCGGCGTAATTCCCATTGATGTCAAAAATGAATCCGGCTATAGCAGGCGCAGAATACTGAAAAATCGACCCGACAGGATTGCTGATCCTGCTCATTTTGGGAAATGATTCAATCCCGAAATAGTTGCCTATTATCAGGGGTTGGCAAACATAGGTGGCCCCGAATCCAAAACCGGTAAAGAGAGGGTACAGGTATACGGCCCAAAGTGTTTCTTTGGAGGCCATCCAGAAAAGGGCGCCCCCAATTAAAAGAGAGACTCCGGCCAAAGATATAATGAAGCGCGGCTCCATACGGTCTCCCATTAAGGAAACGCTCAGCCTTCCGATGATGCTGAAAGCCAGAATAAGACCGTAAACAAATGCGGGCTGCAAAACCAATAAGGGGTCCGAGGGCGAGAATCCCCGGTCTTGCAGATGGGCAGGTGTTTGGGTAAGTATGGTTTGCCATAAATAGAAAATAAGTCCTATCGATATCACGATCATCCAGAGTGAACGGGTTCGAATTGCATCGCTGAAACGCCAGTTCACGGGCGAACGGTAGGTTTTGATCAACCGTTGTTTGGGCTGTTTAATAGCTTCATGCAATTGGTCCGGCGATAGGCCGTCAGGGTGTTGACCGAGGTCTTCCGGCCGGTTGCGGACTGCCAGCATCGCTATGACCGCTCCGGTGAAACAGGCCAGGGCGATCACATACCATCCTATGTGCCAGTCTCCCCCTGAATTGACGATGGCGGCGTTTATGATCTGGGGGTAGACAAAACCGCCTATAGCGCCTCCACCCAGCACCAGGCCCATAGCCAGTGCCCGGTGCACATTGAACCACAGCATCACCAATGCCTGGACGGGACGACGGTGCCGAAGGATACTCCCAACCCTACAAAGAAGCAGATGATCCAGTAGGCAACCGGATAGATGTGGCCGCCGAGAGTCAGTGAAATGTGACCCAGCAGGGCGACCAGGATGCTGGAAATTGCCGCTATAACGGCGCCGATCGCCAGAGTTTTTCTTGGCCCGAAGCGGTCTATCATCCAGGGTACTAGCAATGCCCCTATGCCCAGCATTAAGCCGATGATGGAATATCCCAGATTGATCTCGCCGCGCGGCCATTTCAGGCTGTCGGCCATAAAGGTGTTAATCACCGGGGGGCCGTAAAGAGCAAAGCCGATGGGAATGGAATAGACCAGGCAAAGGACCGGCAGCAGCCACCATCCGTAGAAACCGCGGTCCCGCATTTTATCGGCCATCTGTTAATTTACCGGTGTAATTTACAGGACTATTATGATTGCCCATGAGTTTAGCTGGGTATTATAACATCGCCTGAAATATTTGGATAACGGGCAGGAGTATCGTCAGCCTGCCAAATATTGTAGCGGGGGCGGACATTTAATACGGTAAAGTTTGTGGCCATATGCATCTTCACTAATATGCAGTTGCGCAAAAGCGCAATTGCTTACTAAGTATTACGGCGGATGCTGTGGCCTCAGTATGGTGTTAAATTATATTCAACTGAAAGATGATGGAAGACAGGAGGCAAAGAAAATGGCGAAGACATTAGAAAAAATTGAAACTCAAGCTGAACCGAAGGAAGACCGGGGATTCAATTTCTGGACTGATAAGACCCCATGCTGGGAGGTCTCCCACTGCACGAATATGATCAAGGGCGAGTGCCCTGCATTTAAGTACCAGTTCCTGCCGTGCTGGGAAATAGAAGGGACTTACTGCAAACTGGATGACTACGGTTCCGATGGTAAAGACACCAGCATTTGCGAGGTCTGCCGTGTATACAAGACCTACGGTGACGGGAAACCGATCCAGTTGAAGTTGATGGGACGTGGGATCAACACGTCGATACAGATGCTCGAAAAAACAGCAGTAGCCTAACCTCCTGAGATATCATTAAGCGCTTCAATCCCTCCCCGCTGAGGGGAGGGATTTTTTATTTACCTTTCAGCATAGGCCGGCGGACACTTGCGCTTTTGCGCAAACGCAAGTTAAGCGTTAAAACGGATGGCGGTAAGCAAGGCCTGTGTTAAATTGGTAACGTAAACAAACAAACTGACCGATAAAGGAGGCAAATCAAATGGCTGAGACTAAAGTAAATGTGAAGAAAACCACCGGGGTAAAGGAAGAGAGCGGCGTAAATTTCTGGACCGGTAAGGCGCCCTGTTTCGAGCTATGCAATTGCCCTGAGATGATTAAGGGCGAATGCCCGGTTGAGAAATATCAGTTCCTGCCGTGCTGGGAGATCGAAGGGACCTATTGCAAACTGGATGACAAGGGAGCAACGGGCCGTGATACCAGCATCTGCGAGACTTGCAGGGTTTACAAGAAATATGGCAACGGTGAACCCATCGTGCTGAAGCTGTTCGGCAAGGGCATTGACACTCACCTCAGGGAACTCGATAGAGTTGCGTAGTAGACAGCAACTCAGGTTTTAGTTTGCAGAAGGGGGCCGATATTGAGTCGGCCCCCTTCTCTATTTCAACTTCATTCATCGATGGTTTTGGCCCGGTCCAGCAAATCCAACTTCTCTCGAAGGTCCCTTAGATTGACCACATCGTCCCGATTGTAGCGCAGCAGCAGGTCGAGGGACTTCTCGTCGTTATAGGCACAATATTTTTTCCACAGCCATACAGCATGCCAGCCGGTCAGTCCTTCGGTCTCGCGCGATATGCCCAGCCGGTTGAGCACGACTTTTAATCCGCCTTTTAACATATGCTGATGACAGCGGTGCATCAGGTCGCTGTGCAGGTACATCCGGTTCAGGTCAGGGCCCAGCCGATGGCGTATAAAGGGCAGGTCGAAGCGCTCCCCGTTATAGGTGTAGAGATAGTCCGAACCTTCCAATACCTCCAGCAGCCGGCGGCGTGTCAAGTCCTCATTATAAAGCTGTACCAGCGTGCCCTCATATTCATTACAGAAATAGATGCCGATCACGGTAATGCTGCAATTGCCGCTATAAAGGCCGGTTGTCTCGATATCCAGGTAGGCGTCAGGGAATCCGATCATGATGAATCCTTACTTTGATTATACTGCACCGGCGAGGCGATGCCCGGTTTCACAGCTTACCCGGCGCCGTCTTTCATACGGGCATTGACGGCACTCAGCTTGGCGCAAAACAACAATATCCAGGCAGCGGTGTAGCTGAAGGCCAGCAGCGCAAAGACTGCACCCAGCGAGCCGTAGACGAGATTATACTCGTCGAAATTATTGATATACCAGATGAAAAGGAACCTTATGAGCTCAAATACTATCGCTGCTATCAATGCCCCCATCCAGATATCTCTCCAACGGGGCCTTGCTGCGGGGACAAATTTGTAAAGGACGAGGATGATGGCGAAAGCCAGGAAGGCGCTTATAGCCGTGGTAACTGTGGTGGAAAGCGTTGTACTGTTGAGGAACGGGAAAACCTCGCTGTGGAAATTTCTGAACTGCAGAATGCTGAGGGCGGTGGATATCCAGATATAAAGGGTCAGCACAATGAAGGCTCCGATCATCATGGCGATATCCATGGCCCCGCCTTTGAAGAAGGAGAGCTGCTTCTTAACGCCCCATGCCCTATCCAGCGACTCACGCACGGCGGAGAAGAATGACGACGCGCTCCAGATCAATATCAACAGGGCAATGATCCCGGTTTCCAGACGTGCGTTGACCAAATCGCGCAGCGTTGTCAAAACTATGTTTCTGGCCATGGGAAGCATGCCTCCGAGCACGTTAACGACACTCTGTTCGAATTCGGGAGACTCCATGATGAACCCCGCTATGGAGATCAGCGCAAGGGCAAAGGGAAAAAGGGAAAACAAAAGGTTGAACGCCACGGCCGCCGATAACAGATTGCCGTTGTCCATATCGAAGCCGGTATAGGTCCTGGTTAGCAGGCGTACCACCCTGTTTTTCTTCAGGCGTTCCAGTATTTTCATATTCTCAGTCCTTTAAGATAGGCGTTGGCCGCATGTACACCGCACATGCCGTGCACGCCGGCGCCGGGCGGGGTCGAGGCGGAGCACAGGTATACGTCCTCGAGAGGGGTGCTGTAAGGGATGATGCGGCAGGTCGGCCGGCAGAATATTTGCTTCAGGTTCTGGGCGCCCCCGACTATATCTCCGCCGACCAGGTTGGGATTTTCGGCTTCCAGTTCGGCAGGACCGGATATGTGCTTTTGGAGGATCAAATCTTTAAAGCCCGGCGCGAAACGCTCAATCTGCGATTCTATGGCTTCCGTCATATCGACGGTACAACCATTGGGTACGTGGCAGTAGGCCCAGGCCGTATGCCGTCCGGCCGGTGCGCGAGAGCTATCGAAAAGGCTGGGCTGAGCCAGGATGACGAAAGGCCTGGGATGGACCTTACCCTGCCAGGCCCAAAGCTCCGCCTCTGCGATCTCGGCAAAGGTCCCTCCGATATGCACGGTCCCCGCCGAATTGCAGTCCCCGGCCTTCCAGGGTATGGGGCCGGACAGCGCCCAGTCGACTTTAAATACGCCGGGCCCGTAATGGTAATTCTGCAGGGACCGCTTATAGCCGGCGGGCAGGCGCGGGCCGAAGACTTGGATTAGCTGTTGCGGAGAAGTGTCGAAGAATATGGCCTTTGCATCCGGCAGGTCGGATGAAGAATTTACCTTGTGGCCTGTTATGAGTTTGCCTCCCAGTGATGATAAGCGGCGTGCCAGGGCGGACGAGATGCTTGCCTGCGCCTCCGGCAGGGATTGGCCAGCCGGCGGCGTGCCCGGTAACGCTCAGGACCAGGCCGAAAGCAGCCGACGGCCTCTTATTCAAAGGCAGGACGGAGTGGGCGGAAAGGCCGGCCCAGAAACCCCTTGCAAGGTAGCCTTTGAAATAGTCCCCGCAAAGGCTTTCGGCGGAGTGAAGAGCACGCATTCCGAAGCGTGCAAGCAGCAGTGGATGGTGTGCCGAGCGCATAGTACCGAGCAGGTAGCCGCTTAATTCGCCGAACCGTTCTACAAAGGGCCGGACCAATTTGGTATAGGCCGGTCCGTCGCCTTCCAGGGTCAGCGCCGTCTCTTCTAACGAGGCCTTAAGCAGGGCGGCGCGTCCATCCTCGAAGGGATGTGCCATCTGGATGGGTGGGCGAATCCACTCCACGCCGAGGCTTGAGAGAGGCAACGATGAAAAAAATGGAGACACGGCTGCCATGGGATGGACAGCCGATCCCACATCGTGGCGGAAGCCGGGCAGCGTCAATTCCGCCGTGCGGGCGCCTCCTCCCGCTTCCGCTGCCGCCTCCAGAACGACTACCTTGAGGCCGCGCCCGGCCAGCGTTATGGCTGCGGCCAACCCGTTGGGCCCTGAACCTATAACTGCGGCGTCGTATTCGCAGGATCTTTTCATAGGTATTTGCCTGTTACTTGCGGTTTAAAGGATGCGTGATACTGTGAAGCATGCTCAGGATCTGCGCATTTTGAAAGAAGTTGAAAAACCTGGACCACTGCAGGGAAGCATCAAGGCATTTCTTTTCGAGGTAAACCTGCCCTTTACTGCCCGTGTATTTGGCTGCGGACTCTAAGCACATGCGTCCATATTTTTTCCTGGATGTGTGAACCTGCCAAACGGAAAGCCAGCTCGTAAATGGGATCGCTGGCGCGGGCCAGTCCCTGTATCTGCAAGATGGTATGGCCTGCTTCCTCGAAAGCCCTGAATGTCACCCATCCGGCTTCGGGATGTCCCTGCGGTGTTATAAAAGTGAAAGTATGATCCTCGGCGTAAAGCACCAGCACGCCCGTTGCTACCAGGCCGCCGGGAGTGACGGCATTGATCAGCACTATCTCGCCTGGTGCAATGCCCCTGTCGGTCGGGTAGAAACGGTTTTCAGGAGGTTGAAGCTCCGGGAATTTGCTTTTAACCGTGGCAATGATCTGGGATGGAGTCAGCTTGGTATCCGAGAGGTCGATCCGGTAGGTCTTTTCCCATAGCTGGCCGAAGCCCTGCACCGGGCCCGCCGTTCTGTGGCCGTTCACGTTCAGGTTTATAGCCTGCCTTGGCGTAGCCGACACTTTCAACTTTCCTGCCGTCGTGGCCCAGCGGCTGTCAGCCTGGGATTCGGGTCTGGATATCTCCCTGCTACCGGTGATACTGGCAGTTTTGAACATGACTGAAGCTCTGGTGTTTATGTTAAATATTTTATCCAGCCCGGCCACTCCAAATACATTGCGGTAGGGAGAGCTCAATCCGATAGCGAATAAATGATTCCGCGTTTTGTGGGCGCGCACATACAGCTTGACCAGGACATTAATTCCGAGATTGTCCAGCGACTCCACTCCTGTGAAATCCAGGATGAGCGCTTTACCGTGGGAAATGCCGGATTGTTCGAGGATATCGAATAGCTCTCTTTCGGATTTGGAAGTGAATTCCCGGTCCAGGACTATAACTACTGCTCCGGAACCTGCCTTGACAAGCTTCATAACCCCTCCTTCATGCCTGGAGACCGCTGAATTGTTCTCTCAATATATTATCAGATTATAGCGTGTTGTTTTGCCGAACGCCTCGGTGGCTGGTTTAAAGTAAAATAGATTGCGGTAATTAATTTGGGAGGCCGATTATGGAACAGAATGAGAACCAGAAAAATAGGAAAGCGTCGGAGAATCTGGCCGACATGGCCGATGCCCTGGGCAGCGCCATGAGCCAGATATTCAACGATCCCAAGCTAAAGGAAAAGGCTGCGGAGCTGGGCAAAGCAGTCAGGGAGTCCGCCCAGACGCTGGGGGACAGGTTCAAGGATGAGGAAGTAAAGGCTAAATTCAAGGAGGCGGGCAAGGCCGCACAGGCCTTCGGGAAAAGCGTGGCGGACATGTTGAACGAGGATAAGCCAGGCGAATCGAAGAAGCCTTGAGCTTTAAGATTTGGCAGCGGAGCCCGGTTTTTTATTCAGCATCTGCGAGTAGGCCAGTGCAGCGGCTATGGCAGCCGTCCGTTTGCTGTCATCGAATACCTGCGAGAGCTTCTCCTCGAGCGGTTGTTCACGGGCCATAATGGCCTGCATATCGTCGATAAGAGTCGTTTCCTGGGTGATGAAATGTGTCCCCAGTTCACCGCTCTGGAAGCGTTTGTTCTCCATCACAGCCTTGTGGAAGGGGATATTGGTCTTGACCCCCACAATAACGTATTCGTAGAGTGCGCGCCGCATCCGCTGGATGGCCTCGTCCCTGGTGCGGCCCCAGGCCACCAGCTTGGAGATCATGGGGTCATACATGGGCGATATCGCATAGCGCGTGTGCACGCCGCTATCGACGCGTATGCCGATGCCCCCGGGCGAGCGGTAGCCGCGCAGCTTTCCCGGCGAAGGCACGAAATTGTTGAGCGGGTCTTCGGCATTGATGCGGCACTCGATGGCCCAGCCGTTCATGTGCACATCTTTCTGCTTGATGCTCAGTTTTTCGCCCGAGGCGATCAGCAACTGCTCTTTTACTATATCGATGCCGGTCACCATCTCGGTGACCGGGTGCTCGACCTGGATACGGGTATTCATCTCCATGAAATAGAACTCTCCATTGGAGAAGATGAACTCGATGGTCCCGGCATTCTCGTAATTGATCTGCCGGGCAGCTTTGACGGCTATATCTCCCATGCGTTTACGCAGGTCGGCAGTCAGGGCCGGCGAGGGGGCTTCCTCGATCAGCTTCTGGTGCCGGCGCTGGATGGAGCATTCGCGTTCGCCCAGGTGTATCACGTTGCCGTGCGAATCGGCCAGCACCTGGAACTCGATATGGCGCGGATGCTCGATATATTTTTCGATATATATTTCGGGCATGCCGAAGGTGCTGGCGGCGATCTTGCTGGACATCTCCAGCCCTTTCTTCAGGTTGTCCTCGTCATGCACAATCGTCATGCCGATGCCGCCTCCCCCTCCGGAAGGCTTGATTATGATGGGATAACCTATCTGCCGGGCGATCTCCCGCGCCTCTTCAAATTCGCTGACCGACTTACTGGTGCCGGGCGTGATCGGTACCCCGGCTTTGGCCATTTCCTGTCGGGCGGCTATTTTATTGCCCATCAGCTCGATGACTTTGCTGGATGGGCCGATAAACTTGATGCCTTCCCGCTCGCAGGCATAAGCGAAGCTCGGATTCTCCGCCAGGAATCCATAGCCCGGATGTATCCCTTCGCATCCGCTCTCCTTGGCCACGCTTATGATTTTCTTGATATTGAGGTAGCTTTCCGAGGCCGGCGCGGCGCCGATGTAATAAGCCTCGTCGGCATATTTGGCGAACAGCGCATCCTTGTCCGCCTCGGAATAGACGGCCACCGTGCGTATGCCCAGCTCACGGCAGGCGCGCATCACACGTATGGCTATCTCGCCGCGGTTGGCGATCAAGACTTTCTTAAGCATCTCAGTCTATAACCATCAGTACATCATCTTTATTGACGATTTCACCGTTGAAGGCGAAAATCTCTTTGACCGTGCCGGTGAACGGGCTGTGCACATCGTTCTGCATTTTCATGGCTTCGGTGACGACGACCATATCGCCCTCCTTGACCTTATCTCCCACTTTGACTTTAACGGTCAGTATCATGCCCTGCATGGGCGCCAGCACCGATCCCTTGACCATTTCACTGGGCTTGCTCTTTTTCTCCAGCTCGATGGTTTTACCCAGCACCGGTGTGATCTTGATGTTGAAGACCTCTCCGTCGACATCGACGCTGAACTCAGATGGAACATCGTCGCCGCGTTGGCTTGCGGCGGCTGCCATGGGGCTTGCCAGCACCTCTTCCTTGGCCTCGCCCCGCAGGAACTTGACGGCTACCTGGGGATAGAGGGCATAGGTTATCAGGTCTTCTTCCTTGTGCAGTATGCCCAGCTTATGGCTCTCGTCCTTCAGTTTCGCCAGCTCCGGCCTCAATGTGGTCGCCGGGACGGCCGTCGATGGTGGGCGAATCCCCGACGATGGTCCTGCGTACCTCTTCGTTCAACTGGCCCGGCGGCCTGCCGTAGTAGCCCAGGAAATAGTCCTTGACCTCTTTGGTAACTTTTTTATACCGCTCGCCGTTCAGCACATTGAGGACCGCCTGGATGCCCACGATCTGGCTGGTGGGAGTCACCAGCGGCGGATATCCCAGGTCGGCGCGCACCTTCGGAATCTCCTCCAGCACGGCGCCTATCTTATCCAGCGCATTCTGTTCGCGAAGCTGGCTGATGAGGTTGGAATACATACCGCCCGGTATCTGGTGCAGCAGGACGTTGACGCTGGGCCTGGTGGCCTCGGCGGTAAGCAGCATGTGGTACTTGACCGCCATGGAGGCGAAATCTTCGCCGATCTCGTAGAGGAGCTCAAGGTCGAGGCCGCTCTCGTAGGGCGTGCCCTGGAAGGCCGCCACCACGCTTTCCGTGGGAGGCTGCGAAGTTCCCCAGGCAAACGGCGAGAAGGCCGTATCGAGTATATCTACGCCCGCCTCGGCGGCGGCCTGGTAGCTCATCGGCGCCATGCCGCTGGAGCAGTGGGAATGCAGGTCGATGGGGATTTTAATTCCTGGCCTTGATAGCCTTTATCAGGGCGGTAGTCTGCGGCGGCGAAATAAGCCCGGCCATGTCCTTAATGCAGATGGAATCGCAGCCCAGGTTTTCCAGTTCCTTTGCCATCGAAGCAAAGCCTTCTACGCTGTGTACGGGGCTGATGGTATAGCAGATGGTCCCCTGCACGTGGGACTTGTATTTCTTGCATTCACGGATGGCCAGCTCCATATTGCGGATATCGTTGAGCGCATCGAAAACACGGAACACGTCGACGCCGTTTTTATGGGCAAAGCGCACGAACTCCTTAACAACGTCGTCGGAGTAATGCCTGTAGCCTACCAGGTTCTGGCCACGCAGCAGCATCTGGAGGCGGGTATTCTTGACCCTGGAGCGGATATCTTTGAGGCGTTCCCAGGGGTCCTCGTTCAGGTAGCGGATACAGGTATCGAAGGTGGCGCCGCCCCACATTTCCAGCGAGAAGAACCCGACCCTGTCCATCTTTTCCACGATTGGTAGCATATCCCGGGTCCTCATCCTGGTAGCAATGAGCGATTGATGCGCATCCCGCAAGGTTGTATCGGTAATTTTTATTCCCATATCGATCCTTTGATTCCGGTGTTAACTAACCGGCCAACTGAAAATAGGCCTAACCCGCTTATGATATAAATTGCTGGCCCTTTCGTCAATTTGTCGAAATGCACATATGGAACCTTGTATTGATGCGAGACCGTGATATATAATCCCGAATTGAAACATAAGGTTTAACAAAACTATGGCTGAATATGGATTTGGAGCTCCGCTGCCCGAAGAAACTCACGTCTTCGGCGGGCGCCGGCCCGGCTATCCCGGGAAGTTCGTTGAGAGACAACTTGTAGACGAATGGCTGGCTTACATGAAAAAACAGGAGATCAGCCGTCTTGTATGTATGCTATCCGAAGAGGAACTCAAGTATTATCCGACACTGTCGGGCGGGCTGCTGGGTGTGTATGGCGAGAACTTTGGGCAGGACAACGTATTGTGGGCGCCCACGCAGGATAAGCACCTTTGCAGCGGCGAGGCCCTCAAGCATATATGCTATTTTTTACAGCAGGCCGTCTCTCAGGGTGAAAAGACGGTCATACACTGCTCGGCGGGGCTGGGCAGGACGGGACAGGCACTGGCGGCCTGGCTCATCTACAATTACGATATGACCGAGCGCAAAGCGCTCAAAACGCTCGACGCATTGAACCGCAGCCCACGGGAAGCCGTGTATTACGGCGCTGCCGACGAAGCGGCTTTACTACGTTTGCTGGCTGTGGCCAGGGAACTGGAAAAGCCGGCCTGATCAGTCCTCAAACTCTTTTCTATATTTTTCCCAGAGGGCGCCGGCCTTAAAAGCCTCGATGCAGGCGCGCATGACATCATACTGGGACAGGTTGGTTTCCATAACCGCGGTTATGATCTTGATCCAGTCCTCGGAAGGAGCGATTTCTTCCGAGCTTTTTTCGTACCGCTTCACGAACTTCTCGAACTTATCCTGCAGACGCAGCTCACGCACCTTTTTATGATAGACGGTGGCATCCTTTTTCAGGATATCCTCGATCTGTTTTTGCCACAGGGGCTGCTCGGGTTTGGTTTCCTTTGCGTTGTCCTGCTCTTCGCTCTTAGTATAAATATAGCGGGGGAACCTGTAACGGGTCAGCAGGACGTCCCAGGATAGCTTGATCTTCTCGGTTTTTTCCATATTCAGCAGTGCCGGCAGGATTTTCTTGAATATAATAGTTTCCTTCTCAGTGCCGGTGACATCGTGCGTAAAATGGGCGATAACTTCGGTTAGCCTGACTTTGCCGGCATTCAGTTTGGATATGTATCTGATGATTTTGTCTTCCATCGTTAATCACCTCCGGTGCAAAGGTCATTGCAGAGGCTCCTTGTATTATTGTAGCAAAAACTTGGAAACAAGACGGCCAAACGCTTACAATAATGCTTTGTTAATTTTAAGGAGGATATTTTATTGCACCGATTACAAATAGTCCAGCAGGGCAAAGCTAACGGGGAAAGCGTAATACTGCTCTGCCGGACAGCCAAAGGGACTGAAATATATTGTCTGGGCGTCCCGATCTATTATGCGTCGGGCGAGGATTGGGACCTGGGACCTTCGTGGTGCTATGTAATTCCGGGGAAGAAGCTGACTCTGGTCGATACCGGTCAATTCGATAGATATGAATTGTTGAAGCCCATGATTAAGAGCGCCGGCTTCGATATAAAGGACGTGGGGCGGGTGGTAGTTACCCATGGCCACGAGGACCACGACGGGAATCTCAGCGATATTATCCGGGATAGCGGCGCTGAGGTGTGGGCGCATTATGCCTATCAGAACATGATTGCCTACCATCCCGGCATCGATGACGGCGCCAACCGTCCCGATTTTCCCGGCTCGTGCCGCAACTGCGTAATGCCGGACGAGTTCAATAAAAATTGCCGGCATTATCAAAGCGAGAGAAGCCGGATTAAAGTCGACAATCCGGTGAAAAACGGCGCAATATTGCCGGGAATGGATATGCGTTTCATAGAGACGCCGGGGCATTCACCGGATTCAATTTGCGCAATTCTCGAAGAAGAGATCGTCTTCGGCGGAGATACTCTTCTGCCCAGCATAACTCCCCACCCTTCACTGGTGCTGGAATACCTGGTAAACAGGCGTATTCTGCCCGACGGCTACGGCGGACACAATGATGCCTACGGGTTGATAGCCTATATCAATTCGATCAACAGGGTTAAGGCAGAATGCGCTGAATGTGACCTGCTCCTGCCTGGCCACAGGCTTTACGAGCATGGAGAAATAAACTGCCTGAAGCCAGCTCAGAGGGCGGGAGAGGTAATTAATTTCCATCGGGAGCGCTGTGAGAATATACTGAAAATATTGGACGGCAGGGTCCTTGGCCTGGAGGAGATATCCGTGGAACTGTTCCCGGCCAGGCTGCGCAAGGGATGGGGAAAATACATGGCCAGGCGGGAGGTTATGAGCCACCTGGAATTGCTCGAAGGCCTGGGCGATGTAGAGTGGAAGGACGGCAGGAATTTCACGTCCCGGACCACGGGAGAACGGGGATATATCGACTATTTCAATGGGTTAAATTGAAGGAGGAAATATGATAGTAATTACGGCAATGATGAGGGCCAAGGAGGGCCAGGGGGATGAACTGGCCAAAGTAATCAAGGACTTCGCTCCTAAATTCCTGAAGGACCCGGGATGCGTTGACTACAACGTGCAGCGCCGCACCGATAACCGCAACATATTCTTGTTCTATGAAAGGTATGAGGACGATAAGGCGCTGACCTTTCATTCGACGGCGCCCCATTTCAAAGAGATGTTCACCGCAATGAAACCTTTCCTGGAAGGCAAGGCCGAAATTGCCATGTACGAAGAAATCTAACCGGCTTATTTAACCGGGAAAAATCTTAAACGGCGACGGCAGCCAGAGGTAAATAAGAAGGAGCACCGCCATATAAACCAGCCAGCCCGGCAGGCAGGTGGCCGTTGCATTGCCTGAAGAGAAGTCAAGTGTTTGCCTTACGGCTATTATGCCGGATGCCAGTGTCCAGATGCCGGCTATAAGGATGATAACCCAGCCCAGCAAGGGGATAAACGTTAGGACCCGTAGCACACCCGGAGAGTTGGCGAAGCCCAGTGTCCGGCCGAGTTCGGCCATGCTTACCTTTTCGGGGCCTTTGAGAAAGGTTGTGCCCAGGAAGTACGTTATCAGTACCCAGCCGAACCAGCCTGCGAGCGAGGCGAAAAAGCCGCTGATGAGCCCCCACAGCGGCCAAAGGAGGCCCGCTCCACCGATCAACCCGGCTATGGCCATGCCGATGCCCATAAGCAGGCTGGACAGGAGTGCGATCATTACCGCCTGCCCCAGCGCCTCATCGTCGGTCTCTATCTCTTCGTAGAGGCTCGAATCCATCCTGGATGCCCGGATCATACGATTTAAAAGTTTTTTCCAGATTTCCATTTACAACCTTTCCCAACGCATTATTATAGCAGTCAATGTGCGGGGATTCCCTTATCCGAAAGCAGGTCCCAGGACTTATCACATATCGCAGATACGATTTTGCAGTTGGATAGCGTTACTTGAGCGAGGTGGCTGGTGATCACATCGGCCAAAGCCTGGCCGGACCTGTCGCCGTGGCCGGGATGGGCCGTTTGAAAGCTGAACTGAGTGTTCCAGGTCTGGCCGTTGTCGGGTGAATCTAT
Source organism: uncultured Chloroflexia bacterium (assembly GCA_963848815.1). Lineage (GTDB taxonomy): Bacteria > Chloroflexota > Dehalococcoidia > GIF9 > UBA5629 > UBA1162. The sequence continues at coordinate 67,359 of CAWKFY010000019.1, forward strand.
ACTGACCTGCTTGACGCTTCCACTGATCCCATCGTATTTGAAAGTGGAGCTGTTTTTAATCAGGTCAGCGGCGAGCGAAGCGGCCCTGTCCTGCGTACAGGCTGAGGTTTTAGCGGAGTGCCCGAAAAATGACGGCCCCCTGACCACCAGAACTACGATCCCGAATACGAGGCTGACGAGCATGAAGCTGGCTAATACCAGGATCATGGCGGTTTTCAGATATTTACTTTCCATAGGTAATTACCGCGCATATTATAGATTGTGACTAGCTGGCTCGCAATGGTAAAAAGCTTTTCAGGGCCGTTCCGCAGGTCTATAATAGCTTAAGAACCAAATAGGACCTAAATAGGAGGTGTGTATGCTGGAATCGTTGGTGCGCAATTGGTGGCTGGTTTCACTGCGCGGCCTGGTAGCACTCATCCTCGGCGTCATCCTGCTGGTCATACCCCATGAGGTTGCCGCCGGGTTACTGGTGATTTTTATCGGTGCATATGCATTAGTGGACGGCTGTTTTGCATTGGTAGTAGGCATCGTCAACAAGCCTGCTCACAGGGACAGGTGGTTGCTGATAATCGAGGGCATCATAGGCATACTGGCAGGCATTATGATTTTCTCATCGCCGCTGCTGGCGGGAATAATCCTGCTTTTCGTGATTGCCTTCTGGGCCCTTTTGACAGGGTTATTCGAAATTGCATTTGCCGGGGCTCAGTGGAAGACCCTGCCGGACAAATGGCTGTTATTGCTGGGCGGGATTTTCTCGGTGCTGCTGGGCATCCTGATATTCTCCAATATGGCCGTAGGAGCTGCGCTGATAATAGTGATGATCGCCGTATATATGGTGCTCTTCGGAGTGGCGCTGATAGCGCTGGGATTCTCGCTTAAGAACGCGACAGTGCAGCCATAGGCTGCGAGTACCAGTAAGGTTGAAAAATTGATAGATGGCGGAGGGGGCGGGATTCGAACCCGCGTTAGCACGAAGCTAAAACGGTTTTCAAGACCGTCACCATCGGCCGCTCGGTCACCCCTCCATGCTGTTTTGGGTAGTTAAAAATCAGGCGCTCGATGCGCCCGGGAAATGCTCATGCTTTTGCGGCGTCCCTTTCCTGTTGCTCCAATATTAATTCAACGGCGAGGCTTGCCACCTCGCCGGCCAGCGAAGAGCATCTATCAGGTACGCCGGCCTTGACTGCCTCACCCAATTCGGAGGCCTCCATCAAATTAAAAAACCGGCCGAAAAATTGGGTCTGGAGCTCCTTGCAGCGGCATGTACCGTATTTATCCATGAACTTCTGTTTAAGCTGACGGCACAGAAGAAGTGATTTCATCATCTTGCCGCGGCGGTGAAACTCCTCTTTTTTACGCCCGAATAAATAGCTTATGGCCATCACAGCACCCGAAAGTGCTCCACAATGGCCTTCGCCCGACAGCCCGATACCGTCGGCGAAGCCTGTCGCAGCACGAAAAACATCGTTGTTTTCCGCGTCAAGTGATTCCGTTACGGCTGCAAATACGCTCTGGGCGCAGTTTCCATTCTCCATCTCATACTTTTTTGCCAGTGCGAATGCCGCGGCTGCTGCTTCCTGCGGTGATTTATTCATCTTACCTCTCATGCCTCAGTTCCTCTAGGGATGAGGCAATTTTATACTTCTTATATTCTGCAATAGGATATTATCATTGCATACCACTGTCAATTCTGCCAACATGCGGGATTTATTGTCGGGTGATGTGATAATATGGTTGAAATGTGAAGACAGGAGGTTAGTTTGACATGCCTCAACTTCAGTTCGACAAGGACAAATGTGCCAGATGCAAGACCGTTTCGTGCTTGACTAAATGCCAGTACATCCATCTAGATGCTGCCGCCGCCAAAAAGGAATGGCGCAAGATCATAAATGGAGAGGATTCCATGATTCTGGAGGCCTGCACCACGTGCTATTCCTGCGAGGAATACTGTCCACACGGGAACCACCCTTTCTACATGATTGTGGACAGGCAGGAAGAGCACGGCATATTGCCCTCTCCCAGGCCGATAATTACCATGTGGATTAATCAATGTGAGCCGGTCGGCAAGTTCATGGTTGGAGCGCTACAGGAACGTGCGCTATCCTACTGTTTTCTGCCTCATTTCAATGCGCTGGCCCACGGCAAACTATTCGAGGGTTTGGAATGGTCGGTAATTTTCGGTCAGGAATTTTTCTGCAATGCTGTGTATCTGCACTATGCCAGGACCTCGCTCATACAGAAAAGGCTGGCTGAAGTACTGGCGAATATTAAAAAGCAGGGCATAAAGGAGTTGATCTGCCTTCATGACGAGTGTTATGCCACCTATGCCTCGCTTGCGCCCGCCTATGGAATCGATATTCCTTTCAAGCCGGTACACTATTTTGAATACCTCCTGGAACGTTTGGCCAAATTGAAAGGCCAGATAAAGCCTTTAAAGATGAAGGTGGCTTATCAGAGGAACTGTTCAACAAGGTTGATTCCGCAGGTAGACCATATGGTGGACGATATATTCGGTATGATCGGGGTGGAGAGGCTGAACAGAAAATATGACAGACAAAATGCCATGTGCTGCGCAGAGATTTTCCGCATGGCCAAAGGACCGGTGCTGGCCGACGAAGTTCAGCAGAAGAATCTTGATGATATGCGGGACTGCGGGGCCGAGTACGTGGTTTTCAACTGCCCTGCCTGCTGGGACACACTGGCAACGAAGGTGGTTGAACGGGGCCTTAAACCTATACATATGATCGATCTATGCAAGCTGGCAATAGGCGAGCAGCAGAGCTTAAAGCTTTCCAGTACGGAAGCTGAGGAGTAATTGCGAATGAACGATGTATATGTTGAGCTAACCAAAATCCTGGATGAAGACTACGTCTCGAATACACCGGAAGAGAAATACCTGTATGGACGCGACCCGGGTTTGATGCCTCCGCATGAGCCGGACTATATCGTCATGCCTTCCACCGCCGAAGAAGTCCAGGCCATCGTAAAACTGGCCAACAGCCAGAAAATAGCTATCGTACCGAAGGGCGGTGGGCTCTCGCTGACCGGGCTTGTCATCCCGCAGCGGGGTGGGATTCTCATGGATATGAAAAGAATGGACAAAATCATCGAGGTCAATGAAAAAGGCGGTTACGCGGTATTAGAAGGCGGGGTAAATCACGGGAAGCTAAAGAGCTACCTGCTAAAGAACTATCCGCATCTTCGTCACAGCATCCCCGATTCCCCGCCTATAACAACGGTGGTGGGCAATGCCGTTATACATGGACAGGGGCGGCTGACACAACAGCGAGGATTTAATTCTGATATGGTATGCGGTCTTGAGGTAGTTTTAGCTACCGGGGAGATATGCAAAATCGGATCGTGTTCCGTCACGAACTACTGGTTTTCCAAGGGGCCTCCGCTGCCGGACTTGAGCAGCCTTTTCTTTGGCTGGTTTGGAACAACCGGCATTATCACCAAGATCGCTCTGAAGCTTTATCCCGCCAAGAAGATACGGGATGTCATGCTGTTCATTACGGATAGAGCAGAGTTGGTACCGGAGATAATGTCCAAACTTGGACGCACAGAAATGATCGAAGACCTGGTTGTCACTGCGCAGCCTATACCCCTCAGGTACCGGGGCAACTACTATATTTTGTTCTATATTACCGGCGATACTGAGGAGGAGATCGAGTTCAAAAAGAAGATGGCGTGGAATACTCTCTGGCCTTATTTCGAGAGCAGGGACGGGGGTTTTGTCAGCCTTATGCCAGCTATGAAGGCGCCCATGCTGGCTATGCCTTCCAAGGATACAACCAAGTTTGCCGATGTGAGCAAGGGAGGCGGGTTTGAATACAGCGGGCCCATTGCCCCTATAGAGAAATACCCCATATATGTGAAAAAGCTGGCTGAACTGGCGGAAAAATATGGCCTGTTCTATTCAGCAGCCACCCGCATGATAGACGGTGGTCACAGCATGATGTTTTCATTTTCCTATACATTTAACAGGGCTGAGCCTGAGACTATGAAAAAGGCCAAGGCAGCGCTGGACGAGGCGGCCGAATTCGCCCTGGACAACGGCGGCGTTATGTGGAAACCCAATCTGAGTGAGCAAAAAATGACCATGGCAAGGATGGACCCCAATACGCTGGAATTAATGATGAAAATCAAGCACCTGCTCGACCCGAATGGCATCTTAAACCCCGGCAACTGGGAGGTGGCAAAATGAAGAACTATCAAACCCAGATTCACAGATGTTTCCGTTGCGGCTACTGCAAGTTTCCCACCGACTATTCGGCCTTCAATTGCCCCTCCTATAATCGCTTCAGATTCGACACATATTCTACCGGTGGCAGGCTGTGGTTATCCTACGCGTGGCTTAAAGGAGAGATCCCCTGGTCGGAACACCTTGCTGAGATACTATATGCCTGCACTACGTGCAACAACTGTGTAGAACAGTGCCCGATGAAATTCGCTCCCGATATCGTTGACTGGATCATAGGGGCCAGGAGCGACATGGTTGAGCAGGGCAAGCTGCCCGCCAGAGTCAAGCGGTTTTTCGAATCGGTCTACAATTACGGCAACCCGTTTAAAAATCTCAGGGAGGAGCGGGGCGCGTGGGCGAAGGACATTAAAATCTATGAAAAGGGCGACGATTTCCTGCTCTACGTAGGCTGTCTCGGCTCTTACGATGAAAATGGGCAGGCAATGGCCCGCAACCTGGCCGGGCTGATGAAAAAGGCGGGCCTGTCATTTGGCATACTGGGCAACGAGGAGGAATGCTGCGGCAACGAAGTTTATTCGTTGGGAGAGATGGACTTATTCAAAGCCCTGGCTGAGAAAAATATAGAGAAATTCAGGGACTTACAGGTGAAGAAGGTGGTAACATTGTGCCCTCACGGCTATAACATAATGAAGAACCAATATCAGCAGATGGGCTACAACTTTGAAGTCTATCATTACACGCAGATGATAGACAGCTTGATAATGGATAAAAGGTTGAAGCCTGCGCATAAGGACTCAGTAGTCACTTTCCATGATCCGTGCTATCTTGGCAGGCATAATAAACTCTACGACGCTTCTCGTAAAATACTGCAAAGCGTGCCGGGAACAAAGGTAGTTGAGATGGATAGAAACCGGGCCAATTCATTTTGCTGCGGGGGCGGTGGTGGTAACTTCGTCACAGATTTCCTGGCAGGAGGAAAGGAGAGCCCGGCCAGGGTCCGCGTCAGGGAAGCCGCGGATACAGGAGCGGACGTGCTGGCCGTAGCATGCCCCGGATGCATGGTGATGTTGAATGACGCTTTAAAAGCTGAAGACCTCGAAGGGAAAATGCAGCTCAAGGACATCTCTATGATCCTCTCGGAACTGCTGTAAATTTACCGGGTACAGGCCAACCTAGTAAGAGTTCAGCATGGTCTCTATTTCACTGAGGCCACCGAATTCGCCGTCCTGTATCTTCTTGATCGTCCCTCCTTCATCGAGGAAGAACGTCCGCGGTATGGTATTGATGTTGTAGAGCTCCCCAACCTGGCCGGTATCGTCAATGGGCACCGTGAGTGTCAATGAGTTCTGGCTGATATAGCCCCCTATCTGCGGACCGGTAGGTGATCCAAGTATGTTCGAATGAACACAGATGATGGGCAGGTTGGGGTGGTTTACATGCATCTGCTGAAGGGCCGGCATCTCCTCCCTGCAGGGCCCGCAGTTGATCGACCAGAAGTTAAGAATTACCTTGCTTCCGCGAAAGCTGGCAAGGTTGAGGTTAGTGCCGTCGGTAGTCACCAGGGTGAAATCAGGAGCGAGCTGGCCGATTTGCGTCCCGGAGGCTGCCGGCGTTGTGAAAGTGGTGTCCACCGAGGAGGCCTCGTTGCCTGAGGAATCCCTGGACGTGACCTTGAAGTGGATGGTGGCCGTCAGAGGCAGCATATTCAGGGTTACGCTGTGGTCCGTGACCAGGGTTGTATCGGTCTGCGCCGGCTGTACCGTGCCGTAAGTGGCAGATGTGCCGTAGGCGACCTGGCTGGTGGACGGCTTGTCGGTCGTCCACTCGACAGTGGCGGTGGCGGCGGTTGAGCTGCTGACCAGGTTCATCACGGTTGGACCAGTGATCTTGGGCGGGGTCTTATCGACGATGGCGGTAGTCTGAAGGTCATTAGTCGCTTCCTGGCTGCCCTGGGCCGCATTGATATCTGAACTTAGCCCCGATAGTACCGTAATATGATACGATTTGCCGGGCTGCAGGTCGGACAGCTTCACGCTGTGATCGGTTACCAGTGCGTCATCCCTGGCGGTCTGGCAGTCCGTGCCGCCTTCGAGGCAATAAACTACACGGCTATTGGAACGCACGTCCGTTTTCCAGTTCACCGTGGCGCTGCTCTCAGTGATATCGCTGTATTGGATGGCCGAGATGACCGGGTTTGCTGCGGTAGCTACCGTGGTGTTGGTGGATGTCGTCGCATGGGGAGCTACGACCTGCTGGGGTGTTTGAAGCTGGTCCATGACCAGTACCACGACGATTATCACCACGCCGACCATGGCCAGGAGGGCAAGCAGGATAGGCATGGGAGATTTCTTTTGCCGGTGCGCCCTCTCGGGACGCTGTCTTGGCTCTTTTTGCGGCTTCTCCCTGGCCTTCTTGCGTTCAGGGCGAGGCCTTTCCATCACTTCGGGGAAGGGGGCCGGCTGGGCCATTTCAAAAGGCTGCACGGCAGGCCGCCCATAATACTGCTCAGCGGGCTGCGAATAAGCATTGGGCTGGGGCATGGGCTGTGACACAGTGGATACCCTGCTCTTATAATATTCTTCCGCCTTGAGCATGGGGTTACTTCTCTGGTAGGGTATGCGGTTGTTGCCGCAATTAGGGCAGATCTTGCTGCGGTCGGGGACCGGGGCGCCGCAACTGGGACAGGTACGAAGATCGCCGCCTTCAGGCGGGGCAACGAACTCCTGCTGCGGGGCGACAAACTCCTGCTGCGGGGCGACAAACTCCTGCTGCGGGGCCTGGCTCATTTGAGGGTAAATCTGCTCGGGTGGAGTATGGCGGACCGGCACATCCCTCGTCGGTGCATTCGAGCCGCGTTCCATCATACGTCTGTAAACTTCGCCTTCAAACTTCTTATCTTTCGTCGGTGTAAAGCCTTCGGTAAGCTTTGCCCCGCCTCCGAACTTTCCATGGATCGGGCACAAGCTGGAACCCGGCGGGATCGGCGTGCCGCATTTCTGACAGACTTTCTGTTGAGTAGGCGCTTCAGGTTCCGTCCGCGAATATGCGGAAACGGGTTCGCCGTGCGCCGGCTTCATAACACCGTAGCCCTGCTGAGGGGTCTGGGTAACCAGGTCGCCCAACCTGCCACAATAAGGGCATTTCTTCATGCCGGGATCTATCTTCGAGCCGCAATTGGAGCAGTAGGTCTGATTTACGGCTGTGCTGCTTTGTGCGCTGGGTGGAATATATGTGGTAGCGGCAAATTTGCCCGGCTTGAAGCCCAGGTCTTTCTTGCCGCAATGAGGACAGATGCTGGCGCTGGGTGACTCGATTACCAGGTGGCAACTGGGACAGAATCTGGCGCCGCATTTCTGACAGGTGGTGGCGTTAGACTCGTTGATATCATGACATCTCTGACAGATTATACTGGGCATTAATTATTCCATGGGTGATAACGTAAAATTTAATATTAAAGTTAAGACAGAATATTACATATGTCAAGTCTGAAGAGACGCTCACGCATTGAAGACGGCTGTTTTAAAAGAACATTGCAGTATAGCACAACTCAGTAAAGTGGGGAATCAATAAGAGTCGAGCGTTACTGTGACTGATTTGTCGGTCTTGAGTTAGAGAGGCCTTGTAAAACATTATATCGCTATCCTGGTTAGAGATTTCAATATTTCAACCCAAGGACGGGCTGCATGTGGGCCAGATATCGCTGGCATTCCAACATTGAAATAACTCGTGTAATCATATTTTATTGTACGATCGAGCACTCTCCTTACTTGTTTTTCCGGCATTTTTATAGATGTAGTTTCAGCGATGCGGAAGCACAGGCGATCCGCCAGAGTCCCTTCACGTATACTGATTCTCAGCCAGAGCATCCGGCGTATTCCCTGGCGCGACCAACTCATGCCCTGGTTCTTCATCCTTCGTACGATCAACTTGTCAATATTTCCCTCGATAGCCCCTGTTCTTCGTAAGGTAATTCCCTGTTGTCCCATGCTTTCCCGATAATCCTGCAATCCGGAGGCATTGGAACTGATATATTTGATCACCTGCCTGATGTCTTTGGCCTTATCGTCTGGCGCCCGGTCTACCGCTTCTTTGAGCTGCTTAAGAGCGGCATCATGTTGGCCACAACTGCAATGATATTGAACCGACCGTAAGATAGCTCGATCATGCTTCAGTGCATGACAAAGAGCATGGTTGAGGTGATATCGGCATAGCTGATATTGGCCTCCGAAATAATCAACACCTTCTTTGATCCATGTTGCGCCGTCTCCACCGATGACGTATTGCGTCCCACCAAGATCGTATTTCTGGTGCAGTTTTAAGGCCATTCCTGTCCAGAATCGATCAGTGCTTAATATGTCTGCATAAAGGGTCTTATTGACCGTGCTGTAACGGTCTTTGCCTACTTTCCGCCAGCTCTCATAGGCAATGCCCAGCTTTACCTCAGCCCTACGTGCCGTTTCCCTTTGCAAGGGTAGCACAACGCCGTCCGCCTCGATAATCAGACAGCTCGCCTTCCTGCCTTCAGTCTGTTTCAACTCGCCAGTATCTTCAAACCAAGCCGCACTACGATCTGCATCATCTTGACTGTCGGCAATAGCCAATTGGACTAACCTGTGAATGGTTCTATAAGAAAGGCCGATAGAAGTGGTTCTGTTTAGTACCTCAGCGCTTCTGCGGAAAGGCATCTCGGCCGCCAACCCGCATGCCAGCTCTTTCACAGCCAAGGTGGTGTGACGGTATTTGCCCATACCCATCAATTCATCCAGCGGATATTGATATTTCCCGTCTCGCCCTCGATATTGTCTCCTGGTAACCATGATCGGTCCAAGCCTGGTCCGATACCAGGTGCTTCGCTTATGAGCGACTACTAAATCAGCAGGCCTATGCTGTTGTATCAGCGAGTCGATCTGCTCAAGTACGTTTCCAAATGCCTTACGTGCGCATTCAACTGCTTTGTCGAATAAATCCTTCTCCATTGAGACTACGATCTGTTTGAGTTCCTCAGCGTTTTTGGTTAGACTGGTTTTCAAGAGATATCTCCTTTATAAATTTATTGGTGGTAGATTTATTTTGTGAGGTCTCTCTTGCTTTTTGCAACCTGACCGACAAAACTGTCACTGTATCGAGTCGAGCATGAACTCTATTTCGCCGGGGCTGGTGAACATACCCTGCTGTATATTGTGTATTACACCGTTTTTATCGATGAAGTAAGTCTTGGGAATGCTGGTGATACCGTACTCGTTAAAGACGTTGTCATCGGAGTCAAGCAGGACCGTGAAATTGAAATTGTTTTGCGCCATAAAAGCTCTTATTATGCTCTCATCGGATTCGCTGCCGGCTACGGTCAAGACCATGACATCAGAACCGCTGCTGTATTTAGTCCACACCGTCTGCAGATGAGGGAGTTCGATTTTGCAGGGTGTGCACCAGCTCGCCCAGAAATTGAGGATCACTTTTTTGCCGCGGAATTGGCTGAGGGAGACATATTCGTTTTGCAGGTCCTTGAGCTGAAAATCGGGCGCCACGCTGCCGGAGTAGGGGGCGGTATTGGTAACGGGCTGGGTCGTAAAGGTGCGGTCGTCCAGGTTGCTGACCGTATCGCCCGCAGCGTCGGTCGAAAATACCTTATAGTGATAGCGTGTATTGGCGCTAAGCCCATTGATATAGATACTGTGATCCAACGTTTGTTGCAGCACCTGCGTCGATGGGAAAGGCAGCGATACATCGGTCCCATACTTCACGAAGGAAGAGGAATTTATGTTCGTTTTCCATGAAATGGTGACGGAAGAATCGCTGGAATTGTAGGACGGTCCGTCCGTGATGCGCAGAGTCTGGTTTTCTGCCGCTGCGGGCTGGTTTTGTACTGCAGGAGCGGCTTGCGAAGCCGTTGTATTTTCAACTGCAACGGCCGGAGTCTGGTTATCAGTATTATGGGTAACTACAGGGACGGTAGCCGGATTAACAGGCTTGGGTATAATGTTTATGGCGGGGGTCTGGTTGCCTGAGGCCGGCGTCTGAACGGCTACAGCCACGGTTTTATTCTCCACCGGGACCTGCCAGCTATTGATCGTTTGACATACCTTGCCGATACACTCGACAATTGCGTCCTTGCTCACAAATACCAGGCCCAGCACAATTAAGGACACCAGGACGACGCCCGCATTTTTCCATACGGATTTACTGATTTTTTGTTTGCTCGGCTTCCTGGCGTAGAGGCTTCTTATATCGCGGTCTTCGTCCGAAGTAGACGATATGCTTGGCTTGCGTTCAGCAGCCGGACGCTTCTTTCGCTCGGGGGTTTCATAGTCAGAAACCGGACGGCTGCGCCATTCCGGCTTCTTACTAACTGAAGGCTTTCTGCCGCCGGCCTGCGATCTGGGTATATGCGGTCCGGTCGATTCACAGTTGGGACAATACTGGTTTATATAGCTTCGCGGCTTTCCGCATCCTTCGCATACAAATGGGGAGTTCAAGTGAGTCGGACCTCATAATCGTGTGTCAGCATGAGAAATAAGATCTATTGGGACGGCGTCAGCACTTCAGGCACGGTGGGCGATGCCAGCCACGCTGTGAGGCTATCGTAATTATTAATTACATAAATGGCGGCTGCTATTAACAATAGTACCAGAATAATGCTGACTACGATGCCCAGGGTCCCAGGCCCGCTCTTTTTCGGCTCTTCTTCTTCCTCTTCTTCATCCTCATCGACGTACTCGTCATCTACGGTTTCATCGGAGACTTCTTCATAGTCCGAGTTCCTGTCCCTGCTTTTTTTGGCCCGCTTCCCATCATAATCGTCGCCGATGTTTTCGATGGCATCGAGTATGGGGCTGCGGGAGCGCATGCCAGCCGGGAACTTAATGTCATCATCACCTTCGCCGCCGCTATCGCGCATACGAGGAGATGCTTCAGGAGCGACATCCACTGCTTCACCGCCCCTGTAGCTTTCAAACCGTGCGGGCGGTTCATGCCTTTCGATCCGCTCCACGGGGTAACTTTCCCTTCTTGCCGGTAGATTTCCGTGGGAAGGCTCAGCAGGAGTTCCAGTCTGCCCGGTAAATAAATGTGGACCCAAGCTGCCGCATTCAGAGCACTTTTGATTGATCGATGACATGGGATTTCCGCATTTACACCTGAACTGGCTTTCCAATATATTCTCTCCTCGAAAAACGAATTTGCGGATATCTTTGGGCAGCGATCGACCCGCAACCAGCGAAATATACGTGTAAAATTATTAAGATCATTTTAATATCTACACTACAACGGGACTAAGCTGCTGTCAAGGGATATCGGTATTACCAATTAAAGGCTGTTAAGAATCTCTTCTATTTGATCGCTGTTGAAATTGCCGTATTCGATGTCACGGACGATCATGTCGCCATCGATGAAGAAGCTGCAGGGCACCTTTTCAACGGAGTAGCTATGAGCGGTTGTGTGATACATATCTACGTAAATGGGCAGCGTCAGGTCGCCGTTGGCAGCCTTATAGTCTGCCAGGGTCTTGTCGATATCCTGGTTGGTGCTGTCGACGAAAACGGGGATAATGTTTACGTTGGGGATATTTTTATTATACAAAGTCTGCAGAAGCGAAAGCTCGCGATCACAGTCGGCGCAGGAGACAGTCCAGAAGGTCAAAAGCACCTTTTGTCCCTTTAAATCACGGAGCGTTATGCTGTTTTCGCTTTTGTAGAGATTCACGGTAAAATCGGGTGCCCGGTCGCCGACCTCGGGGCCTACCGGCACAGTTACCAGGGTTATGAATACGCCGGGGAGATCCATGATAGCCGCGTTGCCATCGGCATCTACGGATTTAATGCTGTAGTAATAGGTGGAGTTAGTCTGCAATCCGCCGATGCGCACCGTGTGGCTGGTGGCGAGCTTTAAATCCTGGGCTGTTGAATTCGAGACGGATTTATCGAGTCCATACAGTACCTGGCTGGTTGCGGGCTTATCCGTCGTCCATGTTACGATGGCGCTGACATCTGTGGGTATCACCCTGAATTGCGAAACGACCGGGGGAGTCGGCTTAAGCGGCGCAAGAGTATCGAAGGTTGTGTCCTGGCTGCGCGAAAGCTCCTTACCAACTGCATCGGTGGCCAGTACTGCGAAATGGTAAGCACCAGCAGGCTGTAAGCCGGATAGCGTTATTTTGTGTGAGGCGGAGATATTATCAACCGGCGTCTCGGTGCCGTAGGCGTCGCTTAACCCGTATATTACCTTGCCGTAAGCGGGTACATCCGTGCTCCAGCCAATATCCGCCCCGTCTGTGGTTATGTCCGCTATCGTAATGTTAGAAACTACCGGCATGGCTGCGGGTGTGGCAACTGATGTCGCTGGTGTCTTTGTGGATTGAACGGGTTTGGAAGCAGGGAAAAGTGAGGAGAATCCATTCTGGCGGGCCAATAAAAAGCCCATCCCCGCTATGATGACTATTATGGCGCAAATGATGATGATATCAAGCGGCTTCAACCTTTTCCGGAGGCGGAGGCCGCCTGCGCGTTTGGCCGCCCCTTTTATTGAGGCCAGCCCCTTGGAAGGACCCGGCCTGGCGGATAACTCTTCATCTGCGCCTGCGGATTTCCCGAGAAGCTCTGTATCCCGATCTTGAGGTACGATTTTCGCTTTGACCGTGCTCTTTCCGCAGTGGGGGCATACAGCCACCGGTCCCTTCAACACAGCCATGCAGTTAGGGCAGCGGTATTCCTTTTGCTCCTTTACTTCCCCTTCTTCCTGACCAGCGCCAGACCGTTTTTCCAGGATCTTCTGCCAGAGCTCTACGCCCTGCTGTTCGACACGGTCCATATACCAGCGCTTACCGCAGCGAGGGCATACGGCTGTGCCTTCCGGTACTACGGCGCCGCACTGGCGGCAGAATCGTGGCCCTGTCTGTGATTCGGCTTCAGGCATATTAGAAATAAATCGATACTGAAACTAACCTAATTATATATATAGTTAAATTGAATTTAAAGACGATGTCAAGGCCGTGCATATCAGGGCAGGATGCACATGCGATCTGTAAAGGGTATAGCTGGGTTACCTAAGCTCAAGCAGGGCTTATCTCAAAACAGCATTATTTGATGACGGCTGTATTCATATAGGGCCTGAGAGCTTCAGGAACAACGATGCTGCCGTCAGCCTGCTGGTAGTTCTCCATTATCGCTATCATGACGCGCGGCAGGGCCAATCCTGAGCCATTCAGCGTGTGGACGAGGCGTGGCTTGGCTTCGGGATCGGGGCGATAGCGTATGTTGGCCCTCCTGGCCTGGAAATCGCCGCAATTGCTACAGGAACTGACCTCCAGCCACTCTTTGCAGCCGGGGGCCCACATTTCAATATCGAATGTCTTGACGGCAGCGAAACCAAGGTCCCCGGTACATAACTGGATGACATGGTAAGGGAGCCCCAGTTTCTGGCAGATATCCTCGGCATCGGCAACCAGCTTAGCCAGTTCGCTATCGGAGGTCTCGGGTTCAACGAATTTATACATCTCAACCTTCTCGAACTGGTGCCCGCGTTTGATGCCCCGGGTGTCCTTGCCGGCCGCCATCTTTTCACGGCGGAAACAGGAAGTATGCGATACATAATAAATTGGGAGGGTGGCGGGTGGTATGATCTCATCGCGGTGAAGATTGGTCAGGGGCACCTCGGCAGTGGGGATGAACCAGTAGTCTTCCTCCGCATCGTGGTATAGATTATCGGCGAACTTGGGGAGGTTGCTCGATCCGACCAGGCATTCCCTTTTAACCATGAAGGGAGGGTAAATTTCGGTATAGCCATGCTGGCGGGTGTGCGTGTCTAACATGAAATTGATCAAGGCCCTCTGTAACTGCGAGCCCAGGCCGCTCAGAACGTAGAACCGGGTGCCCGAGAGCTTAACACCCCGTTGAAAATCGATGATGCCCAGCTTTTCTGCCAGCTCCCAGTGCGGCAAAGGGTCGAAAGGAAAATCTTTGGGCCGGCCCCAGGACCTGACCTCCTTGTTGTCAGCGGCATCTTTACCCACGGGCACGTCGTCCGCCGGCAGATTGGGCAACCGCAGGGCTTTATCCGCGAGGTTTTCGGCAACCTGGTTAGCTTCGGTTTCAATCCGCGTGATGCTATCGCCGACCTGGCGCATTTCAGCTATCAGATCGGCCGGTTTTTCTTTCATGCGGCTGATTTGTTTGCTGACATCGTTACGCCTGGCGCGCAAAGTCTCGGCCTCCTTTAATAGTTGGCGATAGGCGTTGTCCAGGTCGATGACCTCCTTGACCTGGGCCAGGTCTTCGCCGCGTTTTTCCATGGCCTTAAAGACGGCGTCGGGGTTTTCACGTATCAGCTTGATATCCAGCATATTATCTACACCTATTTGGTTTTGAGCTGTGGAAAAAGGATCACCTCACGGATGGACTGCTTGTCCGTGAGGAGCATGACTAGCCTGTCTATACCCACGCCCAGGCCGCCCGTAGGCGGCATGCCGTGTTCCATAGCTGTAACAAAGTCGTCATCGATCTGCTCGATCTCCGGCTCGACATCGCCGGCCAATTTGGATTGCATGATAAGCTTAGTATTTTCCGACTGCTTTTGCCCGGCAAATCTTTCACGCTGCTCCTGGGGATCGTTCAGTTCGGAGAATGAGTTGGCCAGCTCCATGGTGCCGATGAACGCTTCGAAGCGCTCAACCAGCCTGGGGTCGCGGCGATGTTTTTTAGCCAGGGGCGACATCTCGATGGGATAGTCGATGATAAAGGTGGGCTGCTTGAGCTCCGGCTCGACGTAGGTAGAAAGCAGTTCATCTATCAGCCGCCCCCTGTCCTTGAGGGGATCGACCTTAAGGCCCATCTCCTCCATGCGGGCGCGCAGTGTATCTGCAGTAGGATAGTCCATAAAATCTATGCCGCATCCATCGATCAGTGCCTGCCTGAGGGGAAGCCGGGTCCAGGGCGGCTCAAGCTTGATAACCTCTCCGCCGAAATTTATCTCGCTGGTGCCCAGCACCTCAACGGCGACGGTGCTGACCATGTCTTCAGTCATCTGCATGACGTCGTTATAATCGGCATAAGCCTCGTAGCTTTCCATCATAGTAAACTCGGGGTTATGCTTGACGGAGATGCCTTCGTTGCGGAAGACCCTGCTGATCTCATAGACCTTGTCGAATCCGCCGATGATCAGTCTCTTTAAATATAGCTCGAGCGCTATCCTTAGATAAAGGTTCTGGTCGAGTGAATGATGATGTGTGGTGAATGGCCTGGCCAGCGCACCTCCGAAGGTAGGCTGAAGCACAGGCGTCTCAACCTCGAGGAAGCCCCGCTCATCCATAAACCTGCGGATAACGGTGATAATCTGGCTTCTAATTAAGAAGATATGTTTGACTTCCTCGTTGGAAATCAGGTCGAGATACCTCTGCCGATACCTTTTCTCGACATCGACCAGGCCGTGCCATTTCTCGGGCAGCGGCAAAATCGACTTGGAAAGGATAGTAAAATCCGCAACTTCCAGAGTAATCTCGCCGCTGCGGGTCTTGAAGATCTTTCCCGAAGCTCCCAGGAAATCTCCCAGGTCAAGGTCGTGGAGGAGTTCGTATTTTTCATCACCGAGGTCGTCGTGGCGAAAGAACAACTGAATCTTACCGGACCCGTCGCGGATATCGAAAAATGCGGCTTTGCCCATGAAACGGGCTGCAGTGATCCTGCCGGCCAGGCTGATATCGAGAAGGGTGGCATTCGGCTCGGTTTCAGTCAGTTTCTGGAAGGCCTCTACCGCCTCAAGGTTAGTGTGGGTACGGGAAAACTTATAGGGGTAAGGGTTGATGCCGCGTTTGATCAGATCGGCTAGTTTTTCCAGGCGCGGTTTTTCTATACGTTCCTGCCCGGCCATCTTATTAGCTTACTTCGATCACGTGAAGTTTCATTATCCCCGCAGGCGTCCGAACTTCTACTTTGTCCCCCTTCTTCTTGCCCAGCAATGCCTTGCCTACCGGAGACTCGCTTGATATTTTACCATCAACCGGGCTGGCTTCAGTAGTCCCGACGATGGTATAACGGTCGATTTTCCCATCCTGGTTTTGTATTAATACACTGTCGCCCAACTCCACAACCCCCAGATGATGCGGAGCCTCTATGATGCGTGCATTGAGAATGATATTTTCAAGGGAACTTATCCTGCCCTCGATAAAAGCTTGCTCGTTCTTAGCGTCCTCATATTCGGCGTTATTTTCGGTGCCACCCATTTCGCGAGCTCGTTTTATCTTGTCGGCCACCTCCTGGCGGCGAACTGAGATAAGCTGTTCATACTCAGCTTTAAGCTTATCCAATCCTTCCTGGGTAATATCAAACCTTTTTTGCGACATGGATTCACCTCCCGGCATGCCAAATATTAAAAAACTGAGAGTCGAGGTAACTCTCAGCTTTTAATAACTTTCAAAACATTATATTCCGATGTAACTGAGAAGTAAAGAGTGGTATAATACCTGCCGGCTAAAATTCAGGAGGCACCATGACTACGTTGCAGATTTTATCTTACGAACCCTGCGGTAAAACCGCTCTATGTGCCGGCATCGGTAAAAAGCTGGCCGGCGCCGGTAAGAAAATAGCCTATATTCGACCTATCCACATCAAGGACCAGCAGCCGTTGGACGATTGTTCCGATGCAACCTTTATCAATGAAGCATTGGAACTGGGTGAAAACAAAGACCAGATGTGCCCGTTACACATTTCTCAGGAAGAATTATGGCGCAACCTGTCGGAGGATGCCGACAACTTTGCCAGAAAAATAAAGGCGGCCTGTGAAAAAGCCGCCGCCGGTGCGGATATCCTCATCGTCGAGAGCCCCGGCAGCCTTAAAAACGATCAAGTTTCGACCCTGGCGAGCTACGTGATTAATGAAAAAATGGATGCCCGGGCCATTATGCTGGTATGTTACTCTTCCGGTCTGAAAGACCCAGCTATTGTGCAGGCAGCCGCCAAGCTTGGCGAAAGGCTGGTCGGCATAGTGATCAACCAGGTCCCCGAGTCCAAACTCGGCAAAGTGCAGGCGGAATATACCGAGTACTTCAAGTCCCAGGGAGTGAATACTCTGGGAGTTCTGCCCGAATCAAGGGCCCTCCTCGGCGTCAGCGTTGCCGAGATCGCCGCTGCCGTGGGCGGAGAGATAATATCTTCAAAAGATAAATCGAACGATCTGGTCGAAAATTACATGCTGGGAGCTATGACACCCGATCTGGTCAGGGAATACTACAACAGCAGGAAAAATAAGGCTGTAGTTACCAGGACCGAAAGGCCTGACATGCAACTGGCCGCCCTCGATACATCGACTAAATGTCTTATCGTCTCCAGGAGCAAGCCGCATTCCTCGGTTATGGTCAAGGCCGAGGATAAGAAAGTGCCGGTGATGGTAGTCGACAGTGATATCCCGGATATCGTTACGGGCATTGAAAAGGCCATAGCCGCAGCCAGATTCCAAAATGCCGGGAAACTGCAGGCGATGTCCGCCCTGCTTGACAGCCGCTTTGATTATAAATCTCTGAATGCGGCGCTGGGGCTTAAATAGCGTTCAATCTGGCTCGTCTTCGTCGTAGGAATCCTCAATTACTTCTCTGGCCTTGCTTTCATACTTGGCGGGTACACGTACATTAACCTGTCCCAGGCCGTCAATGGTCAGCCCGTAAACACTTCCAAGGCTTTCATATTGTAGGATGGCCGGTATGCCCTCCACAATTAGCCTGCCCTTGATTACCTCTGCTTCCGGTTGGCCGCAGGCTTTGTAGATCGTTACCAGCTTGTCGTCTTGCTGCATAGATATAATTCTGTGCTTTAAATAAATAAGCACGACCGCTAGCGGCCGTGCTTATTTATTTTCCTTAACTATATTGACTTACTTGCAAATGGTGCATTTGGAGAGCAGGTTGTTCTGCAGACACCATGTCTGAGACACGCACTCCGGATGCATGCAGCCGGTAACGCCCCAGTCGCCACCCAGTCCACCACCGCCATAAGCGCCGTGGTTCATCTGAGTGTTGACGATGAGCGGGTTGGTGCCGAGGTCAGCAGTTGCCCAGCTCTTGCCGGCAAAAGACAGGCTCTTGCCCCAGCAGCCGGAGCACTTGGAAGTGCCAAGGCCAGCAGTGGTAGTGGCGGCTGGGCAATTCAGCGTGCAATCGTCCAACGGCAGAGAGGTGGGTGGGTTGTCAGGGTTCAGAGCGTTCTGAGCAGTGGTGCAGGCAGATCCGAGTGTTCCAGTCTGGGTGTTGGCATTGCTGCAGCCACCGAGGCACTGATTGATGTCGCAGCCAGTCGGCTGCGGGCATTTGGAGGTATTGCATACGCCAGAACAAAGTTTATCCGGACCGCAAAGACCGGCCAACCTGGACATGGCGCTTGTGGGTGTCCTTCCCCAGTGCTGGAGATATATCTTCCAGGAGTTCTGGTTATTTTCCCATTTAACTTTGTCCCAACCTGTGCACTTACCAAGATCGGCTGAGACGGTGGCGGGTATCAGCACCAATGATACTGCCACAACGAGTGCAACGAGGGTACCCAAAATTCTCCTCACGGCATACGCCTCCTTATGATGAATTTTGCGAGAATTTTACAGGGTCAACTAGACTTTGTCAATAGCCAAAAGGGTACATTTTCTTGAAATTGCTAAACATAAAATATAAAATTACGCTCTGTTTAAAAAGTTTACGAAAATTTAATATGACCTTACACGACACGTAAAAGGAGGACAATCAATTGGCCGCCCTGGGGAAACAAATCTTAATCGAATTAAAGGACTGCAACGCAGTTTTACTGAACGATATCGAATACCTGAGGACCCTGTTGACCGATGTTGCGACGGCGATAGGGGCCACCGTAGTTAAGGACTCGTTCTACCAGTTCACCCCGCAGGGGGTGAGCGGAGTCGTAATTATCGCTGAGTCGCATATCTCAATACATACCTGGCCGGAACACTGCTATGCAGCGGTCGACGTTTTTACCTGCGGCAATGTTATCGAACCGAAGAATGCGGTTAAACCCCTGGCAGAAAGGTTGAAGGCCAAGTCAACAACCTATATTGAGTTGAAGCGAGGCGTACTTATCGAGAGCAAGGTGATGGTAAGTTAATGGCGGCCAGGCCCGACTACTTCAACAAGAGTAAATGGCTCATCGACGAGCTTTCGCAGGACCTGGTACAGATACATGGGATCAACCGGGTATTACACGACACCACCACGAAGTTTCAGCATGCTCAAATAGTTGAGACGCATACTTTCGGCATATGCCTTGTGCTCGATGGAAAGATACAGTCGGGCGAGAAGGATGAGTTCATATACCATGAATCGCTGGTCCATCCGGCAATGCTGGCTCATCCCGATCCCCGGGATATATTCATCGCCGGCGGGGGTGAGGGCGCCACACTGCGGGAGGTGCTGCTGCACCGGACTGTTAAAAAAGCCGTCATGGTGGATATCGACGAAGAAGTGGTAAGGCTCTGCCGCAAACACCTTCCCACTTTTCACCGCGGGGCATTTGATGACCGAAGGGCCCGGGTCCTTTACGATGATGCCAGGAAATACATCGCCGAAACCGGGGAACGTTTCGATGTTGCTATTATCGACCTGGCCGACCCGGTAGAAGAGGGGCCGGCACGGTTGCTTTATACCCAGGAATTCTATCGGTTAGTCAAAGATAAACTTAAGCCGGGCGGCATTATGGTAGTACAGTCGGGCCAGTCGGGATGGTTAAATCTGCAAAATTTCTGCGCCATTAACCGGACGCTGAAAAGTATATTTAAGGCCGTACGTCCTTACCAGGTATATGTGCCTTCTTTCGTCGATCTGTGGGGCTTCCATACGGCATCGGACACCCTGGACCCCACGAAACTGTCGCCTCGTGAGATAAACAGCAGGATCGCGCAGAGATTGTCCGGAAAACTGAGATCGTATGATGGGATCGCCCACAGGGGGCTCTTCTCTTTGCCCAAGAGGCTGCGCCGGAAATTAGGCCGGGCACAGAGGGTTATAACAGATAAATCACCGATATTTGTCTATTGAGCTTCTGTAAGCAGTCCCTGCCGTTTAATATCCATCAGGATAAAGTTATATTCGCCTCTGGAGAGGTTGCCAAAGGGCTGGAAACCGCATTTCTCAAAGCATCTTTGCGCACGGCTGTTCCAGTTAAGGGTCCTTAAAATTACCCTGTTTATCTCGGAAGTTTCAAAAATATAGCTTATGAAGGTCTTTACTGCGTCAGGGCCATAGCCACGTTCCCAGTAAGCCTTCTCGCCGATCAGGATCCCGATTTCGCCCACAGAGTTGAGGAAGTCGAAGTTGAAAAGGCTACAGTTGCCTACGTGTCCGCCATCGAGTGTATCGATGGCCAGGGTATAGGTTAACCCGGGGTACTCAAGTTCCAGAGCATAGCGGTCCCGGAACTCACTGTAGGACAGGGTGATTGGGATCGCCGCATCAAGCTTGCACAATTCCTCGTCCATGCGCCAGCGGAATTCATCCGCAGCGTCTTCCAGGCGCCTGGGACGCAGCCTGACCTTTTCCCCGATGAGTTCGGGCTGCCTGTTTAGAAACTCAAAGATAGTGGATCTTCGCACGCTGAAAGCTCTGTTAAAGCGGCTTTGGCCGCGTCTTTGATCCTTGGCTCTTTGGATTTGCTGAGTCTCTGCAGGGCCTGTTTGGCCTCTTTGCCGCCTATTTTACCCAGCGCGGTTATGGCGGCCCCCTGGACGTCAGGGTCGGCGTCGTTCAACAGCTCCAGCAGGCGGGGTACCGCCTGTTCATCCTCGAGTTCTCCGGCGGCTTTGGCCGCCTCATATCTGAACTCCGGGTTTGTACTTTGCATCTCATCGATAAGAATGTCAAGCCAGTGCGAGTTACAATTGAGCCCCATGGCGAATATGGCGCTGGCTTTTACTTTGGCGTCTTCGCTGTGATAGTAATCCTCAATATAGTCCTCAACCAGTTCCTGCCGGAAAGGAGCAACGGCTTCCAGCGCACGCCGCCTCACTTCAAGCGGCTCCTTGGTATTCTCCAGGACTTCCAATAACGCTGCGAAAATGTCCTGGCTAATGCTTTCGGGCGCATCGCCCATCTCAGCCATCAGGGCAAACTTGCTAAGGCTGCGTGCGGCAACCGCCCTGACCTCGGTTGATTCATCCGATTTCAATACTTTGATGATGGGCCGGGCGTAGATGTATTTATCCTCCATCTCCAGCCCTTCCAAAGATTTTATTCGCACGTTCTCTTCCGGGTCTTCCAGCCCCAATTTGAAGATCCGGGTAAAATCAAGGATGAAATCGTCCTCACTTATGCCGACCATCCTCGAAATCAGGCGCAGCCTTTGATCGAAATCGGCTCGCCGCCAGGCCGTCTTGAATTTGGCTAAGTCATCATCATTCAGGTCGGACAACGCAGCAAGATCGGAATTGAGGATTTCCTGCTCGGGGTTTAATATTTTGTCTATTACCTGGCTGACCTGCTGCTGCTTGGAATCCATTTAGTCCTCCTCGTCTTCTTCATCTTCCTCGAATTCTTCCTCATCTTCGGGAGGGGGCCATATCGGCCTGGTATAGCGGTCGATATATTCACCCATGGCCTGGGCCGCCAGGCGTTTCATCTGCTGGTCTGATTCTTCGGCAATTTTAGCCAGCTCCGCAAGATCGACTGAGACGTCGAGGATTTTCAGCAGTACCTTTATGACGGCCAGAGCCGCCTTGGGGTTGGGAATACGCGTGGTGTATGAGGGCACTTCGCCCAGCAGGCAAATCCCTTCCATGCCGCGTTCCCTGGCGACGCCCAGCAGCAGGCCGTTCAGGCCGGCTATCTGAAGCCTGCCCCGCAAGACCACCTCGTATTTCTTAAGAAAATCGATCAAGCTGCTGTCGGTGGCAACTCCCCACACCTTGGGCTGTTCCGTATGGTGTATCTTGGCGATGGCAGCCGCAAAGGTATAAATCCTTTGCACCTTGAATTTCCTGGCTATATCAAGAATAAAATTGGCCAGATCGTAACCCTTGAAAGTCGGCTGTTCATCGCTGATGAAGAAGATGATATCTCTTTTGCCGCTGGGATTGCGCCAGTAATAGAATTTGCCTTCGGGAAATTGCGGCGCCTCGACAATATTGTCCTTTACCATTACCCCTATAGGGTCGAAGAAGGTAAAAGGTTCGATCTCTCCTATCTCTTCCGCCTGGAGTTTTTCCCTGAGGTACCTGGTCAATATAAGTGAAAGGTTACCGATTCCGGGCCAGGCGGCCAACAGGTCGCATGATTTCGGCCTGGGTTCTCTGCGAAAGTTAACCAATTTCTTCATATTACTATTTTGTTGCAATTGATATTTGAGGGCAAAAGATGCTGGGAGTATTAACGTAGCCCGCTATCCAACGGGCATCGTTGCCTATAGCCGAGATTTCCTTCAGTAGCTGGTAGACGTTACCATAGACCATGGTATCTTTCACCCGGCCGGCTATGGCGCCGTTTTCAATCTTGTAGCCCAGCAATACGTTGCCGCTGAAATCCCCGTTAAGAATATTGCCCTGCTCCGCGCCCATCAGTTGCTCGATGATTAGTCCTTCCTTGACGCTCTTTAATCATGTCGGCGAGGGAGGTGCTCGCCCGGCTCGATGACCAGGGCATGGGGCGAAGGCGAAGGCATGCCGCCGTTGCGGTTGCCGTTGCCCGTGCTGCCGGTCCCGGCCAGGGCGGCCGTATGCAGGTCATAATAGAACTGCTGCACGACCCCGGCGTTGACCAGAGTGTTTTTTCGGGCAGGCGTGCCCTCGTCATCGAAAGGCGTGCTGCCGGGCTGGAAAGGGATAGTAGGATCATCGTGAAATGAGAAGCATTTATCGAATACTTGCTGTCCGATTTTTTCCTTTAGAGGTGAGGCGCCGTCCAGCACCGTCTTGCCGTTGAAAGCAGAAATAAGGGGCGCCAGCAAAGCACCGGCGACACCGAAGGGTGTAAAGATAACGGGGTATGTGCCGGTGCCAATTGAGGCGTTGTTCCTGGCCAGGTCCAACTGCCGGATGATCTCGCCGGAGATGGGGGCGTATTCGCTAATGGGACGGCAGGAGCTGCGGATATCGCCGACATAGAGCATATCGCCTTCACGTATGAGCATGCCGTCCATGCTGACGCTGAAACTGCTGCGACGGCAACTGGCGTGCTCACCGCTGGTATTGTGGATGGTCAATGTAGCTGTGCCCCGTGACAGGCTGCCCTCGCATAGAATGCCCGGAGTATTGGCGCAGACATCCCCGATAATGTTTTCGCCCAGGCCGACCATATCGCTTATAGCGACGCCTTCCACGCGGGGGTCGAATACCTCTGTTTTGGGGAAGGACTGAAATGAAGGGAAGCTGAAATTGACTTTATAGCCGAAAGGGCTGGTTTCCAGCGCCATTTTTAACAGCTCTTCGCCCTTGATGGGGCCGCTGGCCTGGGCGAAGCCGATCCTGCCGTTTTTAACGATTCTCAGAGCGGTTGCCGTGCTTTCCCGAGTTTGTATCTGTTTCAGGCGGTTGGCCTCAAATTGGGCCGTAGTCCTGCTGGACTCCATATAGAATACCTCGGCGGCCTCCGCGGATTTACGTGCGATTTCAAGCAGGTCTTCCACTTATTTGCCCCCGATCAAACAATTCTTTATCCGTATGTGCGGGCTGCCGTTGGAAACGGGCAGCGGCGATTGGCCGGCCTTTCCGCAGCCCCCGCCCTGGTTCATATCCAAATCATTCCCGACAGCGTCGATATTATCCAGGGTGGTAAAAACGTTGCCCGTGAGCACGATGGGTTTTATCATCTCTGCAATTTTACCGTTTCTGATCATATAAGCTTCGCCGGCGGAGAAGGTAAACATCTCCAGGCTGGTAGTGCCGCCGTACCATTCCCGTGCATAAATGCCCTCTTTTATGTCGCTGATCATGTCCTCGAAGGAGGTCTTGCCCGGCTCAATGAAGGTATTGGTCATGCGGACTATGGGGGGGAACTGATAGTTAATCGCCCGGGCATTGCCTGTAGGCTTTTCACCCATCCTGGCGGCTGTCTCCCTGGAATGAAGGCGGCTGTTAAGTATGCCCTCCTGGATAAGATAGGTTTTGGTGGCGGAGGTCCCCTCATCATCATATTTGTAGCTTCCGCGCAGCCCGGGCACGGCCGCCCCGTCGATGATGTTTAAGTGTTTGCCGCCGAACTTGCGCCCAAGCACCATAATCTCACGCAACTGGGGATTCTCATAAACATGGTCGGCCTCGGAGAGATGGCCGAAAGCTTCGTGCACAAATACACCGGCCAGTATAGGGTCGAGCACCACCGTGTAGGTGCCTCCCTTTACATGGGGCGCCGAAAGAAGCGCCACGGCGCGGCGGGCGATATTCCTGGCTTCATCCTGCAGGTTTTCCACCACAGCGAAATCGCCCTTGCTGCCGATGCTCAGTCCCACCTGCTGCACGTCACCGTCCCGGCTCGCTATGGCGGTGAGACGCAGGCTGACGTCTATGCGGCTCTGCTCGATAAGGTGCCCTCCGAAGTGACCAGCGTGACCTTTTTCTGCGTATCGGTATAGCCGATGCTGGTGGTCTGTACTTCCGGTGTGCCCAGCATCAACCGGTTATATTCATCCAGTATGTCTTTCTTGTCCGAAAGGCTGATCTTCAGGGGGTTTTTCTTGGATTCGGCCGCCACGGTGTCTTTTACCGGTGGTACGGGGCTGAACTTGCTGTCTTCCTTACCTGCATATCCAGCCTGCTCAACCGCCAGGGCCACCTTGTCCGCCAGACTATCCAGGCTGTTGAAGGTGACGAATCCCCAGCCTCCACGCACGAGGGCCCTGACATTGCCTCCCGTGCTGGCGCTCCTGCCAGCCTCCTCCAGCCGGTCCCCGCGAAAAGTGAGCCTGCTCGAATTGCTTTCGTCGAGGCGAATCTCGATGTAGTCCGCTTTTTGCCCCGCGATCGCGGAGAAAAGTTTATCCTTCATATATATGCCTGGTAATTTATTGTATCAAATTAATTCCATCCGGGTGAAAGGAAATGCCGTTTAGTGGGCGAAATAAGGGTTATAACGAATTGACAATGTCACGGATGTAAATATATGATGCGATGTAGACTTTAGTAGTATTTAACGGGCACCGGGCGGGACAACAGCTATGATATTTCAGATCGTTATACTGGCATTCCTGCTGCTTTTTTCCCTTAATCTCGCCTTAAATCTGCTATTTCTGAAAAGGCCCTCCGGGTCGGATGAAAAGCTGCCCACGGCGCCCTTTGTCTCGATTCTGGTTCCAGCCAGGAACGAAGAGGCCAATATCGAGCGCTGCCTGGATTCGTTAATGAAACAGGACTATCCCGCGTATGAAATACTGGTACTCGACGACAATTCCACTGATAAGACGGCTGAGATTGTCTTGCGAATTCAAGAAAACAGTCCGGCTGTTCGGCTGTTGAGGGGTAAGCCCCTGCCCGAAGGCTGGGCCGGCAAGCCGCATGCATGCTACCAACTGGCGCAGCAGGCGGCCGGACCATGGCTGCTCTTTATCGACGCCGACACCGTACATGCGCCTTTCATGTTAAGAAGCGTGATGAAGATTGCGGTGGAGCAGAAAGCATCCCTGCTGTCCGGATTACCGCGCCAACTGACCTCCGGCCTGCCCCAGAAGATCGTCATGCCTTTCATGTATTTCCTGGTTTTGAGCTGGTTCCCGATTTGGTTTCTCAACGGGACCAAAAAGCCGTGGCCGACGCTCGCTATAGGGCAATTCATGCTTTTCCCCAGCGATGAATACTGGAGGGTGAGCGGGCACCGGGCGGTCAAGTCCAGGATTATAGAAGACGTATGGTTCGGAGTCGAAATAAAAAAGGCCGGCGGCAGATTCGTGTCGGTCGACCTTTCGCAGGTTATGTTTACCGACATGTATAAATCGATCGGGCCCATGGTGGAAGGCTGGGCCAAATGGTTTTATTCGATCATTGCGCTGTCGCCACTGGCCCTTTTCGCGCTCTTTGCCGTAGCCTATCTCGTTTTCCTGGCGCCGTTTTTCTGGTTGGCTAACGGGTTGATGCTGGATAAACAGCCGGTCGATTGGATAATCATAGTTCTGGCACAGGTGTTGACGATCCTAGTAATGCGCTGCGTGGTCGATTACCGGTTCAGGGGCCCCGTGTTCTCATTCGTCTTTCATCCGCTGGGGCTCATCTTTCTGATCTGCGTTGCCCTATATTCCACGGCCAGGCGTGCCTTGGGAGCCGGCATCGCATGGAAAGACCGTATTTATGAAAGCCGCTTCAATATAAAATAGTGGGAAAAAGGGTTACATTTACATAAGATTAGAATTAAATTAGGATGGACTTTTAGGCAGGGCCTATTATATACTTTCAAGGGAGGTCAGACTATGCAGTCCAGCCTCATTGGAAAAATCGAAAAAGCCAAGCGTTATGCCGAGGAGCCGGAACGTGTGGCAATCTCAGATTTTACCGCCGAATTCCGTGGTGAGAACGATAGCCACATCCTGGGCTTGAGCGGCGGTAAATGGCATTGCAACTGTAATTTCTTTACGCAGTGGGGAGAGTGTGTGCACGTAATGACATTGCAGCGCCTGCTTGGCAAAATGCTACCCCCAACGGATTCCAGCAAATCTGTATAATCTTCAAAACTGCTGCTCCGGGCGCGTTTCGACGCGCCTCAGTGATGCATACCAAAATCCTTTTCTTTCTTAAATGCGGCCTGTATGTCCGCAGCCAAAAATAGCGAGCCGGTGGCAATTATCATGTCTTTGGGCCCTGCCATCGACCGTGCCGTGTGAAGAGCTTCCTCCGGGTCTGCCGACGTTCCAACTGCCAGCCCCGCCTTCCGGAAGGCCGTAAGCAGCAAGCCAGTGTCTGCGGACCTGGGGTGGCTGGAGCGGGTGACGATGACATGGTCGGCAAAACCTGCCAGTCCCCCAGCCATGCCCCCGATATCCTTATCAGAGGAGCAACCGAAAATAACAATAGCTTTTTTATGGGAAAAATGTCTTTTAATCGAATCAACTATTTTATGAATTGAATACGAATTGTGTGCACCATCCACGATTAGCAGGGGCGAGGTGTGGAGGATTTGCATCCTGGCCGGCCATTTTACCCTCCTCAAGCCGCGCACAATATCTGTACATTTTAAGACGGATCCCCGTTGCTGCAGCACCTCTAGAGCCGCGATCGCCAGTGCAGAATTCTCCATTTGAAAGTCGCCCAGCAGTGGTATACGCAACTCATAGTCACGCAGCCTTCCCTCCACCCGGAAGCTCTGTCCCTTCAGGTCGAAGCCGGAGGGTTTCCAGGCAATATCCCTGCCGGCTTTTATCAGTTCGACACTCTTATGAGCGCATGTATCTTCGATGATTCTCATGGCATCGGGTTCCTGGGGGGCCGTGATCACAGTGCAGCCTGCTTTGATGATCCCCGCTTTCTCAGCGGCGATCTGTGCCAGCGTATTTCCCAGCACCTGCGTATGGTCGAGGCTTATCGACGTAATTACGCATATGTCGGAGTCTACTATATTGGTGGCGTCGAGCCGGCCTCCCATGCCGGTCTCGAGCACATGGAAATCGACATTTTTCTCATGGAAATATAAAAAGGCCAGGGCTGTGATGATTTCAAAGGTTGTTAGCTTGCCAAGACGCGCCTCCCGGTTGATAGCATCTGCCTGTGGCGCGACCAAAGCCATCAAACGGGCAAAGTCTCTCTTGGATATGGGCCGGCCGTTGACAGCAATCCTTTCCTGCCACGAGAACAGGTGCGGCGAGGTGAAAAGGCCAGTGCGATATCCGGCGGACGACAAAACGCTGGATATCATGGCGGCCGTACTCCCTTTGCCCTTGGTACCTGCAATGTGGACGGTATTACTGCCTTTATGCGGGTTGCCCAGCGCATCGAGAAGAAGCTCCATTCGCCTCAGATCATAGTTGGCGGCATTATAAGCGATGCCCGGAGATTTTTCGTAGTCTTCCAGGCTGCGCAGAAATTTCTCGGCCTGTACGTAGTCCATGGCGAAGTGCATTATAGCACCGTGCACGAAGGCAGGTATAAGTAAAAATCATCGTTGGTGAAGATGAATCAAAGCCGGCGGCTCAGGGCTTTACGTTCTTAGGCATGCTGCGGCCTTTCCATTGGGCCTTGCCCTGCATGGTCAGTATCATCGAGGCCCAGGCGATAACCACCATGGCGATGGCGCTCAGCGGGTAAAGCGGTATAAGGCGGGCGGGGAAATGAAAACGCTGCTGGTTGACCCACCAGAGTACCAGCGTGAGGAAGACGGCCAGCAGAGCTGCCACCATTAGCACTATATCAGGGCGAGGCTGGGCCAGGCTTATAACGAGTATCACCAGCGGCCCAATGAAGACCGCCAGCACGAGCAGATACATAAAGATGAGGAGAAAAGGGTCAAAATTGAAGGTGGCGAAGTTGCTCTTGGTCAGCCCTCTCCAGACTTCGCCAAAATTGTGGTACATGCGGCAGGAAATATGGCCGTTGCCATCCAGCAACCGGTAGCGGAGCCCCATCGAATGAACTCGTCTGCCTATGGCGATGTCATCGACAACGTTCTGCCGTATCGCCGCATATCCCCCCGAAGCTTCATACGCCTCTCTTTTGAATAAGAGGAATTGACCCACGCAGGCGAACAGGAGAGGATTGCGCTGGATGCGGGTCAGCCCGATGGGGATGCCGCAAAGTGTGCCCAGGTAAAAGGCAGGTATGGTCAACTGTTCCGACCAGGTAACCACAATCTGTGTGGGCAGGGCCGAGATTAAAGCAGCATTCTCCCCGGCCATGGCCGCGGCTGAGCAGCGCAGCATATCGGGTGAATGAGTTGTATCAGCATCGACGAATAATAGCAGCTCACCGTCGGCCGCATCGGCCAGTTGATTGCAAGCCCAATGCTTGCCCAGCCAGTCATCGGGCAGCGGCTTGCCCTTTAACAGCTTTAGGGCAGAGTTCTTTTGGGCGAAACCCTGCAGTATCTCCCAGGTACGGTCCGTCGAATTATCATCCAATACTATTACCTGATAGTCAGGATAGTCCTGCGCCAGCAGGCCGCTGACACAATCGGCGATATTCGGCTCTTCATTGCGGGCCGGCACCAGCACCGAAAAACGTGGCCATCTTGACGGCGCCGGGTAGCTATGGAGCCTGCGCAGATAGCGCAGGTTGGTTAACGAAATCAACAGGAGGACAATGAGGCCGAGAATGATAGCTATCTGAAGGTAGAGCAGGATGTCGAAAAACAAATTCTGTTGCGGCAAAGCTCCTCCCGGCTGGGGCTCAATACACTTTATGTTTCGGCAATTTACGGTCTTTCCAGGTGGCCCGGCCGGAAAGCGTAAGTACCATCGACGACGCTGAAATAGCCGCCATCATGACGGCGCTCACCGGGTAAAAAATGATCATATAAAGGGGAAACTTAAAGCGTTGATAATACATACACCAGATCAAAAGGGTGCCGATAATAGATATAGCGGACAGTCCCAGCGAAAGGCTGGGCGGGTATTCCGGCACCTTATAGATCCACAATACGATGATAGGTTCCCACATAGCGAAAATAATCCAAAGCCACGTTAAGCAGAAAAGGGGCACATTGTAATCGTAGGCTGCGAACATATTCTTGGTCAGCCCCTGATGAATTTCTTTTAAGTTATGGTACATCCTGCACGCCACGTTGTTCGTCCCATCGAATATGCGATAGCGCAGGCCTGCCATCATAATACGCTGCGGCAATTGAAGATCGTCGAGCACATTTTGACGTATAGCCTCGAATCCGCCGCAAGCCTCATACGACTTCCTTCTGAACATCATGAGTTTACCGCTGGAAGACAACGTCGTTATTTTCCGGGGCCTGAACCGTGCGCGCAAAGGTACGACAGCGAATACACCCAAGGCGAAAATAGGCATGACAAGTTTTTCTGCCAGTGATTTCAAAATATGACGCGGCATGATAGAAATCATGTCTGCTTTTTCTTCGAGCATAGCGGAGACGGCGCAACGTAGCGTGTCGGCAGAATGTATGGTATCCGAGTCAGTGAAAAGAAGGATCTCTCCATCGGATGCCAGATACAATTGATGACAGGCCCAATGTTTACCCAACCAGTCCGGCGGCAATGGACCGCCCTTGATTACTTTCAGCCGGGCGTCCGATCTGCCCAGCTCTTCCAATATCTGCCCTGTCCGGTCGCTTGAATTATCATCGAGCACGATGACCTGGAAATTAGGATAATCCTGGGAAAGAAGAGATTTTACGCACGGGCCTATCTGTTCTTCTTCGTCCCTGGCAGGCACCAAAACCGATATGCGAGGGAAAACGGTCAGCTTTTTATAGTCATTAAGATTTTTCAGGTTGAGCATATTAATGACCGCCATGACCAGCATGGCCAGTACAAAGGACATCACCAGGGCATTTGGCAAGAGCAACGGATCCTGGGGCATCATGACTTCCTCCAAATATGAAGTAGCCAGGGTTGAAGTTCAGGCCAATTATTAAAATAAGTATACCTTTTAACGAAAAGAATTGCAGTATGCGCCAGACAAATCCCGATGAAGTTGAGCTGATATTGCTGCACAAGAAGGAAAATTAATAACCCTACCATACCGCCTATACCGGCCCAGACCCAGTTCTTCTGTATGGCGAACATTAGCCCCATGGAAATTCCCAGTATTACAGGACCTACCCAGCCCGTGAGACCCAGCCATACGCCGTAAGTCACCGCCACGCCCATTCCGCCTCTAAACTTTAAAAACGGTGTAAAGGCATGCGCCAGAACCGGCGCCACGGCCACCGCCGCCAGCTCCCATCCGCTGATTCCAGATACCATCTGCGCAAGCCAGACCGGTATGGTGCCCTTGAAAGCATCCAGCAATGCGGCGGCTACATAGAGGGGCTTGTTGCCGGCCCTCGCTACATTAGAAGCCCCGGGAGAACCATCGCCATAGTCCCGGATATCCTTGTGCAGGACTATTCGTCCGATCCAATAAGAGAAAGGAAATGAACCCAGAACCAGGCCGACACATACCCATGCTAAACTAAGCATCGGGGAATTATTATATAATTATTTTATGAAATTTGTTAACAAGCTCCTGGAAGCAGGACGCAAGAACCGCAGCCTGCTTTGCGTAGGGCTGGACCCGGACCCGCAGAAACTGCCCGTTAAAGATGTTTTTGAGTTCAACAAAGCTATTATAGATGCTACTGCCGACCTGGTATGCGCTTACAAGCCCAACCTGGCGTTCTACGAGGCCCTGGGTATACGAGGACTACAAGCTTTAAAGAAGACGGTTGCATATATACCGGAAGACATCCCGGTCATAGGAGATGCCAAGAGAGGCGACATCGGCAATACTGCCAGCGCTTATGCCAAAGGTCTTTTCGGTTACTTCAAATTCGACGCCGTAACGCTCAACCCTTATCTGGGCTATGACTCAGTGGAACCGTTCCTACAATATAAGGATAAAGGGGTCTTTATCCTTTGCCGTACGTCCAACCGCAGCGCCGGAGATTTCCAGGACCTAGTAGACAATTTCGGTATGCCCTTTTACCAGTCAGTAGCTATGCGAGCCAGGGAATGGAACAAGGAGAATAACGTCGGCCTGGTTGTAGGGGCGACCTACCCCGAAGAGCTAAAGGAAATAAGGAAAATGTGCCCCGATATGCTCTTGCTGGTACCGGGCATAGGCGCGCAGGGGGGCGACCTGGAACTTTCGGTTAAATACGGCATCGAAGCCAAATCTGAAAAGGCGGTAATTGTAGCTGCCCGCCAGGTGCTTTATGCTTCTAAAGGCCAGGACTACACGCTGGCGGCACGCGCCGCGGCCAGGGAGCTACGAGACAAGATCAACCAAATTCGCGGCTTTTAACAACGCACCTCACTTATCCCTTATCATCTATTTCTATCCGGAGTCATTGCCATGGCTGAGACAGAACGGACCGCTCGGACCATCTTTCATATAGACCTTGATGCCTTCTTTGTCACTGTGGAGCAGGTGCTTAATCCCTCACTGGCTGGCAAACCTGTTATAGTCGGCGGCAGGCCGGAGGGTCGCGGGGTAGTAGCTTCAGCCTCCTATGAAGCCAGGAAATGCGGTGTGCACGCTGCCATGCCGCTTTCAAAAGCCAAACGGTTATGTCCCCAGGCTGTCTTTCTGACCGGCAATTACCATCGCTATGTGGAATATTCCCGCAAATTCATGGGCATCCTTGCTGATTACTCACCCTGTTTTCAGCCGGGAGGGCTGGATGAAGCCTATCTCGATGTTACCGGCTGCGAGAATTTCGGCTCCTGGCGTAACCTGGCGATCCGGATGAAAGAGCGTATAAAAAAGGAGACCGGCCTGGTGGCCTCGATCGGCATTGCGCCCTGCAAAGTCGTGGCTAAAATAGCTTCCGATCTGAGCAAACCGGACGGTTTGATTGAAATTGCATCGGGCGGCGAGAGGACCTTCCTTGCCCCCTTGCCCGTGCAAAAAATGCCGGGCATCGGCGAGAAAACAAACCAGGTCATGAAGTCCATGAATATCCTGACCATAGGGCAACTGGCGAATATGCCAGAGCCCGTATTCAAAGTCCGTTTCGGCGAGGGTATGTTGTGGCTCAGGGAGCATGCCAGCGGCATAGACGATAGCCCGGTAGAGGCGCATGGAGAAGCCAAGTCTGCCAGCCGTGAGACCACCTTTGAAAAAGATACCTCAGACACCGGACGCTTGAAAGCAACATTGCGCTATTTTGCCGAGAAACTGGGCGCCGAATTGAGGGACTCGGAGAAAAAGGCGCGTACAGTGACATTAAAGCTGCGCTATGCCAATTTCGAGACGATCAACCGCAGTAAGACATCGCGCCAAGCAACCAATCTTGATGATGAGATTTTCCAGACGGCGGTAAAGCTGCTGGATTCAGCGCTGGCTAAAAAATACAGGGCTGTCAGGCTGATCGGCCTGGAAGTGTCGAATTTCGTAGACAGCGAAACGCAGTTAGGTTTATTTGACGCTGAGGCCAGGAAACTCGAGCAGGTCGACCGCGCTATAGACGGGATACGCGATAAATACGGCTTCGATTCCATCCAGACGGGCTATACCATGGAACTGGAGCAGAAATACAGCGGTAAGGCCAGGGATTCAGAGAATACAAAAAAACGATAGCGGGCGGTATTTTCCTTTTTGAAAGAGGGACACAGTGAAAATAGACTATTCGACTATATCAGGCACTTACGACAGATACCGCTCGTACCCGCCCGGCCTGATAAAAAGGATTATGACGTTCGGAGAAATCCGCGGGGGAACGAGGGTCTTGGATGTGGGCTGTGGCACGGGGAATGTGTCTTCCCGGCTACGAGAGTTGATTGGGGCAGAATTTATCGGCGCCGACAAATCGGTCCCTATGTTGGAAGCGGCCGCAGCCAAAAAGCTGGAAGTTGTCTGCGCAGACGCCGATAGCCTGCCTTTCCGCAATAACTCCTTCGATACCGTTATAGCAGTATACCTCATCCAGCATCTAAGCAACCCGAAGTTGCTATTTGCGGAAGGCTACCGCGTACTGCGGGCCGGCTGCCTTGTTCTACTTACATCCAGTCACAAGCAGATAGAGAGC
The DNA here is from genome assembly GCA_963848815.1 of uncultured Chloroflexia bacterium. Classification (GTDB taxonomy): domain Bacteria; phylum Chloroflexota; class Dehalococcoidia; order GIF9; family UBA5629; genus UBA1162. The sequence continues at coordinate 101,138 of CAWKFY010000019.1, forward strand.
CAGCATCCGGTCATCAGCGAATTTTTCCCCGGCACCATTGAAATTGAAAAGGCCAGGTTTCCCGATATCCCGCAAATCCAGAAGTTGCTTGACGAGGCGGGGTTTGGGCAAACAGGATATGAAGAGGTGCGGGTCGAAGGCATCCCGATAGACCGGCGCTACCTCGAGCAGGTTAAAAATAAATTTGTTTCCACCTATCACCTTATTCCACAAAGCGAATTTGAAGATGGAGTGAAACGGCTGGAGGCTTTCATCGCTGGCGGCAGCAGGACTGAATACAGGGAGTGGCGGGGCACCCTCGTATGCGGCAGGAAAAACCTGAGTTAGCCCGAGGAGTGTATCTGCAATTTAATGATATTTTATTAATTTCGTAAAAGATTTTATGACTATTTAATGAAAAACCATTTAAAATTTATGGTGGCAGGCTAGGAGGCATAGTGAAATGGAAGAAAGAGTTTACGGCAGCACGGGTGAGAAGTTTTCAATTTTGAGTTTCGGGGCGCAGAGGATCGTCGACGCGCACGGATGTTCAGAGGAGGAGGCCGTCAGGATGCTCAATTATGCCATTGACCACGGCATAAAATATTTCGATACCGCCTGGATATATTCGGCGGGCCAGTCAGAGGAGCGGGTCGGTATGGTGGCCAAGGACAGGCGCTCTGAAATGTGGATTGTCACCAAGGTGTGGGCGCGAGACAGCAAAGGGGCGAGGACGCAATTGGAGCAAAGTTTGAAACGGCTTCAAACCGACCATGTGGATGAATGGCGCCTGCATAATGTCTGGTCGATGGAAGAGCTGGATAAATTGACGGCAAAAGGGGGTGCGCTGGAAGCGGCAGTCCAGGCCCGCAAGGAAGGGCTCGTACGGCATATAAGCATCAGCGGGCACAGTAATCCTCAGGTGCAGGTTGAAGCCCTGCGGCGTTTTCCGTTTGAAAGCGTGCTTTGTGCGACCTCGGTGCTGGACCATTTTGTTCTCAGTTTTGTTGAGGAATTTATACCTGTGGCCAGGGCCAAAGGCGTTGCCGTTGCCGGCATGAAGATAATCGGGCTGGGCGAGCTGTCGCATCTTTATGAAAAAGCTATTCGCTATGCCTTCGGGCTGCCCATCGACACTGCGGTTATAGGTATGGATAATATGGAGCAGTTGAAAATGAACCTGGCGGTTGCCGAGGCATACAAGCCTTTGAGTGATGAAGAGAGGCTGGAGCTTTTTAAAGAGGTGCTGCCGATGGTAACTCCGAAAAATGCGCCGTGGAAAGCCGAAAACTGGACCAACCCGGTGGCGTGGAAGAAAAGGTAAGCTGGTGGGGCAGTGTTATGCTTTCATCGCTGCCAGCATGTAAAGTATACGGCAACTGATCTCAAGTAGCTCCGTCATGACGTAGGCTTCTTCCAGCGTCATGCCCCTGGCAAAACTGCCGTGCTTGTGCACCAGAACCACAGCGTGAGTTTTCAGGGCTTCGGCCACTTCGGGGGCGAAGCCGCCAGGTACAGGTTCGCTTCCGAAACCTATCACGGGCACAGTGGGGATAAATAGCAGTCCGGCTTCATCCTGGGGAAAGATCTTATCATTTCGGAACGACATGGCTGTGGCATGGATGGGGTGAGAGTGGACGATGGCGGTTGACAGGGTTTTCGAATAAATGGCCCGGTGGACGCCCAGTTCCGAAGAGGCCTTACCCGTGTTTTCGTCGTCCTTATCCAGGCCGGTGACAATCAGGTCGGACTCTTCCAGATACCCGAGCCTGCTGCCGCTGCGGGTAATGCATAGATTGCTTCCCTGCTTGACACTGAGGTTGCCCCCGTGTACGGAGACCATGCCCCGTGTATATAGGTCGCTTCCCACGGTCTTGAAGTGCTGCAATAAGTCGTTGAGCGCTGGATCCATTTTATCTGACCTCCAACTGTATGGTGTGTATGAGATAGTCTACTAAGTATGCGTGGTTCAGGCAGACCCCATTTCCAGTCCGACTAGGAAGCTTTTTTGTTAGAGGCGTTAAGCTTTTTCATCAGCCGCGATTTCTTTCTGGCGGCGGTATTGCGGTGTATGACCTTTTTCCTGGCGGCTTTATCCAGTGAACTGATGGCCTGTACTATGGCTGCCTGGGCATCCTCGCTTTTCTTGCCGGTTACCAGTTTCTCTGCCTTGGTAACGTCGGTCCTGGTACTGCTCCGGATAGTCTTATTGCGCTCCGCTTTCCTGGCGGCTGATCTGGCTGATTTCTCGGCTGTTTTAGTCTTGGGCAATTGTGCCTACCTCCTTCGATATCAAGAACTCACATTGAGCCTGTCTTTTTGCGCCTTGGTCGCATTTATCACGCCACGCAGGCTCATGATCCGGCTCAGTAAATGGTTCAGTTGTGCCATATTTTTTATTTCAATCGTTGCGAACATCGAGAAGACGTCGTCGGTGTATTGAGTGCTCACACTCGTTATATTTATTTTTTCCTCGGCTACCACCGTGGTTATATCACGCAGCAAGCCGACCCTGTCCCACGCTTCAACCTGTATATTAACCGGGTAGACATCCTCTGCCACACCCCAGCTGACCTCTATCAGCCTCTCCTTCTCCTCCTCGTTAATTATGTTGATGCAGTTTTTGCGGTGGACGGTTATGCCGCTGCTCCGCGTAATGTATCCGATGATATCATCACCGGGCACCGGATGGCAACACTGAGCAAGGTGTGTGAGCAGGTCTCCCACGCCCAGGACCTGTATTCCGGAGCCCGGGTGATATTTGGCTACAGGAGTGGGGGATTTAACCGGCGTGACCGGCAGTTCCTCAGGTTGCCCTGAGACTTTCAGCGCGACCTGATGGAGTGTAATGCCGCCATAGCCGATGGCAGCCAGGAAATCATCGACGGTATCGAACTCCATCTGCCTGGCCATATCTTCGATATTGTCCGCCTCTAATCCGAAGCGCTTGCGCTCCTTCTCCAAAATCCCCCTGCCGCGCTCGATGTTCAGCACCCGCTCCTGCTTTTTGAACCAGGCCCGGATTTTTTCCTTGGCGTGTGCGGTCTTCACGAAGCCCAGATCGGGGTTGAGCCAGTCGAGGCTGGGAGCCTTTTCACCCTTGCTGGTCATGATATCCACTATGTCGCTGTTCCGCAGTTCGTAGTTGAGCGGCACCAGACGCCCGTTGACCTTGGCGCCAATGCAGCGATGGCCCAGGTTGGTATGAATGCGGTAGGCGAAGTCGAGTGGAGTGGCTCCCTTGGGAAAAGGCTTGATCTCCCCTTTGGGGGTATAGACGAAAACCTGGTCGGTGAAAAAGTCCTCTTTAACGGTTTTAAGGAACTCTTCACTGTCGAGTGAACTCTGCCAGTCTATCAGCTGGCGCAGCCATGACAATTTTTCTTCAAAATGTAAGTCCGGCTTGGCTCCCTCTTTGTAGCGCCAGTGAGCCGCCACGCCGTACTCGGATACACGGTGCATTTCATGCGTGCGTATCTGAATCTCCAGCGGAGTTGTGCCCTGCATAAGCACGGTGGTATGCAGGGACTGGTAGCCGTTCTCTTTAGGATTTGCTATATAGTCGGTGAACTCATCGGTGATAGGGTGCCACAGGTTATGTATTATGCCGAGCACCTTATAGCAATCGGAGATGGAGTCCACAAGGACGCGCAGCGCAAAAAGATCGTGGATGTCGCCGAAGTTTCTGCCGATGGTAGCGTATTTATGAATCTTATTATAGATACTGTATATATGCTTCGGCCTGCCGGTTACCTCACCCTCAATCCCGGCCTTTTTCATCTCTTCCCGCACTATATTGGCCGAGTCTTCGATGAAGCCCTCGCGCTCGGCCCTGCGTACGGATACCAAGCGGGCGATATCATGGTACTGCTCCGGATCGAGAAAGCGGAAGGCCAGGTCTTCAAGCTGCCACTTGATCTGCCACATTCCCAGCCTGTGGGCAAGGGGAGCGTATATTTCCAGGGTCTCCTGGGCTATGGCCCGGCGCCTCTCGGCAGGCAGTGCCTCCAGCGTCTCCATATTGTGCAGCCTGTCGGCTAATTTAATGAAGACCACCCGCATGTCCTCCGCCATGGCGATGAGCATCTTGCGGAGGTTCTCAGCCTGGCTCTCCTGGCTGCTGACGGCGATATCCCTTTTCCAGGCAACCCTGCTCAACTTGGTGACGCCGTCCACCAGTTTGCTTATCTCGGGACCGAATTTTTTCTCAAGTTCGGTGATTGAGATGGTAGTGTCTTCGGGGACATCGTGAAGCAGGGCGGCCGCCAGCGTGGAGCCATCGAGCTGAAGGTTGGCAAGCGTTATGGCGGTTTCTAAGGGATGTTCAAGAAAAGGAGCGCCGGATTTACGCTTCTGTCCCTGGTGCGCAGCATGGGCATATTTATAGGCAGCCTCTACGAGTTCAACCTTTTCGAGAGGCAGGTATTCCCTGGCTTTGCTAAATAATGGAGAAGGATCCATGCGTTCACCGGTTCAACAGTATGATAAAGCATGCCCGGTGACTATGGCAAATATACTAAATGTGATTTTAATCATTTGCATCCGCACCGTGCGGCCGTATTATACTTTAGTTTAATGTCTCAAACTTTATACGAGAGATCGCCGGTGGGGCGAACCGTAACAGTTTGATCAAATACTTGGAGGTAATTAATGAAGATAGTAAAACTGTGCCGTGAGGGTACTTGCTGCCCGGCAGTCAAGGTATATGAGGATAGGGTGGAGATAGGTGAGGATGCGAATACCTGCGTGCTGAGCACGGACGAATTCGAGATCCTGAAAGAGAAGGTCCTGGCCAAAGAGATCTAATCACATATTTTCCCGATAACCGGTAAGTCCACCGTCCCACCCGGTGGACTTATTGATTAATCCACCAAGTCTCCAGTATGGAAAGACTTGGCTGATGCATGCAAAGGCGCATCTTTCCATATTTGAACTTCCCTGTTTCTAGCGGTATGCTTTATTAACCCCGGCAATATTTTCGTATCGAGAGGACTTTCATGACAACCGAAGTGAGTGCCAACCTTGATTCTATTTTTTTGCCCCGCAATGTCGCCGTTATCGGGTCTTCCGCCACAGAATTTTTTACGTGGTCCATAATCAACGGCAAGCTGAAGGATCATTTCTTCCCGGTCAATCCCAACTACACCGAGGTGCTTGGCAGGAAATGCTACGGCAGCATCTTGGATATAGAGGAACCGATAGATTACGCCATCAGCGTTGTCCCCAACCGGTTTGTTATAAAGGCCGTGGCGAATGTATTCAGAAAGGAGTTAAAGGAGTGCACCTTTATACCTCGGGATTCAGTGAGAGCGGGTACGCCTGAGGGTATAAAGTTGGAGAAAGAGCTGGCCGAACTGGTCAAAGGAAAGATAAGGATGATAGGCCCTAACTGCATGGGCATATATTGTCCCAAATCGGGACTGTCCTTTAACCCGCTATCAAGTCACAGAGAAGGCAATGTAGGCATTATCACGCAGAGCGGCTCATTTGCCCAGTATTTCATACAGTCTGAGAAACCGCGCAACATACGGATAAGCAAGATGATCAGCTATGGCAATGCCGTCGACATCGATTGCCCTGAAATTCTCGATTATTATGCCAATGATCCCGACACACATGTTATAGCACTGTATATCGAGGGCATAAGGAATGGGCGTCTGCTTAAGGACTCATTAGAGCGGGCGGCGGCCAGGAAACCGGTTATAGTACTGAAAGGTGGCATGACGGAGCAGGGCAGCCGTGTGGCTTCATCTCATACCGGCTCCCTGGCGGGCGCCGGGCGGGTCTGGGAGACGATGTTTAAACAGGCCGGAGTGCTGATGGTCGATGACATTGATGATCTGATAAATGCGGCTCTGGGTTTCAGTAATCTCAAGCCGCCGCAGGGCAAGGGCATTTCCATAATCACATATTCGGGCGGCTTCAGCGTAATCCAGAGCGACATGGCTGTCAAAAACGGGCTGGATGTGCCGCAGCTATCCAAAGAAGCAAGGGAAAAATTGACCAAAATTGTGCCCCAAGCGGGAACCATGATAGGGAATCCCCTGGATGCATGGCCGGTATTTCACAGGGTCGACAGGAGCGAGGGTACGCTCGATGAAATAATGAAAATTATTGCCGATGACAGCCAGATATACTCCATCATCGTGCAGGCGGATACCCTCAGGTTCCTGGCCGCCAGCTGGGGTAAAAAATTCCCGGAGAGCTTTGAGAAATTCTGCAATATTATCAGTGATGGCTGCCGCTACGTCCGCGATACAAAGGGCAAGGTGATAATGATCAGCTCATATGTTGAAACGTTCCTGGACAATGAAAGGGAGAGAAGGTTATACCTTGATTTCAAAGCCCGTTGCGAAGCCGACAATATACCCGTCTATTCATCGCTTAAGGCAGCTATCGACACGGTCGGCAACATGCACCGCTATACGCATTTAAAGCACAAGGGTTTGGTGAAAACGGGGTAAAGCGCCATGCAGCCACCGGAGTATGCGGTCATCCTGGTCACCGCCTCAAGTTTGGAGGAAGCGCAGAAGATAGCTGCCGTTCTTCTGAACAAACGTAAAGCGGCCTGCATCAACATTATGCCGCAAGTACAATCGAGCTACTGGTGGCAGGGCAAGATAGATAAGGCTGAGGAATCCCTACTGATCATAAAGACGATGGCTTCGGCGATACAGGATGTTATCGAACTGGTCAAAGCCAACCACAGCTACACCGTTCCGGAGATAATCGCCCTCCCGATTATGGCGGGCAACCCCGATTACCTGGAATGGATAGAACATGAAGTCCAGCCGTAAAGTTCAACGCTTGGAAAAATTGAACCTTTTCATATATTATAATAGGCCTTTGGGAGGTGGGTTACGTGTTTAAAGCGCCGCGCGGCACCGCCGATATCTTACCTGAAGAGCAGGCATACTGGCGTTATATCGAAGAAAAAGCCATGTCTGTCTGCCGGTTATACGGCTATAGCATGATAAGCACCCCGCGTTCGAAGATGCAGGGTTGTTTACCCGCAGCGTGGGCGAAGGCACAGATATCGTCAACAAGGAGATGTATATCTTCAAGGACCGCAGCGACAACGAGATTGGCCTTGCGTCCGGAAGGGACCGCTTCGGTCTGCCGGTCTTACCTTGAACACGGCATGGATAACCAGCCGCAGCCCGTCAAACTCTTCTATTTTGCCGACATCTTCAGGTATGAAAGGCCGCAGGCGGGCCGCTACCGCCAGCACCACCAGTTCGGCTGCGAAGCCATCGGCGAAGCCTCGCCCATGCTGGATGCCGAGGTGATCGATATGGCGCTCACGTTCTTCAAGTCTCTGGGGCTGACCAATTTTTCTCTGCAGCTAAACAGCATCGGATGCAAAAAATGCCGGCCCGCATACCTGGAGCAATTGAAGGAATACTATGACCCCTCTGAAAGATCAGCTGTGCGGCGATTGCCGTACCCGGCTGGAGAAGAATCCCCTGAGGCTGCTCGACTGTAAAAAGCCCACCTGCCAGGTGGCCGCCGATGAAGCGCCCAAAAGCGCGGACTTTCTCTGCGAGGAATGCGGCCGGCACTGGGAGTCCCTCAAAAATTATCTGACGGCCCTGGGGATCGAGTTCATAGTTAACCACAGGCTGGTGCGAGGCCTGGATTACTATACCAAGACGGTGTTCGAAATACAGCCCTTCGAGGGTGGCTCACAGAGCGCCCTGGGGGGAGGTGGACGCTATGATGATCTGATCGGCATGCTGGGCGGGAAGCCTACCCCCGCCATCGGTTTTGCCACCGGCCTGGAGCGTATAGTGCTGAATTTGAAAGGCCAGGGAGTCGAAGTGCCCGCGAACAACAAAACGACCGTATTTATTGCCTGCATAGGCGAGGAGGCCAGGGCCGAAGCTTTGAAAACAGCAGGTGGCTTAAGGGAAGCGGGCATACCCGTCATAGTCTCTGCGGGAGAACGAAGCCTCAAAGCTCAATTGCGGCATGCCAATACAGTGGGCGCAGTTTATGCTGCCATCATAGGCGATGACGAAGTCAAGAGCGGCACCGTGATGTTACGTAATATGGAGACAAGCGAGCAGCAGGAAGTCCAGCCGGATGAGCTGAAAAAGCTGCTGGCCGGGAAATAATACAGCATAAGGGGATTATTTATGGATACATTTGAAGCTATTTACAAACGACGGAGCATCAGGCGTTACCAGGATACGCCGGTACCCGACGATATACTGAACAAGGTCCTGGATGCGGCCCGCTGGGCGCCGTCCTGGGCTAATTCACAGTGCGCCAGGTATGTCGTCGTTAAAGACCCGGCAACTAAGGCCAGGTTGGCCGAGTGCGTCAATAAGGGCAACCCGGCAACCGAAGCCCTGAAAAATGCGCCGATTGTGATTGTAGCCTGCGCCGAGCTTAAGAAATCGGGATATTATAAGGATATAGCGGTTACCGACAGGGGAGACTGGTTCATGTTGGATGTCGGCATAGCCATGGAGAACCTGGTATTGGCGGCGCACGCGCTGGGCCTGGGTACTGTTCATGTGGGCCTGATACCGGATTCCAAAAAGATCGACGCGATCCTGGGCCTGCCGGAAGGGATCGTGTCGGTGGAGATGACGCCTCTAGGATTTCCAGCGGCCGAGGCCAAGGCGCCGCCGCGGAAAGAGCTGGCAGAAATTGTATTTTACGAAAAATACGGAAAGCACTAGAATTTAAACAGTTTCCTTAACGAACTTTTCTGCCCGCTGCGGACATCGAAGCTAACAGCTTCCCGCACGGGCTGAAAATTTTTATAACGGAGGAAAATATGGCCAAGACAATCGCTGAGATCAACGAGAAAATCAAGAAAGGCCAGGCGGTTGTGGTCACCGCGGAAGAGGTGATCGACATCGCCAAGAAGAAGGGCGTAGCCGCTGCGGCTAAAGAGATCGATGTGGTGACTACCGGGACCTTCGGCCCCATGTGCTCGTCCAGCGCCTATATGAACCTTGGCCATACCAGCCCCAAGATGAAAGTCGGCGGCGGCAGGGTCTACCTCAACGACGTCCCGGCCTACACAGGGGTGGCCGCAGTGGATGTTATCCTGGGAGCGACCGCCATGCCGGATGATGATCCCAAGAACAGGATGTACCCGGGTGACTTTAAATACGGCGGCGGGCACGTCATCGAGGAGCTCGTGGCGGGGAAAGATATCAAAATGGTAGCCACGGCTTACGGGACGGACTGTTACCCCAGAAAGAGGCTGGAAACCTGGATCAACATCAGCTCAATAAACGAAGCGGTCCTCTTCAACATGCGCAATGCTTATCAGAACTACAATGTGGCCGTTAACGTAGGCGACCGCATGATTTATACCTATATGGGCGTGCTCAAGCCCAGGATGGGAAACGCCAATTTCTGCTCGGCCGGTCAACTGGCGCCCCTGCTGAACGATCCTCTATATAAGACGATGGGCATCGGCACGAGGATATTCCTGGGCGGCGGCACAGGCTACGTGGCCTGGAACGGCACGCAGCATAACCCCTCCGCGCCCCGCACTGAAAAAGGTGTACCTACACGCGGCGCGGGCACGCTGGCCGTCATCGGCGACCTCAAGCAAATGAAGCCGAAATGGCTGGTCGGCACCAGTTTCCTGGGCTACGGCGCAACTCTGACCGTCGGCATAGGCGTACCGATTCCGATACTGAATGAAGATATACTCGGGTACACGCTGGTGACCGATGCAGATATCCTGGCGCCCGTTATAGATTATTACGACGCCTATCCCAACCGTAAGCCGGACGTGATCGCCGAGGTAAGCTATGCCGAGCTCAAGTCCGGCAAGATCGTGGTCAACGGCAAAGAGATACCCACGGCCTCGCTTTCGAGCTATCCGGGGGCGGTCGAGATAGCCAACACGCTCAAGGACTGGATCAAGAAAGGCGAGTTTCTGCTGACCGACCCGGTCGCCCCTCTGCCGGGGGTCGAATCAGGCATCAAGCTCAAGACCCTTGAAGAGCGGCCGTTGCCCTGAAGGAGAGAAGAGAGATGAAAGTTTCTAAAAAAATAGTATTGCACTTCCCTCAAAAGACCACCGACAAGCCGATTGTAGCCGGACTGATCAGACAGTACGGGCTGGATTTCAATATCCTTAAGGCTTCCATATCCCCCGGCGAAGAGGGCCTGATGATCATGGAGCTGTCGGGCGAACAGAAAGAATATGACCGCGGCATCCGCTACCTTCAATCGGCCGGTGTGGAGATACAGGCGTTAAGCCAGGATGTGACCCGCAACGAAGAGCGCTGCACGCACTGCGGGGCTTGCATCACGATGTGCCCGACGCGGGCATTTACACTGGAGAAGCGCACCAGAAGAGTAGACTTCGATAACTCCAAATGTATCGTCTGCGAGCTATGCGTCAGGGCCTGTCCGCCGCGTGCCATGGAACTGCATTTCTAACTTTAGCCGCAGTTTGAGCCCTTGATGTCATGTATGAGAAGCGGTCCTATCGCCATCAGATAAAAGACTCCGACCTGATTTCTTTTATAGCGGCCATCAAAGAGACCGACCTTTATGTGAGAGCCCGCAGCGACCTGACCCGCCAGACACTTTCTTTGATCGGTGAATACCGCTCGTCACTTGAGCAATATATCCGGGAACACCCCCTTTTTCTGCACAGCCTAAAGCCGATGCCCGTTGAAGACGGGGCCGCCGAGATCGTCCGACTGATGGCCGAGGCGGGACAGGCGGCCAATGTCGGACCAATGGCGGCGGTGGCCGGCGCCATGGCCGAGCTCGTATGTAAAGGCCTGCTAAAATACTCCCCGGAAGTCATAGTCGAAAACGGCGGTGATATATTTATGCGGACCCGGAAACGGCGGCGCATCGGCATATTTGCGGGGGACTCGCCATTTACCGGCAAGCTGGCGCTGGAGATCGACCCCAAAGAAACGCCTCTGGGTATTTGCACCTCTTCGGGTACGGTGGGGCCCTCTCTTAGCCTGGGCGCCACGGATGCAACGATACTGCTGTCGAAATCGGCGGCGCTGGCGGATGCCGCAGCCACGGCGGTCGGCAACCTCGTCAAAACGGCGGATGATATCCAGTGCGCGCTGGATTACGGGAGCGAAATAAAGGGTGTGACGGGCATGGTCATAATAATCGGGGAGAGCATGGGCGCATGGGGCCGCGTAAAGCTGATCAAGACCTAGGAGGGGATCAGACGCCGCAGCATTTCACAGTGATGGGGAGGGTGAAAGAGGTCACCCCTCCCTTGCCGTCAGATACCTCGACAGTGATAGTGTAATTGCCTGCATCGCCCGCGGCAATCCACTGAACAGTCGTGCCGTTTCCGATAAGCTTGCCGCCTGTAGTCAGCCAAGTATAATCGAGCTGATCGTTATCAGGATCGCTGGCCTCGCAGGAGATCTGGGCGGTCTCGAACCTTTTGATTATCAATTCCGGCATCTTTTTCTGCTGCAGGTCGGAGAGCTTTATGGTGACCGGCAGGTGTCCCTGCCGCGCGAAGGTCATTTCTGAAATCACCGGCGGATTATTGGGTTTCTCCGGGACATTAATGATAACGTTGCCGGTGGCCGACCCGCCCTTGCTGTCACTGACCACAACCATGATATCGTAGTCGCCGCCTTTTTCGGGGGCCGTCCAGGTAACGGAAGAGTCTGTACCATCGATCTTGCCGCCTGTGGCTGTCCATTTATAGGTAAGATTATCGCCCCCGGGCGCTGATGCGTCACACTCAACCTTGGTCTGACCGAGGCGCTCAACCTGATGGTCGGCGGTGACAGCCAGGATGACCGGCAATTCAGCTACGGTTGCAACGGGCTGTTGGACCGGTTGCGCTTCCTGGGGTTCGGAGGCGCAGCCCGGCACGGCGGCCATAGTCAAAGATAAGAACGCCAATGCCGCAGCGGACTTTAAAAATAAGCTTGAACTCATGGCGCCACCGGTTTTTATAAAAAGCAGTCAAATGTTAAATTTGCTTTTTGGATAGCAACCTGCTAATCCAGAACTGGTGTGAGAAGAAGGGTCCCGGATGCAGGATAATTATCAGGACGGCCAGTATAAACATGCCGACGTCGATATAGAGCGACTGGATGGGAGTCAGGGCGCCGAAAATTCCGAAGCACTCGCAAGCAGGGAATTTCTCCTGTCCCATGGCTATGGCATAAGAGTTATTGGCCATGAAGCCCAGGAACAGGGGGATGCACAGGATGGCGACCAGGCGGGGCCAGATGCCGATGACAAGCGCGGCGCCGACCAATATCTCACCTATGGGCATTAGCCATGGGATAAAGACCAGGCCTATGAAGCGGGCAAAATCCGGGGTCAACATGAAATCCGGGATAAACTTATCGAGGAATTCGGTCTGGCCCGGGATAGTGCCCAGCTCGGCCAGTTTGCCGATGCCTGCGAAAAGCAGGATGGCCCCGATGATGGTGCAGGCGGCGATGCTGATTATATTTCTAGCCATCGGCTGAAGTTCATATTCATAGTTAGCGGGCATGTGGATATCCTTATACGAAATATGTGGTCTTGACTTAATGGAAATTATAATCTACACTAGTGCGAGTATGCAAACCTTGGTTTTATGGTGAGTCTTAAGCTGGCAGCCTCTTAAAATCGGGAGACCATGATGCCGGGACTAAGACTCCAGGCGTGTGTTTAAAGAGGGCTTGTGCCGAACGGACCCGTCAGAACCCATGGGGCATAGTGATTATCAACCAAACAAGGAGGCATCAATGGCCCTAACGGACAAGACCCTTACATGTGCCGAGTGCGGCAAATCGTTCGTCTTCACAATTGGCGAGCAGGAATTCTATCAGTCGAAAGGACTTCAGAACGAGCCCAAGCGCTGCCCTGATTGCAGAACCAACAGGAAGCAGTCCCGCTCTGGTGGTTCAGGCAAGTCCAGGCAGATGTTTAAAGCCACATGTGCAAGGTGCGGCACCGAGTGTGAAGTACCCTTTGAACCGAGACAGGAACGTCCGGTTTATTGCAGCGCCTGTTACGCATCGTCGAAACCGGAACGTTAAATATATATAAATCTCCCGCAGTCTCCCGCGGGAGCATTTACCATCGGAAAGTACCGGGGCGGCAGATCGGGCTTCAGTGAATATTGGTGTCTGCAGGCTTAAGATACATATCCCTGCGAGCCGTTCTCTCAAGGACAAGAGGAGCACGGTAAAATCGCTTATTTCTCGCCTGCGGAAGCAGTTCAATATTTCTATTGCAGAGGTTGATGACCACGACCTGTGGCAGATAGCCACGATCGGGATAGCCTGTATCAGCAACCATAGCCACCGCGTGGATGAGGTCATAGACTCGGCCATCGCTCTTATTAACCGCGACTATCCCACCGTAGAGATCATAGAAAAAGAAATCGAAACCTACTAGTAAATTCCAAACTCCAAGCTCCAAATTCCAATTCGGATACCTTAAATATACAATCCCACATTTATTTGTATAATTACGCCAAATGGATACCGCCGCCTTTCTCAACTATCTAAAAAATGACCTCGAATATAAAGACCAGATAGTGCACGTACAGCATATCCCTGCACGCGATGCCAAACCGGGCTGGCTGGATAAGAAGCTCGATCCCATTTTACAGGACCGGCTGGACAAGGGTGGCATCACCACCCTGTACTCCCACCAGGCCGAGGCCATCAACGCCGTCAGGCAGTGCGAGAATGTCATGGTTGCCACACCCAGCGCCAGCGGTAAGACACTTTGCTATAACATCCCGGTCTTGAATGCCATGCTTGAAAACCCGGCCACTCGCGCGTTATATATATTCCCGACCAAGGCGCTGGCGCAGGACCAGTTGCGTTCGTTAACGGAGCTGGCAGGCCACACTATCAATTTGCCCTGGGAATGCGCCACTTATGACGGCGACACACCTCCGGAGGACCGCTTCGGTATCAGAAAGCGTGCACGAATTGTGCTCACCAACCCGGATATGCTTCATCTGACTATACTGCCCAACCATCAGAACTGGGACAGGTTTTTCCGACGCCTGAAATATGTGGTTGTAGACGAGGCGCACGTGTACCGCGGCGTATTCGGTTCTCACCTGGCCTGCATTTTGCGCAGGCTCAGGCGTATCTGTAATTTGTATGGGAGCCGTCCACAATTCGTGTTCTGTTCGGCTACCATAGCCAATCCCGGAGAACATGCCGAGAGGCTGAGCGGGCTGCCCTTCAAGGTAGTTGGGGAGGATGGGGCGCCTTATGGGGGCAAGGCCTTTGTGTTCTGGAACCCTCCTATCGTCGATGAGGCGCGCAGCGCCCGCCGTAGCGCCAACAGCGAAGCGACCTATCTCTTCACCGGGCTGGTCCGCCAGGGTGTGCGTACCCTCACCTTCGCCGGTACGAGAAAGCTCACTGAGCTGATTTACGTCTACAGCCGGGACCTCTTGGGCTCGCCGCTGGCGGAAAAGATAAAGCCGTACCGGGCGGGCTATCTGGCATCGGACCGGCGTGAGATCGAGCGTGAACTATTTTCGGGCCAGCTACTGGGCGCGGTTGCCACCAACGCCCTGGAGCTGGGCATCGATATCGGGGACCTGGGTGCCACGGTCCTCACCGGCTATCCTGGCAGCATAGCCAGCACCTGGCAGCAGGCTGGCCGCAGCGGGCGGCGCGGGGAGAAATCGCTCACCGTCCTGGTAGCGCAGAACAATCCGCTGGACCAGTATTTTATGAATAATCCCGACTTCTTCTTCGGCAAGCCGTTCGAAAATGCCCTGATCAACTGGGAAAACGGCAATATCCTCAAGCCGCACCTGCTCTGTGCAGCCTGGGAAAAGCAGCTCGACGAGTCGGATATCAGCTACTTTGGTGACTCGCTGGCGCCGGCATTGGCCGAGATGGAGAAAGAAGGAAGGTTGAGGAAAGCCGACGGCCGCTGGTATATTGCCCCCCAGCTTTCCTACCCTGCCCAGGACGTTAACGTGCGATCGGCGTCCAGCCAGAATTACCAGGTGCTGGATTCCTCCAGGGGTTATGAGCTGCTTGAGACCGTCGAAGAGGACCATGCCTTCTGGCAGGTCCATCCCGGCGCCATCTATCTGCACCAGGGAGAATCTTATTTCGTAAAAGAGCTGGACATTGAGAAGCACATTGCGGTAGTCGAGCCGGCCACCGTCCCTTACTATACGCAGACCCTGGAGATGACCGATATCCGCATCATCCAAAAGATGTACGATAAGGAATGCAACGGGGTGCACGTCTCGCTGGGCGTGGTGGACGTAACCAACCAGGTGGATGGCTTCAAGAAGAAAAAGCACTATACCGATGAGGTGCTGGGCGAGGAGGCGCTGGACCTGCCGCCCATGCGTTTTATAACGCAGGCGCTGTGGTTTGACGTGCCCCTGAAAGCCGTCGATATGATCGAGAAGGGCAAGCTTGATTTTCACGGCGGCCTGCATGCGGCCGAGCACGCGGCCATCGCCATACTGCCCCTCTTTGCCATGTGCGACCGCAACGATATAGGAGGCGTGTCGACGCCCTTCCATGCCGATACCGGCCGGGCTCAGATCTTTATCTATGACGGTTACCCGGGAGGCATAGGCATAGCCGAGAAGGGATATGAGATCATCGACCAGCTATGGGCTGCCACTTTAAAAGCCATTGAGGAATGTCCCTGCCGTGAAGGCTGCCCTGCCTGCATCCAGTCACCCAAATGCGGCAACAATAACGAGCCCCTGGATAAGAAGGCAGCGATCATACTGCTGCGTGGGCTGCTGGGTGTCTTTCAATAAAAATAAATATAAGGAGAACCATGGAAACCTACAACTACCTGAAAAAAGTGATGCGTACCGCCTTGAGCTACACATTCAGCCGCATCACGTTCTACCTGACCCTTTTCAACTTCTTCATGCTGGCCAGTTGGATGTATGACTCGACATCCATTGGCGACTGGATGAAAACCAACGGTTTCAGGCCGGGCGATATGCTGGCCATGATACTGTTTATTATTTTCGCCATCTCGGTGCTCGAATACGTGCTGATAGGCCGCGAAAAAGAGGAAGAGTAACCCGACCTTCTTGTATGAAATAAACGGTTATGCGAAAATGACTTGGTGGGCCACAGGAGTGGGTTTATAGATAATGAGTAGCTCCAACCGCTTTCTGCTGGGTTTCGGCATCGGTATCCTGCTCATTATTGCGGTCGCCATCACCATTTCCCTGATCGGAAGCAATCAGCCGGTCAAAATGTTGCCTGAAAACACGCCTGAGGGCACCGTGCAGCGTTTTCTGACGGCCATCAAGGACCAGGACTATACCGGGGCGGAGGCTCTGGTGGCCCCACCCTCTGAAACGGATACATATAATAGCCTGGAACAGTGGGTGAAATCGAGGCAGTCGGCCGGAAGCACCGATTCCTCCTGGAAAGCGAGCATAGTTAAATCAACCGTCAAGGGCGACAGCGCCACAATCCAGGTTGCCGTAGATATATTCAGGCCGGGCGGGCTGCTGACCGATCCGGTTAGCACAAGCCAGGTCACATTTTCGCTTCACAAAGCCGGCGACGGCTGGCTGATCGATCAGCCGGTGGACCTCTGGTAGCTCTACTGAAATAGAGGGGGTAACTATTGAGCACCGTAAGGCGGGTATTCTTTTACCTGCTGGCGTTGATCACGCTGGGCATCCTGGCAGCGGGCGTGCGCAACCTGCTGTCCCTTTCATTCGATACCATCGCCAGCAGCGTCCAGCTTTTTAGCGTCGGGGACATCAAAGGTCAGTTGAGCCTGGGCATTGCCCTCTTTGTCATAGGGTGCCCGCTGTGGCTGCTTTTCTGGGGAATAATTCAGCGCCAGGTTAAGGCGTATCCCGAAGAGACGGGATCGGCCATGCGGGCCTTTTCGCTGACCATCGTCATCATAGCTGCCGCCATGACCGCCATTTTTGCCTTGAGCTCAGTGCTTGCCTGGTTGCTGGGAGGTTGCGACCCGGGCAGGTTGAGGACCGGCGATTTTGCCACGCTGATCGTGGCTGCAGCGGTATGGTATTATCACTGGCGGATAGCCGAGCGTGAGGGGCACCCCGTTCCCATTTCCCGGACGTTGAGGAACCTGTACGTCTATCTATTTGCGGCCATGGGCCTGGTGTGGCTGTCCGCCAGTCTCATTATGCTGGCTAACGCCGCTTTCATTACCTTTCCGATATGGCCCCAGGAGATCGTGAGGGGTAGCTTCTGGAACAGTGAGACGCAGAGCAATATTTCCTGGGCTTTGGTCGGGTTGCTGGTCTGGGCTTTTCACTGGATGTACATGGGAAATTGGGACCTGGGTTCCTCGTTGCGCCAGGTGTATTTTTACCTGTTTGCCGTGCTGGGCGGCGCCGTGACCGGCCTTACGGCACTGACTCAGACCATTTATAAGATCGTTTTCTGGCTTTTGGGAGGCGGCCATGATGACCAGGCCTATTTCCAGTTCCTGGGATGGGCGGTCCCGGCCATGCTGATAGCCGGTGTTATCTGGTTTTATCACCTGCGCATGGCGGAGGAGGAGGCACTTATATTCAGGACCGCCGCCTGTCCGCCAGGCGTGTGCATTACTACCTGATGTCGTTCCTGGGGCTGGGCACGCTGGTAACGGGCCTTATCATCTTGCTGGGCATACCCCTGGATGCCATCCTCCGCAGTTTGAGGCCTGAGACCGTGGTAGCCGGACCGGCCTGGTGGACAAATGAGCTCAGCCTGGCGCTGGCGATGCTGGTGGTGTCCGTCCCCATCTGGCTGGCTTACTGGAGCCGCGTCATAGCCATGGTCGAGAAAGGTGGGGTAGCTGGAAAGGGGGGCGAGATCGCGCCGCATCTACCTTTTTGGCATAACCGGCGTTGCGGTGGTTACGCTGGCTGTCGACCTGGTCAATATCATCTACCAGATCTTGAACGGCATCCTGACCGGCAAGGCTCGGGATAAACGTGCTTGGTCAACATGAAATGGAGCCTGCAGACGGTCTTTATTGCCGTTCCGGTATTGCTGTACCACCTGGCTGCCATCAGGCAGGACCAGAAGCTGGGATCGGAAAAGGCGCTGTCCCGCAAAAATGTCACGGTGATGCTCTATGATAAAAATTCGCCTGCGCTGGCTTTCATCGAGAATAAACTGGGTTATAAAGTCCGTTGCGTGCAATATGCCGGAGAGCCGCCGGCCAATCCGCACGCAGAGGACTGACGAGGAGTTGGAGCGGCTGGCAGCAGAGATCAATTCATCTGCGGCAAGCGATGTTATGGTGATATTGCTGGAAGGCGAAGCGCGGGTATTGCCGTATAAAGAATAACTAGTGCCTGGCCTTGACGACCAGCTTCTTCTCGCTCCAGATGCGGCGGACGAAGGGGTCGCCTCTGGCATTGCGGTAGTCGAAATCGCTGCGCGTCATGCGCCGCAGGTTAATTTTAACGCCCGTCTCATCTTCGAACCCCGCCAATAGCTGGAGCAGGTCGGTTTCGGAAATATCGCCCACTACCAGCAGGTCGATGCCGTCGCGGGGTATTTCCGTTGATATGGCGGCCTCACCGTGTATCAGGGCAAGCGTTGACCGTGTTGATATCCTTGAACTGTTCTGCCAGCCGCTGGGTTATGCCTGCAACAGAGATGGGCAGGGGTGCTGGTTGAGCGGAGCGCGTGCGGTATCGCCCGCTGGCTGGGATTGGCGTCCCATTATCACACGGGCGCCGGGGATAATTGGCTCGTCAAGAGATCTGCCTGCAGCTTCGGCTATAACCGTTGTGCGGACCGGCGGCTTCGGGGCTGCGGGCGGTTCGTCGGGAGTCTGAAGTATGATCTTCCGCCATTCGGCGAGCAGGGGAAAGTCCGGGACGACTTCAAAATATTTAAGATTGCCCTGCATATGGGAGTGCAGCAGTCCTGCTTTCTCCAGGTAGCCCAGCTCACGGCGTACTGCATTGAGGGGTTCGCCCGTCAGCCGGGCAACCTCCCTGGTATAAAAGTCCGTTTCAACGTCCGCGAGGAAGAGCTTGAGCACGTTGCGCTTGGCCTTGGATGTAATAAAATACCTGAGGACAGCCACTTCGAACACCTATTATGTTCTAATGTACAATGTTTGTGGACATAATTCAAGCGCTGGTCAAGTTAACTCTTGGTTGATTTTCGCCTTTTCCTAAGTTATTCTTAAAAGGCATTTTAAGGGTGGGTTAAGGGACATGGGCGGCAAGGTTAACATAGAGAAAATGCTGGGTATAATATTGGGTGTCGTTATTACCACCATAATAATAGTCTATCTACTTGTAACACTGATTAATACTCAATTTATTCCGATTTTTAAAACTGTGTCTCCGACTGGAAATTCCACACAGCATATTAAAACTATTAAAATAAACTAGGACTATGGCTGATAACAACAACATAAAAAGCAAAATTATGGTGGTCTTTGGAATTATATTTATTATTCTATTGATTGCCGGGCTGATCATGCCATTCCTGAAGCTATAGCAATTTAGTTGATTTCTCATATTCCGTAGTCTATCCTTACAGGGCATTTTGTTAGGGAGGTCCGTTTTATGGAACCAGAAGTAAAGGCAGCAATTATCCAGGTAGCAGGGCTTTGGGTAATTGAGGCGGCAAGAATCTCGCATCTAAACCGAACTGAGATGGAAAAGGCATTACCATCGTCTTTTAAAGAGACATATGACCGGCTAGCCGCCATCGTTGCAACTCTCCCCAATTCCTGATGCTTCAATAGGTCAAGTCAATTCTCAGTTGGTTTCCTTGTTTCCGCGTGTATTTCTTATCAATGTCCATACCTCATCCGTGCTATATACAGGGGTGAGAGAATGGAGTAGAGTAGAAGTAGTGAGGTAGTTGAAAAAGAGAACGACGGTTTGTGAAGGGAGGTGACAAAATGGAGTTAACCAAACGGCAAACCCTCGAAATCTGGCTGGAACTCTGGGAGTGGCTGAAGTCAACGGGCGAACGTAACCTTTGCAAGTGGGAAGGCTGGGCTAAATACGGCAGAATGTGGGGCATGTGCCCGGGATGCGAATACACACGACAGGCCAAACCATACCTTCCCTGTCCTGTATGGGGAGAGTGCGACCACCTGGGCGATCTTAAATGCCTGGCCCCGACATCCCCTTATATCAAATGGAGAGAGACAATCACACTGCCCGAGACTGAAAAGCGGATCGCGGCGGCGGACGGGATGGTCGAATTGATAAGGTCCAAGCTGCGTGAAGAGGCGGAATGCAAAGTCCAGGTGTAAAACCGGGGCAGGACTTTAGTACTATACAAAAGTGACCAATTAGCTATTTAAATTACGATCGGGGCCGGTATAATTGTACCGTTGGGTGAAGAGATGAAAATCAAGGCGCTGACGGTAAAAACGGCCTTAACGGCTTTGCTAGCCGTTACTATGCTTTCCTGCTTCTTCTTACCGGCCCAACCCGTGACTGCGGCTCCGAGTGTAACCTTAACGTTGTACGTGTATATGTACGGCGCCGACCCCAAGATCACCCCGGCGCTCCCCGGTGTTCTGGTGACGGGCAAGGACGGCAACGGGATTTATTTTTCTCAAGCGACCAATGCCTTCGGTTATGTGACTTTAACGGGAGCGCCCGGCGTCTGGAGCATTACCCTATCCGATTCGGGCTATCAGACCAGCGGCCCCTCGTATACCAGCGTCCTGGCAACCACCGCGCTTCAAAGTTTATACTTACATCTAACCAAACGACCTCCGGCTTTCCTTATTAGACAGGGCCCTGAGTGTTGCGGCAGCCCGGGCATCACGTATTTTCCTTGTAACACCTTTCCCATATTTTCGTTCCACTCAACCTGCATAATTTTTGTGCTAAAATTCTTCGGGCACGTATGAAAGGGGTTGTGATGGAGACGAGGCAGACACGCATAAAAGCGGTGCTGGAGAAATAAATACATGGTTAAACCGGAGGAGAATACACATGGAAAAGGTCAAAATAGGAGCTCAAACCCTGCTATATCCCACGCCGGCGCTGCTGGTAGGCGCCAACGTTGAAGGCAAGCCCAATTTAATGACGGTGGCCTGGGCAGGCATCGCCTGCAGCGAACCGCCAATGATATCCGTGGCTATCAGGCACGTGCGCTATACGCTCAAAGGCATGAACGAGAACGGAACCTTCTCGGTCAACGTGCCGTCCGTCCACCAGGCCAAAGAGGTGGACTACTGCGGGATAGTCAGCGGGGCCAAGGTGGACAAGGTCAGGGTCTGCGGGTTCAAAATATTCTACGGTAAGCTGGAGACGGCGCCCATGGTGCAGCAATGCCCGGTAAACCTGGAATGCAAAATCGAGCATACGCTGGACCTCGGGAGCCACGTGCTGGTGCTGGGCAAGATCGAGGAAGTGTATGTATCGGACAACTGTGTTACGGGCGGACATCCCGATGTTAAAAAGATCATGCCGCTCATCTGGACCGCTCTGCCGGCCAACGTTTACCAGGGACTGGGAGAAGAGGCAGGCAAAGCCTTTAAGATCGGGCTGGAATTGAAATAGCCGCCGTTTGCCTGTGTCGGCGTGCCTTTCCAAGGCTGAATTGACAAGCTTTCCCTAGCTTGTTACGATAATAGATGAAAATCATTTTCAATTAGGCTATAAATCACGTGACAGGCAAACTTATTGCGGCAGAGCTGAAGAGGAAGGGTTTCAAGCTGACGTCCCAGCGACGGGCTATCATTGAAGTCATTAGCCATAGCCACGAGCATTTCACCCCTGCCGATATTTACGGTAAAGTGAAGGCCAGGCACCGCAATATAGGCTTGGTCACCGTTTACCGGGCGCTCGAAATGCTGCAGCAAAACGGCATGCTGTGCGAGGTGCATATCGGGGATACGTGCCGCAGCTATCTTAAAAGGGTGGGGGGACATCATCATCATCTGGTCTGCAACGGGTGCGGCAGGGTCGTCGATTTCGGCAATTGCGGACTGGATAGCCTGGAGCAAAGGGTTATGCGGGAGACGGGCTTTAAAATCGACCAGCACCTGCTGGAGTTCTCGGGGAGCTGCCCCGAATGCCAGGCTGAAAAAAGAGACCCGCACGCACAGGATATGGGTCATAAAAAAGAGAAGCCATGAAAAGAAATCTCCTCGTGTCGATTACAGTGGCCCTATTATTGTCGTTAGCCTTTGGCGTCTCCTGTGCACCGGCCGTCAAGGTCGTTAAAACCAGGAAATCGATCGTGGTTACGTACGCCATCCTGGGGTCGGTGGTCAAAGACCTGGTGGGAGACGCGGCCAATGTCGTTATCTCCATTCCGAACGGTCTCGATCCTCACGACTGGGAGCCGTCCGCACAGGATATTGAGAAGATAAATAACGCCGACCTGGTGATTCAGAACGGCCTCGGCCTGGAGGGCGGGATGGAGAAGACGCTGACGACTGCCAGGAGCAACGGAGTCAAGTTTTTTACAGCCTCGGATTATATTTTGGTCAGGCATGTCGGCGCGGGTGAAGGGATTCCATCCGGCGACCCCGACCAGGCAATCGGAGCGCCCGACCCTCACCTCTGGATGGACCCCCTCGCTATGAAGAGCGTGGTGGCTGCGCTAGCAACCGAGCTCAAGTCCGATTTCGGACTCGACCTGGCAGACCGGGCCACAGACCTCGAGGGCCGTCTGGACGCCTTGAATAGCCAGGTAGCCGATACCCTGTCCGTCATTCCGCAACAGGACCGCAATCTGGTAACCGGACATGAGTCCATGGGTTACTTTGCGCAACGCTACGGCTTCAAGCTCGTAGGGGTGATCGTGCCCAGCCTTTCAAGCCAGGCGGAGGTCTCGGCGGCCGACCTGGCGGCTCTCAAAAAGGCTATCCAGGACAATCATGTTAAGGCGATATTCACCGAATTGGGGACATCGCCGGCTGTAGCCAAAGCTATAGGAGACGAAACGGGCGTGAAGGTTGTGCAGCTCACCACGCATGCGCTGCTGCCTGACGGCTCCTATTTTACATTCATGAAAGGTATGGCAAGCACTATCTCGGACGCGTTGAAGTAAGGCTGAAACTATGGATGCACTGATCACACCGTTCGCGGCCAACGAGTTCATGCGACAGGCTCTGATCGCAGGCGTGCTAGTATCCATCGCCTGTGCCGTGGCAGGTACGTTCGTTATCCTGCGGGGGCTGGCCTTCATCGGGGATGCGCTGGCCCACGGCGTGCTGCCGGGCATCGCGCTGGCCTTCCTGGTGGGTTTCCCGGGCATTCTGGGCGCCGCCATCGGTGCGGTTTTTATGATCGGGGGGATCAGCCTGATCACCCAGCAGTCACGCCTCTCCTCCGATACCGCCATCGGGCTGCTGTTTATCGGCATGCTGTCGCTGGGCGTAATGATGGTATCGCGCTCGAGCTCTTTCAGCGGTGATTTGACGCGCATATTATTCGGCGAGATACTCGGCATAGGAAGCTCCGCTATCTTCGTTCAACTGGCAGCCACGGTCATAGTCATCGCCGCGGCAATCATCTGTTACCGCCCCTTTCTGCTGCTCAGCTTTGACCCGGAGCAGGCGCAGGTGGCGGGTTTCTCTTCCAGGTTATACCACAATATCATGCTTTTCATGATCGCCACTACGATAATAGTATCCTTCCAGACGGTGGGCACGCTGCTGGTCTTCGGCCTGCTGATTGCGCCGGCCGGCGCTGCGGCATTGCTGGCCCGGCGGGTAGAGGTCATGATGGCCTGGGCGGTAGCCTTCGGAGCGCTGTCCATGTATTTCGGGCTGCTGATCAGCTACTACTTCAACCTTGCGGCCGGGCCTGCCATAATAATGGTAGCTGTGATAATTTTCTTCGCCGTATTCATTGCGCAGAATATCCGCAAGGGCGGCGCAGTAGACCAACATGTGCCTGCAACACCTGAGGGGAAGATAGAAAGATGAAGAGCATAGCAGATAATACTGCCGGGAAACTCGCACTCGAAAATGAAAGCCTGTGCGTTCTGGCCAGGCGTTTGAGCATAGGCTATGACAGCGAGGTTATCGTACCGGACGTCGATTTCGAATTGGCGAGGGGTCAGGCGATCGGCCTGATCGGCACCAACGGCTCCGGGAAATCCACGCTGCTGCGGACGATCGTCGGCTTGCTCCCATCGGTAAAGGGCGATTTATCCGTGTTCGGCATGCCCCCCGGCGGCAATGCGCGCCGGATTGCCTACCTGGGCCAATTCCACAACTCGGGGTTTATTCTCCCCCTGCGGGCCAGGGACGTCGTACGAATGGGCCGCTTTCCTCTGCACGGCCTGCTGGGACGGATGGGCAAAGAAGACGACGATATCATCTCCCGGGCCATGAGCACCATGGGCATCGAGCACCTGGCTAATACGCCGCTCAGATTTCTCTCCGGCGGCCAGCAGCAGCGCACTTACCTGGCGCAGGTACTGGCGCACCAGGCCGATTTGCTGGTGCTGGATGAGCCCACGGCCGGCCTCGACGCCGCAGGCCGGGACCTCTATCTGCAGGCCATTAATGATGAGATCTGCCGCGGCGCTTCCGTCATATTGGCCACCCACGATATCCAGGAGGAGGCAAATCTCTGCAACCAGGTGATGCTCCTGGCCCGCCGCGTGGTGGCGCTGGGCCCGCCGCAGGAGGTCATGACGCCCGAAGTGCTGCTCGAGACTTTCGGTGTTGTGATCACTGGCGAGAACGGTCGGCTCAGGGTGCTGGAGTGCAAGCACGGCCACGATGACGGCCAGCCGGTAGGCCGCGGTAAAACGAGGTAAGACGGCCGCGATGACCGTAATGGCCTGGACGAGGGACTAACCCGCGTCAGGATAAATTTTCTGCATTAGAATCACGTCTAAAAGGCGGCCGAATTTGTAGCCGACCTCTTTCATGATCCCGATCTGCATAAAGCCCGCCGACCCGCACAGGTGTATACTGGGCAGGTTGCCTTCTACTATCCTTACTACCACGGTATGCAGCTTCAGCTTTTGCCCTTCAAGCAGGATGGCCTCAAATAATTTTCGGCCTACGCCCCTGCCCCGCCGGCCCGATTCGATATAAAGAGATATCTCGGCAGTGCCGCTGTAAGCGCACCTGTCGGACCATTTTGATAGTGATGCCCAGCCAACGACACAGCCATCCTGTTCCGCCACCAGCACCGGGTACTGAGAGTTATGTCCGGCCAGCCATGAATTTTGTTCCTCAGAGGTTTTCGGCTGTGTATCGAAGGTTGCCGTAGTATTCAGTATTGTTTCATTGTATATTGCGGTTATGGAGTCTAAATCGTCCGGCAGCGCATGTCTGATAGTGATCATCGGCTTTTTCTCCGGAGGAATTATGGCATAAATGCCATAGTCCTGTCATAATTTCCTTAGTCCTGAGCCTGGCCGGCCTCCACAATCAAATTCAGTACCAAAGTAGCTCTTTACACAGGAGCGCGGGCACTGTATCATAGCCTAACCTTAACAATTCGCTAATAATTTTACGGGATGGTGTCGAGATGAAGAGCGTTCTATTTGTGATTCCGGCCCTGCTGCTGCTTCTGTCCGGTTGCATAACCATCGATACGAGCGGAGGATCTGCCAAAGCGCCTGAAATAACCAAGTTCGAAGTCAATCCGGTAAGCATCATCTCGGGAGGCGCTGCGATAATAAGCTGGGAGGTATCTAACGCGTCGTCCGTCAGCATCAACCCCGGCTTTGGCCAGACCGCCACGCAAGGCTCGGAGAAAGTGGCGCCGCCGGCCACCACCACCTATACCATTACAGCCGGCAATAAAGCCGGGACAAGCACGGCAACCCTGGTGTTGACTGTAACACCTGCGGCTGCGACGCCGGCCGTACCAGCCAGCACCGTCGGATTGCCAGTTATAGCATCGTTCTCGGCTAACCCGTCTTCGGTCTCGCCGGGCTCATCCGCCGTCCTTAGCTGGAACGTGCTCAATGCAACCAGCGCCAGGCTCAGCGGGGTAGGGTCCGTTGCTACCAGCGGCAGCTCATCGGTCTACCCTGCCACCACTACGACATATGTACTGGAAGCCTATAACAGCACCGGCCAGAGTTCGGCTTCGACGGTTGTTACGGTGGCGGGCTCCTCGCCCGTTACCCCGACATATACCGGGGGATTGCCGAACATAGTCTCTTTTTCCGCCAGCCCTTCAACCATTGCCTATGGCAGTTCGACCGTATTGAGCTGGAGCGTTTCCAATGCATCCTCGGTCAGCATCACAGGGCTGGGCAGTGTGGCCTCCAGCGGCGCCATGGTCGTCACACCCTCGGCTTCGATGGTGCTCCAGCTTACGGCAACCAATGCCTACGGCACGAACTATGCCACCACGAGCATCGCGGTCGGCGGATCGTCGCCCGGGCCGACCGGCACCATACCGCATATCAGCGCCTTTTACGCCGATCCGCCGGATATTGCCCTGGGAGCGTCCACTACGCTCACCTGGGGAACATATGACGCCTCGTCGGTCTACATAGATAACGGGATCGGCTATGTCACCGCCAACGGCACGGCGCCCATTTCGCCGCATTCAACCACCACCTATACCCTGACGGCCACTAACTCGGCCGGCAGCAATATAGCCACCACGCAGGTGGTGGTGACGCCTGTGGCCATGCCCGCGCCGTCCACCTGGCCTACCATAAACAGCTTCTATAACAGCGGCATTGTGACCGGGGCGGGAGGTGTATTGGAAGCCAAGCTGTACTGGAGCGTCTCCGATGCCGATACCGTTATCATCGACCACGGCGTGGGCTCGGTAGGCGCCAGCGGATCGCAAAAAGTATACCCGGTCACCACCACTACCTACACTCTGATGGCCAGCAGCGGAGGAAATACCGTGATGCAGACGACAACGGTGACAGTGCCGTAATATTAGTTTGTGCACAAACTATCCTTGTGATATGATGGATGGAAGCAAGCCACGCTTGCTTCCATCATTTTTTTACAGGGGGTTTTCCGATGAAGATAGCGGTATTAAACGGAAGTCCGAAGGGTGAAATCAGCGTCACCGTCCAGTACGTCAAATTTATCCAGAAGAAATTCCCGCAGCATGAGTTTAAGCTCATCAATGTTGCGCACGATATTTTGAAGCTGGAGAAGAATGTTGGTAATTTTAACAAGGTGATAGAAGAGGTGAAGGGGTCGGACGGCGTGATGTGGGCCTTTCCCCTGTATGTTTTCCTGGTATGTTCCCAGTATAAGCGCTTCATCGAGATGGTCTGGGAAAATAAGGCCGAAGGTGCCTTCAAGGACAAGTATGCCTCCGCGCTCAGCACTTCGATTCACTTCTTCGACCACACGGCACATAACTACATCCGGGGCATCAGCGAGGACCTGGGCATGAAGTTCACCGAGTCTTTCTCGGCCGATATGGACGATATCTTTGTGGATGAGAAGAGGAGGATGCTGCTTAAATGGGCGGGCGACTTCCTGGCTGCCGTTGAGAAAAAGTCGCCCGCAGCAAGGGCCTTTGCTCCCGTTACATCCAGCAAGTACCTATATAAGCCGGGAAAGGCCTCCGGCAAGGTGGACTTGAAAGGGTTGAAGGTCAGGGTGCTGGCCGACATAGAGGATGAAAAGTCCAATATCGCTAAGATGGTGCAGAGGTTCAGCGGGGCCTTCGCCGGGAAGATAGACGTGATCAGGTTCCAGGATATCAACATCAGGGGCGGCTGCCTGGGCTGCATGGAATGCGCCTTCGATAATATCTGCGTCTACAAGGGCAAGGACGAGTTCATGGAGTTCTTTAATGCCAACATGCGTGACCAGGATGTATTGATATTTGCCGGGGCTATCAAGGACCGCTTTTTCTCGTCACGCGTGAAGATGGTCTGGGACCGCAGCTTCTTCAACGGCCATATACCTACACAGATAGGCAAGCAGGTGGGACATATAATCTCCGGCCCGCTGGCGCAGCTCCCCAATTTGCAGGAGATTTTGCTGGCGCAGGCCGAGATGGGGGAGGCCAACCTGGCCGGCGTGGTAACCGACGAGAGCGGGGATTCAGCGCAAATAGACGCGCTGCTCGATGATTTCGCCTTCAAATGCGTGGACTATGCGCAGCAGAAATATATGCGTCCCTCGACCTTCCTGGGGGTGGGCGGCCATAAGCTGTTCCGCGACCAGATCTGGTCCAGGCTGCGCTTCCCCTTCGATGCAGATTTCCGCTTCTACGAAGCGCATAACATGTTCGACTTCCCGCAGAACGACAACAGGTACCTCGAGTTCAGCGGGCAGATGATCAAGATGATCCAGGACCCCAAGATGCGGGAGATGGTGCGCAAGATGATCAAGACCGAGATGCTCAAAGGCTACCAGAAGGTGGTCGAGAGCAAGTAGCCGTTCAATTGAAAGAATACAAGTTGATCTGAAATAACGATCAAGCGGGTCCCATCTTGTCATCATTACCGGCATGGGTAGGCGCACCGGCCGATATTTGCCTGTAAAGAGGTCAAAGGAATACAATTCAGCTTTACAGGACTATCTATGCCGACTTCGAATAATCTTCAGCACGGGCTCAAGCGCAGCCGCGAAGGGCTTTTCAGCAAGATCGCCGATCTTTTCAGCCGCTCCAGGATAGAGGCTTCCACCTGGGACGAGCTGGAGGAGCTGCTCATCTCGGCCGATGTCGGAGTCGAGACTACCGAAATGATACTTTCCGATGTAAAGAAGCGTATTAAAAATGAAAAGCTGACGGAAAGCAGCCAGGTCCGCGACGCCTTGAAAGGAGAGATGGTGCGCCTGCTGGATGTCAGGCTGAAAACAACAGGTCCCGGCTTCCACTGACGGCCTGAAGATCGTCTTGCTGGTGGGCGTTAACGGGACAGGCAAGACCACCAGCATCGCCAAGCTGGCGAACGAATATAAAAATCAGGGGCGGAAAGTTCTGCTGGCCGCCGCCGATACCTTCCGCGCCGCTGCTTCAGACCAGCTCAAGATGTGGGGTGAGAGGGTAGGAGCAGACGTTATAGCCCACCAACCGGGAGCAGACCCGGGAGCCGTGGTCTTCGATGCTCTGGAGGCGGCGCGCAGCCGCCAGGCGGATATGGTTATAATAGATACGGCCGGCAGGCTCCAGACCAAGCATAACCTCATGGATGAGCTAAAAAAAATAAAAAAGGTGGCAGCCAGATATCAGGTGGAGATGGAGGTGCTGCTGGTCATCGACGCTACGACAGGCCAGAACGGGCTTTCGCAGGCACGCAGCTTCACCGAAGCTACCGATGTTACGGGCATCTTTTTGTCCAAGCTGGATGGCACGGCCAAGGGCGGCATCGTGCTGGCCATTTGCCATGAGCTGCAAATTCCGATTAAATACATAGGTACAGGTGAGAAGATCGACGACATCGCTTCCTTCGACGCAGCATCGTTCGTTGACGCAATTTTTAGCAAGGCAGTATAAGAGATGTGGAATATTGATATAAACCCGGTGCTTGTCACCATAGGGACCATGGAGATCAGGTGGTACGGCGTTATGATCGTACTGGCGGTAGTGGCCGCCATAGGCATTTCGCTGCTGGAGGCCAAAAGGAAGGGCTTCTCGCAGGATGTGATCTGGGATGTAGCCCTGTGGGCGGTCATCGGCGGGATTGTCGGCGCCAGGCTGCTGCACATTATCGACCAGTGGAACTACTACATGCTCCATCCCGAGGAGCTATTGAATTTTGCGGGGCTGGCCGTATGGGGCGCTGTGCTGGGCGCATTGATAGCCATTGGCATCTATGTATTCATTAAAAAGATATCTTTCTGGAAGTTGGGCGATATAATCGCCCCGGGGGCGATCATGGCCCAGGCCATCGGGAGAGTGGGATGCCTGATCAACGGCTGCTGCTACGGCGACACCTGCGACCTGCCTATTGCGGTAACCTACAACAACCCTAACAGCTATGCCCCTCAGGGCGTCCCCATCTACCCCACTGAGCTGATGCACCTGGTCTGGAATCTGATAGGGTTCGGCATATTATGGGCGCTGCGAAAAAGGATGAAGCCCGACGGCCAGCTATTCATGCTCTATATCATCGTCTTCGGCGTGGGCGACTTTGTAGTTCACTTCTTCAGGGAGGGTACGCCCTACTTTCTCGGCCTGCAGCAAGCCCAGGTCGTGGATCTCATAATGGTCCCGACGGCATTGATCATCTTGATCGTGAGGGCGGTTAGATATAAATCGACCGGCGGGACCGCGGCTATCGAAGAGCCTAATACGAGCGTGAAAAGTCCAGAAGGTTGAGCCGTAACTGGCCTTTGCCGTTGAAGTTGTCTATCTCCACACAGTAGACCACATCGATGTGACGGCCCAACTCGCCTACATACCCTCCAAGGCGGAAGCCCATGGTGTCCCAGACTATGCCGTCCTGTTTTAGCTTCAATTTAATGTGGTCGTTCTGGCTGCCTACCAGCTTTTGCTCTACCACTTCCACCTTGCGGCTCAGGAAAACGGGCGCCGGGTTATCCATGCCGAATGGTTCGAGATGGCGGATATCCTCGAAAACGCCTTTGGAAAAGATCGTGAGCGGCACTTCGGCGTCGATATTGATATGAGGGCGCAGGTCCAGTCCGGCCAACTGCTCCTCCGCCAGCATGCCCAACCTTTTCTGCACCTGCTGTAAATCGCGCGTATGCAGGTTGAAGCCGGCGGCACGGGCGTGTCCCCCGTATCTGGTGAGAAGATGATGGCAGGACTTGAGGGCGGCCATCAGATCGAACTCCGGGATACTGCGGGCGCTGCCGCGGCAAGTTTCCGATCCGATCTTAATCAAAATGGCAGGACGATAGAACTCGTCGGTCAGTTTGCCGGCCACCAGTCCCATCACACCCGACGGGTAATCAGCATCGCTGGCCCACAATATCGGCCTGTCGACTCCGTCCTCCACGATCTGGCGGCGCACCTTATCGTAGGTCTCGGCTACGAGGCGCTGCCGCTCCTTATTTTTTTCCTCCAGCTCCATGGCCAGAACGTTGGCCTGCGAACGGTCCTGCGTTACCAGGAGCTGATAGCTGGTGCCTGCATCGTCCAGGCGTCCGGCGGAGTTCAAGCGCGGCCCTATCTGGTAGGAGATGGTTTCAGCGGTCAGCTTGCTTTTGTCGATTCCCGCGCAGCTCATCAGTTCGACCAGGCCGACGCGTTTGGTCTTCTGCAATAGCTGCAGGCCGGCTTTTACCAGATAGCGATTTTCGCTTAACAAAGGGGACATGTCGGTGATGGTGCCCAGCGTAACCAACTCCAGCGAGCTGTTGAGCAAATCGTCATGGCTGGTGCCGGAGAGAAGGGCCTGTAAAAGCTTGAAGGCCACGCCCACACCGGCGAAATCAATGAAAGAGACGTCAGCATCGGAACGTTTGGGGTCGACGATGATTTTGGCCGAAGGCAGCTCCTGCAGAGGAACATGGTGGTCGGTAACCAGCACCTCCAGGCCCATCTTGTGTGACTTCTCGATCTCGTCGAAGGCGGTGATGCCTGTATCGACAGTGATAACCAGGGTTACTCCCTGCTTGCGAAGCTTCTCCAGCGCCGCTATTTTCAGGCCGTAGCCCTCGTTCAGGCGGTGCGGGATATAGGGCACAACGTCCGCCCCCAGGGCGCTCAGGCCCTGCACCAGCAGCGCTGTAGCGGTTATACCGTCTGCATCGAAATCACCGTAGACAGCTATTTTTTCCCCGACATGAGTGCTTTGTAAACGCGGCTGACGGCAGGATGCATATCGGGGATGGTAAAAGGGTCCAGGGAAAGCCGTTTATCGGCCTTAAGGAAGATCTCCGCATCGGAGGAATTGAGCACACCCCTGTTGAAGAGCAGCCTTGCAACCAGCGCGTCTATCCCCTTGTAGGCCAGGGGCTTATCTGATTCGGGCAGGAGTTTCCAATGAGTATGAGCCAAATTGCATCTTCGCTTTCTTGTGGTGTTTTATACCATAAAATACGGGACAAAGTAAATAAGCGATCGTATTTAAAGGGGCGATAGATGCTCCTGCAGCATGGCCGCCACGGCGAAGAAAATCATGTTGGCGGCATACAGGCCGGCAGCCACAATCGAGCCCCAGAAATATCCGGCCCCTCTTCTGACGCCGGAGATGAAACGGATGAGGTGTAAGATCACGGCCTGCAGGATATACAGGGAGAAACCGAGGATCAGGACCGTATCGGCAATAACTCCCCAGTGCCCGAAGAAGGCCAGCAGGGCGGTTATGCCGAATGCCAGGTTGGCGAAGCCCACTTCATATTGAAAGCCGGGATCAGCTGCCTCCATGCCCAGCCTGGCGGCATCGGACCTGTGCAGCACGGTGTGGGACAGGAAGGCGAGCAGGCCGTTGATGCCGACGCAGGTAAACAGGATGATCTCCGCGGCCGGGCGCGGCATCGCGCCACTCGAAATAAAAGAAATAGGCTGCAAATATACCGGCGAAAATGACGGCATACCTGATAACCATCAGTGCCCGGGCAATCATCACGGCCTCCTTTTCTCGGTTAAATTGAGGCCAATTATAGGCGCAAAGCAACTTCAGGGCAACGAGCGGCTTTACTGCGTCTGATAGCCGTCGGCACGGATGAGCCAGTTATAAGTTAGATAGCGGCTGGGCATGATGCTGCCCTGGTAAGAGACCCAGGACTGAACATCGATAATCTTCTCATAGCCGATGCATATTTGATCGTACCACGTATGCATAACATAGGCGCCCCAGGTGTCCCTTGTACCGTAGCCCCCTGTATTCAGCGTGGGAAGGTTATAGGGGCGCAGCTCGATGTAAAAATCGCCGTTTACATTGGTAGGCGTAATGTTGATGTTTATCCATCCGGGAATATTGGTGAACATGGTCCTGGAGAAGCTACCGGTATAGAGGCTGGCCCGGTGGGAATCGTAAATATTTATGGTGAACTGGGGATTGACCGGCTCGTACGAGGCTATGTCCCAGCCGTAAACCCAGGTGCCCGGGCCCCATATATTGCTGTTATTGTAATCATAGGTGCTGCTTTTGATGTAGCCGAAGACTTCCAGCGTGTTTATGGTGGCCCCTCCCGCAGGCGCCGTGAACTTTATCATGTACGAATCGGGTGACTGGACGGCGCTTCCCGCATTAGACGTGTTGCCCACCAGGACATCGCATCCGTCCACCTGCCCCGTATCCAATTTGAGCGTTAGCGGGACGCGATTTTCCATAACGCTTAACTGGAGGGTCTGCGGCCCGATCTTTATTGTGGCCAGACCGGGAGTGTTGATAGAGGTCTCAAATACGGCCTTGCCGCTGGCTCCGGGAGCGATGGAAATCGTCTCATTATCCACCGTAGAACCGTTGATATATAACTCGGCATTATAAGTACCGGCTACCGTCCCCGTGTTGCCGATGGCCATCGATAGGGTAACGGGCTGGCCTGCGACGACGGGCAGGGGCGAAACTAAAATGGGGTCAAAGGTAAAGAGGGCAGTGGGCGTTGGCGGAGGCGCCTGTTGTACCTGTGCAGGGGCGCAGGCGAACCCCACTAAAATGAGCGCCAGCCCCATGAGAACCAGAGCAGCGGACCGCTTATTACCACCCATATGCACCTCACTTTATAATCAGGCAGCCGGGTAATTGCCTAAAATTTATAAGCTGATTATAAAACGGTACGGAAGCTTTGCAAAATCTGCGATGTTAGTGTTTTAAAATCTTGTCGATATCCTCATAAGCATCATCGACGATTTTGCGGATCTTCTTGAGGTCGTCAGGCGAGGCGGCCCATCCGCTGGCGGCGCACAGCCTGGTTATCCGTCCTATATCGTGCATGAGATCGTGAAATTCATGATGGGAACGTGAAAATCCGCAGTCCTTTATATGGTCCCTTATCCCGTCCACGGTATCTTTCTGCTCCTCCAGGAATTTTTCCCCTTCGTCCGTGATGGTATAGACCTTTTTACCGTCCTGTTCGGCGGCGGTAACGTATCCCAGGTCTTCCAGATATTGGAGCGTCGGGTAAACGATTCCGGCGCTGGGGACGTACAGCCCTCCAAACTGGCCCTCCAGCTCGCGGATTATCTCGTAGCCGTAGCGGGGCTTGTCCTTGAGCATATCCAGTATCACGTACTTGAAATCACCTTTGCGGAACATCCTGCCCATCCAGGGCCCATGTCCAAATTTGTGTCCATGCATAATTTATATCCTCCAAAGATATATTTAAAATATAACAAGATATATCTTAATATATCGGAATATGGGTTGTCAAGATGGCCGGGAGACCCTTGTACATTTGAGTTCAATTTCATCGCAGGAAGGGTTATAATCATGTAATTGCCTAAAAAGTACTCGATACCGGCTTGAAGTGCACGGCCGGAAAAAAGGAGGAGAGACTATGGCATTCGCCGACGCTGGCGGAGTAAAAATATACTATGAGGTAGTGGGCCAGGGTGACCCGCTCGTAATGATACAGGGCTATGGCCAATACTCGCTGCAGTGGGGAGCGTTGCCCAACGAGTTTGCCAAGCTTCAATACCAGGTGATACTGATCGACAACCGGGGCGTGGGCAGAAGCGACAAACCCGATGCGCCGGTGACCGTTGCGCAGATGGCGGATGATGTATGCGCGGTGCTGGATGCGCTATCGATCAGGAGAGCCAGCGTGTTCGGCGTATCTATGGGCGGAATGATTGCACAGGAGTTTGCCCTGAATCATCCCGACAGGTTGATCAACCTGGTGCTGGGGTGCACGATGTGCGGCGGAAAGCATTCGGTGCCTCCGGCACCCGAGGGCGCAAAAGTGCTCTTCGACTTTAAATGGCTGGGCAGCCTGACTCCGGAGCAACGGACACGTGAGGTCTTCCGGCTGATGTGTAACGATGAGTTCACTGAAGCCAACCCCGAAGCTTTTAATTACTATTACAAGGTAACCAACCAGTACGTTACGCCGCTTCACACCTTCCTCAAACAGGCCGAGGCGGTTATGAAGTTCGATACGTGGGAAAGGCTCCCCAATATCAAAGCGCCCACCATGATAATCCACGGCACTTCCGATAAGATTATACCCTTTAAAAACGGCGAGATCCTGGAAGAGGCCATACCCGGCGCTGAGCTGACGCTGCTCCAGGACAAGCAGCACGGCTTTTTCATCGAAGCGATGGATTCCACCAGAATTTTCGTGAACGGCTTTATGAAGCGACACGGTAAAAAATAACCGGCAGGCTGAAATCTAAAAAGAAGTGATCTTTTCCAGCTTCATGGGCGGATAGACCTGCTCCATCTTGGGCGGCATCGGGCTGTATACCCAGTTCACCTCGATTTCTCCGCACTCAATTCCGCCGATGTTGCGGATGCCCCGGAATATACCGCGCAGCAGCACGGTCTGCATATCGAAGGACATGCAAAAGACGGCGGCGGAAGCATCCCTGGGAATGGCTTTGAGGTCGCTGCCATAGACGGATGAGGAAAAAATAACACGGTCGGTCCCGGCTGTTTGCGCCTGGATAATGGGGATGATGAAGGGATAGCCGTCGGCGTCTATATAGGCCAGGAATTTAAGGTTGTCCATCTTATCGATCAGCTTGTGTGTAAAGGGGTTGAGCACTTCCTTGCCGGACCCTTTGCCGGCCAGGGTTTTGGCCACCATCGTCTTGATGGCAGCCTGGATTATATTTCCCATGGGCAGCGGCTCCTTGCCGAGATGCCCCACCAGGTCCATATAGTAGACAGTGTGGATGCCGAAATAGGCGTTGTAGCGGAACATCGGCGTATTATTCAGCAGGTCGAACTCCGCCCCTCCTTTGGCCGTGCGGGTGAAGTTGGCCTTGCCCCGCCAGAGGTTCCTGTCGAGCGTCATGATCAGGAAGCCGGTTTTGGGATTTTTCTTCACGTTGGCCTTGCTCATGCCCTCGGAGAACTGTCCCCAGAACAGCTCCGTTGGCGAGCTGGCCTGCATGGTTGAAATGAGCGTGAGATGGGGCAGCCCTTCCTCGTTGACGGTGGCCAGCAGGCCGATTTTCATCTCGGGCTTGAAGCTTTCGATGTCCTGTTCCGAAAAGGTTGTAATCTTATTGGCCCTCATCTCCGGCCTCCTTTATGTATTTTCCACCCGGGCGGCGCCCGTGGCTGATATTATATCGGGATTTGGCCCCGAGCGCTTGGCGATATCTTCCAGCTCGGCAAGCTCCTGCCTGGTAAGCAAAGGCGTGGCAGCGATATTGCCACTCTAAATCGAGGCGGCGGTATTTATCACGGCAGAGGTTGTTGAATGCGCACAGCTCCCAGCGCTGCACGGCTCCGTCCAGGTTATCGCGAATAAATTTTCCCACCCTTTCAATCGTCTCCCGGTTGGCGGTGGCCCCCGGTATCAGCGGCGTACGTATCCAGAGGCTTGCAGACCCCGGGTGGGCGGCCAGGTAATCCCTGAGGAGGAGCAAATTATCCAGTATCCTCCGGTTGTCCTGGCCGGTAAACTCCCTGTGCTTCGCCGGGTCGATCTCTTTGAGATCATACAAAATTAAATCCGTATAGGGCAGCACCTTCTCCAGGGAGCCTGGAGCGCAGAGGCCGCACGTATCCACTGCGGTGCTGACGCCGTTTTCTTTGAGCCTGCGCAGCAGGTTGGCTGACGAATTCGGGCTGCATCAGCGGCTCACCGCCCGAGAGCGTTACTCCGCCGCCTGACTTCTCATAATAGACCCTGTCCTTCAACAGTTCGGAAAGTAATTCATCCAGCCCCACGATTTTGCCCAGCATCTCCTGGGCGCCTGCCGGGCATTCGGCAGCGCATTTGCCGCAGGCCTGGCAGAGTGTCCGGTTCCGCACGATGGCGCTTCCCGGTATTTTTCAGGGCGCCGTTTGGGCAGGTCTTGACGCAGAGGCCGCAGCCGATGCAGCGCACTTCCATCCAGTGCACCTGTGGCCTGAGGGAGATGCTCTCGGGATTATGGCACCAGGCGCAGTGCAGCGGGCAGCCCTTGAAAAAGACGGTCGTGCGTATGCCGGGGCCGTCCTCGGTGGACAGCCTCTGCGTATGCAGGATGATCGCCTTCTCTCCATTGACGTCGACGGGAAACATCTCCGCGTATGAGTCGTGAGGCCCGGGTGCTGTTCAGTTATCATTGGTTCCTTACATCCTGTGGCTTTCGCGGGCAATGATCTCGTTCTGCAGCTCGCGGCCGATGGAGGTGAAATAGGCGTTGTAGCCCGTGACCCGCACCAGCAGATGCTGGTAGGCGTCAGGGTTTTTCTGTGCGTCGCGCAGTATATCGGCATCGATCATGTTTATCTGCAGGGCGCTGCCGCCGTTCTCCGCATAGCTGCGCAGGAAAGCCTTGAATTTGGCGCGGTGTTCGGGGTCCCGCAGCAGCGAGGGGTTGAAAGTCATGGTGTGGCTGGCGCCGTTGGGCAGCAGGTTCAAATAACCCTGCCAAGTCGCCGTTGCCCGCCGGCGTCTTTGCCGCCCAGCACTTTGCCTACTGAGTTCACATTGGCGGTCGGGCCGTTGATATCGGCGCCGTCGCAGGGGCAGATGGCGTTGGAGAGGAACTTGCCCTTGGGGCGCCCGTCCGGGCTGGCCGGGAGGACATAGCCATCGCCTACCCAGTAGTTCCAGGACAGCATGCCCGGCCTGAACTGCTTGCCGGTGACGGAAGTCTTGTATTTCCAGGATTCGTCGGTCCACAGTTCCATCACTTTGTTGCCCATCTCGTCGGCCACGGTCGTCGTCCCTGCCGTACTTGGGGGTCTTGTTGATCAGCCTTGGCCTGCAGCACCTCGTGGCCCTTCCAGTTGTCCTTGAGCGCCTGGATCAGCTCCTCCATCGTGCATTCTTTCTTATCGAAAACCAGGCTTTTAACGGCCAGCAGCGAATCGACGGTATTGGCGAAGGTAACCGCTTCGACCGTGACGAAATTTAGCTCGGCGCCGCCCTGGTTGACATCTTTGGCTTTATCGATGCAGCCGCGGACCATGCAGGAAAGGTAAGGAGTGCGGAAGTAAGTGGCCCTGATGCGGTCGGTCCAGTCATACAGCTCGGCCGCCCTCTTGACGATGGCCTTTGTCTGTTTGACGTAGGCATTCCAGAACTCATCCCAGCGTCTTGAACTTGGTGGCATCTCCTGTATCAGCGCCGCAGCGTCTTAGGGGGCTCCTGTTTGCCGGTCATCGGGATCGGTCCAGGGGATCAGATCATAGCCGCCGGTGAGTGCATGCTCGACGGCTTTGAGCAGATTCAGGTTGATATCGACGGTGCCGGAGCGGTCGTTGCCGCACATGGTATTTTCCAGGCAGCCCACCGGCGCATAGTCGAAGACATTATCGGCATTGATCAGGCTCTGCACTTGCGCCGGCCATCCTGGCCTCGCGCAGCATGCCTGCGATGGACCTTTCGTCGAAGTTCAGCAGGAAGGGTGAGCCCTGGCTGGAAGCGATCATATCTACTACCGTGTCCAGCAGCTTGTCGGGGCTGTTTCTGTGCAGTCGTACGTTCGGTTTAGGCTCCAGCAGGGGAGTGAGCTCATCGATAACGTCCAGCATGGCGTAGGTCAGGTCGTTGCTCAGGTCTACCCCGCCCTTTCCCATGCCGGATATGGTGATAAGCTGGCCGAATCCGGCGGTGATGCCCTGGTTGCCCCCGGTGCGGATCATGGCGTCATAGGCATAGTTGCAATGGATCCAGAAGCATTTCAGAATCTCTTTGCCGAATTCGCGGTCCATGCCTTCTTCCATGCGACTTCTTCCAGAAGGGATAAAGGTACTGGTCGGCCCGTCCGAAGGAGACGCCCGGGCCCGGGTAGTTCTCCTCGCTCATTACCAGCATATGGGTGATCCATAGTGACTGCACCGCCTCCCAGAAAGTCTCCGCCGGCTCCCACGGCACACGCTTGAGCATTTCAGCCATTTTCAGCAGCTCTTTCTTCCTTTCCCGGTCGGTTTCCTTGGCGGCCAGCTCAGTGCATTCCTCGCTGTATTCGAAAGCTACATCACGCGCCATGGTGGCTGCGACCAGCATGGCCCTGATCTGGTCGCCCTTTTCTCCGTCGTAGTCATGCTTGGAAAGCGAGGTCAGTTTACGGTTCAGTTCCTCGTGGATGCTCTTCCAGCCTTCGCTCAATATACGCGGATAATCGGGAATCAGGTGGCCGCTGGTGGCTCCGGCATTGCCATAGCCGTGATTATGGAACCAGAATTCAGCCGCCCGTGCGCCCTTTTTGCCGTAAACCTCTTTGGCATACTGCCTGGCTTCTTTTTCGGTAAAGCATTTGGAAGTCTGGATGTTGAACCGCCCGCCGGCGATAAGGTCGCCCGGCAGCACTTCGTGAGGCAGATAATAGACCATGACCTCTTTAACAAACCAGGCCTGCCGTTCGGGCAGACTCCATTCCCAGAACCCTTCCGGCAGTTCGACTTTGTGTGACGCCTGCTGGAAGGCGCCGGTAAAGGTCGGGAAGAAGATATACGTCTCCGGCACTATATAATAATTGCCTTCCTGGTACTGTATATCCCAGGGTGTGCCGGTGGTGAAGCCCACGAACTCATTATTCCAGGCGCGGTTATTGCCCTGGAAGTAATAGTCTCTCAGCCATTTGATGCGCGGCGAAAGGTTTTTAGGCTCCTTGATGGAATATCTCGGCGTATTACAGCTTGTAGCGGTCATGGCCGTAGCCTCCTGTGTGTCTATTTTGTCTAACGCGGGCTATCCGCTGAGATGGAAAATAACAGGCTTTCGGACGGTTCTCACGTCTAAGTGTATTTTATGGCATTGGCCGGTTTTGTCAAACTACTTTGGTCACAAACGGCGGCGTTTTGACCAGGGTCTCGTACTATACATATAATCACCCTGTAAAATGACCGAAAGACCCACAGTTGCGATCCATACCCTCGGCTGCAAGCTTAACCAGGCCGAGTCGGAAAAGCTGGCACAAGAATTATCCGGGGCTGGCTATAGCCTGCAGACCGGGCAGGCGGACATCCACATCCTGAACACGTGCACGGTAACGCATATAGCCGACCGCAAGTCACGCCACATGGTACGTATGCTTCGCAGGCAGAATCCGCAGGCTTTTATCGTTGTTACAGGCTGCTATGCCGGGGACGCGGCCGGCGAACTTATCGGATGCGGAGCTGATTGGGTAGTGGATAACCGGCATAAAATGTCACTGCCCCGGATGATGGATTCTAAGATTAATAAGCCGACCTCCGGTAGCTGTGCACACGATAGTGAGTCATGGACCGAAAAGGTGCGCGGCTTCATCAAAATTCAGGACGGGTGCAATCACTATTGCTCCTATTGTATCGTTCCCTACGTACGCTCCAATGTTTTCAGCCTGGATGCGGATGAGGTGATAAAAGAGATCACGCAAAGGGTAAGAGCCGGTTACGCGGAGGTAGTGATCACCGGCACCGAGATAGGTACCTACAGTAATGACGAGCTTGACCTGCGAGGCTTGATTAAACGCATTTTAAAGGAAACAGGCGCAAAGCGGCTGCATCTTTCATCCTTGCAGCCTCAGGGGATAAGCAGGGAACTGCTCGATCTCTGGGATGATGGCAGATTGGTACGCCATTTCCATCTGGCTTTGCAAAGCGGCAGCGACGCGGTGCTCCAGCGGATGCGGCGCAGCTATAATAAAAGGCAATTTAAAAAGACTATGGACGTGATACTTGATATAATGCCGGATGCATCTATTACAACCGATATAATCGTTGGATTCCCCGGCGAAAGCAATGAAGAGTTCGGGGAAAGCTATAATTTCTGTAGAGAAGCCGGCTTTGCGGCCATGCATGTGTTCAGCTATTCGGCGAGGCCGGGGACTCGTGCAGCGAAAATGCCCGGCAAAGTAAGCGACCGGGTTAAAAAGGAGAGAAGCCTTCAAATGTTGGAACTGGCAGCCTTTAAAGCAGATGCATTTTCCCGGCGTTTCATCGGACAAACCCGGGAAGTCCTGTGGGAAAATGAAGTGGGCCGCCGGTCGGGCATCTATTCGGGCCTGACGGACAACTATATTCGAACGTACGCCAAAAGCGAGAGGAATCTAACCGCCCGATTATTGAAAACCAGGTTAATTGATAAGGCCGGGGATATGCATGGGCTGGCTCTGAAGGCATCTACCAGGGGCAATCACGGCGAACTTTGGAGTGAGGTGCTTAAATGAAACTGAAGGTCAGGGTCTCGCCGCATGCAGCGAAAGACGAAGTAACCAAACAGGGCGATGAGTATGTGGTCAGGGTCAGGGCGGTCCCGGAGGATAATAAAGCCAACGAGGCGGTGATAACCCTCCTGG
The DNA here is from genome assembly GCA_963848815.1 of uncultured Chloroflexia bacterium. Lineage (GTDB taxonomy): Bacteria > Chloroflexota > Dehalococcoidia > GIF9 > UBA5629 > UBA1162. The sequence goes on from CAWKFY010000019.1 coordinate 142,245, forward strand.
CCAGGCACTTCAAGGTAAGCAAGAAATCGGTGAGAATTATCTCCGGATTTACGGGCAGACATAAAATAATTGAGATCAGGTCGGGCTGACTGTGGCTTTTGACAGGAAAAAATACCTGCAACCCAGCGAACTTTGTGATTTCGATACGAGCGCAGAGGTCAGACAAAAGGCCCTGGAACTCATCGTAAACTGCCGTACCCGACAGGAGAAATTCCACAGGATCTTTAATTTCGTCAAGGAATTGCCCTATGGCCTCGAAGATTGGGACATGAAGGCCTCACAGACTTTGAAAAAAGGCTGGGGAATGTGTTCCGGCAAGACCAATTTACTCGTAGCTCTATTGAGGTCGATCGGGATTCCAGCCAGGTACCGCGTCTACAGGATTAAAGCCGAGGCTGTGTTGTCGAGCCAACTGGGGAAACTCGGGGGGAAGGCGCAGCGCCTGCAGGAATTGGGGCAGGAACGGGACCACGTGAACTGTGAGGTGTGGCTTGACAGGTGGATTGAGTGCGACCCGGGTAGGGATAGCGCCATGGAGCGGGGAATACTCAAACTGGGAGGAGCCACGGAAAGGCACAAGGTGACCAATGGCCGGGGGAAAGTGCGATATTTACGATTGGCTGTCTTCGACCAGTGGGCCAAAGCCCGACAGGCACACAGGAAATTTCGTTCGGACCGCACGGAGGTCTTCGCTGAGATCAACAAAGGATTCCAGGAACTCAGGAGACTGGGCGAAGCTAAGCCCGCATAGCCGGCGGGACCATCACACGTATCAATTTACGTTCACAGTAACCGTTTGATATTGCGCCCCTGAAGGATTGGCCAAAATCATCATGTACGTGGTGGTCTGAGTGGGTGAAACCTGTGCGCTCCCCTCACCCGCTACTGTACCCAGTCCGTTATCTATATTTACAGCGGAGCCCCCTACCGTCTGCCATGAGAGCGTGGCATTATCGCCAAGATGTATTACATAAGGGTTGGCTTTGAAGTAGTTTATGACGGGTGTCTCCGTCGATGGCATCCTTCCGGAGATGGTCACTGTAGTTGTTGCCACTATAGATCCCTGGTCGTTGGTGGCAGTAAGCTTGTAGGTAGTAGTGAAGTGCGGAGTAACCTGGCTGGAGCCTTTGACCGGTATGACCATAAAGCCGGGTTCGATAACCACATCGAAAGCATTTTGCACATCCCAGGTCAACAGGACGGAACTATCGGAGATCGTATTTTCCGGCTTCACAGTAAAGACCGCTACGTAAGGCAGGTTAAAGACGGGACCGCCTGTCGGAGCGGGCGTCGTGACCAGTACCTGCGCCGTTGCCGTGGAACTTCCATACTGATTGGTTGCCGACAATTTGTAAATGGTAGTAGAGGCCGGAGTGATGAACCGGTTGCCCGCGGGGGCGACCGTTCCTATATCCTGGTCAATGCTGACGGTGCTGGCATTAGCTACCTGCCATTGGAGGGTCGTGGAATCGCCCGGGGCGACGCTGGATGGAACTGCTTCAAATGTAGTAATGGATGGCGCCGGGTGACTGGGCGCGGCAGCCGGAGTTGTAGAGGAGGGCGGCGCCGATATCGTTATACAGCCCGCTGCCAGGATAAGTATCGCTACTAAAAGCAGTGCCGGTTTTCTCATTTATCCCTCCTGAGACCTGTTGATTCGCCGCACGGATACCGATGATAATTATTACGTTCTTTTCAAGGTATCGATAACCTCGTTGATATCCGGGAGCTGGCTCAACGGATAAGTTTTAAAGAACGTGATAATTCCATTTTTATCTATAATGATATTTGCCCTTTCGGAGAAGCCGTCTTTCTGACGGAATATATTATATCGGCCGGCGACCTCCCCGTGCGGCCAGAAATCCGAAGGAAGGCGTATTTTTTTCCAACCGTGATGGTCGGCCCAGGCTTTCTTGGATGGAACGGGATCTACGCTGAATCCCAGCGGTACCGTTTTTAGGGCCTCGAATGTAGCATAGTTATCCTCGATAGCCTGCATCTGATTGGTGCAGACCAGGGTCCATGCCAGCGGGTGGAAAGAGAGTAAAACACGTTGTCCCTTAAAGTCCGACAGCTTAACATCCTTGCCGTGCTGGTCTTTCAAAGTGAAATCCGGCGCAATCACGCCTATCTCATGTTCATAACTGCGATCAGCCAATTCCAACCTCCTTTTCTTCGTCTAAGACCTGTAGTTTATATAATTATAATACTTGAAAAGATAGCGGGCTTTTTGTCCTGCAATCAGCTTGCGGCAAGATACAGTGACAGTTTTGTCGGTCAGGTTGCAAAAAGCAAGAGAGACCTCACAAAATAAATCTACCACCAATAAATTTATAAAGGAGATCTCTCTTGAAAACCAGTCTAACCAAAAACGCTGAGGAACTCAAACAGATCGTAGTCTCAATGGAGAAGGATTTATTCGACAAAGCAGTTGAATGCGCACGTAAGGCATTTGGAAACGTACTTGAGCAGATCGACTCGCTGATACAACAGCATAGGCCTGCTGATTTAGTAGTAGCTCATAAGCGAAGCACCTGGTATCGGACCAGGCTTGGACCGATCATGGTTACCAGGAGACAATATCGAGGGCGAGACGGGAAATATCAATATCCGCTGGATGAATTGATGGGTATGGGCAAATACCGTCACACCACCTTGGCTGTGAAAGAGCTGGCATGCGGGTTGGCGGCCGAGATGCCTTTCCGCAGAAGCGCTGAGGTACTAAACAGAACCACTTCTATCGGCCTTTCTTATAGAACCATTCACAGGTTAGTCCAATTGGCTATTGCCGACAGTCAAGATGATGCAGATCGTAGTGCGGCTTGGTTTGAAGATACTGGCGAGTTGAAACAGACTGAAGGCAGGAAGGCGAGCTGTCTGATTATCGAGGCGGACGGCGTTGTGCTACCCTTGCAAAGGGAAACGGCACGTAGGGCTGAGGTAAAGCTGGGCATTGCCTATGAGAGCTGGCGGAAAGTAGGCAAAGACCGTTACAGCACGGTCAATAAGACCCTTTATGCAGACATATTAAGCACTGATCGATTCTGGACAGGAATGGCCTTAAAACTGCACCAGAAATACGATCTTGGTGGGACGCAATACGTCATCGGTGGAGACGGCGCAACATGGATCAAAGAAGGTGTTGATTATTTCGGAGGCCAATATCAGCTATGCCGATATCACCTCAACCATGCTCTTTGTCATGCACTGAAGCATGATCGAGCTATCTTACGGTCGGTTCAATATCATTGCAGTTGTGGCCAACATGATGCCGCTCTTAAGCAGCTCAAAGAAGCGGTAGACCGGGCGCCAGACGATAAGGCCAAAGACATCAGGCAGGTGATCAAATATATCAGTTCCAATGCCTCCGGATTGCAGGATTATCGGGAAAGCATGGGACAACAGGGAATTACCTTACGAAGAACAGGGGCTATCGAGGGAAATATTGACAAGTTGATCGTACGAAGGATGAAGAACCAGGGCATGAGTTGGTCGCGCCAGGGAATACGCCGGATGCTCTGGCTGAGAATCAGTATACGTGAAGGGACTCTGGCGGATCGCCTGTGCTTCCGCATCGCTGAAACTACATCTATAAAAATGCCGGAAAAACAAGTAAGGAGAGTGCTCGATCGTACAATAAAATATGATTACACGAGTTATTTCAATGTTGGAATGCCAGCGATATCTGGCCCACATGCAGCCCGTCCTTGGGTTGAAATATTGAAATCTCTAACCAGGATAGCGATATAATGTTTTACAAGGCCTCTCTAACTCAAGACCGACAAATCAGTCACAGTAACTTGCGGCAACGGTATTTAGCATAGTGTCGATTTATGATATAATGTTGATTTGTTCGGGCAGCTTCAGCAGCCGAGTGCAAAGGCTGTTTGCAGCTATGGAGGCAGGTGAAGAACAACTGACAAAAAAGGAGTGAAGCTATGGATTTTAGGTTGACCCCTGAGCAAGATGCTCGAAAGAAAGAGTTCTACCGGGTATGCAAAGAACTGTACGACAAAAAGCCTGCTTCTTACAGCGGTATCGAATCTAAGAACAGCATCGACGAATGTTGGGAATTTCATCGCTATTGCGCCAGAGAGTTCGGCAAGCGCGGATGGCTAACCTTCGGATGGCCGGCTGAGTACGGCGGCACCGGCGATATGATGGACAAGGTAATGTTTAGCGAAGCTGTCGGATACTACGGTTTGCCCGGCGTTGATGAATTTGGCGTAGCTATGCTGGCGCCGACCCTCTTAGCTGCCGGCAGCGAAGAGATTAAGAAGAAGTTCCTGCCCGGCATCGCCTCCGGCGAAACGATGTGGTGTGAGCTCTGGAGCGAGCCCAATGCAGGTTCAGACCTGGCGGCCCTGACAACCACTGCTATTAAGAAAGGCGATGAGTATATTGTGAACGGTCAAAAGACCTGGAACACGGGCGCCCACCGCGCTGACTGGGCATTCGGCGTATACAGGAACGACCCCCAGGCGCCCAAACATAAGAACCTTACATTCCTTCTGTGCGATATGAAGACCCCGGGTATAACGGTGAAAGGTATACCCTATATGGATGGCTTTCATATATACAATGAGGTCTATTTGGATGACGTGCATATCCCCGCCACTCAGATAGTAGGGAAAGATGGAGGAGGCTGGGCTGTGGTCAACGTGTTGGCCGGTTTTGAGAGGTCTAATATCGGCCTGGTTTACGGCCTGTTGAGCGCTATAGAGGTGCTGGTTGCTTATTGTAATGAGACCAAGCGCAACGGGGTGCCTCTTTCCAGAGATCCCTTAATCAGGAACCGCATCGCCGACCTGGCCACCGGCCTGGAAGCTGTTCGTACATTAGCACTGCACATAGCCGATCAGCAGAGCCGCCATGAAATGGGGCTCATGGATGCCGCCGCCGTGAAAGTTTTCTCCAGCGAACTTATGGAAAAAATGGCCCAGATTGCTACCGAGCTGTTGGGCCCTTACGGGCAGGTCAGCCATTCCAAGTTTGCCAAGATGAATGGAATCTGGGAAGCCACATATCAGACCTGCTTTGTACCCATAGTTTCTATGGGCACCAATGAGATCCAGCGCAATATTATCGCCTGGTACGGCCTTGGCCTGCCGAGGATGAAATAGTCTGGTCCGGGTATTTTAAACCGCCGGTTTTTAGGTCCGGGCTGCTTATTGTGCAGTCCGGACTATTTTTTTCGAAGAAACAGCCGGCATCGCCGTCCATATATGAAATATTTTCCATTCCAGCGTATTTTGTCATAGAATAAGATGCATTTTGAGCATCATAACTCGGCATAAACTATAAAAGAGGCAGATATGGGTGAAAAAAAGAGTGGCCGCTATGAACTAAAACACCAGGTGCGAGTAGTGACTGCCACCAGTTTGTTCGATGGCCATGATGCAGCCATAAATATTATGCGCAGGCTGATTCAGTCGGGCGGCGCAGAGGTAATTCATCTGGGGCACAGCCGCTCGGTCTATGAGATAGTGGAGGCTGCCATACAGGAAGATGTGCAGGCGGTGGCCGTATCCTCATACCAGGGTGGCCACATGGAATACTTCAAATATATGCATGATATGCTGGCGGAAAAAGGGGCCGGACATATACGAATATTCGGTGGAGGAGGAGGAGTGATAAGGCCCGCCGAGATAAAGGAATTGCAGGAGTACGGTATAGAGCGTATCTATGACCCGGAAGACGGCCGGAAGATCGGGCTGACCGGGATGATCGATGACCTGCTGGAACGCTCCGACTTTCATACGATAAATATCGATTCACATCATGATAAGTCCAGACGCGGGGCGAAGATACCCGGGCCGGGTGATTTGGACAAAAGACAGGCAATCGCTGTCGCCCGCATGATTACGCTGGCAGAGATGGGCGTGGATACCTGGGCGAAAATGGCCGCAGCCATCCACGAAAAATCGAAGCAGAGCACGGCCCCCGTTATAGGTATAACCGGAACGGGAGGGGCTGGTAAAAGTTCCCTGCTCGACGAGCTGGTGCAGCGTTTTCGCCGCGATAATCCGGGGAAAACGGTGGCCATACTATCCGCAGATCCTTCTAAAAGGCGGACTGGGGGCGCCCTGCTGGGCGACCGCATCCGCATGAACTATGTCTATGGGGACGGCGTATATATGCGTTCCCTGGCCACGCGGGGCTCGAAAACCGAGCTCCCGGCTGTAATTCAGGATGCCATAGCCATCGTGAAGGCCGCGGGGTACGATTTGATACTGGTTGAAACCGCCGGCATAGGACAAGGCGATACTGCGGTAGTGGATATATCGGATATTTGTCTCTATGTCATGACCTCAGAGTACGGCGCTCCAACCCAGCTCGAAAAAATAGACATGCTCGATTTCGCGGATATCATAGTGTTGAACAAGTTCGACCGCAAAGGATCGGAAGACGCGCTGCGCGACGTGCGCAGGCAATTACGCCGCGCACATAATCATTTCGAAGCTGCTCCGGAAGATATGCCCGTATTCGGGACGATTGCTGCGAGGCACAATGATGAGGGCGTAAACGGACTTTATCACGGGCTGATGGATTTGATAAAGCGGAAAACCGGTCTTAAATTCGAATGCCACGTGCCTCATCAAAGGATAGCCAAGACCAGCATCGTGGGATATATCATACCTCCCGAGCGCATCCGGTACCTGGGAGAGATCGCCGGAACCATCAGGGAATATAAAAGGATGGTGCACAATCAAGCTGAAACAGCGCGCCGGCTACAGCATCTCACTGCTGCGCTACTCGAGGTCAAGGATGAAAAAGCGCGGGATGAGATTGAAAAAAGTATAAGGCATCTGCGCTCGAAACAATCAAACGAAGCCATTGGGTTGCTGCGAGGTTGGGATGAGGTACGCAATACATACGCCGGCGATGTTTTCCGCTACAAAGTACGCGATCAGGAATACAATGTGCAACTTATTCAGCCGACCCTCTCAGGCACGCATATCAGGCGTGTAATCGTGCCGGATTTAAAGGATGACGGGAGCAAGCTGGAATATCTCATGCTTGAGAACGTCCCCGGCGGATTCCCGTTCACCGCGGGGGTATTTCCTTTCAGGCGGCAGGGCGAGGAACCGAAGCGTCAGTTTGCCGGTGAGGGCGGGCCTGTACGTACCAACCTGAGATTTCACTTTTTATCACAGGGCGAAAAAGCCAAGAGGCTTTCCACCGCATTCGATTCGGTTACCCTTTACGGCGAAGATCCCCAGGACAGGCCGGATATCTTCGGTAAGGTCGGCGAATCGGGAGTGTCGATTTGCACCGTGGAGGATATAAAGAAGCTGTACGCGGGCTTCGACCTGTGCTCCCCGGATACCTCGGTCTCAATGACGATCAACGGTCCCGCGCCGATCATGCTGGCCTTTTTCTTGAATGCAGCAATCGATCAGCAGGTCCAGAAATTCGCGGATGACCGGGGAAGAGCTCCCACGCAAGCTGAACGCGAAGAGATTAAAGCCGATACGCTACGCAATGTCAGGGGCACGGTGCAGGCCGATATACTGAAAGAGGACCAGGGCCAGAACACCTGCATTTTTTCAACCGAGTTCGCCCTCAAGATGATGGGAGACATCCAGGAATATTTTATCAAGCACGACGTCCGCAATTACTACTCTGTGTCCATCTCGGGATACCACATTGCCGAGGCAGGGGCTAACCCGATAACGCAGGTGGCCTTTACACTTGCCAACGGGTTTACCTATGTCGAATACTACCTGGAAAGGGGCTTTCCCATCGATTCGTTCGCCCCTAACCTGTCCTTCTTTTTCTCCAACGGCATGGATGCGGAGTATTCGGTCATAGGCCGGGTGGCACGCAGGATTTGGGCGGTGGCCATGAAAAATAAATACAACGCTAATGACCGAAGTTGCCAGCTTAAATATCATATCCAGACCTCCGGCAGGTCCCTGCATGCGCAGGAAATTCAATTTAACGATATCCGCACCACCCTGCAGGCTCTGCTGGCCTTTTACGATAACTGCAATTCCCTTCATACCAATTCATATGATGAAGCCATAACTACGCCGACCGAGGAGTCCGTCAGGCGGGCCATGGCCATACAGATGATCATAATGCGGGAGTTCGGGCTTACCGGCAACGAGAACGTCTGGCAGGGCTCTTATATAATGGAGCAGCTAACGGAGCTGGTCGAAGAGGCCATATTGGATGAATTCGATCGAATCTCCAAGAGGGGCGGTGTATTGGGCGCCATGGAGTTACAGTATCAGCGGGGTAAAATCCAGGACGAGTCGCTTCTCTACGAGCAGCGCAAGCACTCGGGCGAATTGCCCATTATCGGTGTCAATACGTATGTGAACCACCATGCCGAAGGCCTCATCCCCGAACAAATCCAGCTTAGCCGCTCTACTCCCGAGGAGAAGCAGGAGCAGCTGGACAATGTGAGAGATTTCCAGCGACGCAACGCGGGAGTTGCTCAAGAGGCCTTGAAAAAGCTGCAGCAGGTAGCCATGGAAGGAGGCAATATTTTCGAGGAGATGATGGAGACGGCGCGTGTCGCATCTCTGGGTCAGATCACTGCAGCGTTGTATGAAGTGGGCGGCCAATACCGCAGGAACATGTGATTTCTCAACGGTCCTGCTATTGACCTTCTTTGGTGATGCCCATTATCTCTTTTACCTTGCCGTAGCACAGCAGCATATCGCTCTGCTCAACTTTGATCTGTGCGGCGGGAAATGGGATTACCTCGCCTTCGCGTTCGATAGCCAGCAGACCGATAGAGGGCTTGCAGAAGGGTGATTCGCTGAGGGCAGCATCTTTTTTATGCACTACATCGTGCATAGAGATCCTGAAAACTCCGTACTCGCCCTTCCTGTGCAGCAAGTCCCAATCGGTTATTGCCTGGTCCAGGAAGCGTTTCTTCCGCATAAACCTCACCATCGCATCACTGACACGGTCCATCATGCCCAGCCAGATAAAAAGACCGCAGGCTAAAAGTAGTGTGACTATTAATATCAACCTTGGGATGGAGATATTGGTTATACTCGATTGAATTGAAATGACTATCAAAATCAACACGGTGACGAAGCCTGCATTGCCGAAGAACATCAGCCATGAGACGATCCACCGTCTCGACGAGTGGCTGACCACGGTCTCGGCGTCCTTGGTCGTAAAACCGGTGCTGCTTAGAGCGGAAAGCGCCTGAAAATGCGCCCTGGAACGTTCCATGCCCGTGGCTTCAAGCGCCACAGACCCCAACCACAGCATCAGTAGCCAGATTGCTATGTAGAGAAAAGCGATTTCCACTTGCATGTAAACACCTCATATTCGAATATTGAAATTTGATGATGCGTATAGGAATCTAACGGGCCTATGCTATAGAGCTATAACGCAAACACAACATTTTAGTTTGAACTAAGGAGGATCAGCCTTCATCGCGTTTGCGTTTAAGAAAATATTCTACATCTTTGATTATTTGATCGTCGCCCTCAACTTCTGTGCTGAATGAACTTCCTGCCAGGTCGTATTGCGTTTCAAGCGACTTAAGGAACTCATTCATCTGTGCGTTTTCGGACAACATATTATTCAATATCTGGTACAGGTTATGTGCGGACCTCTTAAGTTCGTGCATATCGATGCTAAATCCCAGAATGGATGCCAGCGTTTTAACCATCTCAAGGCAAACCATGGGGTTGCTTTCGGAACGTATATAGAATGGGATGTGCCCCCACAGGCTTACAGCGGGTATCCTTCTTTCCGCAAACACGCTCATCAGCGTACCGTGTATGCTGCTGGGACCACTGTAATCGATAGGCTCGATATTAAATTTCTTGAGGGCTCCCAGCATGGCTGCATCGTTAACCAACCCGCTAATACGAGTCTCACGCGTATGAGGGATCCTATCGTAGAGCCCTCCGATGAAATAAGCGCGGCGTACCTTATAAAAGCCTGCCAGGTCCGCAATCATTTCGGCGTACGATTGCCAGTGCACCTGCGGCTCTATGCCTGTAACCAGGATCAGGTCGTTGGAGCTTTCAGGATTTGACCAGTAATAAGCTCCGTTTTTAGGTACTGTCATGGAGCTCACCAGGCCGCCCTCTATGTTAACCAGGGGACGGATTTTGGTGAAATCGTAATAGTCATCCGATTCGATCTCTGCCAGCTTCAGGGCCGGCAATTTATCGATCAGATAGGATAATGTACATGTAGATACCTGGGCGGCATCCGGCCAGCCCAAAAATGCCGCTACCAAATCCGGCTTGCGCAGGGTTGGCTGTGTAAAGTAAACGATGTTTCTCTGCTGCATACAATTTTAATTGCCGCAACAAAAGACTTTGAAGTTGACGGTACCGTGGCCTTTATTGCCGGCGTGATCGATAACATCGACGTCCACGGTATAGTCGCCGGCTACACCCGGAGCGATCCAGGTTGCCGAGCTGGCTATGCCCTGGTCCATTCCCTTGGCCTGGAGCTTGCCGTTGGAAGTGCTCCACTTATATCTGATGGTGTTGTCTTCCTTATCTTCCACCACAACCTGAACTTTGGAAGCAGTCCAGATACGTACTCTTCTTGCTCCAATAGTCGCGTTCTCTGAGGGCACCTGCACTTTGAGAATTAAAGGGGCATCCTGAGCAGTCGTTCCATCCGCATTAATTATCACCGTTTCCTCGGCCGAGGCTGTGGCCTCCCCGCCCTTTCCGTCGCTAACAGTCAGCGTAATATTATATTTGCCCATGTTAGCAGGAGGCATCCAGGTTATTGTCGGTCCCTGGCCCTCGATAGTGCCATTGTCCGCCGTCCATGTATAAGTCAGGTTATCCCCGTCGGGGTCTGAAGCAATACAGGTCAACGGGCCCTCGGTCGAAGGCAACCAATAGGTCTGGCCGGCTATTTGATCTATAACCGGCGGCCGATTGGCCTGCGGTTTCTCAGGCGGCAAGGCGCATGATGAAATTAACAGTGTCATTATAGACAGCGTAATGACTGTAAGCAGGCCGGCAATTTTGTTATGTTGCATAACTTTTCCTTTTCAGCGCTAGCTCGGATAGGGCTATTTGGGATGACAGCAATAGACGTCGAAATCGACCTCGCCCTGTGCAGAATCTCCACCTTTGTCGGTTACCACTACCGAAACCTTGTAAAGCCCTGCCTCGGGTGCAATCCACCCGACTCTGCTGGCCTTACCCTCTGCAATCCCGTCTCCTACCAATTTACCCGTCGGCGCTGTCCACGTATAGGTTAAATCGGCCGGGTTACTGCCATCTACCTCACATTGTATATCCTGCGTCGACCACATTCTAATCTGCTCCGATGCGCTAACTATGTCGCTCGAAGGCAATTTGAATTTAAGATAAATGGTAGTATCAGGCTGCTCGTTATTATAGGGATTGGTTGTAACCTTAATGCTGCGGCTGAAGGTGTCCTCCTCGCCATTCCTGGAAATTTTAACCGAGATGTTATAATCGCCGGGCGTTTCGGGAGCTATCCAGACTACCTGTTTACCGCTGCCCTGGAATGTGCCGTCTGCGGCAGCCCATGTATAGGTTATGTCCTGGGCATGATCATCTGTGGTTACACAGGTCAGGTTATCCGACGAGGAAGGTTTGATCTCGCTTAGGGTTGAGATACCCAGGACCTTTAACGCAGTCGGCGTTGACGTCCCCGCTGCGGGGCCGGTTGCGGTCTGGGGACCGGCGCAAGACACAAATATGACCAAAGATAGGGCTATTATGACTGGCAGCAAAGAGAAGCGACTAACTATTTTAAGCATCTAAACTCCTTAGCAGAGCCAGTATATCCGTTTCATATAATGCAAGTCGGGCAAGCGACTGGCAAGGCTCAATAAATGACTCAATGCCAAATATTATATAATTTTAAACCGTTTATACTAAATGAGCGAGTTAGTATTCAACCCGTCTTGGAGATAGTTAAATGAATAGTGCAAGCTACGAGGAACTGGACCGCATATTTCACCCCGGCAACATAGCCATAATAGGGGCTTCACCGGTATCCGATTTAGCCACGCTGGCCCATATGAGCACCAAAATAAAGGACCGCGTCTACTTCGTTAACCCCAAGTATAGTGAAATATTCGGCAGAAAATGCTATCCCGCTATATCTGACGTGCCGGTTCCCATTGACTATGCGGTGATTGGAATAAACGCCGCCTCAGTGCCGGATACCGTCGCCGCCTGTATAGAAAAAGGCGTAAAGGCGGTCCACATTTACACTTCGGGCTTCAGCGAGACAGGGCTGCCGCAAGGCATAGAGCTTGAGAAAAAACTTGCGGAAATAACGCGGGAAAAATCAGAGTTATCGGCCCCAATTGCTTCGGTATTTACTGCCCCGGTTCGGGATTAGCTATTGTGCCCGAATCCTCGCAGGAGGAGGGACACGTAGGCGTGATCGCCCAGAGCGGGAGCGTCGCCGAATCGTTTTCATACTTCGGTAAAACTAAAAACCTGTTTTTCAGCAAAGTGGTCAGCTACGGCAATGCCATCGACCTTGACTGTCCCGACTTCCTCGAATACATGGCTGACGATCCGGAAACCAGCGTCATAGCCCTTTACATTGAGGGATCACGGGACGGCAAACGGCTGAAAGAAGCACTGGCCTATGCCGCGCGTAAGAAGCCGGTTGTGGCGATTAAGGGGGGCCTGACCGATAATGGCAGCCGCGTGGCGAGGTCGCACACAGCTCAGTTGACGGGTGCGCCCGAGATATGGAAAACGTTATTCAAACAGTGCGGCGTTATCCAGGTCAACAACCATGATGAACTGGTCAATTCAGTCATCGCATTCAGCCATTCACCTTTGCCTGCCGGCAACAGGTGTGGAATTATCAGCAACTCGGGCGGGTTCAGTGTGATTCAGACAGACCTTTGCGCCGCAGAAGGAATGGCCGTGCCCAGATTTACCGATGAAACTTTGCGGAAACTAAGGGAATTGGTTCCGCTGGCCGGCACCTCCATTTCGAACCCTCTGGATGCCTGGCCTATTTTCTATAAAATATTTCAAAAAGAAGGCAGCCTGGCTGAGATCGTTAAGACGGTAGCTTCGGATAGTAACATAGATTCCCTGGTAATTATGTTCGACCAGTTCAGGTACATAAGGCGTGTGAGGAAAGAGCAGGCCTTAGAACATATGAGGACGGTAACGGAGATGATGCTCGAGGGAAGCGAGTACTGCCGCCGGGCCCTGGGCAAGCCGGTATTTTTAGCGGCATCGCTTGACCCATTCCTAGAAGATGAGGGAGACAGGGCTGCCAACCTGATGCTGAAAAACGTTTTCGAACGGAACGGCTTTCCAGTTTATCCGGCTGCCGATGTTACGGTTAGATCGCTGGCAAAATTGTGGACCCATGCCAGGCAGATGGGGATCAGGCGAGAAAAGTGACGTCAAATCAATTTAGTGATCCAGGTTACGGAAAGGCCGGCCTCTAGGATGTAATATCTAAAAAATAAAAATAGCGGGGGGATTATATGTCCAAATCACTTAAAGGCACAAGGACCGAGCAAAATTTACTTAAAGCTTTCGCCGGTGAGTCTCAGGCGAGGAACAGATATACGTTCTTTGCCAGCCAGGCTCGGAAGGACGGATTCATGCAGATCGCCAATATATTCGAAGAAACTGCGGGTAATGAAAAGGAGCATGCTAAAGTTTTCTTCCAACACCTGGAGGGTGGGGATGTGGAGATCACCGCCATGTATCCGGCCGGCATGATAAAGGACACTTTGTCCAATCTCGTTGCCGCCGCGGACGGCGAAAATCTGGAGTGGACCAAGCTTTATTCCGATTTCGGCAAGATAGCCGCCGACGAGGGTTTCCCGGAAGTAGCTAACTCTTTCAAACAGATATCCATGGTCGAGAGATTCCATGAGGGGAGATACAGGAAGCTGGCAAGCAACGTTACCAAGCAAGAGGTATTTAAAAAGAAAGACAAGATCCAGTGGCACTGCAGCAACTGCGGCTATATTTACGAGGGCACGGAGCCTCCCAAAGAATGCCCGGCCTGCAAACATCCACAGGCTTACTATGAAGTTTTAGCTGAGAACTACTAGCCGAAAACAGACGGCAAAATTTACCGGGCTAATCCAATTGGGTGAGCCCGGTATTTTTTATTGTGTAATTTAGCGTGCAAAGGTTATAATTCCCGCATCATTAAATAGTGTTATTAATTTGATCCTTTTTCCTGCCAACAGGTTTTCGATTTGAAAACGGGAGATAATCCGGAGAATTACACGCATGATCACCTCCTGAAGGGCGATCGTCCGGGCAATGTTTTTCTACAGCGGCATCTCAAGCTTCCTACGCGATTGCACCGTGTTTTGGGGGTCGGGGGGTTATTTGGCGCCGCTTATGGCGATGTCGGGTCTTCCGTTTACTACGCGCTCGGTATAGTGTCGATGTCGGCCCTGGGGCTTACTCCTCCGGTACTGATGATTTCCGGCATTATTTTCCTGTTTACCGCGCTGACTTATGCTGAAGGGGCTACCATGCTGCCGGAAGCAGGTGGTTCGGGCGCATTTGCCAAGCGTGCTTTTAATGACTGGGTTAGCTTTATAGCGAGTTGGGTGCTGATGATGGACTATATCGTGACCATGTCAATCTCCGCTTTCTCTGCTGCTAATTACCTGGGTTTTTTCATTCCCCTTTTAAAAACATGGCCGGCTAATAGTATCGTCGGCATGGGTATAGTAGGAGGCCTGGCCTTAATCAACAGTCTGGGACTAAGAGAGTCATCGCGATTAAATATCGTGTTGGTCATAATTGACCTTGGCACACAAATACTGGTAGCCGTGCTCGGCGCATTTTTAATTATTAACCTGCCAACCCTTATAAACAATATCCATTGGGGAGAAGCCCCGACCTTCGACCAGCTTCTATTCGGTATTTCGATATCGATGGTGGCCTATACCGGCATTGAGACTGTGGCTAATTTGGGCAGCGAAACTAAAAACCCTGGTAAAAGCATACCCAGGGCGGTTATGCTCGTATTCGCCGCCGTTATACTCATGTACGCCTTTCTATCCATGACGGCCCTCAGCGCCTATCCCGTCTACCAGACCCCGGATGGGAAATGGGTGACCGATCTAACCCAAAAATTCCTCGAGGACCCGGTTATGGGCATTGCCTATGCCATGCCCGGCTTCATCCCCTATTTCCTGGGCTTCTGGGTAGCGTTGCTGGCGGCTACGATACTTATCATAGCCACCAATGCTGGCATGTTGGGCGCATCCCGCCTGGCCTATTTTATGGGGCAGAGGCAACAGTTGCCCGGCTTTTTCGGCAACATCAGCAAAAGATCGCATGTGCCTACTAATGCCATACTTATATTCTCTGCTATAGCCGCATTCTTGGTATCCACCGGAAAAGTAGACCTATTAGCGGATTTGTATGCCTTCGGTGCCGTCATGGCTTATACGCTGGCGCATGCTTCCATAGTCGCTTTGCGGATCAAGGAACCAAACTTGCCACGTCCCTTTAAGATACCGCTCAACATTAAAATCAAAGACAGGGATATCCCCGTAACCGCTATATTAGGTGGGCTGATAACCGCCATCACCTGGGTGATAGTAGTATATACGCACCACGTAGGGCGAATCGTGGGCTTCACGTGGGTGGGTATCGGACTGCTCGTATATTTTCTTTACCGAAGGTACAAAAGCAAACATAAAAAACTTGAAGACCCCGGCAACCCTAAACAGGTTTAAAGTATATTTTTTACGATCAATTTAGCCTTCTTGCCAGCCCCATTCTCAGGTGTTATAATCCGGCGTCAGCCCCTGGCGTCAATTTGATTCAAAGGCAGGTTTAAAGCATCCAAATATGATAGAGGTAGACATATCCTGGCATGAACTTACTCTCAAAGATATTTTACAGCTCCCGCAGGGTTGCCAAATTCCTGAAGCTGTTTGCGCTTATAGCCGGGCCCGGTATTATAGTGATGGTGGCGGACAACGATGCCGGCGGCATTACCACATATGCTGTTACCGGCGCCAAATACGGCTATAACCTAATCTGGTTTCTCATATTGCTTGGTCCTGTAGCCTATGTCATCCAGGAAATGACTGTTCGCCTCGGAGCGGTGACCAAGCGTGGGCACGCTGAAGCCATCTTCGATGCCTTCGGGCCTTTCTGGGGATGGTTTTCGCTTTTCGATCTCGGCCTGCTGGATTTCCTGACGCTTATTACCGAGTTCATCGGCATGACGGCAGCCTTCAGCATTTTCCATATACCTCCCCTTGTCACTATCATTGCCGTTATTCTCTTAATGGGATTCATGGTGATCCAGGGACGCTACTGGACGTGGGAAAAAATTGCCATGGGGTTCTGTGTATTAAACTTAATATACATTCCCGCCGCTTTTATGGTTAATCCTCCGATCGGAGAAATACTGCACAACGGCCTTATCCCGAACATCCCCGGCGGATTCAACAACGATTTTTTCTTTTTGCTGATGGCCAATATCGGCACAACCATAGCTCCGTGGATGATATTCTTCCAGCAGAGCTCGGTAGTAGATAAGGGGCTACAAGAAAAGGATATATTATGGAGCAAACTCGACACAATGGTCGGCGCCTTCGCCACAGTTTTAGTGGCGGTCTTCATAATCATTGTGACTGGTACGGTTCTGAGGGGGGTCGATATCCAGGACGCTGCACAGGCATCGCAGATGTTAATGGGCATAAACAAGTACGTCGGTACATTCATGGCAATCGGGCTTTTCGATGCCGGCCTGCTGGGCGCCATCTGCATATCGCTGGCCAGTTCCTGGGCCTTCGGCGAAGTCTTCGGCTGGGCGCATTCGCTGAATACCAAGGTCAGGGAAGCCCCCTGGTTCTATGCCTTCTACTTTATCATGCTGCTTGGCGCAGCCGTAGTAGTGTTATTACCCGGCGCGCCCCTGGTCTTGATCACACTCTTCGTACAGGTTATTGCAGTGACGCTCCTGCCTGCTTTGCTGGTATTTTTGATTCTCATGCTGAACGACCGCGAAGTGATGGGCAAATATAAGAATACGGCATCACAGAATTTCTGGGCTATTATTATAGTATCGACTATAATCATTCTTTCCACACTTTATGCGATAAGCGCATTGTTCCCCGGACTATTGAAATAAGCGATGAGTTGGTTACGAAAATGATTGGTGAAAGAATTAAATCGGTTCTTAAAAATATAAGGAAATTCCTGGCTAGAAGATTTGAGAAGATAACTGAGATAAACAGGAAATACGCCCAGCCGCGCATAAAAATGACACCTGCGATCAGCCTGGCGTTGCTGCTGCTGCGTATTTACCTTTTGCTGCTGGTCGCCATATTGTTCTATAAATTTTTTACCATAGTAATGAGTAAGTAAGACTGGGGTGAAACATGATAAATAACATTAACGCGACGAAGAATGGAAAGGAAGAGACCTACTTTCTCAGTTCCGTGCTGGGGACTAAGGTCCTCTGGAACAGTAAAAAAATCGGTACTCTGGCCGATATGGTGATATTGGACGGCAATATCGCCGAAGTGACCCGTTTATATATCACACGACCCTTCGGTTATCCGTCCCTGCTCGTACCCTGGGAAAAAGTGAAATCTCTGGGCTCGAAAGAAGTGGTTATCGATATCGAAGACGTGGAAAAATACCAGGCTGAACCCGCTGAAAATATGGTGTTGCTGCGTGACCACATACTCGACAAGAAAGTGCTGGACCTGGATGGCAGCGAAGTCGATGTAGTCTATGATATCAAGCTCGTATGCCGGAACCAGAAACTCTATGCGACCGATGTGGACTTCAGCCGCTACGGACTTATTCGCAGGGTGCATCTCAAATTCCTGGCTGATTTCATTAATAAGCTGGCCGAGAGGTTCAAAGATCAGACGCTTTCATGGACCTATATACAACCCTTGCCCAAGCAGATCAGCAGCTTTAAGGGAGATGTGCGCCTGAAGGTGCTTAAAGAGAAGCTGGCGGACATACGTCCGGAGGATATGGCTGATATCATAGAAGATTTGGATCACGACCAGAGAGTCGCCATCTTCGATGAACTTGAGCCTGAGCACGCTTCCGATACGCTGGAGGAAATAACCCCCAATATCCAGAGGGACCTGGTGCCATCCTTGAGAAAGGAAAAAGTTGCGCGCCTGGTCAACGATATGACAACCGGGCAGGCCGCCGATGTACTGGCAGTCTTGCCGGCATCCGAGGCGAGAGCCATTCTTGCTTTGCTGGACCAGGACAAGGCGCAAAAAATCCAATCGATCCTCACCAGGCAGGAGCAAAAAATCATTGACTTCGCCACCCAGAGCTTTATCAAACTTCCTCCCGATAAAACCGTTGGCGAAGCGCAGCGAGAATACCGCAAAATCGCCAGAGGCAAGGACGCGGTCATGTACATTCACGTGGTTGACGGGAATGATAAGCTCCTGGGCATAATCGATATCAAAGAGCTGTTGCAAGGTGAATCCGAGGCGCTGGTCAAAGATATTATGGAAGATAAAGTGATTGCCCTCGACCCTGAGAGCACCCTCGAAGAGGCGTCGGCGCTGTTCGACCGCTATGAGTTCCGCTCCATCCCCGTTGTGGACAATTTTCAGCGGCTGTTGGGCGTGGTCCTTTTCAGGGATGTTATGAATTTAAAGCACCGCTTTATGGATTAAAAACCGGGGCTGAGAGACAATTCAGGCTATTTTGGTGTCTGGGTGATCTTCCCGTCTTTATCAATGGTATAGTCGGCCAGGGTCGGCACCGAGTCGATATACCCCGCATCCGCCAACTCCTTACCTGTGGCCGGCCACCTCTGGTTGTCGCTGTAGAATGCGTATGAAGCAGTGGCTATCGTCTTATACTCAACTCTTAGAGCCTGCGGTTTACCCGCGTACATATACTTGGTTACGGTAAAAGTGATTGTGCTCGCCAGCGTGCCCAAGATCGACATCACTACCAGCAGTTCTACAAAAGTATAGCCCCCCTCGTGTGACCGCATTAGTGTATCCTCCTTCTCACGCCTCCTGAAAAAAGAAGACTTCTAATCGCGCTAATCGCCACAATTATTGCGGCGACACCCGAATTATATATTAATAATTAGCGATAATCAATACTGACGAACGTAAAGCAGTTTGCGCGAATTTTAAAGGGTGCGTACCGGCAATTAAATAGAAAGCTTTTTATAGAGCATGGGCAGACGCTCGGGCAGTGTTTCAATATCATCCAGAACCTCATAGCCTATATCCCGGCACATGGTCCGCAGATAGTCGTTCCCCGCCGAATCAACGGTTAGGCAAAACGGCGTAATATTCCTTTTAGCCGCTTTCAGCAGGGCCATTTTGGTATCATGGATTGCATATTCCTTATCGTCGTCGTCAGATCCGTACATGGCGTCCTGGGGATAGCCGTCGCTGACCAGGAAGAGGAGCTTGAGACTGCAGCCGCAGGCATCCAGCTTGGAGACAGCGTGCCGGATGGCCGGCCCCATGCGTGTGCCGTGTATGGGAGCGATCGAATCGACCCTGCGCTTCACCTTCTCGGAGAGCGGCTCGGCCAGGTCCTTGATGATAAGAAATTGCACCCTGGAGCGCCCGTGGCCCGAGAACCCATAAATACCATACGAATCACCGAGCATATCGATGGCGTTGATCAGCAGGACGATACTTTCCTTTTCGATATCTATGATCCGGCGGCGCGGCTGCATGACGAACTTCATGAAATTATATCTGATCGATTCTTCATACTGCATGGGCGTGCGATTTTTGCTGATGAGGTCGGCCGTCGAGCCGCTCATATCGAGCAAGAAAACCACGGCCACATCCCTCTGGATCTTCTGTTTCTTGGTGTACACTTTGCCGGAGGGCGTGTGGCCGGCCCGTTTATCTATCAACTCGTTCACGACCAGGTCCAGGTCATATTCGTCCCCGTCGTCCAGGTTCCTAGCCTTATACAGCATCTCCGCCGGCAGCTTCTCAAATTGCCGTTTTATTTCAGCCGATAGTGCCTTGCTGTTCTCCAGAGTCTTATTGTAGAAGTTGCTGCTGCCCTCACCCAGCAATTTCTCGTGCAGACAGCACCAGTTTCCCAGGTAGCAGCCCGACCGGAAGTCCCATTCATCATAGTAAAATAGCTTTTCGTTTTCCTCGGGAACAGTGTGCGTGACGGCTGCACGGTCGTACGGACGGATAATCTGGTGATACTTGTCCTGCGAGAATTTGTGGACGGGCACACCGCGCGGCAGGTCTGCGACTGAAAGCCCTGTGCCGGGGATGTCCTCACCTTCCAGGATTTCTCTGAGAGCAATTTCCTGTTCGGACAGTTTCTGCAGCTGTTCAGCTGTCATAGGGACGGTGGAATTTTGCCCTGCGCTGGGACGCATCTCGAGATTAAGCTTCAGTTTATCAGCATTGAAATTGCCGGTGAACTCTTCACCCTCAAGGTCCGGGAAGCCCGATTCACAGATTTCTATAACGTAGCCTCCAGCCAGGGATATGAACGTGTCCTTGGAAAGCTGGCCGGCAATATCGTAGAGCAGTATGGCGGCTTCTGCAGAGTCCTCTACGGCGGCAGAGAGCGAGCAAAGCCGGTCAAGCACCGGTCTGGCGGCCTGAAGTGCCTTATCCAGTTCATCGATACCCGCCGGATCGCAATCCAGCTCCAACCCTTCCAGCAGGTCACAGAAGGCGCGCCGCAGCGTCATCCCCGGCACCTGATAAAGCGCGGCCAACAAGGATTCTTGCATGTGCCGGTAGTCCTTTGACACGCCCGGGTAAAGCTTTTTGACTAAATAATTTACGCGGCAATTCTCCGCTGCAACGAAGAGCCGGGCCGCCAGCACGCGGTCCTCGAATAGCGAAAAGTATTTATCGAATTCGGAACTGCCCGTAACCTCTTCTCCGTGTATCTGGTACCGCAGGTTTTCAAACAGTGCCGATTCTCTGTCGAAGTCGAAATCCAGGGAGCCGAATTCATAATGAGCGATCTGCTGCGTCAGGGCAGATTTATACCAGCCGAAGTTTTCCTCATATGCAGGGTATTCCATAAAAACGGCCGGGACCGATGCCTTTATGCGGCCGTTGGATACGTTGTCAGAGGCAAGCTGGTTCCACCATAAATTGCGCAGGGCTGCCAACGGGGTATTGGCTGTTGAGATGACGACTTCCCTGCCGGTGAGAGCTTTGCAGTAGATATGCAGCACCTGTTCGATGGAGGCAAATTCGATGCCGAAATACCTGTCGCTTTGATCGTGCTGTGACTTTAGTTCTTCTGTTACCTTGTCCATGGCCAATCGCCGTAACGAAGTGCTATTCGAATATAGCGGTAACGACTTCCTTGAGTGATTTCTGGACTTCCGGGTCATCGGTGATCGACCAGACGGCGGCTACCTCGCAGGCGCGCCGGCGGGGATGCCTTCTTTAATCAGCCGGGCTGCGTAAATCAGCAGGCGTGTGCTGATGACTTCGGAGAGGTCCTGTTCTTTAAGGTTACGTATCTTCTCGCCCAGCCTGGCCAGCCTGCCGGCTATATCCGCGCTGACTCCGGCTTCATGCTATGATCTTGGCTCGATATCTCCTGGGCGGATGCGTGAACTCGATGGCGATAAAACGCTGGCGTGTGCTGTGCTTGAGGTTCTTGAGGATGCTCTGATAGCCCGGATTATATGATATGACCAGCATGAAGCTGTCGCTGGCTTCCAGCATCTCGCCTTTTTTCTCTATGTACAGCGACCTGCGGTGGTCGGCCAGCGGGTGGATAAGTACGATCGTATCTTTACGCGCTTCGACTACTTCATCCAGGTAACAAATGCCGCCGCTCTTGACCGCCCTGGTTAGCGGGCCGTCCACCCAGCGGTCGTATCACCTTCCAGCAGATATTTCCCGACCAGGTCGCTGGCTGTGAGGTCCTCGTGGCAGGCAATGGTGATAAGAGGGATGCCGTCGTGATGGCGGGCTGACCTGAAACGCCGGCTTTCCTGCAGTTTTCTGCTCATGCGGTACGTCATATACTCCAGGAAGCGTGTCTTGCCGCAGCCGGTGGGCCCTTTCAGCAGTACAGGTATCCGTCTCGGCGTAAGCGGCTTCAAAAAGTTTTATTTCATCGTTGAGGGGCAGGTAGAACGGTTCTTCCGTAATATAGTATTCCTCGATAATATGGGATTTATAGTCGTGTTTTTTGGATTTAAGGGCATGCGATTTACTCCGGCTAAAAAATTCAGTCTCCAGAGGATAATTTTATGACTTGCAGCCTGAGTTGGCAATTATATGACACTTGAAGAGCTCGTATTTACCAGTAAGCCGGCATTGCCGGCGGACCGTTCAGCGACGAAAAGCGTCGTTGCCGTACCTGCCCACGATGGTGCCTTTGTAAGAGGCGGGGGGAGCGGACGGCTGAAAGAGACGGCCGTTAACTCTGACGGGGGGAGTCGTATTGAGGCTGTGATGTTCAATGATGCGCACCGGCCTTACATAGTAAGGCCGGTGCGCATCATTGAACATCACAGCCTCAATACGACTCCCCCCGTCAGAGTTAACGGCCGTCTCTTTCAGCCGTCCGCTCCTCCCGCCTCTTACAAAGGCACCATCGCGGGCAGGTACGGCAACGACGCTTTTCGTCGCTGAACGGTCCGCCGGCAATGCCGGCTTACTGGTAAATACGAGCTCTTCAAGTGTCATATAATTGCCAACTCTGGCTACAAGTCATAGAATTATGCTTTGGAGCTTTAATTAAACAGCCGGAGTAAATCGATGCCCTCTAAAGCCAAAAGACACAATTACAAAACCCATATTATTGAGGAATACTATATTACTGAAGAGCCGTTTTACCTTCCTTTGAAGGACGAGATAGACCTTTTCGAAGCCGCCTACTCCGAGAAGATACCTGTCCTGCTGAAAGGCCCCACCGGCTGCGGGAAAACACGCTTCCTGGAATATATGACTTACCGGATGAGCAGGAAGCTTTTCGGCGATAACGCCTCCGCCCACTCGGGTCGGCCCGCCATCACGACGGAATTCCTCTCATTACCATCGCCTGCCATGAGGACCTCACGGCCAGCGATCTGGTGGGCAAATATCTGCTGGAGGGTGATACCACGCGCTGGGTTGACGGCCCGCTGACCAGGGCGGTCAAGAGCGGAGGCATATGTTATCTCGATGAAGTGGTCGAGGCTCGCAAGGATACTATCGTACTCATCCATCCGCTGGCCGACCACCGCAGGTCCCTGTACATAGAGAAAAAAGGCGAGATGCTGGAAG
The DNA here is from genome assembly GCA_963848815.1 of uncultured Chloroflexia bacterium. GTDB lineage: Bacteria > Chloroflexota > Dehalococcoidia > GIF9 > UBA5629 > UBA1162. The sequence continues at coordinate 165,442 of CAWKFY010000019.1, forward strand.
CCAGTGACAGCTTCATGCTGGTCATTTCATATAACCCCGGCTATCAAAGCATACTTAAAAACCTCAAGCACAGCACACGCCAGCGTTTTATCGCCATCGAATTCACGCATCCGCCCGGGAGATATAGAGAGCAGGATCATCCAGCATGAAGCGGGAGTCAGCGTGGATATGGCCGGCAGGCTGGCCAGGCTGGGCGAGAAGATACGCAACCTGAAAGACCAGGACCTCTCCGAAGTTATCAGCACGCGCCTGCTAATTTATGCGGCCCGGCTGATCAAGGAAGGCATCGCGCCAGGCGCGCCTGCGAGGTGGCCGCCGTCTGGTCGATCACCGATGACCAGGAAGTCCAGAAATCACTCAAGGAAGTCGTTACGGCGATATTCGAATAGCACTTCGTTACGGCGATTGGCCATGGACAAGGTAACAGAAGAACTAAAGTCACAGCACGATCAAAGCGACAGGTATTTCGGCATCGAATTTGCCTCCATCGAGCAGGTGCTGCAGATCTACTGCAAGGCCCTGACCGGCAGGGAAGTCGTCATCTCAACAGCCAATACCCCGATGGCAGCCCTGCGCAATATATGGTGGAACCAGCTTGCCTCTGACAACGTATCCAACGGCCGCATAAAGGCATCGGTCCCGGCCGTTTTCATGGAATACCCTGCCTATGATGAAAACTTCGGCTGGTATAAATCCGCCGTGACGCAGCAGGTAGCTCATGATGAATTCGGCTCCTTGGATTTCGACTTCGACAGAGAATCGGCACTATTTGAAAACCTGCGGTACCAGATACACGGAGAAGAGGTACGGGCAGTTCCGAATTCGATAAATACTTTTCGCTATTCGACGACCGCCTGCTGGCGGCCCGGCTCTTCGTTGCAGCGGAGAAATGCCGCGTAAATTATTTGGTCAAAAAGCTTTACCCGGGCGTGTCAAAGGACTACCGGCGCATGCAAGAATCCTTGTTGGCCGCGCTTTACCAGATGCCGGGGATGACGCTGCGGCGCGCATTCTGTGACCTGCTGGAAGGGTTGGAGATGGATTGCGATCCGGCGGATATCGATGAACTGGATAAGGCACTTCAGGCCGCCAGACCGGTGCTTGACCGTCTTTGCTCGCCCTCTGCCACCGTAGAGGACTCTGCCGAAGCCGCCATACTGCTGTACAATATTGCCGGCAAGATTTCCAAGGACACGTTCGTATCCCTGCAGGGGGCTATGTTATGGAGAACTGTGAATCCGACTTCCCCGACCTGGAGGGGCAAGAATTCATGGGCAATTTCAATGCTGGACAAAATGAAGCTAATATGGAGATGAGTCCCAGCGCCGGGCAAAAATCCACGATGCCTATGACCGCTGAAGAGTTGCAGAAGCTGGCCGACCAGGAAATCGATCTCAGAGAAATCCAGGAAGCTGAGGACCTCCCCGCCACAGGGCTTTCGGTCGCCGACCTGCCGCGCGGCGTGCAGGTCGTCCAATTCTCGCAGGCCAAGTACCAGCAGGTGATCCGTCCGTACGACCGGGCAGCCGTCACGCACACGCCCGAAGAGGACGAAAAGCTGTTTTACTATGATGAATGGGACTTCCGGCCAGGCGCTATATGGGTGAATGGTGCTGCATCGTGAGAAAGTGCTGGGCGAAGGCAGCAGCTATTTCTACGAGAAGACACTGGAGAGCCGCAAGTCGCTGGCCGCCGAGATAAAACGTCAATTCGAGAAACTTCCGGCCGAATTGCTGTACAAGGCCAAGAACCTGGATGACGGCGACGAATTTGACCTGGACCTGGTGATCGGCGAGCTGATGGATAAAAGGGCCGGGCATACACCCTCCGGCAAGGTGTACAGGAAGAAGAAGAAGATCCAGCGGGACGTGGCAGTGGCCTTCCTGCTGGATATGAGCGGCTCCACAGCCGACCTGATCAACAAGAACCGCACGCCCATGCAGTACGACGAATCCATCAAATACGATTTCATGAAGTTCGTCATGCAGCCGCGCCGGCGAATAATCGACCTGGAAAAGGAGAGCATCGTCCTGCTGATGCCATGCCATCGAGACGCTGGGCGACAACTACGGCATTTACGGATTCTCCGGCCACGGCCGCTCCAAGGTGCAGTTCCTGGTCATCAAGGACCTGAACGAGAGCTCTCGACGAGAAGATCAAGCGCCGCGTGGATATGATTGCGCCCATCCACGGCACACGCATGGGCCCGGCCATCCGCCATACCGTCGCCAAACTGGATGCCTGCGGCGCGTCTCTGAAGCTGTTGTTCCTGGTCAGTGACGGCTATCCGCAGGACTCCATGTACGGATACGACGACGACGACAAGGAATACGCCATCCATGATACCAAGATGGCACTGATCGAAGCGGCTCAAAAAGAACATCACGCCATTCTGTCTGACCGTGGACTCGGCGGGCAACGATTACCTGCGCACCATGTGCAACGATATCGGCTACGAAGTCCTGGACGATATCGAAACCCTGCCCCACCGCCTGCCCATGCTTTACAAGAAGCTTTCTATTTAATTGCCGTACAGAGCCCATTAAGATTCCGCAGGTTGCCTTACATTCATCAGTTACCCATTATCGTTAATTTTTAATATATAATTCTGATATCGTCGCAATAAGGTACGATAAAGCAATTAGAAGTCTACTTTTTCCAGGAGGCATGAAAGGAGGATACACTAATGCGGTTCACGAGGGGGGATATGCTTTTGTCGAACTGCTGGTACTGATGTCGATTTTAGGCACGCTGGGCGCAATCATAACCAAGTATATGTA
>CAWKFY010000020.1:0-179870 GCA_963848815.1 uncultured Chloroflexia bacterium
ATACAGTGACAGTTTTGTCGGTCAGGTTGCAAAAGCAAGAGAGACCTCACAAAATAAATCTACCACCAATAAATTTATAAAGGAGATCTCTCTTGAAAACCAGTCTAACCAAAAACGCTGAGGAACTCAAACAGATCGTAGTCTCAATGGAGAAGGATTTATTCGACAAAGCAGTTGAATGCGCACGTAAGGCGTTTGGAAACGTACTTGAGCAGATCGACTCGCTGATACAACAGCATAGGCCTGCTGATTTAATAGTCGCTCATAAGCGAAGCACCTGGTATCGGACCAGGCTTGGACCGATCATGGTTACCAGGAGACAATATCGAGGGCGAGACGGGAAATATCAATATCCGCTGGATGAATTGATGGGTATGGGCAAATACCGTCACACCACCTTGGCTGTGAAAGAGCTGGCATGCGGGTTGGCGGCCGAGATGCCTTTCCGCAGAAGCGCTGAGGTACTAAACAGAACCACTTCTATCGGTCTTTCTTATAGAACCATTCACAGGTTAGTCCAATTGGCTATTGCCGACAGTCAAGATGATGCAGATCGTAGTGCGGCTTGGTTTGAAGAAACCGGCGAGTTGAAACAGACTGAAGGCAGGAAGGCGAGCTGTCTGATTATCGAGGCGGACGGCGTTGTGCTACCCTTGCAAAGGGAAACGGCACGTAGGGCTGAGGTAAAGCTGGGCATTGCCTATGAGAGCTGGCAGAAAGTAGGTAAAGACCGTTACAGCACGGTCAATAAGACCCTTTATGCAGACATATTAAGCACTGATCGATTCTGGACAGGAATGACCTTAAAACTGCACCAGAAATACGATCTTGGTGGGACGCAATACGTCATCGGTGGGGACGGCGCAACATGGATCAAAGAAGGTGTTGATTATTTCGGAGGCCAGTATCAGCTATGCCGATATCACCTCAACCGTGCTCTTTGTCATGCCCTGAAGCATGATCGAGCTATGTTACGGTCGGTTCAATATCATTGCAGTTGTGGCCAACATGATGCCGCTCTTAAGCAGCTCAAAGAAGCGGTAGACCGGGCGCCAGACGATAAGGCCAAAGACATCAGGCAGGTGATCAAATATATCAGTTCCAATGCCTCCGGATTGCAGGATTATCGGGAAAGCATGGGACAACAGGGAATTACCTTACGAAGAACAGGGGCTATCGAGGGAAATATTGACAAGTTGATCGTACGAAGGATGAAGAATCAGGGCATGAGTTGGTCACGTCAGGGAATACGCCGGATGCTCTGGCTGAGAATCAGTATACGTGAAGGGACTCTGGCGGATCGCCTGTGCTTCCGCATCGCTGAAACTACATCTATAAAAATGCCGGAAAAACAAATAAGGAGAGTGCTCGATCGTACAATAAAATATGATTACACGAGTTATTTCAATGTTGGAATGCCAGCGATATCTGGCCCACATGCAGCCCGTCCTTGGGTTGAAATATTGAAATCTCTAACCAGGATAGCGATATAATGTTTTACAAGGCCTCTCTAACTCAAGACCGACAAATCAGTCACAGTAACTGAGAAAACAGGCCGTTGTGCAGCCCTCATAGAGGTGGTGTAAAATAGAACCTTGGTCAAGAAATAATTATAAGGAGCGTGTAAATATGGGCGATAAACTCAAGGGCAAGGTAGCTGTTGTAACAGGCGCCGGACGCGGCATCGGCAGGGCCGAAGCCTTAGGTCTGGCAGCGGAGGGGGCTACATTGGTGATCAACGATCTCGGAGTTGCCTCCGATGGTTCGGGCGCCTCACAGACCCCTGCGGCCGAAGTCTGCGCCGAAATTACCAAAATGGGAGGCAAAGCGGTCCCTAACTACGATTCGGTAGCCACTCCGGAAGGCGGAGACAATATTATCAAGACTGCCATCGATGCGTTCGGACGGATCGATATCCTGGTGAACAACGCCGGCGTCCTCCGGGACCGCATGCTTTTCAACATGAGCGAAGACGAATGGGACATGGTTATCAAGATCCACCTGTACGGCACTTTCCACTGCACCAGAGCTGCCAGTGTCTATATGAGGCAGCAAAGGGCCGGCCGCATCATAAACACCTCCTCTATATCCGGCTTGGGCAACCTGGGTCAGGCGAACTACAGTGCGGCCAAGGAGGGTATAATCGGGTTCACGAGGACCGTAGCCTGGGACCTGGGCAGGTACGGCGTAACCTGTAATGCTATACGGCCCAATGCCGGCACCAGAATGACCATGACGCCTGAATTGAAGGCCAAAGTCGCCAAGGGCCTCGCTGCCCAGGGCATTACCAAACAGGAGGATGTGGACAAATATTTCACCCAGCTATTCTCTTCCAAGCCGGAGCATATCCCGCCCATCGTCGTTTATCTGGCAACCGATGAGGCTGCATATATCAACGGACGAAGCTTCTTCATCAATGGCAATAACATAGGTTTTTACACCGAGCCGCAGATAACATCCCAGATCAACAAAGATAAAGACTTCTGGACCCTGGATGAACTTCTCAAAGTAGTGCCCGAGCAGCTGTGCAAAGGCGTCGTCAACCCCGCGCCGGCTGAGCCGAAGAAATAGTTTTTATCCCGCCATAAAAGAACCCCTCCGCCCCAACGGGCGGAGGGGTTCTTCAAGATAACCGCTACGCAGGTTATTTCACATTGAAGTGGAACTGATAGGGGCCGAATTGATAGAAGTTCTGGTTCGGGGTCTGGTTTTCACTCGGGCTCTGCTGTTCCAGCAGTGAACTAGGAAGCTGGTCCGGCCATTCGCCCAGCACTGCCGGCACCGATAAAGTCTGGCCTCCGCGAATGACGGTAAGAGTGACCGTATCGCCCGGATGCTTGCCGTTGAAATAACTGAGCATATCTTCCACCTTTACAACGGGCGTCTTGTCCAGAGCTGTGATTATATCGCCTCCCGCCTTGGGGTCCCCCTGGTCGTCCTTGCCGCCCGCAACCAGGCCGGCTTTCTCAGCGGGGCTTCCCGGAAGGACGCTTACCACGTATACGCCTTTCTGGGCGGCGAGGCTAAGCTTGGTTGCCAGGTCACTGTCAACCGGTGTTCCTTCGATGCCCAGCCAGGCTGTCTTAATCGAGCCACCCTTGAGCAACTCCGGTAGTTGCTGCTTGGCGGTGTTGATGGGCTCGGCGAAGCCCACTCCATTGGCCGATGCCTCGATGGCGGTATTAATACCTATGACCTCGCCGGAGGAATTAAGCAGGGGGCCGCCCGAATTGCCCGGGTTAATGGCCGCGTCCGTCTGGATAATATTGGTTATGTTACGGGAGTTGGAACCCGGTATCGACCTGCCGACACCGCTGACGATTCCGACTGTAATAGAACCCTGAAGCCCGTAGGGAGAACCCAGGGCGATTGCCATCTGTCCGGGCCTGACCTTGCTCGAATCGCCCAGCACCAGGTAGGCCACATTGGAAGCCTTGGAAACATCGATTTGCAGCACCGCCAGGTCGTTATTCTTGTCGGTGCCGATTACCTTGGCATCGTATTTCGTGCCGTCGCTGGTGATGGCCGTCACCGTGCTGGCGCCGTCCACTACATGGTAGTTGGTCAATATATGTCCTTGACTATCTATGAAGAATCCCGAGCCCTGCCCGGTTTGCTTGGGGATCTGAAGTGAAAAGGGGCTGGGCAGCTGGCTCAGCGGAGATTCGACCACCGATTCCACCTCGACGACAGCCGGAATAGTCCTGTCGTAGAGAGATTCCACTGCGTTTTCATCGAAAAGTGACGTAACCTGCACCGCACCGGTGGTTGCGGCCGGCAACTTGGCCTGCGGGGCGGCAGCCGCCTGCTTGTGGCATCCCGCCAGCAGCAGGGCGGCAATCATAATAACCGCAATTGCGGCCAGTATAAGGCTGTTGCGCCTCCACGAGGCCGTTTTATTGAACATAGACATACGTTGATCCTCCTGAAAGAGTGGCTTGATTCATAGTTAAAGACTTATATCTGCGTAATGGATTTTTAAATAAGGAGATAAATTTGATTGCGGCTCGATGATGTGTTCAATCCTGCCCTGCTCAAGATTCACCTCGACCAGCCATGCCTTTCCGTTGTAGAGGATGGGCACCACAGCCTGTGTAGCGGCCGGCGTGACCTCCAGGATATTGCCATTGACCAGCGCAATTTTTGAAACCGATGAAAAAATGGGCAATACCCTGCCTACCAGGCCTCCCTGGGCCACCATTTCCTGGACTGAAGGATCGGCAAGGGCAACCTTTATTGCGCTATCCCGCGCATCGGGGGGCAGTTCGGGCATGAATACGGCATCATAGCGCCTGGTGCTGACCACCGACTTGCCGTTAATATCTACATCGGCTTCGATAAAATTGCCCACGCTGCGCCCGCAGACTACGCTGGCTATCCTGTCCTTGACCACCACACGCACAATTATTATTTCTCCGGTGCCGCCCAGTTTCTGCTGTATGCCAGGATCATTCTTTACTATGCTGGCAGCAAGGGCGGAAGGCGAAGGCGTGCTGAAGTAAACTACGAGGGCGACCGCTGCCCCGATAATAAATAAGGCCATGGCGCTGGCCGCCGCAGCTCTCCAGGCCGGCGCCCTCAGCCAATTGATAATATCAGCAAACCAGCCGCCCTGCCTTGCCGACAAGCCGGTTGCGACCTTCTTTGAGGCTGGTTTTTCCACCAGAATCTTCCTGAGCCTCTCCTTGTGGCTGACCACCAGAAGATCGGGGAGCTCCGCGGTCTCCAGCTTTCTTATCAGTTCTTCTTTCCTCATGTCGCCTGCTTAATTATATAATGATTCATTGCATAAATAGTTGCATTACTGCATCTTTTCTTTGAGTTTCTCCAGGCCGCGATGGATTAAAGACTTTATTGTGCCCTCTTTTTTGCCCAGTATCTTCACCATTTCACGGATTTTCTTCTTTTCAAAAAACTTGAGTACGATTACTTCCTGGTACATGGGCGGCAGTTCGGCAAGCTTTTGACGCAAAAGCAGGAATTCTTCATGCCGGCTGAGCTCCTCCTCGGCCTGGTTGATCTCATCGATATAATCGGCTGTATCGGCAAGCTCGGCTATCTGTTCGATGCTGGCAGGCCGGCGGCCTTCCCTTCTGAAATGATCGTTTATCTCATTCCCTGCAATCCGGTATAGCCAGGCCGCAAAAGGGATGTCGCGCCAGCGGTATTTTTTTATCTGGCTGAATGCTTTCAGGAAGGTGACCGACGTTATGTCAAGGGCGATCTGTACATTGGCCGTCCGCTTGACGGCATAATTAAATATCCTCTGGTAATGCAACTCGTACAGCTCACCGAAAGCTTCGCGGCTGTGCTGCGCCCTCTTTACCAGCTCTTCCTCGGTTTTCAAATAAGCGCTTGGTGAAATGTCAGTTTTTATCATGTGCACCCTATCTACAGTTTACTAAAAAACGCAACAGTTGCAAAAGGTTGCATTCAAAATTCACAATCGGGTTGCAGTGTCAGATACATAATAGCCAAAGCCAGAGACTAGTGATAACATAATAGACACTCAAATGCCTTATACTCCCATTGATCCCGTCTGGTTATGCTATATGGCAGCGCTGGCACTCTCCGTTGCGCTGCCGCTTGTTCTTATTGGCTATATCTGGCCGCGCCGCGCCGCACCCGGAGCCAAGCCTCTGATCGGCATTCTGGTTGCCATCATAGTGTGGTCTGCCGGTTACATCATAGAATTCGTTAATAATCATCTGGCCACCAAGATGATAGCCATCGATATCAGCTATACAGGCATTGTGACGCTGCCGGTCATGGTCTTCCTCTTCACATTACAGTTCACACAATCCGACAGGCTGTTTTACCCGCGTAAAATATTGCTGCTCTTCATCGTTCCTTTGATTACCCTGCTGCTGTTATGGACGGGCAAATATCACCAGTTGATGCTATATGGCATGTATCTGACCAATGACGGCACCTTTGTACTTGTCGCCAGCCAGAGCGGACCATGGTTCTGGGTTTTTGTCATTTACAGCTACGTTCTCCTGATAGCCAGCACTCTGGTGCTTGTGCACAGGCTGTTCAGTCCCCCGCGCCTGTTTCGCGACCAGGCCGTCTACCTGATCATAGCTATGATCGTGCCGGTAATAGCCAATGTGGAATCCCTGTTCCCGTTCCTCTCAATCCCCCGGGCGGATTGGACTCCCGCAGCTTTTGCTGTATCGTCGATCTGCCTGACCTTCGCCATCTCCAGGCATGGATTTCTCGACGTTCTGCCCGTAGCGCGTGAATCCGCCATCGAGCTCATGCATGAAGGGTTCGCCGTTGTAGATAACAGGGGTCGCATAGTGGATCTGAACAAGGCCATGTGTGATATTACGGGTTTTCAACAGTCCGATCTCCATGGCCAACCTCTGCCCGGCATTATCGTCAACCAGTTGAATGCCAAAGGAAATTATCTGGACCTGCGCGAGGAGCACATCGAGATCGAGCTCGATCAAAAGGACGGCCTGCGCTATTACAGCGCCCATGTTTCAGTGCTAAAAAACGGCGGAGGCGCCAGCAGCCACGTGTTAATTCTGTATGATATCACGGAGCGCAAGAAAAATGAGGAGGCAATCAAGCAAATCGCTTACTACGATTCGCTGACCGGCCTGCCCAACCGGTCGCTTTTCAGCGACCGCGCCGAGATGGCGCTGGCAGAGGCGGGCCGCTATAAAAGAAAAATGGCTATCATGATCGTCGACCTGGATAAATTCAAGATAGTTAACGACACCTACGGCCATGACGCCGGAGACCAGGTGCTGCAGGATATTGCAGCCAGGCTCACCCATGCCGTAAGACGGGTAGATACGGTATCAAGGCTGGGCGGGGATGAATTCCTGGTCCTGCTGCCCGAAATCGCCAACGAGGAAATAGTCGATCGTATTGCTCACAGAATTATTAGGGCGAGTGCTACGCCATTTAATTTCACTTCCAACGAGATTCCCCTGACTATCAGCATCGGGATTTCCCTCTACCCCGAGGACACCGACGACCTGAACTCGCTGGTCAAATACGCAGACGTAGCTATGTACTATGTCAAGCAAAGCGGCCGCAACGGATACGCCCGTTATAGTGACAAGATGAAAAACGGCCGGTCCGTTTACCCGGCTGATTGATAAACCCTGTTATTGGTTCTTAAAACCGTAGCGCCAGATAAGCGCCGCAATAATTGCGCCTAATATCGGCGCCACCCAGAATAGCCATAATTGCGCCAGCGCCGCCCCTCCCACAAACACAGCCGGCCCCAGGCTTCGAGCAGGGTTTACCGAGGTGCCCGTGATAGGAATCCCTACCAGATGTATCAGCACCAGTGAAAAGCCGATGGCCACTCCCGCAAAACCGGCGGGAGCATTCTTGCTGAGCGACCCGAAGATAACAAACAGGAAAAGCGCCGTCAGTACGACTTCTGCAATGAAGCAGGAAAACATCGAATACTTGGCAGGTGAAAACTCCCCGAAGCCGTTTTGCCCCAGGCCGTTAACTGCTATGGAGTACTCGGGCATGCCGCTGACGATCAGCCACAGCAAGGCGGCCGCCGCCACCGCCCCTATGCACTGGAATATAATATAAAATATGGTGTCTTTCCAACTAATCCGGCCGGCCACCAGCATGGCCAGCGAGATGGCCGGATTTATATGACACCCCGAGATATTGCCTATGGCATAGACCATAACCAGCACGGTCAGTCCGAAGGCAAAGGCTATGCCCATAAACCCAATGAATTTGCCGGCGATCACCGCACTGCCGCACCCCACCAGAACAAGCGCAAAAGTCCCTATAAGCTCTGCCCAGTATTTCTTCATTGGTACTCCCTCTTCTCTATAATTATCCCTGGCTGTTGAAGCTCAGGATAATGTTTCAATAAACTATTTGGGCAGGGACTCAAGCGCTTTCTGCCAGGCTTCTACCGTAGCATACGGCGTATTCTTGTTGAACGCTATAAAAAGGTCCGCCTTATAGACATAGACGGCGGGCTGAATATCGTCCGGGTTTACGCCGGCCTCGCTGGCCACAGATGCAAGACCCTCGCTGGTGCCCAGCCAGAGGTCAGCATCTCCCGACATTAATTTCTTCAACCCGTCGGCCGTCGAGTCGGTATATACGAAGTTGATAAACCCCTGTGCCGCCAGGTTCTGCTGTCCTGCTTCATCTTTCACTGCGGCTATTTTACCCACCTCTTTGGCGTCATCCAGGCTGTTGACATGCACCGAAGAGCCCTTCTTGGCATACAGCCAGTTTTCGTAGGACCCGATGGGGCCTACCCACATAAAGAGATGCTCGCGGTCGCCCGTGCGTGCCACTGAGTATAGAGCGACATTCGGCTGCTCAAGGGTCTGGGCATATCCCTGTTCCCAGGGCAACAATTCAATGGGCGAATCATCGCCCACCTTGCTCATGATGGCCCTGACTATATCAGTGGATTGCCCCACGATATTACTCTGGTTATCAGCATAGTTATAAGGAGGATAGTCTTCCGTGATCACCTTGACTTTATTACTGGCTACCGGCGTATTGCAGGACATTAGCACGATGGCGCTTACCACAATTAACAAAAGCAGCTTTTTCATCTCTATCACCTAATTTTTTTCTAAAGTACACCTCGACAAGATTAATGTCAATAGCGGTATAGTACTATTTTCCGCACTCAATTTAGAATACACTAACTTCCGGAAATGATCTAATTCGACCCTCCTCCCACCGCGATTATATTCGGACAGCAGTGGTGCTACAATTATCGCGGCCGGGCCGATACTTTATAACCCGGTTATGTGCCGATGACAGAATACGATTTCGATGCGGTTATCGAACGCCGCAATACCAACTCGATCAAATGGGACTTTACGGAAAGGTTCTTTTCCGTTAAGGGCATACTGCCCATGTGGGTCGCCGATATGGATTTCAGGTCGCCCCGGCCGGTCATCGATGCCGTCACGGGGGTAGCGCAACGGGGCATCTTCGGCTACAGCGGAATCCCTGAATCATACTGTGAATCGGTTATCGGCTGGATGAAAAGGCGCCACGACTGGGAGATCAAGAAAGAGTGGCTGGCCTATTCACCGGGCGTGGTCCCGGCGCTGCATGTCATAGTCAACGCTTTCACCGAGCCGGGCGACCAGGTTATCCTGCAGACTCCCGTCTATTATCCCTTTTTCCATGCTGTAACCTGCGGCAACAGGGAGATACTCGATAATCCCCTCCGCCTCGAAGGAAATCAGTACGTGATGGATATGGATGACCTGCAACGGAAGATTGGACCACACACCAGGATGGTCATAATCTGCAACCCGCACAACCCGATAAGCCGGGTATGGAAGGAGGCTGAACTGAGGCAACTGGGCGAACTCTGCCTGAAAAATAAAATCCTGGTCATCTCGGACGAGATACACCAGGATATTGTCTATCGCGGCTTCAGGCATGTGCCGTTTGCAACTCTCTCTGAGCAGTTCGCCGATAATTGCATTACCTGCACGGCCGCCAGCAAGACATTTAACCTGCCGGGCCTGCAGACCTCCAATATAATCATCCCCAACGCCAACTTGAGGTCGAGGTTCACTGACAAGGCCAGAAGCTACGGCGTTCCCAACCCCGGTATGTTCGGCATCACCGCCACCGAAGCCGCTTACAGATATGGCGAAGCATGGCTTACTGAGCTGTTAAAATATCTCGAAGGCAATATCTCTTTCCTCTCCGCTTTCATAGCGAACAATATGCCTGGTGTAAAGCTGGTCCAGCCGCAGGGCACCTACCTGATGTGGCTGGATTTCAGGGAATGCGGCGTGGCTCCCGGGAGGCTGGGCGATTTTATACGTCAGGATGCCAGGGTGGGGCTGGAGCCGGGGAAGATCTTCGGCTGCAAGGAGGAAGGCTTTGAGCGCATGAATATCGCCTGCCCCAGGTCAATCCTCGAGCAGGGGCTTAACAGGATTGCAGAGGCGATTAAATCGCTACAGCAGCGTTGAATCCGGCTTAAGGCCTGTTTTTTAAGACCCGGTAAAGGCGCTCTACATTCATTCTTTGCACCATTCCCGCCATAAATTCCGTCCCACGCTCCATCGGGTACCGGTCAAGTAACGAGACCGCAGCCTGCGCCTCCTCCAGGCTCATTCCACGGTCAATGGCGGCTTGCACCGCGTCTATCCAGGCCTGAATGAAGGCCATCATCTCGGGTATATAATCTTTGCCACAGACGGCGCCGTGCCCGGGAATCAACATATCAGCGTCCAGCGCCTGAAGCCGCTTGAGCGAGTCAAGCCACTGATAGGGAACCGCCTCCCTCAGCCACGCCTGCACTCTGCCGAACACATTGTCCGATGTAAAAACAACCCTTTCCTCCGGGATATAAACGGCAGCCTGGTAGGGAGTGTGGCCGGGCATATGGATGAGCTCAAAGGTTAGGCCGCCAACGTGTAGAGTAAGCTTATCATTGAACGTGATGTCGGGAGGACGCAGCCTGTACCCCGTCATCAGCGCCAGGCTGTCCGGAAAGCCCTGCTTGACGAAATCATAGATTTGTTCCACAGGCGTAGCCAGTATCGCCTGCCTGACGCCCTCGTGAGCCACCACCACGCCCTCAAAAAAGAAATTGCCGCTAAAATGATCCCTGTGAGGCTCCGTATTGATCAAGTAGCGCACGCGACCGAATTTAGCGATCTCTTCGCGCCATTGCACGGCGTCCGACGGCACCTGGGGAGTGTCAATCATAACGACTCCATCCTCAGTCACCACGAAGCCGGGATTACAGCCGCGAAAACCCGTCTCGGCAAAGACTCGATCCGAAATCTTTTGCATAATCTCCACCTGCTTCGGACGCCGCTTATTTACCGGCTACTGTGCAGTCAGGCCGCCATCGACCGTCAGGCAGTGTCCCGTAACATACGAGGCGAAGTCCGAACATAGCCATGCGGCCACCTGGCAGGCCTCCAACGGGCTGCCCATCCGGCCCATGGGCGATGACAGGCGGGCGGCTGTGTTCACGAATTCTTCGCGCGTTGGCGTGTAAGACATTAACGGACCCAGTATATTAGCCATTTCTTCTCCGACAGCCTCTCTATATTCCTCCGGGGTCAATTTTCCACCCCCATACAATATGGGAGTATCGATCCAGCCCGGGCAAATAGAGTTTACGCGTATGCCCTTGCGGCCATACTCAATGGCTGCAGTGCGGGTGAGCTGGTTTATACCGCCTTTAGAGGCCGCATAAGCGCAGTGGCCCTTCAAAGCCACCAGTCCAGCTACGGATGACGTATTGACGATAGAGCCATTGCCCTGCTTTAGCATCTGTGCTATTTCATACTTCATACAGAGCCAGACGCCCTTCAAATTAATGCCGATGACGCGGTCCCATTCAGAGACTCTATACTTGTCCGTTAACGCTGATTCACCGTCGATGCCGGCATTATTGAAGGCGCAATCCAACCGTCCGTAAGTGTCCACTGCTTTAGCTATGAGTGTCTCAACCTCTTTGTCGCTGCTCACGTCGCACTTAACGAAGATGGCTTCACCTCCACCTTTTTTTACTTCGTCTGCCACGGCCTGGCCCCCCTTCTCGTTAATATCGGCCAGCACAACCTTTGCCCCCTCGCCGGCAAATTTCAGTGCCGCAGCCTTGCCAATACCCGAGGCCGCACCTGTAATTAAAGCTACCTTGCCGCTTAATACGCCTTTATCAGTACCCATATTCACCTCTGTGAAAATCAGTAAGGGATAGTATATAGTCTCCTGTAAGAGGAGAGTCAATCATCTAATCCTCGAAAATGGCGGCCACCCGCGTCCAGCCGGCGCTGCCGCCGGTCAACTTCACCGGGAAGCAGGCGACCTTGAAACCGTACGGCCTGGGCAGCTTATCCAGGTTGGCCAGCTTTTCGATATGGCAGTACTCTTTCTTGATCCCCGCTTTATGGGCCGTCCATATCAATTTCTTATCATGCGTTCTGGCGAATTCCTCTTTTATGGATTCAAACGGCCTGTCCCATCCCCAGGCATCTATGCCCATCACGCGGCATCCCTGCTCCACCAGCCACAGTGTGGACTCCTCGGTCATGCCGCAGCCGGCCGAAAAATATTCGGGCCTTCCCCACAGCTTGTCCGCTCCTGTCTGTATCAACACGATATCCCAGGCTTTTAACGTATAGCTAATTTTTTGCAAGGCCTTGCTGACGTCGTCAGTGGATATGCCGGAGCCCTGCGGTTTATGCCTGAAATCGAGCACCACACCGTCATGATAAAACCATTCCAGCGGCATCTCGTCTATGGTCCTGGCTTCCCTCCCTTCCGACAGGGGAGCATAGTGCCAGGGGGCATCGACATGCGTGCCGGCGTGCGCCCCCATAGTTACTGCATCGTCCGCCCAGCCCAGGCCGTCAGCCATATCTTCCTTTTTGCCGCCGAGCAATAGCTCCATGATGGGCAGGCTGGCCTCATGTCCTTTATGCTCGACCTTCAGCGGCAGCGGCTCGCTGGGACTGTCCTCGGTGGGTACATTGAGATCATATATTTTAATCATATCCGGCCGCCTTATTTCTGCGAATTATCCGGCTTATACCTGCCTTGCCGCCGAAAGACTTAATTTGCCATCAAGGGAAGGCTGAAATAGAAGGTAGCACCCTCTCCCGGAGGGGATTCCACCCAGATCTTTCCATTGTGCGCCTCTACCAGCCTGCGGCACACGTTCAGGCCCAATCCCA
Source organism: uncultured Chloroflexia bacterium (assembly GCA_963848815.1). Taxonomy (GTDB): domain Bacteria; phylum Chloroflexota; class Dehalococcoidia; order GIF9; family UBA5629; genus UBA1162. Next base: position 12,684 of record CAWKFY010000020.1, read on the forward strand.
CGCCGGGAATCCGGCCGGTTTTGTCCAGGCGTTCGAACGGCATGAATATCCTGGCCTTCAGCTCGGGTGCAATGCCGTTGCCCTGGTCTTTAACCCCTACTACCACAGACTCATTTTCCTGCCGGGCAAAGATGGTTACACCGCCCCCCCTGGGGGAATACTTGATGGCATTCTCAACCAGGTTATGAAGAATACGTTCCACGCGAATCGGGTCGGCTGCGACGAAGGGCAGGTCATCCGCTATCTTAATTATCAGGTGGTGTTTGGGTGACCTGTCTTTCAGCTTACCGGCGACATTTCGGGCGGCCCTGGCTATATCCACCTGCTCCTTTTTGATCACCAGCCGGTTGGCCTGCGCCCGCGATAATTCAAGCAGGTTATCTACGATCCCGGCCAGCGATTCAGCCGATGCCGCCGCGTCCTCCATGAGCTGAAATGCTTCTTTCCTGGGTACTCCTTTAGTCAGGGCGGTATCGATAGCACCCACGATCACAGTTATAGGTGTCTTAAGCTCGTGAGATACTAACCCGATGAACTCGTCTTTGACCTGCTCGGACTTCTTACGCTCGGTGATGTCCTGTCCCTGTGCTATAGTGGCGACCGGCTTCGTGCCATCCTCGTTATACAGTGTGGCCGAGTTCCAGAGCAATATGCGCACCGATCCATCCTTGTGAATAATGGGAATTTCTACCGTTTCCCATCGTCTCCCGGCAGTGGCGTCCGAAATATGTTGCATAGAGGATTGGCGGCTGTCTTCAGGGAACAATATATCCAGCTTCTTGCCCCCGGCTTCCTGGGCTGTCCGTCCCGTAAGCTTTTCGAAGGCATGGTTGAAGCGGGTTATCTCATAATCCGGGTTCCAGACTATGATAGGGGCATTGGCGTAGTTGATAAGGTTGTTAAGATAGTCACCTGTCTCCCGTAAAGACTCTTCAGCACGGCTGCGCTGTATCGCCGCCGAGACCTGGTCAGCGACCGTTTTCATTAAATCGAGTTCTTCTTCAATAAAAGTTGTGCGGGTGCGGGTGCCGAAAGAGAGGGTCCCTATCGTTTTATTTCCGATACGCAAAGGATGGCAGGCATAGGCCTGAATACCGAACGACCTGACCAGGTCGGCACTGACATCATCATTCTCCAAGATATGCTCTGAAACGATCCGGCATCCATCCCGCGCGGCGCAGCCGCAAATGGCCACGCCCAGATCCAACCACTCTAAATCCCTGGCTGCTTCAAGAGAAATGCCCGCATAGGCATTAAGCCTCAAACGTCCGCTGGCTTCATCCAGAATGAAATTGAAGAATGCATCACAATTCAGATGCCCCATGACCTTAGTGGCAATCGTATGAATCAAGTGTTCGGGTTTTTCACTCGTAAGCAGCAGGCTGTTGGCCTCGCTCAGTATCTCGAACCGTTCCCTGTTATGCCGCAACTCCTCTTCCATTTTCAGTCGTTGCGTAACATTGCGGAAGTAGCCCAGTATACCATCTACCTTTCCATCCGGATCATGCGTGGGTAGATATGTTCCTTCAAAAATCTGCGCTTTGCCGTCCAGGGCGGCTAAGGAAGTGCTCAGATATTCCGGATTTCCGGTTTCCAGCACCCTCCTTTTAACAGCGGTAATCTTCTCAGCATCCTCCCTGGCCAGAAAGTCATAGTCGGTCCTGCCGATCATATCTTCCTGGGTCAAGCCCAATTGTGGATTGATTACCAGCGTATAACGCAGGTCTGCATCCTGCATAAGGATGTGGTCGGGGGTGCTGGTAGCTACTACCTTGAATTTTCTCTCGCTATCGAGTAAATCACGTTCGGCCTGCAACCGATCGGTAATGTCCTGAAAAACGCCGCGAACTTTAGTGACCTTACCTTTTTCTTGAATAGGCACACCTATGGTCCTGATCCATTTGCGGTTGCCTTTGGCAGTCTCGATCTCCAGTTCCAGGTCATATGGCAGCGCCAGCTCGACAGCATCCCTTACCGCCTTTTCTATTTTTGGCGCGATTCTCCGATATAAAAACTCGATCCGAATTCAATATCGGTCGCGGTTCCGGGCTCCACCTCGTGGATTCGAGCTACTTGATCCGTCCACGTGCCTTTGCGCGTGTGGGCATCGAACTCAAAGCCACCCACCTTCGCCAGGTCGCCCGTAATGCGGATCAATTCATTCTTGAGCCCAAGATCCTTCTCCGCTTTATCACGCTCGACCCTGGTACGTAACACGCCTATGCCATAGGCCACATCGCCGGCAAGTTGTTCAAGCAGTCCGACTTCATCAGGTGTGAACCCGTTAGGCTGACCATCATAAAGCGTAAATACGGCGAAAACCTTTCCGGTATTGTCAGCCAGCGGAAGGGCGATGCTGGAACGGTAGTCCCTCGCCAAAGCCGCATCACGCCAGGGAGCAGCGGCCGGCTCTTTCGCAATATCCTGGAAGAAATGCGTCTTGCCCGTGCGCACAGCCATACCTGTGGGGCCGCGGCCGCGTTCTGTATCCGCCCAAGTTATGCGCGCATTGACCAGGTAACCTTCCTCTGCGCCTCCCGAGGCCACGGGGCGGATGGATTTGTCAGCATCATGTTCGACCGTGCCTACCCACGCCATTCGATAGCCGGCAACCCGGCAGATAACGTTGCAGACTTCCTCGAGCAGCATCGGCTCATCGGAGGCGCGCACCAGCACTTTGTTGCACTCGCTGATGGCCTTTAGTGCTCTGTTTAGCCGTTTAAGAGCTTCCTGCGCCCTCTTTTGCCCACTCAAATCCCATATGAACAACCACGGCTTTTTCACGGCATCATACCCGATTGATTATAGGCCGCTGACATTAAAACCACAAGGAAATCAAATCAGGAAGGCATGGAGAAATAAAGCCCGTGCAAATGGTATCAACGGTAGCGAAATAAAACGTGCATTGCTGGCGATGGAGAGTGGAAATCACAGGCGGCAGGCTGTTTATGCGGAAAGTGTATTATAGAGCCGTGATGGTCAGAGTAAGTACATATTCTCAGCTTCCCGCAGCAGTTCATCTCTAAATCGGGGATGGGCGATACTTATTATATCGAGCGCCCTGTCCTTACTGGATTTTCCTTTAAGATTAATCACCCCATATTCGGTGGCCAGATAATGTGTATCCATCCTTGGAATTGTAATGACAGTTCCCGTCTCAAAACGCGGGACCACGCGGGAGACCTTGCCACCTCTAGCAGTCGAATAAAAAGCCTGTATGGACTTCCCCCCTTTAGAGTTGAAAGCTCCCAGCACAAAATCCAGTTGTCCTCCTGTTCCGCTAAACTGAGACCCCGCCATAAATTCCGCATTGCATTGGCCTAACAGGTCGACTTCAATAACGGTATTGATGGAAATCATATTGTCATTTTTAGCAATAACCCAAGGATTTTCAGTGTAGGAGGCAGGGTAGCTTTCCATGCTGGGGTTGTCATTGATAAAGTCGTACATCTTCTTTGTTCCCTGGGCTACCATAAAAACGTGCTTGCGTGTATGGAAATTTTTCTTCCGGCCGTTAATAACTCCTTTTTCTATCAGGTCTACCATAGCGGGGACGAATACCCCGGTATGTATGCCCAGGTCCCTGCGTCCCTCGAGGCAACTTGCAACGGCGTTGGGGATGCCTCCCAGCCCCAGTTCGATAGTGGCCTCATCAGGGACCATCTCAGCAATATATCCGGCAATAATCTCATCCTCAGGCTTCGGCTTAGGCGAAGGTATTTCAATAAGAGGGACATGGTTTTCCACCAGGGCATCGATCTCGGAGATATGAAGGAGTGAATCGCCAAAAACGCGGGGCATGTTTTCATTTACTTCCACAATCAGTTTTTTGCAATTTCTGGCAGCTACGGACGTGTAGTCATTAACCGCCCCAAAAGTGAAATAGCCGGCCTTATCCATGGGAGAAACCGTAGTTATTACGGTGTCGATATTCATTATTTCTCTGCAAAACCTGGGGATTTGATGGAGATAATTCGGCACATAATAGCTGAGCCCTACCTTAACCTGAGACCTGTCAGCAGCCGTTACGAACCATGAATAGGCTTGAACACAATCGCAAAGGTCCGGCGATAAGACTGTTGTGGCTGAATAATCCATAGGCAAACTGGAGTAGACTTTTATATCATGCAGGTCAGCTTCCCTGATATGGTTCGCAATGGCGGCAAGCAGGGCCGGGGGCTCGGAGATGGTGGACCCGTATACGATTGTATCGCCGCTCTTTATTAAAGTGGCGGCCTTCTCCGGCGTGGTCAATTTTTGCTTATATAATGCTGCCAAACTATTCATCTTACTTCACTACACCAACGGCACATATATATTTCCCATCACGATGCAGGACTGATTTATATTTGATAAAGTCGATCAAAGCAAGTACATATTCTCTGCTTCCCGCAGCAAGCCGTCCCTGAACTTGGGATGGGCGATGCTGATGATGTCGAGCGCCCTATCGCGGGTGGACTTTCCCTTTAAATTTACCGCTCCGTATTCCGTCACGAGGTAGTGCGTATCCATGCGCGGAGTAGTAATCACAGTCCCCGCTTCGAAACGCGAGACCACGCGGGATACCTGCCCTTTTTTGGCTGTGGCGCTAAAGGCCAGAATGGATTTGCCATCCTTAGAATTGTAGGAGCCGCGCACGAAATCAAGATGACCACCCGTCCCGCTAAACTGGGCCCCTGAGATATACTCGGCATTGCATTGACCCAGCAAATCGACTTCGAGTATTGAGTTAATAGAGATCATTTTTTCATTCTGGGATATTACGTGAGGGTCGTTGACGTATGAGACGGGATAACTCTCCATGCAGGGGTTATCATTCATGAAATCAAACAACCTCTTTGTGCCCCTTGCAAACGTGAATACGTTCTTGCGGGGATGAAGAGTTTTTTGCCTTCCGGTAACTACACCCGCCTCGATCAGGTCAACCATGCTGGTGCAAAACATCTCCGTATGAATGCCAAGGTCCTTATGGTCCATCAACTGGCGGACGACCGCTTCGGGAACACGTCCAACCCCCAACTGTATGGTTGCCCCGTCCGGGACCATTTCAGTAATATATTTGCCTATAATTTCATCTTCTGCTGTCGGCGTATTGGAGGGCGTCTCTTTAAGGGGCAGATGATTTTCTACGACAGCATCGACTTCCGATATGTGGAGAAGAGAATCTCCAAAAACACGGGGCATATTTTCGTTTACCTCGACGATGAGCTTTTTGCAATATCTGGCTGCCGTTGAAGTATAGTCATTGGCCGTGCCAAAACTAAAGAAACCTGCCTTATCCATCGGGAGAGACGCATATAATCGCCACATCAACCTGCATGAAATCCTGTTATCAACCGCGGTATTTGATGGAAATAATTCGGCACATAATAGTTAAGCCCGACACGAACGCTGGCCCTGTCAGCCGCGCCGACGAACCAGGTATATTCCTGGATGCAATCGCTGAGATCGGGCATCAGCAGAGTTTTGGCTGCGTATTCAGTCGGGTGCAATATGTAAACGGATATGTTTTTCAGATCGCCCTGCCTGGCCCTGTCGGCGATAGCAGCCATAACAGCCGGCGGCTCGGCATTGCTCATGCCGGGCACGATGGTGCTGCCGTCCCGTATGTCTGCCACAGCATCCTGGGGATTGGTCAGCTTTTTTCGGTATTCTGCAGTATAAGTGCTCATGTGTTATAACTCCGCCAGTTTGATAACCCGTTTAAATCAATGTTTTAATACTTTTTTCATTACCAGCGTGTTCCCTTTGCCTTCCTCAAAGCTGTAAGTGACATCATCCATAAATTTTTTCATAAAATATATGCCCAGTCCGCCGATTTTACGTTTGTCCACACTGGCGTCCATGTCCGGGGGAAGAACTGTGCCGGGATCGAAAGGCTTGCCATTGTCCCTGATGACTAAGACCAGGGTATTTTCCTGAACGTTAGTCGTGATCGTGATCGATCCAGCCTGCTCCGGGTAGGAGTACTTGATGATATTGGTGCAGGCCTCGTCCACAGCTACCTGTATCCCGGGCACGTCGTCGACCACACCCAACCGATCCATGGCTCTGGAAATGAAATCGGCGATCACGGGAAGGCTGTGCAGTTTAGCCTCGACTGTTAACTTTAATGGATCGGTAGCCGTTTCTCATTCTCCCCAAGCTTTACTTAGCCTTCAATAGTACCAGGGTGAAATCATCGAACTGAGGCTGGTTCTGTGCGAAGGCGAAAACCGTATCTTTGACCTTGACGATGATATCTTTGGCCGGCAGGTCCAAATTCTGATAGATCGTATCGATCAGCCGTTTCTCACCGAATTGTTCCCCGGCTATATTAATGGCCTCGGTAATTCCATCGGTATAGAAGACGACCATCTCGTTGCTCTCCAGCTTAATCTCTTTCTCCTCCAGTGAAACATCGTCTATCACACCCATGGCTATGCCCTTGGCCCGCAGGAGGACAACTTCCTGGGAGTTCTTTTTCACAACAAACGGCGGATTGTGGCCGGCGTTTACATATTGCAGAGTACTCGTCTTGGGATCGAGCACAGCATAAAAAAGGGTAACAAACATACCCATCTTAGCTTCCTCGGAAATCAGGTGATTCGATTTCTGCATAGCCCGGGATGCCGTGGGATTATCAGCGACATTGGCCCGGACGAGAGCACGGGACAATGCCATAAACAAAGCCGCCGAGACGCCTTTCCCGGAAACATCGGCAATAATTATTCCCCACTTGTCTTCCTGGACCGGTATAAAATCGTAGAAATCTCCGCCGACCTGTCTGGCCGGCAGGTTAACGGCGGCCAGCTCAAAGCCATCGATTTGTGGCGGGGACTCGGGCAGCAGACTTTGCTGGATGCCCCTGGCCGTCTCCATTTCGACCTCCGTCCTTAAAAGCTCTCGTTTGAAAGCTTCCCGCTCCTGCGCTGTCTTCTTCTCAGTTATAAGGTTGCGTATTATGAAGGCGAAGATAGCTATGCCGATGCCGTTGGCTGCGATCATGGGCAGGACAACCTCTTTCACCGTCGCCAGGGCATCCGCGAACGGCCTGGCTATCAATAGGGTCAACCCCATATGCAGTGATTCCTGGAAGACGGCGAAAAGGACTGCTTGCCAGACCAGTACGAACTCTCCCTTTCTAAGCTGATAGATGAGGCCCCCCAGCAGGCCGGCAATAATGGTGGCCATGCCGCAGGGTACGGCGACAAAACCGCCCATGAAATAACGCTGTACGCCGCCGATCAGACCGGCTCCCAGCCCAACGATGGGCCCTCCCACCAGACCTGCTACCATCGGCCCCAGGTCTCTGATATTGGCGATGGCGCCGTCCGGAAGCTGTATTCCACCGTATGTGCCGAAGATGGAAAGGGCGCCGAAGAGCAGAATCATGATGGCCCGGTTCTTGAAGTTGAACTTTTTCTCCAATATCTCGGTGAAGAATCCGGCCCGGGTCACAACATAGGCAAAGGCAACGATTACGCAGGTCGTTTCAACGAGGTTGATTAAAAGAGCTCCTATCGACATAAGCGTATGACCCCGACAAGCGGTATTTTTATCCTCTTGCTTTCAGACCCTGCAAGAAATGCTGTTTAATGGTGCGATTGTAGCATATCGGTGCTTTTGATGAAACGTGCATTTTCATGCTGGACTCGTGTGATATACCTAAGCCAGATAAATTGAAGTGATATATTTCATCATACGTTTGATCAGGCAGAATTCGAAAATGGAGAGTGCAAGCGATGGACATCGCAGAGAAAAAAAATGGTAATATCAATGTGCTAAGCCTGACGGGCAGGCTGGACGCCTATAACGCCACCGAGCTTGAGAAGAAGCTGAACGCATTGATCGAGGCCGGACAGTACAACCTTGTGATCGATCTTGAGAAGCTGGAGTATATCAGCAGCTCCGGGCTCAGGGTATTCCTGGCAACCTTGAAGAGGGTTAAGAAAGAGCAGGGGGATATCAAGCTGGCCGGCATGCAGTCGTTCATTGCGGAAGTATTTAACATATCCGGATTCTCACAGTTGTTCAGCATATTCGACAGCCAGGAGGCTGCCGTCAACGCATTTAACCAGGCGTAGGAGTTACTCCACGCCATCCTTCATTAAAATACGGACGCACGATCATATAACATGCAAGAAAGAGAAGTAGCCCGACTAAAACTATCGGCGAAAACGGAGTTTCTCCCCGCCGCTATTACTTTCGTGCGGGATATCACCACCATGCTGGGCCTGGCCGGCGCCGACACCGAACGGCTTGAACTCGTGGTGGAGGAAGCGTGCATGAACGTGATCGAGCACGCTTTCGAGCCCGGCGAGCAGGGTTCTTTTGATATAATCATCCTGACGAAAGCCGGGGCAGGTCATGGTGGTGGTGGAGGACAGCGGGCTTCCTTTTGATTTTAAAAAGGTTGATACCGAAAAGGAATCCAGCCTGGGCATTATGTTGATGAAGGCCTTTGCCGACGAGATCCGCTTCCTGAACCTGGGCCGCGGCGGCAAGAGGGTGGAGATCGTCAAGAACCTGCCGTACAAGGATGTCGACGCCTATTTAACAGAAGACGAAAAGAAGAGCGCCCCGCCGACTGAGCCTGCAAAGCAAGATATTGCTATTACAATTCGCCTGATGAGACCGGATGACTCGGTTGACCTGTCCAGGTGCGTTTATCGCTGCTACGGCTACACCTATGCCAACGGCGACGTCTATTTCCCCGACAGGGTGCGGGAGCTGCTGGAAAGCGGCCTGCTCATATCTCACGTCGCCTTGAATCCCGAGGGCGAGGTTATCGGCCACCTGGCCATACGCAAGGAGCATCCCGGCAACAGGGTTGGGGAGCGGGGACAGGCGGTAGTGGACCCGCGCTACAGGGGCCACGGCCTTTTAAATAAGCTGCTCAGCGCCGTGATAGAACACGCCAGGGGAATAGGGATGTATGGCACCTACAGCGAGGGCGTGACCGTGCATACTTTCAGCCAGAAGGCTGCTATTGCGGCCGGGGGACGCGAGACGGGCATACTCCTGGGCTTCACCCCCGCCACCATGTTCTTCAAGAAAATACAGGAAGGAGAGCGGCAGCAGCGCCAGGCCATAGTGCTTATCTACACGAGACTCAACGACGAACCACAGCGCGATGTATATCCTCCGTTTCATCACCAGGGGATAATCCGCAGGATATACGAAATGAATAGCTATAGGCGGAACATCGTGAGCGCGGCCGATGTCAAAGAGCAGGCCGGCCTGCCCGCCATCTGCGCAGGTGGATGTTTCCATTCAGACCGACGCCAGCCGGGCCTTCATGCATATCAAGCAATTTGGAGCAGACCTGGAAGAGCTGGTGAGATTCCGCCTGCGGGAGCTTTGCCTGCGACGGATCGACTGCATTTACCTAGACCTGCCCTTATCCCAGCCTGCCACGCAGAGGTTCTGCGCCAATATGGAGATGCTGGGTTTCTTCTTCGGAGGAATAATACCGGAGTTTTCCGACGGCGATATGCTGCGGCTGCAGTACCTCAACAATGTGGACGTCAACCTGGAAAACATCCAGATCGCCACGGATTTCGGCAAGGAGCTGCTCAACTACGTTGCCAAAGCCATGGTGGGATAGCGGATGGCGCGGGGAGAGCGGCAAGCTCGCACATGGTATAGTCACAAGAAGGGAAGTTTTACAGATATGAAAAAGATCTGGTCCCCGCTTTCAGCCGCCTTGCTGGCAGTTATCGTTATTGCTATGACGTTGGGATGCGCCGGCCCGGTGAAAAATGAAAAACAGCTTCAGTCCGCCACCTCGAACATGCAGAAAATCATCCAGTCCAAGCTAGCAAACCTGGACAATGATGTATCCGCCGCGGCCGGGAAAATCGCCAGCAGCGGACTGCAGGGCGATCAGGCCCGGGGTATTTTAAACGACCTGCTGAAGAAACATCCTTATCTGCTTGACTGCTCGACCGCCGATCCTCAGGGGAAGATAATCACCATGGAGCCCGATGCCTATCGCAGCTATGAGGGCACGGACACAGCCACCACGGATGCCTCCAAACAGTTCTTCGCCGGATTAAATGAAGACAGGAAACCGGTGCTCAGCAACATCTTCAGCGCGGTGGAAGGGGTTGATGCCATAGTGTTGATCTGGCCCGTGGTCACGGAGAAAGGCGATGTGCTGGGCTCGGTCAGCGCCCTTTTCAAACCCGAGGCCCTGCTGGGAGGGACTATCGGCCCGGCTTCAGCCACATACAAAATCAAGGTGAATGTCGCTCAGACCGACGGGATGGTAATTTACTGCTCGGACGGGACTGAGACCGGTAAGAACCTGCTGACCGATCCGAAATATAAGGCTTTCCCCGAGCTTTTGACGATGGGTGAGAAGCTGGTCGTAGAAAAGACAGGTTCCGCTGAATATACTTATACCAGCGACGCCACTGGACAGGACGTGAAAAAGACGGTCTTCTGGACCACCGTCGGACTGCACGGCACCGAATGGCGCCTGGCATCGATCGCCCAACTGGGAAATTGACTGCTTATCAGTTAAAGGAGGCAAAATGGCAACTTTAGAGAAAAAGAGTTTCAAGCAACCGGAACAAGCTACAGGTTACGAGAAAGGAAAACTCGAAGCCGTTACAGCGGGCGGGATTATATTCGAGCGGGTCACAACAGAACCTGGATGGCGGTGGTCGAAACACATGAAATCCATTGCGAAGACCGCTAGCTGTCAAAAATCCCATGTTCTTTACCTGATTTCAGGCAGGCTGCGCGTAAAGATGGATGATGGGAAGGAAGAGGAGTTCGGCGCCGGCGATATAGCCGTTGTACCACCGGGACATGACATGTGGACGGTTGGAGACCAGCCTGCGGTTACGCTCGAAATCTCACATTAATGATGTGGGGGCAATGAGGACTATACCCGAAAAACCATACCTTCTTTCAGCAGTGCTGCCGGTACCGGACCTCTTGGGTCTTAATAATTCGACAATAATATTTAAATAATATTTCTGTAATTTCTTTATAAAGATTATTGTTTAAATTGGCATCCAAATATTTTGACCAGCTTCTATTTGGCAATATTATCAGGTATTACTCAAATTTAATATAGCGATATAATAGAGTCCAATCATGCAGCAGTGGTATATCTGCCCGAGATGCCGCCAGTATGTTCAGTACGGGCAAATGCAGTGCAATTATTGCGGGTTCCCATTGTACTGGCAAGCTCCTCCGTCGCCCCTGGTAAGAAAGCTGAAATCGGTATTCGAGATACTTTCGCAGAAGGCTCCGCCCACTGCAATACCCCATTCCTTTCCAACCTCCGCCATATACGCAACCTCCTCCATACGCTCAACCTGCCTCGCCCGCACAGACTCCTTCGCCTGTTCAACCGCCTCCGCCCGGCCAACCCGCTGCTGTACAAACTCCCCCGCCTGTGCAGACTTCTTCGCCGGTACATATCCACCTGCCAGGCCCAGCCAACTGCGCCCGTCCAACCTGTTCAGCCTGAACAGCCTCCATCAGATATTCCTCCTTCGTCTGTACAACCTCCAGCGCCTACTCAGGCAGACAAATTGAAATCGATACTGGGGATACCTTTCAAGACCTCACCAGCCAGGCAACCGCAGCAGCAATCCGCTCCCAGGCAAGAGGCTGTCGGCAACATGCCGGTCGACAGGCGAAGGTCAAAAGACACCCTGACTGCGTATCTTTACTGGCTATGCCTTGGCAGCCATTATTACTATTTGGAAAATATGCGCACCCAGGTCATTTTCTGGGTTACTTTAGGAGGCCTTGGCATATGGTGGCTGATCGATATGCTGCGTATTCCAGGCATGGTTAAAGACTATACTATCAATCAATCGCTGAATGCAGTCTTGCAGGCTGAGGCACTGAATAAACAGCAATCGCCTCAAGACAATCAGCCCCAATAGTCACATCCACGGCGCCGGTCAATTCATGCAAACGTACTACACTTCCAGGTTGACTAAATTGTATAGTTTGCTTTACAATTAGTATATGTATCTATACAGGAGGCCAGCAATGAAAATAAGTAAATTCCGTATTTACAAGGCGTTCATAGCTGGAGGGCTGGGCATTGCTGTGGCGATTGCGATTGCTACTAACACCGCCGTAATCGCGCTGGCGGCGGTTATTGCAGCTATTATATTTGCTTATATACTGGAACGCAGCAACAAAGAGATCGTACGTGATGAGCGGATCGCACAGATCAGCTGGAAAGCTGCCTCTGCATCTTTCAATATCATGCTTATATTAGCGGCAGCCGCTTCATTATGCATCGCCCTTTTCCGCAACCAGTTGCCTGAAAACGTTGTTTTCTTTGGGGCAATTATGGGTTATTTTATCTGTGTTGCATTAATACTGCATATATGTTTTTATGCTTATTTCAGCCGGAAGCTATAGGGCTAGAAATGAAAAACAGGCTAAAAGTATTCCGTGCCATGCACGACCTTACACAGGAGGAGCTGGCCGATCAACTACGCGTGACCCGGCAGACGGTCATCTCCATCGAAAATGGTAAATACGATCCATCCCTTCCGCTGGCTTTCCGCATCGCCAATCTTTTCAATGTCAGAATAGAGGATGTCTTTTTATACGAAGGTGAACCGGGTGAATTTCACGGCAATCCACCCATGCCTAAGAGTCAGCCCTGAAAGCCGGGGCACTTGATCAACAGAAGCCGTCCAAAGATAATCAATCACAACAGCTCATTGACAATGCCCTTTCCGTATGTTAGTTTTACACACAGTCTCCACCTGATAGTTGTTGCGGCATCCGTATTAACATTAAGTAAGTTGCGGAGGACATCATGTACCGGTATAAACATGTGTCATTGCTGGCGTTAATATTATTACTTTTATCGGCTGCTTTACCCCCGCTATCGACATCCCCTGCAGTAGCAACCAATGATGTATGGACCGTCATGAATAGCAGCACTACACAGGACCTTTTCGGTATCTGGGGAGACTCTGCCATAGATGTATTCGCAGTGGGCGCCGGCGGCACCATACTGCATTATAACGGCGGCTCCTGGAGCGCCATGAGAAGCGGCACTTCAAATATACTCTACGGCGTTTGGGGCAGCTCCGGTGGCAATGTCTTTGCCGTGGGTGACAACGGCACCATACTGCATTATAACGGCAGCTGCTGGAGCACCATGACAAGCGACACTTCAAATATACTTCACAGCGTTTGGGGCAGCTCCGGCAGCAATGTCTTTGCCGCGGGTGACAATGGCACTATACTGCATTATGACGGAAGCTCATGGAGCGCAATGACCAGCGATATTTCAAGCACACTCAAAAAGGCCTGGGGCACATCAAACAGCAATGTATTCGCTGTTGGCACGGGTGGCACAATACTTCAGTACGGTGGCGGCGTCTGGAGCGCAATGTCCAGCAATACAACGGCCGATCTCTCCAGTATCTGGGGCAGTTCGCCAAATGATATATGGGCCGTTGGCTCCGCCTATTCAATCATGCATTATTACAGCGGCATTTGGATCCGAACCACACCCTTTCCTCTATTGGAGACCAACAACGATGTCTGGGGTTCTTCGGCCAACAACATATTTATCGTAGGTACTCTTTACCTGTCAGGTGCGGGTTATGTGAAATACTACGGCGGCAGTGGATGGAATACGTTGACCATACCCGATTGCCCCGGGTTAAACGGGATATATGGCAGCTCCAGCGACAATATCTTCGTCGTGGGCAATTCAGGATTTATCTTGCATTATGGCAGCAGTATCATCAGGTCGGCGCACGGTCATTACCAGCCTCGGCACGGTCAACTTCACGACCGACGGCGGCTCCATCTCAAACCTGTTCAACCAGCCCTCCTCCAGCATGACCTGCTCATCCGGTGGATATATCTTCCCCTACGGTATGTTCTCCTATAATATAACCAACCTGGCGGCAGGCCAGACGATCAACGTCACCATTAGAGTACCCGTCGCAATGCCCATGGGCTCCAAGATTCTTCAAATGCCAAAACGGCAGCCTCGTAGATTTCTCGCAATACGCTCAGCAGACCGACCAGTATACCTTCGTCGTTACGCTCAAGGACGGCGGACAGGGCGACGCCGACGGCGTGGTCAACGGCACCATCGTCGACCCCTGCGGCCCGGCCTTCCTTTTCAGCAACCCTCCGCAGTCCTCCTCGGCGCAGGTGACCACCGCCTCAACCGGCCCCGCAACTATAGCCAATATAGCAGTCCATAACGCCTCGCTCTCCGCGTCTAAGGTAGCCCCGGGAGCGCCAGTTACCGTCACCGCTAATGTGATGAATAAGGGCACGGCCGATGGCTCAACCCAGGTCAAGCTCTATGTCAACGGTCAGGAGGAGGCGCACCGGGCATAGCCCTGGCTTCCGGCAAGAGCGCGCCGGTCAAGTTCACGGTCAGCTACGACAAGCCGGGCACCTACATCGTCTATGTAGGCAGCGTGCCGGCCGGCGCCTTCACCGTAGATACTTTCGCAGATCCCAACCTCATCCTCTACATCAGCGGCGCGCTGGTCTTCCTGGCGCTGGTTGGCGGCCTCATTTACCTGAGGCGCAGAAGGGCATCTTAATAAACTTATAACAGGACACTACGATTTGCCAGAGCCTGACCCGGGCAGATATGTGATATTAAGCGATGCCAGAGCCCAGAAAGCCCTCGAACCTTCTATACGGACTTAATGACCGCCCGCCGCTGGGGTGACGATGGCACTCGGGTCTGCAGCATGTTTTTATCCTTTTTATCTCGCTCATCTTTCCGGCGATAATCGTAAACTTGCTCGGTCCCGCTATCGACCCTCAATCTGCCAGGAGCTTTGTCAGCCTCTCCATGATCGCCGGCGGTATCCTGACTATCCTGCAGGCCATCCGGACAAAATATTTTGGTTCGGGATATCTCTGTCCTGCAGTATGCGGCCCTTCATACCTTTCGGCTTCAATACTCGCTGTCACCACCGGCGGAATGCCGCTGCTCCTCGGCATGACCGCCTTTGCCGGCGCGATTGAAGCGGCGCTTTCCCGTGTGATGAACCGTCTTCGTTTCCTTTTTACCGCGGAAGTCATGGGGATAATCGTGGCCTTGATCGGCATCGTCATCATTCCCGTGGCTATCAAGAATTTCTTTGGCATCAGCGGCACGAATACCGCGGCCAATCCTTCGGATGTAATAGTGGCAGTCCTCACCCTTGCCACGATGATTGGCATTAACGTATGGGTCAAAGGAAATCTGCGTCTCTACAGCATTATCATCGGCATGGTGGTCGGCTACGGCCTTTCCTACGCTTTTGGTATCCTGGATAGCAAAAGTTTGAGCCAGATCGGCGAGGCCGACTGGTTCAGCATCCCTTACATCAGGAATATGAGTTGGTCTTTTGACGTTGCCATGCTGGTCCCGTTCGTCGTTGCCACCATCTGTTCTACGTTCAAGACAGTCGGCGATTTAGGCACCTGCCAGAAGATCAATGACGCCGAATGGAAACGCCCTGACATGGATAGGATTACTCCCGGCATACTGGTTGACGGCATCGGCGGTATCCTGCCCGGAATTATTGGCGGATTCGGTCAATCCACCTCTTCGAGCAACGTGGGCCTTTCCGTTGCTACAGGGGCCACCAGCAGGGTTATTGCCTATGCTGCCGGTGGAATTATCATTGTCCTCGCCTTTTTCCCGCGTTTATCCGAGCTGTTTATCATCATGCCGCCGCCCGTTATGGGCGCCACGCTCATCTTTGCCATCAGTTTCATGATTATAGCCGGGCTCCAGATAATCGGCACCCGGGTGCTGGATGTGCGGCGGACCTTTATCCTGGGCCTGGCGATTATTTTCGGACTCAGCGCCGACCTAATGCCCCAGCTATACGCCTCGGTTCACCCCTGGATCAAACCGGTTTTCAGTTCGTCGCTGGCCCTGGGAACGGTTACCGCTATTGTCATGAATTTCATTATGAGAATCGGCATCTCCGATCGATGCAGCCTGGTGCTCCAGCCCGGCCAGCATTCCTCCGACGATGTTTTCACATTCATGGAAAAACAGGGAGGTACCTGGGGAGCGCGTCGTGACGTAATTAATAAAGCAGCCGGGGCATTGAGCGAAGCTCTCGAATCCGTTACCGGCCTCGGCCTGGCCAAAAGTCCGCTTCAGGTAGATATGAAATTCGACGAATTGAATCTGGACATCGATATCTCGTATGACGGCGCTCTTCTTCCCCTGCCGGTGACTCCGCCCTCTCCGGATGAACTCCTTGAGGACGATGCCGCAATTGGAAAGCTTTCCGGCTTTCTCATCCGCCAGCGTGTCGATAAAGTGAGCTTCATCCATCAAAGACGGCCGGTGCAATATCCATTTGCATTTCGACCACTAGTCCTTCTGCAGTGGACAAGCGGAAGCTAGTTGCAGGTAAGATTGCTATTATCCCGGTGTGTGCTAACCATATATCTGATGACCGCACACAACGTCTTCCAATCAACGATGATGTGAATCACTGTTATCAACAAGGTAACAGCGGCAATCCACAAGTGCACTTCTTTCCACTCGGATTTAGTCAGATCGAAAAGGAGAGGGACGCGCCCTGATCTCGGCCCTTCTGGAGCCAGCCACAAAATCACACCCGAAACAGCAACCAAGAACCAGACTATCAGCAGTATAACAGCTATAATGGCTCTGACATATATCTTTGGATTAACTCTGCCGTTCGCTTTCACCATTGTAAGCATCCACAACTAATTATAGAACATGCAGACTTACCGCATTTATAGCACGCTTTTATCCACCTGCCGCTCCCCATGATGCTCCCGCTTAAACACACATATACCTAAACCACCAAGGATGGACCTCTATAAAGCATGGTGAAAACCCTTAACTCACCCTGACATTACACCAGCGCAGAGATTGATTTGACCGTTTTCACAGTTTGTCTCAAATAATGCGTTATCATAGAGGTTTTTAGCCTAGAGTAGTAAAATTTAAGGTGACTTTGCCTACACATATGACACCTATTAAAAAAGACCGGCTGGGGTACTGGTCCGCAGTATCGATAGGCATCGGCGGGATGGTTGGCGGTGGTATCTTTGCTGTACTGGGCCTGGCAGTTGAGTTGGCAAACGGTGGTACTCCTGTTGCCTTTGCCATAGCTGGCCTGATTGCCCTGGTCACGGCCTACTCCTACGCCCGGTTATCCGTCACCTACCCTTCGAGAGGCGGTACAGTAGAGTTCCTCAATCAAGCTTTCGGAGGTGGGATATTTACAGGTAGCCTTAATATACTTCTCTGGTTGAGCTACATAGCCATGCTTTCACTCTATGCTTACGCTTTCGGCAGCTATGGAGCTAGCTTTTTCCCTTATGCGGCGCAGACCGTGTGGAAACACATTCTCATAAGTGGTGTTATCGTTCTTTTTAGTTGCCTCAACATTTTGGGTAATAAGACTGTCGGCGAATCGGAAGATTTCATCGTTGCTCTAAAGCTACTCATATTACTCATCTTCTTGGGGGCAGGCATGTGGACGGTTAACATGAATTACCTGTTACCAACAACGTGGAGTAACCCTTTGCAATTGGTATCAGGCGGCATGATTATTTTCCTGGCATATGAGGGCTTCGAGCTTATCGCAAATACGGCAGAAAATGTAAAGGAACCGCGAAAGAACCTCCCACGCGCATATTTTACTGCTGTCGGCTTTGTTATTATCCTTTATATCCTCGTTTCTATTGTAACCGTTGGAAATCTTCCGATTGACAAAATAATAGCTTCCAAAGACTATGCACTCGCCGAAGCCGCTAAACCGTTCTTGGGTATGATTGGCTTTAGCTTAATTGCAGTAGCAGCTTTGTTATCCACCGCTTCAGCTATTAATGCCACGCTTTACGGAACGGCTCGCATTAGCTACATCATTGCCAAAGAAGGGGAGTTACCTGCCCAACTGGACCACATGATCTGGAGGCGTCCTATCGAAGGTTTGCTAATAACCATGGGGTTGACGCTGTTAATTGCAAACTTTGTCGATCTGACAAACATATCAGTTATCGGGAGTTCCGGTTTTCTTATCATATTTGCGGTGGTCAATTTTGCTAATGCACGATTAGCAGTAAGTACAGGCTCCAAGAAGTGGATATCGGTGGCAGGGGGCATGTTGTGCTTACTGGCATTGGTTGTGTTAATAACGCAGAGGGCAATTACATCGCCGAA
Source organism: uncultured Chloroflexia bacterium (assembly GCA_963848815.1). Lineage (GTDB taxonomy): Bacteria > Chloroflexota > Dehalococcoidia > GIF9 > UBA5629 > UBA1162. Next base: position 30,850 of record CAWKFY010000020.1, read on the forward strand.
CGACCTGTGGATATTATTCGCTATGTTAGGATTGGCCTTTATTATCGAAATCATTTACCGGAAGTACACCGGAAGGTCTATCAAATCATCTAAAGAGCTAAAATAGCGAGCGTAAATCAATCAATCCATTTCTGTGTTACGTCCAATCATTCTTCTATATAATTGACGCCATGTTTTAAGCCACTCCTGCTCTTCCCTACCGCTCCCTTGCCACTCCCCTGATGCTACCACGGCGAGGTACAAGCTGTGGTGATCTGTGGTCGGTCATCAGCAAACCGCTGGGAAATCAGGTGATGTTTGAATGGTCGGCCATTGTGGGCTGTATGAGCGGCAGGATAGGCCGTGATTTGTCTGTGGTAAAATACCTGCACGATTCCAGGGCACTTACAATACCGAAAGTCATCAGCGAGGTAGGCACAGAGGTACATTATCACGGGGCAGCTTCAAACTGTGTTGAGGAAGGAGAAAAACGATGGCTAATCCCCAAAATAACAAACCAGCATCACAGCGTTATTTGCCTACCATGACGCCGGATTATAGCCGGATCTCCGATACGGCAAAAGCAGTGGATTCTATTATCTGGCCCAGGATCATTACATATCTTCAATCTATTGCCGCCCAAATAAGCCTGATGCATGCAGAAACACCCTTTATTATTGCAGACTATGGCGCTGCAGATGGGGTGAATTCCAGCGAGTTATTCGAAAATATTATCAATCAAATTCACGCTATAAATCCTTCGTTACGGATTAAATTGGTCTATATAGACATAGCCGGCCGTTCCTACTTTGACAGGTTTTGGGAAAGCGCCAGATTAGCAAAGTCAAACCATATAGAAGCCGAATATATCCAGCGTTCCTTTTATGAACCGTTCCCTGAGATCGCTCAAAACCTGAATATCGGGTTTTCCTCCACATCCATACATTGGCTCGATACCAAAAATGTAGATTTTAGCCTTTATCGGCATCCTGCACATATACAGGCCAACCAGTTGCCTGATAAGGAACGTGGGAGATTTGAGGAAAAATGGAAAAGGGATTGGGAAGTCTTCTTACATGAACGCTCTGTTGAATTAGTCAAAGGGGGAGCATTGTTCTTAGCCAACCTTACAGACTTGGGTCATAATCAATTCCCAGCATCGGCAGGGTACGATAATCTTCGTGATGCCTGTCGTGAACTATATCATGAGGGGCATATCTCTGATACGGAGTTGAAAACCATTATGGTGCCGGACTATTTTGCTACTCCGCAGGAGATGAAGTCCGTGCTGAAAGAAAATGATCTGAAACATGTTTTTAGTCTCGCATTCAGTGATGAGCTGGCCGTCCCTTGCGCCTATTTTTCCAAGATGAAAAACCAGCTGGATAATATGCAGGCCAAAGCAGAACTCGCTGATACCCTGACGCACGTTGTTCGGGCATGGAGCGAATCTTCTATCAAAACAGGCCTCGCGCCGGAAAACCAGGGTGAAATCGATGAAATCTATCAAAGGTTAAGGCAAAGATTTTATGCAACTCCCCAGGGCCTGCCCTATCAATATTGCCTCCTCGAATTGATAAAACGGTAAAGGGTTAAAGGCAATCGATGATAATAAAAGTGCTTGAAAGATAAACAGGAGGATAAGCTGACTGACCTACAACGTTTTGAAAGTTATCAGTTGTATATAGATAATACTTTTTCTTTTACTCCGCTCAGGTAGGACGTACTACTACAGATTATCCAACATATTTTTCATCTATTAATGACGACTGACTCGAAAATCCGCTGCATTTTTCAATTAGACTGAAGTATTTACTTTTGCTCTATTATTCCAAGTTTACGCAGCCACGCCGATACCTCATTACGCGCATTTCTTACGTCTCCGCCCCCCACTGCGAGACCATCCCGAATGGTTGAATGCGGGCAAAGTTTAGTGATATCCGTTACGCTTCGACCCAAGCGGCTTCCCTCATGCGTGCAAAATGGTACAACGGTCTTTCCTGATAAATCATATTTCGACAAAAATGTTGTGACCGGAGCGGGTATCGTACTCCACCAGTTAGGATAGCCAATGAAAATCACATCGTACGACTCAATGTTCTTAACTATTGTTTTCAGTTCAGGTCTGTAACACTTTTCAAGTTCCTGCTTTGCCCGTTCCACACATTCATTATAATCGCTGGGATACGGATTTACGGCCTGTATTTCAAAGATATCTCCGCCGACTTTTTCGTGGATTTGATTGGCAATTTGGCGTGTATTGCCTGTACGTGAAAAATAAGCCACAAGGCCTTTGGTTTTCTGTGTGCCGAAAGCATTGCCGCTCTCAGCTCTTAAATCTTTCTGTTCATTGCCTTTTTTCATCATAGTGTATACCCTCAGTATTGTTTGCCGCTAACGGCCTGTCCTCTTTTCCAGCTCCTCAGGATAGCGATCTCCCGCAATGGTAATCTTCGAGAGTGCGGAATTTATATCGTGCAATTCTTCCGGTGTCAGTTCAATGTTCACTGCTCCCAAATTTTCAACCAGGCGCTCCAACTTTCCGTGTGCCGGGGATCGGAACAATCCATGGCTTCTGGGCAAGTAACCATGCGAGTGCAATTTGGGCCGGTGTCGCATTTTTCTCTGCCGCGATCTTTTTAATTAAATCGACCAAAACCTGATTTGCATCGAGATTCTCCGGTGTAAAACGAGGAACAATGCTACGGAAGTCCGAGCTGTCGAATTTTGAATGTTTGTCAAACCGTCCGGTAAGGAATCCCTTGCCCAACGGGCTGAACGGAACGAAGCCAATTCCGAGTTCCTCAAGCGCAGGCAGCAATTCTTCTTCAGGACGCCTCCACCACATCGAGTATTCGCTCTGGACTGCGGTGAGCGGCTGAATTTTGTGTGCGCGACGGATTGTCTGTACCCCTGCTTCAGAAAGCCCCCAATGTTTAACTTTGCCTTCCTTAATCAGTCCTTTTACTGCTCCGGCCACCTCCTCTATGGGCACATTGGGATCGACACGATGCTGATAAAGCAGGTCAATGGTCTTAACTTTGAGTCGTTTAAGCGAGCCTTCAACCGCTTGCTTGATATGTACCGGACGACTATCAAAACCTGCTTCTTTTCCGTCTTTAATGTCGAAGCCGAACTTGGTGGCAATGACCACTTCGTCCCGGTAGGGAGCGAGCGCTTCGCCTACCAGCTCCTCGTTCGTGAATGGGCCGTACATATTCAGCGGTATCAAAGAAAGTGACGCCGCGTTCAACAGCCGAATGAATCAGTTTAATCATCTCCTTCTTGTCTGACGCCGGACCATAAGCCAAACTCATTCCCATGCAGCCTAATCCAATGGCAGAAACCTCTAGGCCGCTGTTTCCTAATTTACGTTTTATCATTTTCAAATTCCCTCGTTATAATGTTTACGTTTTCACTGGTTGATCGCTTTATCTCTAAACGGTGATCTTATTTTAAATTTTTGTATCGTTCATCCGTTACGGGTTCCAGCCATATGGCATCTCCCTTTTGGGGATTAGTCATTATGGCAATATGTACAAGCCAGCTATCCGGTTCGGCGCCATGCCAATGTTTCACATCAGGATTGATTTTTACTACGTCTCCTTCCCGGATCACCTGTGCCGGTTTGCCCTCTTCTTGATAATATCCTTTGCCGCCGGTAACAAGCAGGAGTTGCCCGCCGGGATGCTTGTGCCAATTATTTCTTGCGCCCGGCTCAAAAGTTACATTAGCTATTTGACAATTGAAATAGCTGTCCATAGGGACCAACGTTTCGACCCATGCCGTCCCTATAAAATGATCACCCGTTATTTTTTCGCCTTTCGGGAAGATTACACTTTTGCTTAAATCATTTTGGTTTTTCATTTTTCATCATCCTTTTTTATTTATAAGATTTTCTATAAATAGCCACACACTCATCGACACTGATTTCTTTTCTGTCACACTGGAATAGTCCGCCCATCGTATCCTTGGCATTTTTAGCCAGTGTTTCAAACTCTTCCGGCCTGATGCCGTATTCAGACATTTTCAGGTCTGCAACACCGCAATCCTCCTGCAATTTCACCAGCATTGTGATGAAGTCCATGGGCTCTTTCGCGTTCTCCATACCCATGGCCTTCGCCATCTCAACAAACCTGTCATCACATACATGTTTATTAATTAAATGTGTGAAATACGCCTTGCTAATCATGATCAGGCCGGCTCCGTGCGGAAGTTCCTGATGATAGGCCGACATGGCATGTTCCAGGGAATGCTCGCTGGTGCAACGCCCAACTGACATTACCGTCCCGGAAAGCGTGTTGCCAAACGCAACCTTTTCGCGAGCCTCAATGTCCTTTCCGTCTTTCACCGCTTTTGCAAGGCTTCGGCTTATATTTTCGATCGCCGTAATAGCATACATATCACTCATAAGATTGACACCTTTCGAAACATAGCCTTCTACACTATGAAACAACGCATCGAAACCTTGATAAGCGGTATATCTCGGCGGCACAGAAAGCATAAGCTCGGGATCGACGATCGACAAAACCGGAAACAGATCGTCATGTACAAATCCGGTCTTTTCATGTTTTTCTTCGTTGGTAATTACTGTCCCCGGGTCTGCCTCGGAGCCTGTTCCGGCTGTCGTTGTAATGGCTACAATTGGAAGCGGTTTGTTTTTGATCGGTTTTCCCTTTTCCACTTCCTGAAGGAATATAGTCCCAATAGTCCCCATCGTTGGTTGCCATGAGCGCCATTGCCTTGGCGGCATCCATACAACTTCCGCCGCCCAAAGCAACAATGAAGTCACACCGGTTTTTATTAGCGAAAGAAGCGCCTTCCATAACCGTTGATTTGAGCGGATTGGCCTGAACCCTGTCGAACACAACGGTTTTTACGCCGGCTAATCTTAACTGTTCTTCCGTCCTGGCAAGATAACCATTGGCTCTTGTAGATTTTCCATTTGAGATAACCACCATGGCTTTCTTCCCAGGCATTTTCTGCGCATGCAAATTATTCAGTTGGCCTGCTCCAAATAAGACTCTTGTGGGTACATACATGTTAAAGCTCATGTTAAGTCCTCCATTTCACAAGTAAGGATTCACACCTGGACGTTAACTCCGGCCCATGAAACGCAATGCTTATTTAGCCCTTTCATTTCTACCGGAATCACAGTAAAACACGGGCCACACTTGGCATTAGTTCCTTTTCTTTTTTCAGCAGAGTATTCTCGTACATTTCTATCTTATAGTTCAGCTTGTCTAAGATTTTTTTCATTTCCTCCATCTTGATTACAAGCTGTTCCCTTTGCTCCTGCAGAATTTTCTTTCTGGCTTCGATGGTCTTATCTCCCTGCATGAAAAGTTGAACATACTCAATCAGCACTTCAATCGGCAGTCCGGCGCTTCTCATGCATTTGATAAACTCAATCCAATTTATATCTGTTTCTCCGTAATCTCTGATACCTCCTCTAGTCCGTTTTACAGGCGGTATCAGTCCAATTTTTTCATAATAACGTAACGTATCTGATGAAATGTTAAGCGTTCACTTACTTCTGCTATAGTCATAACTTGACCTCCGCATAATAAGCTTATAACCTGGAGTTAACTCCAAGTCAAGCGCTATGAGAAATTGCGTGACATTATTAATGGCACCAGCCTCCGTGAAATCGACTTAGAGTAGTTTGTCGTAGGTTCAACGGGCCTGGAGCGGACCTTATCGGGAGTGGAACTATCGCAAAATGGAACTTAATTAACTGTTCACTCTAATGGCCAAAGAGCATGGTTGGGAATCTGTCTTCAAGGGTTGTTGTTTCAGATTCGATGGTGGGCCATTCTGGACAGTTCCCGAACTCGTTTTTAAGAGCAAGAAGCTAATTCCGATGCTATGGCAAATGCTTACTACCGTGCAAATTGACAAAATTATATCAAGTTAATACAATGTTATAACAAAGTTGTAACTTCAGGGGAGTAAGAATTATGCTTAAGAAACTTACGAGGCACGGTAATAGCCTGGCTCTTGTTTTAGACAAAGGTGTAATTGAGCTTCTGAATATAGACGCTGAAACACTACTGGAGATTTCGACGGACGGTTCATTGCTGCTGATCACACCGGTAAGAGATGAAAAACGGAGACGCCAGTTTAATGATGCGCTTGAAAAAACAAATACCAGGTATGGGCGTACTCTCAAGAGGCTCGCAGGTTGACGGAGCCTGTTTTTCTGGGACTTGATGAGGTTATAGAAATTCACCATGACCAGATAAAACGTTATGGTGGGCACCCCGGCATCCGCGACGTCGGAATACTGAAGTCCACTATTGCCATGCCTTATGCTACTTTTGATGGGAATTATCTCCATACTGATATTTACGAAATGGCGGCTGCCTATCTTTTCCATCATCGTTCGGAATCATCCTTTCATTGACGGCAACAAGCGCACTGGGGCTGTGGCATCAATTATTTTTCTCATGATGAACGGAATGGATTTTAATGGGGATGAGGATGGTTTCGAGAAGATTGTTATGCTTGCAGCTGAAGGAAAAATCGATAAGGCGACAATTGCCCGATTTTTCAAAAATAATGCTCGAATTACGGGATAATCGGTTGATGCGAAGGTAATAATATTACCTGGGTTGGCGGGCGATACTGGATTTGAACCAGCGACCACCTGCATGTGAGAGATAACTGACCACTACTGATTTGCTACCACTCCGGTGTCATATTGCGACGCGTTGACGCTCGTGCCAAAGACGAATTCTTCATTTCCATAAGTGGTGACACCATATTCTATTGCTATTTTAACCCCTTTTTCTTTAAGTTCTACATAATTGCCTTTTACATCATTAGAAATAAAATAACCGTCATATCCAGTTCCATGCAATATTCTATTTGGCTCTGCCCTTTTCCGGTTGGATTTAATTAGCACTTTAAAGTAAGATCATTAATTCAACGCATGATGGTTATATCTATCAACTCCACCGTTTGATGTCAGATCGCACCGATGATAGAATCTGTATTCTGATGTCCAGGGTAATGGTAGCGCGAATTATCGCAGTCTTACTGATGAGCTTGATGATCATTGCCGAAGCTTGTGTCACTCCTTCTGCGACTACTGAAAAAACAGTATCCTCTACTCCGACTCAGCAGGCGTCAACATCTACAATTGCGCGGGCACCAGTTGCCAAACCGGTTGTCAAAGGCCCAAATCTCCTGGCGAATCCCGGTTTCGAGCTTGGCTCAAAGAACCAACCCGAAGGCTGGGCGACGACGGGATGGAAACCGGGAATATTCCTTTGGGATAGCACTGTGGCACACTCCGGCAGCCACTCTGTGAAGATCGAAGCGCAGCAGTCCAATGATCTTCGGTGGATACAAAAGGCGAACATCCTTCCCAACTCCCAATACCAGTTCACCGCCTGGGTGCGGACAAAGGCTGTGGGGCATAGCGTGGATGCCAACGATGTAGGCGCCAATTTGAGTGTTGAAGGAGCTTATGCATGGTCTGAGGACTTAAAAGGAACCAACGATTGGACTCTTCTGTCTTTTGACATAATGACAGGTCCGGGGGATTCCGTTATCACAATTGATCTGCGCCTGGGGTTCTATTCCGGCACTAACACTGGGACTGTGTGGTTTGACGACGCTTCTCTGCAGAAGATTGAGAATGGTGATTATGTGATATCTGAGGGACAACACATTGCGTTACAATTGTTCAAATCAGATGCCGGCATGATAAGCGACTTGCCCGGCTGGCTGCAGAAGCTGGATATGGCTTATGAGCTTCTTGAGGAGTTAGTTGGATCGAGTCCCTATGATGGTGCGAAAATAACTATAAGAGAGGTTATTACCACGAAATTTGGTGGTTTGGCAGGCAACCCCATTCTGATGAACCAGCAGACTCTCCAAATAGAAAAATTGAACAATCCCACCGATCTCGATTTTGGCGTGATACATGAGCTTGGCCACGATTTTGACATAGAGCCCTATTCGACGTTTTACATAGGAGACGGCGCCATTAATGCCGAAGGTTGGGCAAATCTCAAACTTGTATACGTGGCGGACCGGATGTCCACTTTGTTTCCGGAAGCAACGTTCTGGGGGGATGGCCGTAATTATCAAATAGGCGAGACAGGCAATATTTTCGAGAAAAAGTGGGCCACGCCATATCTTCAGGCAGGCCGGCGCGATGGTCTGCGGATGAATAATGATGCTCTGACCGGATTGCTTTACTCTTTGAAACGGCAGATAGGCTGGGAGCCGTTTAAATTAACATTTCGAGACTACCAGACATACAGTAAGAGTCATTCCACTATGGCAAGTTCTGTTGACAGGATGAGACTGTTCGTTACCTTGCTAAGTAATAACAGCGGTGTAGACCTGGCTCCAACATTTAGGTCATGGGGTTTTGATATTCAATGAATTCATCCAATATCTGATTACTAACTGACCGATCTATACCATCATCCCAAAATGAAATTGGGGGAAGATGGTGAGAGCAAGGAGTCAGAGAAAAAGACAGAGCGTATATTCTTTGCCTTTGCTGAGGCTCAGGAGTCCCTGGGTGTCAGCCGTCAGACAATATACAAGCTAATGGACGAAGGTCTGCCATCACAGAAGATCGGCAAGAAGTGGGTGTTTTTGAAAGAAGACGTGGTGAAGTAAATTGAAGAATACTAAATTACATACCTATATTAGGTTGAATTCGCCAGGCAGTAATGATAGTATTTCCAATAGAATAAATATAAAGGAGGACTGTTGATGCTTGCCATCTTAATAACTGCGGATATCACACCCCGGCGGGTTTCAAGCTAAATACCATATTCCTGTTTTGAATGAGTGAACTGCTAGCTGTTCCACCGGGAACGGCTTTTTTGTTTTTCTCTTGATTAGGAAGTAAGGCAAGATTAGCCACGGGGTGTTAATCCGTGGCTTTTTTGTCACCAAATGAAGTCTTAATTAACTTACTTTCGAAAAGGAGAAGGAATTGAATATAGATGCAAATCACTCCCAGCCAATAAGCCTCCAGGATATTGGATGGGATTCGTTTTTTCAGAAAAACTTCCAAACGTTGAAAATCCCCGATTCGGTGCCTGCCAGAGTTATTTCTGAATTTCAAGGATGCTTTTCAGGTATATAGTCAATATGGAGAATTATCTGCCACGGTTTCGGGCAAAATGCGATACCTTGCTGAGACTGAAAGACAATATCCGGCTGTTGGCGATTGGGTTGTTATTAAACCACTAATCAATGAGCAGAAAGCGATAATTCATGCCTTATTGCCCAGAAAGAGCAAATTTTCCAGAAAAGTCGCTGGAGAACGTACCGAAGAACAGGTCGTCTCGGCTAATATAGACACCGTTTTTATTGTTAGCGGTATGGACGGCGGCAGAAATTTCAACCTCCGAAGGATTGAGCGATATCTTACGCTTGCATGGAGCAGTGGAGCTACTCCGGTAATTGTCCTCAATAAGATTGACCTGTGCACGGATATCGATATCTACATTCGTAGAGTTGAAACTATCGCTCCCGGCATAGCAATTCACCCGGTCAGTGCTAAAGAACGTATCGGGTTAGATGCCCTAAGAAATTACTTGGGCAGAGGCAAAACGGCTGCATTTTTGGGCTCTTCCGGAGTCGGTAAGTCTGCCCTCATCAATTCTCTACTTGGTGTGGAAAAACAGGAGACTGGAGAAGTTCGCGAAGATGACCGTATGGGCCGGCATACTACGACAAAACGCGAACTTATCATTCTTCCTGGTGGTGGCATGGTGATCGATACACCAGGTATGAGGGAGATCCAGATGTGGGCTGGAGAAGAGGATCTGCATGCGGCCTTTCACGACATCGAGATGCTGGCTAAACGATGCCGCTTCAGCGATTGCAGCCACAATCTCGAATCTGGCTGCGCTGTAAAAGCGGCCATCGATACGGGTGATCTTGACCCATCCAGATTGGAAAATTACAGGAAATTACAAAAGGAGTTGGATTACCTCGCATACAGGGAAGGGCATAGTTCACGTCTGTATGAAAAACTCAGATGGAAAAAGGTGGCCAAGTTAGTAAAAGAACTAAAGCATAGCCCCAAAAATCATTTGTAGCTTGTTTGTGAACATTTGACCGGTAGCTCCCCGGTTATTCATCGTTGGGCCGGGGAGCTACCTATTGTTTACTTTGGATTAGATATAACCGACAGGTTAATCATACGTAGCTTATAATCTAATCTTCAAATTTTCTACAGGGTAGCTCATACAGGGATGGATATAATTGTACTTTTCATCTACCCAGCGTCTATGTACCCTTGCCGGGGCAAATACTTTACCTGCGATTAACCTGGTCCGGCAGGCTGTACATTCACCGGAACGGCATACTGCAGGCACGATTATACCGGCTTTTTCCATGGAGATGATTAATGGTTCGATTGCTTTGGCTTTGAAGCTTTTTCCTGATCTTTCTTCAATGACATCGAATACTTTGGAAGTTGAAATGCCTGGCCAGCCGGATTCGAGAGTAATATCGGATGGAGGACCAAATACTTCTTTGCGAATACGCCTGGGTTTAACTGTTCAAAGTGCTGAGTGCTTTATCGCATAGTGCATACATCTGGGCGGGGCCACACATAAGGAAAGATTGATCTTCGATCTTACCAATGAGTCTACTGATTGTTTTGGCATCAAGCAGACCTGTAGCGCCTTTCCAATCGGATGGCGGCTCGCTGATGACGAAATCGACCTTGATATTCTTATGTTTGCTGGCTATATCCAGTAATTCATCCTTGAAAATGATATCATCAGGTACCCTACTCCCATATAGCAGGTGTAAATTTAAAGGCAGTTTCTTCTCCGCTGTCTCTCTCATAATCGACATGAACGGTGTTATACCGCTGCCGCCTGCTAAAAAGACTATGTTCCTTGTATCAATCAGCGGTTCGTAGTAGAAGCTGCCATGCGGACCTGTGGCTTGAAATATATCGCCCTGCTTGACATGATCGAGGAGGAAGTGAGAAACGAAGCCGTCCTGAACACGGCGGATGGTGATATCGTAATAAGGCTTGCCTGGAAGCGATGAGATACTGTAAGGTCTGGAGGTAACTATGCCGTTGATATTAACGGTAAGGCTGATGTACTGGCCTGCTCTGAATAAAGGAAGCTGACCGTTGATAGACTCCATGCGTAATGTCTTGGTGCTGGCAGTTTCTGAGATAATTTCCTTAATGCGCAGGGAAAGGCTGTCAGAGTGCAACCTCCTTATTGCCTCTCTCTGAGGGGTTAGCGTTGTATCACTAATTTCTTTTGCACCTGATGATTCCTTTTCAAGCCGATTCCTAATTTTCTCTATAATGGCTGGATCTCTTCCACCGCTGCTCATATCTTTGAGTACCTGATTAGCAGCATGGGAGCCTGACACTATACAGGTTTCAAAGCCGCCTCCGACATCCACCCAGGCATTAGCGAAATAGAGTCCCTCTATAGGGCCTCTGTTGGGAAGACGTGCCAGTCCTGAACCCTGGTAATTCTGATCGAAGCCGATTATGCTACCGCCGGGATTGCCTGAATAACGCATATTAGTGAGAGGTGTGCTGATTTCTACGACTTCAATATGATCCCTCAAGCCGGGAGCAGCCCTTTCCGCCAGTGTAATCATGCGATCGGCCAGCTTATTCTTGGTGTCTATATATTCAGCAGCCGATAGCTTTAACCATGGCTCAATATAAGACATCATTATCAGGCTGACGGCTGATGTTCCTGGCATGGAGAATTTGGGATCAGCGGCATTAAAGGCAGTGATTCCGATGCCATCCGGTTGTGAAGGGATGATACGTGTCAGCTCATACTGCTTATTCATATCATAACTAAGATTAACGAAATTTTCATGTGATTTCAGTCCCAGTTTTGTGTGCTCGCAATCAAGGCCCAGAAAAACGCTGAAAGTTGAGCCGCCGCTGGTCCAGGCTCCGAGACGTTTCAAGTACCAGCTTGGCACGTCTCTCGAACCGATCAGGTCTACACAGGTAGATATGGGATTAGCATTACTTATCACATATGGTGTGGCTATTTCAATTCCTTTGGAAGTTATAACTCCAGTTACTTTATCATTTGAAGATGTAATCTTTCTGGCGCCATGATTCAGCCAGACCTGTCCGCCGGATTCTTCAATGGCTTCTACAAATGCTTGTGACAAGGCCTGGGAAGTTCCGTGAATATGTGCGGGGCCGAATCTTAAATACGTAGTCATGGAGAGGGCATACATGGAAAATGATAACTTGGAAGGGGGAAGCAACAAATAACCCCAGATCTGACTGAATACAGCGCGTACTTTTTCGTCCGGTATGATTGCATTCATGACCTGTTCGGCTGTTTTTCCGAAATGTGCTGTTAAAGTGGGAAAATGAGAAGGATCATCCATGACCACTTTCATCCCTACACGGTTAGCTTTAAGCGCCTCTGCTGCAAAATTGAAAATGGTGGCGGTCATAAGTTTTATCGAATCTTTATGTTCAGGGAATTGTTCGCAGAGAGCTGTTTCAAAGTTATCACGTCCCTTGGGCACGGTAATCTCAAAATCAGGAAATATGCTGTGGAAAAACTCGCCGAGCTGCACGAAATCTACTTTGGGATAGACACGGAAATCATTCAAGGTTTTAAATAAAGATCCGTGATTGGTTTCAGTGCCGAGTCCGGACAATTCATGCAAAGCAACTTCAAATTCAAAACGTCCTCGTATAAAAGAAGATGCATAACCACCAGGTATGTTATGTTTTTCCAGAACCAATACCCGTTTCCCCGCTTGAGTAAGTAAAGCAGCGGCTGAGAGGCCGCCTAATCCTGCTCCAATTACTACTACATCGAAGTCTTTCATGAGATAATCCTCCATAAGTAAAATCAGTCTGCAAGTGTATTATTTCTTGCAGAATTGATAGTATTTGAACATCAAGGACATCTTGAGCTCGTTTTTTTATCCTTAAAGTACATTTATTCCGGTTATTCTTAACGCCCTGACAATATTAATCAATCTTTTCTTCGGCCGCATAATATATATTTTCTACTCGAATAATTTTGGGCGCACATTAAAGCATCCAGCAAAGAAAAGGAGCAGGATAAGTCCTGAGTTCAGCACTTTTTAAATGCTATTTTACCACCCCTCATAGCAAGACCATTTCAAAAATTGAAGAATACTAGTTTACTAGTAGATTGTCAATCATAAACGGTTAATCATACAAGAACGGCTGGTCATTAAGAGATCGTCAACAAACTAAGCCCTATGATTTATATTATGGCTGAACCTATGGATGCTAACCCCACCGGGCCAAATCCGTCAGCGATCGCTCCCTTTGACGCTCCCGTTAAACCGCATATGCTACACGCATCTGGGAATGGCATAATATTAGCTCGATCGGAAACAAATGGTGGGCGATAGTGGATTTGAACCACTGACCCCCTGTGTACAAGAAATCTGTGACTACTATATACCTGCTTGCACCTCAATATGAGACTACGTCCGGTTGGCGCTCGTCTGACGCTGGAATCATAGCAGCATATCATCATGAACCCGCATCAACCTTGACAAGAAACTGTAAAAGAAGTATCTTCATTGTATATACTTTGCTATGGAGGTTTGAATTGAAAACACGCATACAGCGGTGGGGAAATAGCCTTGCTTTACGAATACCTAAATCCTTTGCTTCCGAAGCAGGGATTCAAAAAGAAACGCCTATTGAACTATCGGTATCAGATGGGAAACTAATAATAACGCCTTTGGTTGAACCCAATTTTACCCTTAAACAGATGCTGGCAAAGATCAATAAAGATAACCTGCATCATGAGATAGAGACAGGCAAGGCTATCGGGAATGAAGCATGGTGAGCACTTCAACGTACATTCCACAATGCGGTGATATAGTGTGGATCACCTTGAACCCGCAGGCAGGGCATGAACAGTCAGGACGCAGACCTGCTGTAGTGCTTTCACCTGGCAGCTATAATCATAAGACTGGATTGGCGCTATTCTGTCCCATCACAAGCCAAATTAAGGGCTACCCGTTCGAAGTACTGCTTCCTGACGGATTGCCGGTAGAGGGAGCGATCTTATCTGACCAGGTTAAAAGCCTGGATTGGCGTATTAGAAATGCAGAACTGCTATGTACCCTGTCCGCAAGAACTATCGCTGAAGTACTCCAGAAATTAAACACCTTACTATCACTACAATAGAAGGATAAACCGGATAAAAAGATCGAGCGGATATTCTTTACATTTACTGAGGCTCAGGAATTCCTGGGTGTCAGCCACCAGACCATCTATAAGCTCATGAATGAAGGTTTGCCGTCTCACAAGATCGGGAAGAAACGGGTCTTTCTAAAAGAAGACCTGATAAAATGGATTAAAGAGCACTAGCAGGACTTTAGGTTAGCCGTAAAATGATGAAGGTCGGGAAAATATCCAAATCTGCGGCTCGCAACGTTCTACTTTATATAATAAAGCTTCATCAATGTCACGGTTATTGAATTCGAAGCTAGCTTTATTCCTTGCAGGCACTGCCCAGCGTGAGATAATGACGAACGTGTCATCATCCTTTTTCATTTCGATTTTCCCGAAGCGGTCTTCTAAAAGGACAGCCTCTGTAACCGGGTGCTGAACGGGCATACTTTTACCTCCTCCTTAATTTACCCAACCTGCGTTCCCGCTGCTCTGCCAGCAGCTCCGCTATGCGCTGTAAACCCAGACGGCAATTAAGCATCCGGGTACACCTACGCCGGCATGGAGACTTTCGACCGCAAGGGACACCACAGGCCCCCGAAGCCCCTAAAGAAAAGGAACGATTTTGTTTGGCAGGCATAGCAGCTTCCTTTCGTGGGGGTGAAATAGCGGCTGCAACGGGGTGAGTGCCAGCGAAACGAAGTCTTTAGCCCCTTGTGGCCAGCCACCCCCAGGGCCAAAATATTCAGTGCCTGCCAAATAGATAGGTTATAGGAGGTGCATCTACCGCCTGGTATGAAAAGCCGCTTGTGCCACAGCTCTTTTGCACCCTGATTACCTCCAGCCAAAAAGGCCGGCTTAAAGCGGGTTTTTACATTTCGTCTTCGATCAAAGGATTGCCATGTCGCGGTCGGCAAGGGGCTGGGGGGGTGGGGAGTAATTATTTGATGAGCTTTAACCGGCGCAGGTCTTTGATAGTCCACCCGATATCATCAAAGAGAGATTTCAGTAGATTTGGTCCAAAGGTCTTGCCAGCATGGTAATGAATAGAAACACGCCTGCCATCCGACTGTTTATAGATACGCTGAGAACCTCGGGCCGTATCTGGAATAAAACCATCGCGCTGTAAAGCAGAAATGAAATCATCTGCAGAGAGGTTTTTAAGCTGGTCCCAGATGAGTTTGGAGAATTTCACGCAGTCGCTACCGTCAGAGCCGTTTTATAGCTACGTGAAGTTGGTTTACCACGACTGAACGTCAGCTTATCCTTTGATGAAACACCAACCACCACTCCAATAGGGATAGGATCACCATGCTTGATAAGTGACTCTATATATGCGGCCGCAGCGTCACGCGCATTACTCAGGGCTTCTTTAACAGTGGCGCCACAGGCGTGAAGGCCTTTTAAAGCCGGGCAATAAGCATGGTATTCATCGCCATCGGGCTCTACGACGATTTCAACCTGGAATTCTATTTTATTGCTTCCATTGCCTGGCATTTAAATCACCTGCTCTATGCGTGAGGAGTTATTTCTGATCGCAGGAATATGATAATGTGATTAGAGAAGGGTGTCAAACAGGTTGAAATAGCGGTTACTGTGACTGATTTGTCGGTCTTGAGTTAGAGAGGCCTTGTAAAACATTATATCGCTATCCTGGTTAGAGATTTCAATATTTCAACCCAAGGACGGGCTGCATGTGGGCCAGATATCGCTGGCATTCCAACATTGAAATAACTCGTGTAATCATATTTTATTGTACGATCGAGCACTCTCCTTATTTGTTTTTCCGGCATTTTTATAGATGTAGTTTCAGCGATGCGGAAGCACAGGCGATCCGCCAGAGTCCCTTCACGTATACTGATTCTCAGCCAGAGCATCCGGCGTATTCCCTGACGTGACCAACTCATGCCCTGATTCTTCATCCTTCGTACGATCAACTTGTCAATATTTCCCTCGATAGCCCCTGTTCTTCGTAAGGTAATTCCCTGTTGTCCCATGCTTTCCCGATAATCCTGCAATCCGGAGGCATTGGAACTGATATATTTGATCACCTGCCTGATGTCTTTGGCCTTATCGTCTGGCGCCCGGTCTACCGCTTCTTTGAGCTGCTTAAGAGCGGCATCATGTTGGCCACAACTGCAATGATATTGAACCGACCGTAACATAGCTCGATCATGCTTCAGGGCATGACAAAGAGCACGGTTGAGGTGATATCGGCATAGCTGATACTGGCCTCCGAAATAATCAACACCTTCTTTGATCCATGTTGCGCCGTCCCCACCGATGACGTATTGCGTCCCACCAAGATCGTATTTCTGGTGCAGTTTTAAGGTCATTCCTGTCCAGAATCGATCAGTGCTTAATATGTCTGCATAAAGGGTCTTATTGACCGTGCTGTAACGGTCTTTACCTACTTTCTGCCAGCTCTCATAGGCAATGCCCAGCTTTACCTCAGCCCTACGTGCCGTTTCCCTTTGCAAGGGTAGCACAACGCCGTCCGCCTCGATAATCAGACAGCTCGCCTTCCTGCCTTCAGTCTGTTTCAACTCGCCGGTTTCTTCAAACCAAGCCGCACTACGATCTGCATCATCTTGACTGTCGGCAATAGCCAATTGGACTAACCTGTGAATGGTTCTATAAGAAAGACCGATAGAAGTGGTTCTGTTTAGTACCTCAGCGCTTCTGCGGAAAGGCATCTCGGCCGCCAACCCGCATGCCAGCTCTTTCACAGCCAAGGTGGTGTGACGGTATTTGCCCATACCCATCAATTCATCCAGCGGATATTGATATTTCCCGTCTCGCCCTCGATATTGTCTCCTGGTAACCATGATCGGTCCAAGCCTGGTCCGATACCAGGTGCTTCGCTTATGAGCGACTATTAAATCAGCAGGCCTATGCTGTTGTATCAGCGAGTCGATCTGCTCAAGTACGTTTCCAAACGCCTTACGTGCGCATTCAACTGCTTTGTCGAATAAATCCTTCTCCATTGAGACTACGATCTGTTTGAGTTCCTCAGCGTTTTTGGTTAGACTGGTTTTCAAGAGAGATCTCCTTTATAAATTTATTGGTGGTAGATTTATTTTGTGAGGTCTCTCTTGCTTTTTGCAACCTGACCGACAAAACTGTCACTGTATCGAAATAGCGAGTGCTATGACGAGTCTATTTACCGATACCTTTCACCACAACCAAGCCAGATATTTCGGAAACAGGATAATCATCAATGTTATTGGTAATGAGCGGTACATTGGTGAACAAAGCAGAGGCAGCAATGATAGAATCCATCGGTGACATGGTTAAACCCTTAGACTTTAAATGACGTATGATATTGCCAGCCGAACAGGCAACCGATTCGTCCACTGGGATCGTAACCATATTATCCAGAAAGTCACCGGTGGCACTCTCTTCACCTTTACGCATACCGGCATAAATTTCAAGGTGTGTAATAGCGCTAATCGACAATAAACCCTTTTCCATCCATTTGCAGAACAATGTTCTGGCATATTCCCGCTCACGCAGAAAATCGATGCAAACATCGGTATCTACAAGGCAAGAAATAATAAGGCCGTCTACCCAGCGCATTATTTATTCAACAGCCTCGATTGTCTTTCAGCATCAGCCTTCCTAAGTTTCCTGACATAACCGGAAACCTCTTTAGATGACGACAAATCAGGATGATTCTCATCTTTCCAGATACCAAAGCTATGCGCTAGATTAGTGCGCTGCCTGTAATGAGCAAGGTGATTTCTCAAAGCAACAGCACAAAAAGAACTGAACTCTCCATTCCGAACATGAACACGAATCTGTTCGACTAGATCGTCAGGCAGAGTAACAGATACTTTCTTAGTCCCTCCTGCTTTAATCATTTGAATATCCTCCATATCAGGTATACTATTTATACTACCAATAATACTACCATCTATCATACCATGTCAAATATATGGACACCTACAGTCTTATACTGCCGGGCCTGCAGGAAGCGGCTGCGGAAAGTTTCGACAAGATGTTGAAACCGAGAGAGGATGACGAGGGGTCCGTTAGCAAACCGTTAGCAAAATCTTGAGGGTTGAATCTGGGCGATACTGGATTTGAACCAGTGACCCCCTGTGTGTAAGTTAGGTATATGGTTTCCAAAGTGTTTTATTACGTTCGGATTAGAACGTTTGCACAAAAATGCTAATTCCATTCTGATCGTTTGCCGCCAATTGATGGCAGTCCGTTTTGTTCAGTGCGTTAGCTAAATGTTAGCTATTTTATTGTATTTGCCCTGATCGTGAGACAATGGCTATCAAACCCTGGCATTTTACCCTGCAATTTTCTGGCTGTATTTCTTCCGGGTAGTAATACCTTAAGGAGACTAAGGAAAACAGTCAGTCACAAACTATGGTTTACGTAAATTAATGCAGTCCAGTTTGCCGGATCATAGGATAGGAAAAAAGATCGTGTTTTTAAAGGAGGACGTGGCCAAGTGGAAGAAAAGGGGCACTGATACAGTTATTGAGTTTTCATGGCCTTTAGCATTCGATGCGCTCCCACTGCCCTGGCAATACCTTTTTTTCGTCATTAACATTGTAGCATTTCAAACCGCTACGGTATATCATACCCCCCTATTAATCTTTTATGCGGCAACCGCTTTGAAGGATTGTTGAAAACGGATTGCCCCTATAAAACCTTTACCTCAGTCGCAAAAACACCAGAATTTGCCCCGTAGCGTTAAATTTTATGTGGGAAACTGGAAGCTTAACAACGTTCTTTTCTACAGGTATTGTTTTAGCAATACGGATACGATAGAATATTAACGATGTTGTGAGGTTAATTTATGCAGCAAACATTTTCATGCCCTAAGTGTGGTTGGCAGGTTGCCTTCGGAACCCAATTTTGCGGTCACTGTAGTAATTCCCTTTCTTGGCAACAACAGACGACACCACCAATTTATCAACAACCTTTCAATTACCAACAACAACCTGATTACTCGCAACAACTGCATTATAAGATGAACTGGTTTCAAAATCACCTTAACTGGACATATCTACTGACCTGGCTACTAGTCCCTATTTTGCTTGCCCTTCTCTACATGATAGTCTCCATAGCAATTGGAGCACCTTTGCCTTTTATCCTTTCTTTTCCGGTTATATTCTCTATTATTCTATTAGTTGATCTATCAGTCGGTGGCTGGGTTATCAAACAAAAGGGTAGAAGCCTATGGTGGCTTCTACTATTCGGCTGGTTTTCACCACTATGGTTGGACAATAAAAATAGTTGAATATATGTTCTGTTTGGGCAAAGCTATTACCTTAGCCATTCCGTATGTTAACACTTCTAACAAAATATATGTCAGACACACACGGTGCACTCGCTAGTAACCCATACACCGACGAAATAGGACTCCAAGATTGGGTAATAGAAGGTAACCAATCAAAGACCCTAAAGGCTCATATTGGCAGCTAAAATAGTCATCTTTCAGGTATGCGGGAAACAGGTCTGGGTTGGCAATGTGCCTGGCAAAATTTGCCGATTTATGCTCAATTGAGGGTGTTCCATTCCGAAGTATGCAGCTATATAATGCGTCCAATCGTATTTGATATAGGGTCTATTCTACGATTAATTGCGTATAAGGAGACAACTTGATATGGTCAATAACAGTATTCCTGATTCCGACCGTATTCTTAGGAGGATGAATCAAATTAATTATCAGCAAACCTGCACCTCATTGATTTCCACAGGGCTCACTATCCTCGGCATAAGTATGGCAGTAATGGTGTATATAGTCTCAAACACCTCAAACACTGCTCAAGTTCAATCGAACGCTTGGCTGGCTTTGGGTGCAGCGGTGATATTTGTATTAGGTATATTTCTCATCAATTTTAATAAGGAAATTGCATGTTTAGAGTTGTCGACTACAAGTACAAGACGACTACAAATCATGGGACTAATAGCATTAAAAAATTGGCGTATTGCAATGAGTTTAGGCTTCCTATTATTAGTACCTGCCTTCATTTCCCTTAACGATGGTAAATTATTCAATATGCAAATTCCGCCATTAACAGGCGGCTTTTTCGCTAACTATAACAATTATTTTATCTTGTCTATGATATTTTTCTTCTGTTCCGCGGTGCTCATTTTCATAAGCCAATATTGGGATGGGCGAGAAAACCGTGAGCTAGAGGACGAAATAGTGGAAGAGGGTTTGCAAATGCCGCATCGTTCTTTAATAAGTCCCCCCAGCGACACCGGCAGCGCATCAAGCCCACAACAAAGGCTGCAATAGTATAATCCGCCTTAAACCAATAATAAAAAACCCTTTCCTAAAATGCCGTATTACTTTGGCAGCTACCCTTTTTTATTACATTTAAATGCGGCTATCGCTTTGAAGGTTTATTGAAAACAGATCAGCCCTAAAACTCTACACAAAGATTGTAAAAACGCCAGAATTTGCCCTATAGAGCCAAATTTTATTGGTAAACTGACATGGGTTGGTAATGTATTCCATTACGAGGTATGCAGATGTATAATTCCTACCAATAACAAGTAAAATCTATAAATCAATCTTTCGATGTAAAAAGAGGTTGTGATTGTCAGGCAAGTTTGAAACTCCAGAAGACAAATATGAATATCTGGAGCGTATGGGCATCATAAAGAAAATGCCCTCAAAATGTCCTTATTATAATGGTCATTGCCTATATACATGGGGTGATCGGCATATTGATTATTGCTCAAATTGCCCAATATTTCTTCAATCTACTTACGAGGCTAAACATGACAAAATAATTAACAAATCTACTATAAAGAAAGGTGGTGATATACATCTAGATTTTGATGATGTGGATTTAAAAGTTGTACATTGGCTTACAGAAGAATTTAAAAACCAGTATGGTATCGATTTAAAAGAAAACAGAATGGCCTTTCAAAGATTAACATATGCGGCCAAGGTTGCTAGGAATAAACTTTTCACTGCTACACAGACAGAGATTAACCTACCATTCTTAGCTTTCGACACCTCTGGGCCTATTCATTTCCAAATAATTCTAACACACACCAAGCTTAAACAGCTTTCTGTTGAGCGTAAAGGTATAAAATGTCCCCATACTTATGGTGATTGCCTACTAGAATGGCGTGATCCGAGTCTGGATATTTGCGACTGGTGGTGTCCAAAATTCCAGGAAAGTATATACAAAAGAAAAGATGATAATTTAGATAACAGCCCTAGGTCGATCTAAGTTACTACGGAGAAAACCTTTACCTCAGTCGTAAAAACACCAGAATTTGCCCCGTAGCGCCAAATTTTATGTGTCAAATTGACGCAGGTTGGCAGCAGCCCAAGCAGAAATAGGATACAAAACAGGGAAGCCCAATAACCCCAGGCCGCTGATGGTCAGCGGCCTGGTGCCTGGTCGTCGTCGTCGTTGGGTGCAGGTCCCTCTTAATACCCTCCTTCTCAAGATCATAACATGCTGTTTGAATATAAATATTTAAGTCTTAAAGCTATGTTATAAGCAGTAGAGGAACCTAGCCGATACATAACAGACCGGTCGAATGAGTCGGACAGGAAGCATTATCCGCCATCAAACATATGTGCTGAAGGCTCACCAAGTATAAGATAAATGCCTGCTGGTGCAGTTCTCCCAGGCAACCATTTTCTTAATTTAAAATTAAATATTGACTTAGCATTTGCAACGCAAAAACTATAAACAGCATGGTACGCTTAAAGCTCACCGCATAATAATACTGGAACACTGATGCTGTATTTTATAATGCAAAATGTTGGAGAGTAACTCGATGGCTATCTATTAAGGCTTAAATACTCCGTAGCTAAATAAGAGCTAATGCAAATATTAAATGCAAAATGATAAATGCAAAATGTAAAAAGAGAAGGGGATGTTGCAGTGAAAATACCCTACCCCATACCCCATATTTAGTGATACCCTACCCCAGATTAAATGCAAATGGTAAATGTAAAAGGATAAATGCAATGGCGGGGGTACGAACATATTGCCTTTAGTCCATTTGAGCCAAAAAACCCCTATAAATGTGCTGGCCTTAGCCCTTTGCTAAATATAACCTCGGCCTCTTTCTCCCATATTCCATGCTCTCAGGTAGTATGTCACAGGGAAGCTTATTGTCCCTCAATTGCTCCCCTGAGACTTTAAACCGCTACAGCCGCTACATCGAGAGTAACCCGATGCTAAGATTCATCCGCTACATTTTGCTCATGTTGGTCAACTGTAGCGGTTTCCGGTTGTGGGTGGCCCGTAGCTCGTGTAGCGCTTGTAGCGGTTAAACTATCGGATGAAGCAGGCAGGTAGCGGCTCCAGGAGTCGATAAATTCCGCTTTAATATAGCCTTTGGCAACAGTTGTACCCTGACGGATGTTCTTTGGCTCGATTTCATAGGGTTTTAATAACCGTGCCAGCTTGTGTGCGCTCATTGGATTACGGTCGTTGGCCCCCCAGGGTGCCTCCTCTATGGCATTAAGTAATCGCACTATCTCAACAGTCGGCAGTTGGTTGACCCTTTTATCTTCAAAGATAGCCTTAATATCGGCTAGCAGGCGGATACCCAGGCTGTGCTCTTCCCTGCCATTGTCGCATGATAGCTCTAATGCAGCAGCCCTAGCCCTCTGCGGCCAGTCATTACCCACTGCATCAGCGATGGCCAGCAATGGTTCCCAAATGTCCTGGGCGCGGTCACCCAATTCCTCTGGCAGTTCTGGCTCGGCATCGTCCAATTGAAGCAAAGGTACCATGCGTTCGATATTTTCTCTCAGTGGTTGGGCCAACAGCTCCACTTTATTTCTACGGAACTTGTCAATGTGTTCCGATTTCGAGCGACGCTTAAGCCGTATTTTTATTGAGCGATCGTTGACCGTATCTGGCAGTTTGCCGATACCGGCGATGCACTTTGGACAGAATACCGATAAGTCTCTATAGCCTATATTCCCGCCTTGACCTGTGCATAGCGAGGCGACACCACCACGTCGGTACCCAGCATTTAATATGGTGCGCAAGGTTTCCGTGAATTGCCTGTCGCGGTTGAAAGCAGCATCGCTTTCATCGAGTAGCAGCGTAGGTTGTTCTTGACTTATCTTGCGCCTCAGCGCGGCAGATGTTGGTTCAGAGGTGTACCAGGGTTTATATACTAACAGTGATAAACATTCCTCCAGTAAGCTTTTCCCACACTGTGGTTCAGGGCTGTTAATAAGTATGTATGGCGTATATTCAGCGGCTTCTATAGCGTGGGTATGTATAACCCATAAGGTCAGGGTATCAGCTTGAGCGCGGGACAACACGAAATACCTGCGCAAAAAGTTGAATACTTTGTCCGATAACTCGTGCCACAGTAACGCAGGGGGCTCTTTAGGTGTATCTTGATTATTATCGGGTGTTATTTCCATCGCCATTTCCTCCTTCATTTTTATTACCGGAAAGCAATTCCTCTAAAGCTTTCCTAGGGATAACCATTCGTTTGTTACCGAGTCTCAACACCTTTACGGGGAACCTATCTTCTTTACATAGCTGATAGGCTAGTCCGCGACTACAGCCAAGCTGGGCCGCAGCTTCCGTAATTGATACAGTGAGACGCTCTTCTTTGTCTGCCATTATTTTCTCCTTGGTTGCATTAACTCAGGCCGAATTCAGCCCTTGACATTGATGCAGCCTTGTCTTATACTACTATATGTATCTGGCATCCATTATATACTTGCATTGCTTGCTAAGTCAATAGTATAATATAACTACATTACGATCGAAAAAATGGATAACATGCTCTAAGTAGATAAGGAGGGAAAAATGGCAAAAGGACCTAAAGTTATCGGATCCGTCAAATTAGTCATAGCTGCGATATACCGAGAGCATCCCGATTGGCCTGCAAAGATGATTACGAAGGAACTCCACAATCGTTTGAAGGCAAAAGGGCCTGGTCTAAGTGTGGTACAAAAAGAACTGGCAAGAATCAGGGGAAGTCTTAAAGTTTACAGACCCGAGGATGAACCATGGACTTTTACCCCAGCAACATTAATAGAACATCCCATACTCCCAGGGGCATTTCCGATGGTGCTGACAGTGCAGAAATTAGTCAAGGAACCTCGACGACCACTGCAAACAGTGCTGGTAGCACGGGAGTTACTCAAGCAACCAGTAGGTTTTACTATCCGCGATGCAAAATGGGTAGCTCAATTATCAGCATTGGTACCGGACTATATACCAAACGTCGGTTTGTTAGCCGCTGTAGCACTCGCCTGTAGTTGCTTTGAGATACTGTATGAGATTGCAGAAACGCCTTTTGATTATATGGTAATGGATGAAATGTTTATGTTCATGGCACCAGAACTTGGCGATGAACGGACAACACTATACATTGCGAGTGATTTGGATCATCTCTCGGAACTCTTTGAGGAATACTTTATAGACATAATTAGTAAGTTAAGGCACCTCAAATGGAGTAAGCCAAAATGAGAGGCCACATAAAAAAGAGATATAAAGGTAGCTATACCATTGTACTTAACCTGGGCCGTGATCCATCTACTGGCAAGCGCAAGCAGCAATGGATAAGTGTTAAGGGAACCAAGAAGGAAGCTGACAAGCGCCTGGCTGATTTGCTTCACCAAATGGACACCGGCACATTTATGAAGCCTGGCAAAACGACACTGGCAGAATTCCTTGAGCGATGGTTGAGGGATTATGTACTGTCTAACGTATCCCCCAAAACTACAGAGTGGTATACATATATCGTGCATTCACATGTTATACCTGATCTTGGAAATATCATTTTGACGCAGCTCAAGCCCGAGCATTTACAGCGCTTTTACTCAGACAAGTTATCTTATGGTAGATGCGATAGCAAAGGCCCACTAAGCCCCCAGACAGTTAGGCATTGCCACGTCACCCTGCATTACGCATTGGAAACGGCATTGAAATGGGGACTTATAACCCGCAATCCGGCTGATGCGGTTAATCCACCCCACACCCAACACCGTCAAATGCAGACTTGGAATGAGGATGAACTACGCAGCTTTCTTGAAGCAACGAAAGAAACACCTTACTATGCATTGTTTCATTTGCTTTTTGCTAGCGGGATGCGACGTTCTGAGATATTGGCCTTGCGTTGGTGTGATATAGACCTTGCCCTTTGCCAAATTTACGTATCTCGCAGTATGCGTCAACTACATGACGGCACCTTCATTTTTAGGCAGCCAAAGACGGCTAAAGGACGTCGTGCTATTGCCCTGCCCCCTTCCTCCACAATAGTGCTCAGAGAGCACCACGAGCGGCAGGTATCTATACAGCTCCAGTTGGGGATTATGCCAAAGGACGATGACCTTGTATTCAGTCACGATGACGGATCGCCATTGCAGCCAGGCAGTATCACCCATGCTTGGGGCAAGTTGGTTAAACGTACGGGCCTCAAATATATTCGGCTACATGATGCGCGACACACACACGCCTCGCTCATGCTAAAACAAGGTGTGCATCCCAAGATAGTCCAGGAAAGGCTAGGACACTCCAGCATCCAGATAACCCTAGATACATACAGCCATGTTGCGCCTGGCCTTCAAGAGGCAGCCGCCACCCGCTTTGACGAAGTCTTTACAACCACATCCCAAAATGAGCCCGTTAAAAAAATTGGTTAGCTATCCGTTAGCTTTTTTGGAATAGTATACCTTATGGCAAGTTTCGTTTGTGGCATTTTAGCTTCATAAAATGGTGGGCGATACTGGATTTGAACCAGTGACCCCCTGTGTGTAAGACAGGTGCTCTAACCGCTGAGCTAATCGCCCTGGAAGTGGCACGCCTGGTGGGGCTTGAACCCACGGCCTCAGCCTCCGCAGGGCTGCGCTCTATCCACTGAGCTACAGGCGCTTGTTTTGGTGCCGAAGGTGGGATTTGAACCCACACATCCGTTACGGATACTACGCCCTGAACGTAGCGCGTCTGCCATTCCGCCACTTCGGCCCTGGGCAGCACAGGACTTGAACCTGTGACCCCTTGCGTGTGAAGCAAGTGCTCTAACCACTGAGCTAGCCGCCCCTAACGCTATATTTTATTCTTTACGTACCCTTAAAATCAAGGTTACCGTGTATTACGTGCTTGCCTGCGAAACGCCTACCGGCCATCCTGAAAACCGCTTCACGTATGGACACCGAGCGCCGCCTGCGCCTATAATGCATTCAACCTCATGCTGTACATTAAACGTTGCGCACTGGCGGTACGGCTGCTGGTTTTTATCCCGGCTATCCTCGCAGCGGCCTGCAGCCAGGCAGCTGCGCACCAGCTGGATGCTTTTGACCTGGTCGGCACGGCTTCACCGCCACAGATCGCCGTTGCTCCGGCTCCAACATCCAACACCACGCCCACGGTAGCCGACAATATTACTGTGCCAACACCGCAGTCGGGTCCCTCCGTGCAGATAATGGACATACACGCCAGAGGCACCCTCAGCCCCATGAGTTGCTGCAACGCTGATATGCTCGAACGGGACGAGTTCGTAGCCATCTGTAACATGACGACCAGCCCGCAGGATATCCGGGGCTGGAGCCTTAAAAACGTTACCAAAGGGTATCCAACGTTCACATTCCCTGATCATTTTCCCTGTGTGGTCTATAATTACGATCCTGATTTGCCCGGGGTCCCCGGTGGTTATTACACTTTAAGGCAAATTACGCCTCAAACAGTAAAAAATACCTTTACGACGGAGCATCCGGGCGCGGGGCCGGTGTATTCCCAGATACCTATAGACTGGTCACAATGCGGGGCTTTGCAAATGCTGGACGATACGCCCCTTAAACCTGTTGCAGCCCAGCAGGGTTCCCTCCCACC
The DNA here is from genome assembly GCA_963848815.1 of uncultured Chloroflexia bacterium. Lineage (GTDB taxonomy): Bacteria > Chloroflexota > Dehalococcoidia > GIF9 > UBA5629 > UBA1162. Next base: position 57,808 of record CAWKFY010000020.1, read on the forward strand.
CCTCATACTTTATCCCGGACAAACGGTGTTAGTATTCACAGATGAAATTCACTGTCAGTACGGCGGTCTGTCCTTCAATTTCGGCCCGGGCGACATCTGGGACAACGATTATACGGATACTGCCGTGCTTTACGATGCCCAGGGTCATGAGGTTTCCCGCAAGAGCTATACGGCGGGCCAACAATGATTTCCCCTGATATTTAAATATATTGATTTATTTGATACTGCTGTATATAATCAAGAAAACTGTAAACATAATTACCAGGTTGACGTTATCATAATAGACAGCTTCGCTGATGTGATGGAGAAATAAAATGCAGCAATGGATAAGATGCCCCAGGTGCGGCGCTAACAACGCTCCCGGCCAGAGATTCTGTAATGCGTGCGGCGTTCCGCTTGCTTCAAGCTGCCCTAACTGCGGCACGCCTTTAAACCCGGGCAGTACTTTCTGCCCCAGGTGCGGCATGGCCGCCGGAGGCGCACCGCCCCAGCAAGCGGGGTATTACCCGCCTCCACAGCAGCCTGGCTATCCACCCCAACCCGGCGGTTATCCTCCGCAGCCGGGCTATCCTCCACAGCAACCGGGGTATCCCCCTCCACCTCCGCCTGCCGGATATCCACCCGCTGGATATCCACCTCAGCCAGGCTACCCTCCACAGCCGGGCTACCCTCCGCAGCAACCGGGTTACCCACCCCCTACCCCTGGCTATCCTCCGCAACCCGGCTATCCTCCGCCGCAACCCGGGTATCCTCCGCCTCAGCCTCCACCCGGCTACCCACCTCCATACGGCCACGGAAACCAGCCATCCTCCGGCGGTGGCGGCAACAAAGGCATGCTGATATTTCTACTCATTATCCTAATTGCGGGTCTCGGCGGTTTCGGATATTGGGCTTACAGTCAGGGCTATTTGAAGGGGCTCCCCTTACCGAAGTTTGGCAGCGAAAACAGCACCAAGACCAGCTCCAATGCCACTCCTCCACAAATCAGTGATATCACGATCGATACGCCGGCGCTGGACGGCTTTATCGTCAGGTGGGCCACTGACGTGCCTGCATCTTCCCAGGTCGAATATGGCCCCAAAGGATCGTTCACCAGCAAGACCGATGTTGTTACTGACAACACCACCGGTCAGATCCTTTATCCCAGCGGCCCCACACATGCAGTTGTAGTCAGCGGGCTGACTGCGAGCACCGACTACCAGTACCGCGTCATTTCTGTCACGCCGGCCGGCGGTAGCGCCACCTCCGACATAAATTACGCCACAACCGCCGCCAATGTAACAACACAGTAACCTCTACGGAAACGTATTCAATTATATGTATCAATCCACTGAAGCCTGTCCCCACTGCGGTACGCAAAACCTGAGAGGGACCTGGGTTTGCCCGCGTTGCGGCAACACGCTCCTCGCCTACTGTCCTAATTGCAGCGCCGGCAATACAGTGGGCAGCCAGTACTGCCACGCATGCGGTTCACCTCTTATGCCGACAACACAGGTACCGCCGACCCAGCCTGTGGGCCAGCAGCAGCCCACACAATATGCAACACCGGACTACCAGGCCCAGCCACAGCAGCCATATACATCCTCCGGATACGGCGCACCGGGCGATCCGCAGGCCTACCAGGGCTACCAGCAATACCCCGGTTATGGCGCTTATCCACCGCCATCCCAGCCCTACCAGGGCATAGTCAGCAGGCTCAAGCAGATTGTCTTGAGCACCAACCCGTTTCTGCTTTCAGCGCTGGTAATGCTGGTTGTGGGTTTAACAGTCTTCCTGGTGCTGGCCTTCCAGTTTAACTGGATAAAGACGGCACAGCCGGTGAAGCAAACTACCGTGACCAGCAAAACGCCTCCCATGATCTCCAATCTGCAGGTTGAGGGCGGCTCATCTCAATACACGGCTATCATATCCTGGATCACCGATAAATATTCCAGCTCGCAGGTTGCTTACGGCCTATGGCCCGTAGCCAATACCCTGACCCCCGTACAGAATGATCCGACTACGGGCACCAACACCGGCGTACTGCAGCATCAGGTGGGCCTGACCAACCTGATACCCAAATCGTCATACTCGTACCAGGCAATTTCCGTGGACAAGGATGGCAATGTGGCCAAAAGCCCTATGATGCAGTTCGATACATCCGCGCAGTAATACTTCTATTGCCCACGCCGTAAAACAGGCATAAAATATTTAAGGTATTTCATAGAATCATGCAACAAAACTTCCTTTGTCCCAACTGCTGGAAAGAGAACACCGCCGGAAGCACAAAGTGCTCCTCATGCGGCGCCGGGCTGGGCGTCATTGGTGCAACCGGCTCGCAATGCCCGTTCTGCAGATGGCCACGCGTGCCTTTCGACAGGTTTTGCGGCAACTGCGGAAAGCCTCTCGAACCCATTTGTCCCAACTGCGGCAATGCTATATCCAAGGACTCGCGCTATTGCCCCAAATGCAGCTTCTTCTGCGGCGGAGGGCGACAGGGACTGAAATAGCATGGCCGTCTTGAGGGAGATATATGGCTGACATTCTCGACGAAGCGCAATCACTATTGCAGTGCAAGTCCTGCCCCTGGTATAAAAACTGCGTGCTGCCGGTGCGTGTAACCGAGCTCGATGTCCGCAAGCAACTCGGGCCGAACGCAATTATTTCCGGACCGCCGGGCTCGGAAGACTTCAACATCAACCAGATCTTCTCCGGCCTGGCTTCAGCGGCTGAAAATTCCATTCTGGAAGGCTGCCCGATTTTCATAGAGAGATTGCGCTCTAATCCCAGCCTCGCCCAGCGTATCAAGAAGATGATGCAGGAATGGTCGGACGAAAACGGCGGCTGAACTTTAAGTAATTTCATGGGCGGAGAAATAAAGCTCATATCCTGGAACGTGGTCAGCATGCGCAACATGCTGGAGAAAGCCAACCTTGCCCCTGAAGGCCAAACTCCGCTGAGTTTTCTGCAATGGCTGGATAGGGAAGCGCCGGATATCGCCTGCTTCCAGGAAACCAAGCTGCAGCAAGGCCGGATTCCTCCGGCGCTGGAATCCCCGTCCGGCTACCACACCTACTGGAATTTTGCCGATCAAAAGGGTTACAGCGGGGTGGCGACTTTCAGCCGGCCAAAGCCGCTGAAGTTTGAACACGGGCTGGGGATCCACGAATTCGATGCCGAAGGCAGGGTTCTGATGACGGAATACCCCGGCTTCAAGCTTTTCAACGTGTATTTCCCCAAAGCCTACGGACCCAAAGAGGTTGCCGCCGCCCGGCAGGAAGGCGCTGCCAATGCTGAAAAAATAGCCTCACGCCTGCCCTTCAAACTGCGCTTTTACGATGCTTTTTTAGAGTACATGGACGCACTTAAAGCTAAAGGCGAGAAGCTCGTTGTCTGCGGCGATTTTAATACAGCGCACCAGGAAATAGACCTCGCACGGCCGAAATCGAATAAAGATACGTCGGGCTTTTTGGCGGAGGAACGCGCCTGGATGGATAAGCTGGTCGCCCACGGGTATGTGGATACCTTCCGGCATTTTAACGCTGAGCCCGGACATTATAGCTGGTGGTCATACCGCTTCAAGGCACGCTCCAAAGACATCGGCTGGCGGCTGGATTATTTCTTCGTCTCGGATAACCTGCTTAAATCCCTGGCCGGCGCCTTCATTCTAAAGGATGTCCAGGGCTCAGACCATTGCCCTGTAGGCATAACGTTGAAAATTACTTAACCGTGTCATAATATAGGGATTAATGGAGCAGGAATTTCAGCCGGGGTTGGAAGATTCCGATTTATGCGCTCCTGAGCAGTCCGAGGACCCTGTTGAATCTCTTCTTTCAGCACTTCAACAACTGAAGGCTAACATATCCCGCGTAGAAGAAAGCCACCCCCGCCTGCGTAAGGACCTCTCCGAGCTCTGCGACCTGGTGATCACACACCTGGCCAGGCCTGTGGAAGAGCAAATATCCACCGCTCTGGAAGGTCCGGCCCTGGCCGCCTGCGACGAATCAGCGGAGCTGACGGAGCCGCCTCCGGAAGTCGATCCTTTAATTAGCCGCTATCTGGAATACCTGCATCGCAGCCATACTCCCGGATATGAACCTCCCGACACCCCGCAAACGCTACCCGAACCCACTGCAGTTAATCCTTTTTCCATCGCCGTCGACACTACAGGCAACCACCTGATCAAAGCACTGGATAAAATGGGAGACGGCGTCATCTTCGTATTTGAAAGACTGCTTTCCCTGGGCGACAGAAAACAACGGAAGTAATCTGCCTGCAGCGGTCAATTAATTCCTGAATCAGACCCTGGTGAATAGGCTAATTGCGCTGATAACCGCAAAAACGGCTACCGCCAGGATTAGTATGGCCAGAAACAGGGCTGACCAGTCTTTATCTTTGAACCCTGTCCAGGAAAACCAGCCGCCAATGCCCGCCATGAGTATGGCGATTATGAGACAGCCAATACCGAGGCCTATATCAACTGCCGATCCCATCCGTATTACCTTGCAATTAAGTTAAGGAGGCGGTCAGTAAGTTACGCAATTCATCCATAGTATAGGGTTTGATCAAAGCGCCTATGAAGCCGTAATTTTGGAAATTTAGGACCAGGGGATCGCCGGCATAGCCGCTGCTTACCACGGCCCTGGCATCCGGGTCTATCTTGAGCAGCTCTTTAATGGCTTCCCTTCCTCCCAGCCCTTCTTTTACGGTCAGGTCCATGATAACCAGGTCAAAGGGCTCGCCTGCCAGCCTGGCTTTATCATATAGCTCCAAGGCCTCGCGACCATCCCGCGCCTTTGAAACATCTCCAAACCCGAAGAGAGCAATCATGCGGCCGACGGTATCCAGTATCGTATCTTCATCATCCATAATCAGGATTTTATGGGTCTTGCTCTTTGGGGAAGCAGCATCAGTATCGGAAATGCGTTCCGATGAGGGAGAACATAGAGAGGCCTTGGCAGCCTTTAGCCCTGACTCAGAAGCATCATCACTCATAACCGGTTACCAGCCCGAGGGGCCAACCGTGGCTCAGACTCCGACGATCAGCCTCCGCCACACTAGGGTCTCCAAGTTAGGCCATGATTTTAACCCATGCGGCATGCAATGTTCAACATCGAGGCGTATCTGCCTCGATATGCTATATATTTCCGGGACAGGCAGCGTTAACTTTTACACCTGGCTATCCAGCCAGGCCTGCACATCTGCCAGCGGACGTGCCTTTTCAATTTCGTTGAAGCTCTCGTGGTAAAAGCCGTCGTAGATTTTGATCGTCTTGTCTTTGGACGCCGCTTTCTCGTACAGCATTTTTGCGCCGGCCGGGTCAACAATTTTATCGTCGGCGCCCTGGATGACCAGCAGCGGCACCGTGATGGTAGGAATCTTCGGCTCCACTTCCGCCATGGTATTTATCATCTCGGAAGCGATCCTGGCGGTCATATTGCCGTGAAAGACCAGCGGGTCGGAGTTGTAGGTGTCGACCACCTGCTTATCATGGCTGAGCAAAGTGGTATCCAGCGGCTGAACGCCCATCTCGGGTGTGTCCTTAGACATCTTGTTGAGCATGGCTGCAATATCCGGAGTTATGTTGGTGGCTTTCAGTGCGGGGGCTGAAATTATGGCGCCCATAAGTCCTTGCTGGTATTGAACCAAGTAATCGGTGGCGATAAGGCCTCCCATGCTGTGGCCGAGAAGGAAGATCTTGGACCCCGGGTTTTCTTTACGGACCATATCGTAAAGCTTTTTGAGATCATCGATGAATACCTGGAAGCGGCTCACGACCTCCCGCACGCCTTCGGATTTGCCGTGTCCCTCGTGGTCCAGTCCGTAGACTGCGTAACCGTTGGGCACGATTTTGTTGACAAGGTTGGTGTAACGGCCCATGTGTTCACCCACGCCGTGGGCGACGATAACAATGGCTTTGGCTTTGCCTTCCGGCAGCCAGGCCGTCCAGTAGATTTTTACCTTGCTGGTACCCTCGAAAAATCCTTCTTTCTGCTTCATCTTAACCTCCCGTGATCATTGAAATAATATGCACGCATCGCCGGTGGGCGACTTCGGGCGCGACAGGGCGGATTTTAGCACCTCGCAGGTTGATTATCAAGGCAATACGCTCTATACAACGGGAACATACTTGGTATAATTAGCTGAATTCATCAGGAAATAGGCGCCAGGAGGTTTAATCATGGATAACGGTTCCCTGGAAGAAAAATTGCGGCAGCTGACAGACCCCGAGCTAATATTCCGGGAATACGGGCGCCTGATGGAATCTCATTTACATGACATCCAATCCGTAGAAGATGCCTATAATCACGGGGAATCGCCGGCCATCGGCGGAATATTGGACGGCTATATGTCCAAATATTCCAAGGACACCGATAAATATCTGCAACGGCTGCCCATAGTCCTGGGCATGCTTCAGACCTCGTTCACAGAATTGATCGTACAAAACAACAGACGCATCATCGATCTGATGAATGCCACGATCGCCAGCCAGTCGGGCAAAGACATTCGATAGCTACGAATATCTCTGCTTGCGCCAGAGCATGTAGATGCCTATGACCAGGGCACAGAACAACAGGCCTGAGCTGATAAACAGTATTTTGTCCGGGTTGACCCAGTTGTTTACCGTAAAACTGCCCGCCGTTACTCCGCCCACATAGACCGTGTACGTGCCGGGTTCGTCCTTGATTACCGTAAATTTGACCGGCACACGGCTGCCCTTGGGCACAGCCACAATCTGGCTGGCCTCTTCCTGGCTATTGACGTAAAGCCCCAACCGCATGTTGCCGTCGGCCGAGCCCCTGTTGGCGACCATGGCGGTCACCGTTACCGGCATGCCGGAATCTACTTTCTCCACCGACAGGCTGGCGCTCTGCACCAGCAAGTTGGGAACAGGCATGGGCTGTTGAGACGGCCCGGTATATGGTGATGAGGAGTGCGGTGTCCCGGTCCAAAGGAAAGCCGGTCCGCCGGGGTCAACTATACGCCCGTTGGCCAGATGATCGGCATCTCCCAGGCCGCCGTCGGTAAGGTTAAGCGTCAGCGTCGTAGTGCCCGGCACATAGGAAACGAGCGATGTTACATCGGTCCATCCGGCCGCCCCTCCGCATTTCCAGTATTGTACTGCCCCTGCAATCGGCGTCGGAAGATTAACGGTTACGGGAACGGTCGATCCGTGCACAATTCCCACTATATTGAAGGAGAAAATCCCGTAGGGAAGGTCAACCGGAGCACCTAATGCCCCACACGCATCGACGGGCAGTGCCGTCAACCCCGAAATCCCACCCGAGCCTGTCGTGAAGGTTACCGTGCCTCCAGGCCCGGTCACGGGAGTCGTAGTTTGGGATTTAACTAGCACTAGTTCGTAGGCCCCGATATCGCAATAGGCGCCCTGGGGCCTGGTTATGCCTCGCTGGTCGGTCGGTGGCATGAAATCCGGATCGTTACTTCCACGGTCGAAGGCTGGGCTGCTGTCGGTTATGGCGCAGGTCTGCGTCGGCCCGCCGTTATTCTGCAGAGGACCCAGCAGCGGGTCGGTATTGACCTGGTCGGTGGGATCGGTAAATCCGCAACTGTTCTGGCTGTCAATATTACTCTCTTCGAAAACTATCTCACTCTCGTTCAAACAGTTATTGTATGACGTCTGGTAGGCCGTGTTATTGGCAACGATAGTATTAATAAACCAACTTCCACTATTATCATCCAAGTAAATGCCGCCGCCATACGATTCGTTATCGCTCAGGCTTGTGGAGTTCCTGGTGACAGTCGCACAATCGAGATAGATTGCGCCCAGAATGAAACCGAGACCGCCTCCCGCATTTGTGACCGTCGGAAGGCCGGCAGACCGGATTGTTTTAGGGAAGCCGCCGGATTTGACGGTAGCGGACTCCGGGCCAAAGCCTGATGGGGGATTTGGATAAGTCAGGGTATTGCCGCTGATCGTGCAGTTGATGATTTCGTCAATGGCCCATATACCACCTATGCCTCCGCCAAAAATATCGGCGGCGTTGCCGCTTATATTGCATCCGTTCAAAAGGATCTCTGCATCTGCCTCACCCACGCCCCCGCCAATAATGCCCGCCTGATTATTGACGATATTACAGTTATTCATAATCGGAATACCGGATGTAGGTATCAACCCTTCCTTTGCGCGTTCCCCGAGCTTAAATTTAGAGGACAAGACGCCGGCCCCTGTCCTGTTACCTGTACCGTTCAGCAAACCTTTGGCAGTATCAATAAGACTGGCATTATCGTTATTGAACACTGACGGGTCCCCGAAAAATGCAGCGCCACCGGACAGGCCACTCAGGTTCTGGTTGAACTCGCAATTATTTACGGTTGGAACCGCTGTCATGGTATCATCGAAGATGTCCTGGACATAGCATAGCCCGCCTCCCATACCGTATGCTATATTGGCGTTGACTGTGCATCCGTCCATATTAAGCGTGGTATTATCCACTGCGGCTATGCCGCCGCCTAATCCTGTGCTAGAATTTCCGGTTCCCATGGCCGCATTATTGTTCACCGTGCAGGAATTGAGGGTCAGCGTGCTGTTATCTGCGAAAATCCCCCCGCCGCTGCCCAGAAGGGAAGGAGCCAAACTGTCCCCGCTACTATGGAGCAGACCGTTTTTCACGCCCGTGCTGATCGTGTTGCTGCTTATAGTGCAACGGTTCATGGTGACCGTGTTGTAAGTGCTAATGCCGACACCGCCTCCGGCTTCGAGAGCAGTGTTATTGATGAAGGCGCAATCATTGATCGTAACATTGGAACCAGGCTCCCCGCCGGCGATAAACAGTCCGCAGTCCCCTCCATGCTGGACCGTTATTCCCGACATTACTACAATCAAACCCGTCCCTATTTGCAATACCGCACTGGGGCTGCTTAAGGCGGTTCCATCAAATATTGTGGTTGCCTGCCCGGCGCCCACCAGGATCAAGGACTTATTTATATCGATAGTGGACGAAGGGTCATATGTTCCGGCCGCCACGAATACAGTGCCACTGCCACTGACAACATCGATTCCACCCTGCACGGTCTGCTTGGGACCAATGGTGCCCGAAACGACGACCGGTGAGCTGCCGTCATAGCTATCGTTCCCTGTGGTCCCGTTAACATATATCGTGCCCGGGGACGCACTAACGCTATCGTGCGGAAAGAACATAAGAGCTGAAGTCAGGATCAGGATTATAGCCAGAGCCACCGAAATCATCCGATATATTGACGCCATATTTCCCCTCCGGTTACACCCAGGACATACTCATCTCTGCACGGGATAATCTGACACTCAAAATACCATAAATATCGATGGACTGTAAAGACAGTCCTGATTTACCAGAGTAAAAATACCATCCGCTCTTGATCGCAAAGAGACCATTTCATGCTGAAAGGCCGTTGCGAAACTCGTCGGCACGATCTATTATAAAATCATAAGGAAATAACTTATGAGTAATCCGAGGGTGGCGGGTAAGATGGTAGCCTGTGGTTTCTGCGGCGCCAGCGGCAGGATCGATTCGGGCTACGGTACCTATGGAAAGACTGAGTGCCCGGTCTGCCACGGGAGGGCCCGGTTTACCGTGCCGGTGGACGCCAAACGCTGTGCGGGCTGCAATGGCACCGGCAGGCAGGTTACGCACTTCGGCAGAATTACCATCGACCAGCATCACATGTGCCACGGTACCGGTTGGACCTGGCAGCCGCCTATCACCATTACGCCGCAACGCCGATAGCCCGGCCTCAGCCCTGCAAGTCTTGCGGCCCCTGGTGTATAATCACACGCACAGTGGAAAGGGTCTACCGTAACGACGATATAACCGTTTACTGGGATTCATCCAAGTGCATTCACTCCGGCGAATGTTACACATGCCTGCCGCAGGTTTTCCGGCCGCACAAGCGGCCCTGGGTGAATATAGATGCCGCCGAGGCTGATAAGATCAAAGAAACCATTGACCTATGCCCTTCCGGAGCGCTCTCCTGCAAACTACATAAGCAATTAAAGTAGAGCCGAAATTAAAAGAGTAATTGTTGAAGGGAGGACGTTGAGACGATGCCCAGTATCAAGTCATTTTTCACTAATATGTCGGTCCCCTTGCCCTGGCACGTAAAGATCAGGCTGCTCCTGCGCAATTTCTATATCAAGATACGCCATGGTCAGGACTGCTGCGGGCACCCGGGCGAGCCCGGCTGCTGTGAGTGATTGAGCCATTTCCTTATATACGGCAGCAGCAAGTGCAGAAGCAACAGGATAACGAAGGGAATGATGAGGTTGTTATGTATCGACGACGCATGCATGCCTCACCCACAACCCCAGGGCCACGGGCTCGAAGATACCGAACTGCGTCATGCCCAGTCCTGTAAGTATATAAAGTGCAGCGCCGGCGAAAAGCAGCCACTGCACTATCTGCCTCAATGTTTTCGAACATATCAGTTTTCTCATAGGTATCTCCACTGGAAAATTGTACCGGGCCGCACGCTAATCAACCTCGACATGCTGTACCCATTTGACCCAGATGTTTCCGTAACTTCCCTTCACCACCAGGCGCAGCGGAAAGCCGTGCTCTTCGGGCAACTGCACGCCATCCACTTTGTAGGCCAGGAAAACATCGCCGTTCTCCACATCGTCCCGAGCCAGCGTCTGCCTGTACGAGTCCATCCCGATGATGGCTATCTTGGCCGCCTTCGATTGGATGCCGGCAGCCTGCAGCAGGGTACTCTAAAGGCACTCCCGTCCACTCCGCATTGTCTACAAAGAAGTCCGGGCAGATAAGCAGCACGGTTTCGGTAACTGCGGGATATTTCAGCAGGTCCTCATAGGATAGCGACAACGGGTGGTCGACCAGTCCGTCAACCACAAGGCGGTACTCGGAAATGTCAACCTGCCGGGGGTTGCCCGTCGTGTGCAGCTCATCAACGGGGGTAACCTCGTACTTGCTGTTGTCTATATTCGCCGGGTTACCTGTTATCAGCTTTTGAAGGTCGGCATTGCTCAATTTTTTGACCGGTTTTCCTAATTCCGGTGAAACCTGTGCGGCGGCCGTAGCATTTTCATTCAAACCGGGGGTGGAATTATCAACCTGCCCCTCAGACTTCGCCTTTTCGCTGGTCGACTGCGAAGCCTGATTCACCGGAAGAGGAGTTTGAGATGCAAGCGGGGTACAGGAAATCAGCAACGCTGCCAATACGAGCGCCGCCGGCAATATATATATAGTTCGAAGTTTTAACACCATGTCCGGGACTTTTATCCTGAGGAGCCGTCTCTCATTATGCATTTTACGGCATGGATGGATGATAGTGCCGATTTGCGAGGCGGTCAAATATCCCCCGTTGCCCGGACCAAAGCCCCGGTGTTGCAATCAGCCGGAAACAACCCTGCCCAACAGCGTATTCTTAATGGTTATAGCCCCTTCGGGACACATCTCCTGGCAGCAGAAGCAGCGAATACATTGATCATAATCATGCTTGGGGACTTTATCGGATTCAGCATCCCAGTTAAGCGCCTTGGGTTCCACAGGGCACACCTCTACGCAAGTGCCGCAGCGTGTGCATAGCGTCTTATCGATAACCGGCCTTGGACAAATCTGGTTCTTAAAGAATTTCCTTAAACGGCCTGCCGTAGCGCGAACCGGCGGCTTGCGCACGACATCGAAGTCCCTGGTAATAAAAGCCTCTAAATCATCTCCCAGAATTTCCATACTCGACTGCTGGTAAGTGCCCAGCCCCGACCGCTCGCCCGGATCGGAGGTCGGGACGAAAGCCGGATTAAGGTCGATTATGCGGGCAGCCGTGGCATCCAGGGCCACCGGATCGCTGGAAAGCAGGATAAAGTTAAGATTGCGCGGCTTCCCATTGCGGGGCCCGTTGCCTTCCATGGCAGTGATCCCATCCATGATGTAGAGGCGCGGCCGAATGAAGGTATTGATGTCGACCAGCATGATGGCGAAGTCGTAGGGGTCCGGCATCTGTATGTGGAACTGGGTTTTTAGTACGCCGGGAATACAGCCAAACTGGTTCTTAATGGCGCCGGTCATTCGGGTCAGGCCATGCGTTTTCAGCTTCGGCAAACTCACCAGGCCGGCGGCATCGAGCACCCCGTTGGCCAGCACAAACCTTTTATTGAGCAGCGCGGTTTGATGGACGACTGCCCTGCCTTCATCAAAATCTGCGGGCTTCACGCCCAGTTCATCGGCCGCCCGCTTCAGACCGGCCTTCTGCATATTGGGCTCGCACTTTCCAAAACCGGGCGAATCTCCGTAGTAAAGCTCAGCCCCGGCTTCCTTGAGAGCCCGTGCAGCGGCTTTGAAGACCGCCGGATGGGTAGTAACGCATTCGGCGGGGTCCAGCCCGAAGAGCACGTTGGGCTTCAATACGATCCGCTCGCCCTGCTTTACAAAGCTGGCGGCTCCTCCCAGGAGCTCCAATCCCCTCATGACAGCTTCGTAGACACGGCCGTCTTCGTATGTATTGCAGGCTACCAGCGCAACTTTAGATTTATTCATAGTCCTCGATACAGTGGCGTAAAACCGCGATTTTTTATAAAATCAATCGATCTGGATTTCAGGCCGGGCTTCCTCGCGAAGCGACGGCCATGTTAATGGATTTTACATATACTTGTGTTGCCGTACAAATTTAAGAGGGCCATAAATTTATGGAGTTGAAGCGCGTTGCGGTTATCGGCTCGGGCGCACTGGGCACTTATTACGGGGCAAGACTGGCCGAGGCCGGCCACGATGTCCATTTTCTCATGAGACGCGATTACCGGGCCGTGAAAGAATCAGGGCTGCACATCACCAGCCCTGAAGGCGATCTGACCCTGGCCCACCCCAATGTTTACAAGACCAGCGCGGAGATAGGCCCTTCCGACTGGATCATCTGCGCTCTGAAATCGACCTCCATCGGCGAGGGGCACAAGCTCCTTTCGCCCTGTGTAGCCGACGGCACTCGTATACTCGTACTGATGAACGGCCTGGGACTCGAAGAGCGCTTCGCCGGCTGGTTCGGCGCCCGGCGCATCTTCGGCGGGATGGCTTTCACCTGCATCAACCGCGGAGAGCCAGGTCGCACCCATCACCTGGCCTACGGCCCGGTAACCATCGGCCATTTCCAGGATGATAAAGCAGAGCTCGCCGCAGCCGTGAAGCTGTGGTCCGGGAGCAAGGTTACCATTTTCGAATCTTCCTGCCTGCTGCAGTCGCGCTGGGAGAAGCTGGGCTGGAACATACCCTTCAGCGGCATGGCTGTGGCTGCAGGCGGGATCACCACCGACCGCATCATGCAGGATGCCGGCCTGAATGCGGCCGCCCACACATTAATGTCTGAAGTACTGGCTTCCGGCAATGCAGACCTGGAACATCATTCTCTGAAAACACGCATCGACAGCGACATATTGATGGACCTCTTTTTCAAGTCGACCGCCACCATGGGTCCCTACCGGCCCAGCACCATGATAGACTTTGTAGAAGGGCGGGCCATGGAGATCGAGGCCATCTTCGGCGAGCCCCTGCGCAGGGCGCAATCGCTGGACGTGCCTGTCCCGCAGCTCGCTTTGCTGACTGCTCTGCTGCGATCGCTGAACCACGAGCGCTAATTCGCCTTCGCACAGGCGGCCTGATTATCCGCGGTCTCTTTTGTTAATACGTTCAATACGTTATAAAATTTACCCGGACAGGAAAAAAGGCGGAGGTGGCGACCATGGTTGAGAGCGGCAAAGAGAAAAAAACAGGCGTCAAAATGCCGGTATTATTTATCGGCCATGGTTCTCCCTTAAATATCATCTCCCAAAACAGCTACACGGAAAGGCTGGCCGCGCTGGGAAAAGAGCTGCCGCAGCCCGAAGCTATCATGGTCGTCTCTGCGCACTGGCTGACCGATGGCACGCACGTTGGCTGTATGGATAAGCCCCGCACCATCCACGATTTTTACGGTTTCCCCGAGGAGCTATACAGGATGCGTTATGCCAGCCCGGGCTCGCCGCAGCATGCCAGGCTTGCTTCAAGGCTGGTCCGCAGCACAGAGGTCAAATGCGACATGAGCTGGGGACTCGACCATGCCTCCTGGTCGCCTTTAAAACACATGTACCCCAGGGCCAACATCCCGGTATTCGAGATGAGCCTGCACTATTCCTTCAATGAGTGGCACCCCAAGCCGCTTAAATACCACTACGACCTGGCGACCCAGATGTCGGAGCTGAGAAAGCATGGAGTGCTGATCATGGGCAGCGGCAACATAGTACATAACTTGAGGCTGATCGACTTCAGCCATACCAACGCTCCGGCCGTATGACTGGGCGGTCGATTTCGATCAGAAGGTTAAAGCCAATCTAATGAACGGCAACCACGAAGAAATGATCAACTATGAAAGCATGGGAAGATCAGCCGCACTGGCCGTGCCGACGCTGGACCATTATTTACCCCTGATATATACCATCGCCCTGCAGGAAAAAGACGAGCCGCTCTCGTTCATCCATGAAGGATTTCAAAATGCCTCCGTCTCCATGCGATGCTTCCGCATAGGGTAACGGATTAGATTGATAAAGCTGTGGAAAGGCATTCTAAGGTTTTATGCCGGTAAGGCTGATTATCTGGCTGGTATCGGTCAAATATATAGCCGGAGCGGACATATAATTTTGTATCACTCCGCGGATTACCATATGGACCGGTTCCTGCACGGCGAAGCCGGGTGTTGCAAGTTTTTGGAGATACGCGGCGCTGCCCCTGGCAATAAGGGACTGCTCGCCCGTGTCGGTTAGTGCCCAACTGAAATAAGGCCGGAAATCGGCCAGATTATCGGATTTGATGACCACCCTGAAGTAGGATGTATAGTCACGCCAGCAATCGGGGCAATTATGGCCGGGCCCGGCGTTGTCTGCGCTTCCCTCCCACAAATCTTGCATGAAGAATATAAATGTCCAGGGACGGGTCGTTCCCTGGCCCATATACTCGTCGGGCAGCCAACTCGAAATATAGGTAATATCGCCTTCCACCTGTACCTCTTTCCCCATGTAGCTGAACAGCTTTGCCGTATCCAGAGCCGATATGGTAGGAATCTGCTCAGCCGTCTGGACGGCCGGGAGCGGATTTACCGTAACCGTCACGTTCTCCCCTACCGTAGTGCCGCCATTTCTGGCGGTAAGGATATATGTTGTCGTTTGAAGAGGCATTACTGCCAACCGGCCGGACAGGGGCACATCACCGATAGCATTATCGACTGAAACGGCAGTAGCGCCTGTCACATTCCATGTTAGAGAGGTATTTTCACCTTCGCTGATAACCGGCGGATCGGCTTTAAAATCGACTATCCGGATGTCGGGTGTCCCGGTACAGGCCTGAAACAACAAAGAAGGCAGCGTTACCAGGATAATCAGAACTAAAAGACAGGCTCTCCTCATACTTACCTTCGACTATTTTCGAGGATTGTACGCTCACACAATAAAAATCTCAATGAAAGGATATATCGAGGTCCGATTTCAGGCTTCCCGGGCGGCCTTCTCGGGCCGTCTTTTTATGATATTATAGGCGGCGAAAACAGGGGGTTGGCTTCCCTATTAATTTTTCCGACAAAGGAGCGGCTATGAACGTCTTATTAATCGTAGGCATCATCCTGCTGGTACTCTGGCTTCTGGGCTTCCTGGTCCTGCCCGCCATCGGCTGGCTCATCAACGTGCTCCTGGTTATAGCGCTTGTTCTTCTTGATTATCTGGCTGCTGCGCAAGGTATTTAAACTTTTTTAAACCGCCCGCTTAACAAAGGACCGGGTTACCGCCACTGCATGGGCATATCGCCGTATTGCGACGATGATATTCTGTGAAGGTCTGAACCATCGGCATTCATAACGAACATGCCGGACGTTTCATCGGTATCGCCGAAAGAGGCGAAAATTATCTGCCTGCCGTCGGGTGAAAAACAGGGATTATCGTCGGGGTAATTATTGGCGGTAAGCTGCATTTCCCGGCCTGATTTAATATCGAAAATAAAGATCTCACGCCCGGCATGGTAATAATCCCTCGAAAGATCGTGTGAATAGACGATGCCGCCGGCATCCGGTGACAGGGAAAACCAGGGCATATACAGGGGATTTTGATCGATATTATATTCTGTTACAGTGCCTTTGACGATATCGCCGGAATAAATATGGAAAAATCCCGTCTCATTTCTCAGGAACGCAATTCGTTCCCCGTCGGGGAACCATCTGGGCAACAAGTCATAGCCACGGTCCGGGCTGAAGCTGATCTGTGTATCTCTACTTCCGTCCGGGTTAAAGGTGAACAGCGTAAAGTAGCTGCATTGACCGTCGCCGCACTGCGTTATAAAAAACTTGCTGTTGGCTATTTTCAGGCCGTCGGGGGACCATGCCGGCAAATGTCTGCTCGATCCGCTCGGCGATATGGTCTTAACATTACTGCCGTCAGCTTGCATGGTATTTACAGAGGAAATCGGCGCTCCTTGCAAATATGAGTATACGGAATCGAAGACGATCTCAGATTTGTCCGGCGACCAGGAAGCTGATTCGGCATCCACACCAGCCCTCGGTTAAATTGACTGCATTTCCACCTTCGGAGCCCATTACCCATATATCTCTGGTCGCGGTGGAGAGGTCCGGGATCTTAGTAAAGGGATTTATATTGACGCTGCGCTGATTTATACGTAAAAACAGTATTTGCGTTGAGGTTGGCACCGCTACCCCGGCAGTTTGTGCGTTTTCAGCCCCCGCTTGCACCGCTGCCGGGGGGATGGGCTGTTGCGCGGGGACGCCCGCCGGCCCGCTGGTTACACTGGAGACAGTTTTACCGGCATAGCAGCCTGCCAGCATAGATGCGGTTATAAATATGAGTAAGGCCAGACAGAGATTATGAAAGTCGTGACGAAACATATTACACCTCCCCCACTCATACCCCAGTTTAAATAGATTTCGAGATAATTATAATGCTGTCCGGTAGCAACGGTGAAAAATGCCGGCACGTCACCCTGCGGCTGTCATACTCTTCTAGTAGCCTGATTGAAGCTCAAAAGTCCTACTTGCAGATGTATGACAGAAGCGTCCTAACGGTAACTTTGTTCTTCTCGAAGTAGAACTCGACTATGTTGCCCCCGCTCGCCACAAAGGCACATATTCTGTAATCATCGGTCGCCCATATCAGCATCCAGTGGTTCTGTTGTGCCCAGGCCAGCACCTCGGTTGCACTCTGAATTTTATAAGCCATTTCTCTCCCCCGGATCAGTAAACATTAAATACTTATATTCTGTCTAAACTATACCAGAATTGGGATCGGCTCTCTACTCGTTTGAATTAGCCGCCTGCTCATGGCCGACACTGATAAGGGTGATGATCGTCCCGGACTAAATCAGGCGCCCGCTGTTGGCGGGCCGTCTTTATGCCGCATAACCTCTTTTACCTTTCGTATCAGTTCCGAAGGCAAAACAGGCTTGGAAATAAAGTTCTTTTCGCCATTTCTTAAGAACTCCTGGATAGCCGGGCTGCGCGTGTCTCCTGTGGTAAGTATCACCCTCTCCAGCATTTCCGGGTGGTCCTGTTCAAGGTAATGATAGAAGTCTATGCCGTTCATGCCCGGCATCTTGATATCTGACAGGCAGACTTGATAGTCGGTCTCATTGACTTTTTCCACGGCAACCATGCCGTTGGGAGCGAAGTCAACATCGAAACCCTCGCCCGACAGCACTTCGATGAACAGCCTTCCGATGATGAGCTCATCTTCGATTACAAGCGCTTTTCCCTGGTAAACACCGCTCTTGTTCATAAGATTTCCAGCATATGCACCTTACTATAGAAGAACGATTTCATCGGCACAACCGCCTGAGCATGCCAATAAATTGAGCCAAAAGGTTAAGAAAGCTGGAAGCCGGCCCCTGAGAGGAAGTTTTACCCGGCCTCTCTATCGCGACTATAATTATAGGCTGGAATCAGAATTATAAGGCCGGGATAATAATATGAGATGGTTTGGATGCGCTTTGACTATACTGGGAATTATACTGGTGTTCTTTATACTCACCCATATCTCCGAGATATGGCAATTCCTTGAAAAGCTGTTGCAGAAAGGCTAGCTGCTCTTTGGCTGACCAGATACATAATATTCCCTTAATAATTGGCTCCTATACTCATACCAACTGAGAAGAAAATTATATCTCAGCAATATCCACAAAACAGGAGGTTATTTCTAGATGTGGAAAAAGGTTTTATGGCTGATTGCCGGGATACTTGCTATAGTAATGATAGCGTCCGGCGTCATGACCGCTGTCACTGCAGATGACGCTCAATCAGGCGGCACTCCATCCGGAGGAACGGGTGGTGGACACGGCGGTCCCGGCGGATTCGGGGCTATGATCAATGATAACCTGACCGCCAAGGTAGCAACGATACTGGGTATCGACAAGTCCAAACTGACCGACGCCTTTAAACAGGCTGAAACAGAACTCAGCACGGATAGGATGAACGCAATGTTCGCCTCATGGGTAGCCGACGGCAAGCTGACCCAGGCTCAGGCCGATGCCTACAAAGCCTGGCTGGCCGCCAAACCGGCTGATGTGCCCTTGTTCTTCGGCTCAGACAATACCACCCGCGATACCGATATGCTCAACAGGCTGCTCAAAGACGGCAAGCTGACCCAGGCGCAGGTCGACAGCGCAACTGCCTGGCTGGCTGCCAAGCCCGCCGTCAGCCTGCCCCAGCCTGAAAAGCCGGCCAATGCTACAGCCAATGCCTCTAAGAGCAAGACCGACTGGAGCACGACTATGCTTGACCAGTTGCTCAAGGACGGCAAGATAACACAGTCCACTTATGATGCTTACAAGGCCTGGTTCGCACAGAAGCCCAGCGTCGAGCTGCCGGCTCCCGATGGACCGGAGGGTGAGCCCCCCTCACCCCCAGCAGCCCAGTAATCAGTAAGTAGACAACTAAAAAAACCGGCGGCTTTAAAACCGCCGGTTTTTATTTGAGCTAAATTATATCAAGCTGTTGTTTACTGGGACGTCACCTGGCCCGGGTCGGTTAAATAGATGGCCGGAGCCGAGAGATAGCCCGTAAGCATGCCATGAATGAATACGTGCCTCCCCACGTACAGAGTCGGCGCCCCGGTCGAAGGGTCGACAAAACCGGCTATATTTTCCGGCCTGATGATGGCACGGAAATAAGCGGTATAGTCCCGCCAGCATTCCAGGCAAGGATAGCCCAGGTCCAAGGTGGCGCTCGCCCCTTCCCACGGGTTACTCACGAAGAAAATGAAGGTCCAGGGAAACATTGGGCCTTGCTCCAGGTAGCGTGAGGGCAGCCAGCTTGAGATATAGGTTATATCGCCTTCCACCACCACATCCATGCCTATATTCTTCAAAAGCGTGCCGGTATCCAGGGCCGGTATGGTGGGGACCTTGACCGGAGCAACCATGGTTATTACGCGTGGGCTGACTGTCAAAGTCAGCGTCCTCTGCACCGAAGTTCCGCCATTTTTAGCCGTGAGAGTATAGGTGGTTGGTTGCAAAGGGCCGACGCTCAACGTCCCGTTGGCCGGTACGGCCCCGATGCCGTTATCGATAGTAATTTTGGAGGCGCCCGAAACGTCCCAGCGCAGCGTAGCATTGTCACCCCGGATTACAGGGTCGGGCGTAACCTGGAAATCATTTACGTAAATGGGCGCCGGAGCGCAGTACGCAAATAAGGCCGGAAATATTAAGACTACAGCGAGAGTAACAATATAAAGTGCGCGCATCACGTCCTCCTATCCCAATTCACTGTGTATCCAATTAATGATAAGTATCCCTTCTTGTCGTGTATACACATACATGATAAAATTATAGCATGTGGAAAACCACACCTCGAATTAAATGGTGGGACACATTGCTCGCTGTATTGGCGATCTTATTCATTGGAATTGGGGGGGGTGCCGTGTTAACCGGTATATCCCCTACAATCAGTACACCAGCTGGTATAATCATAGTGCTCATGGGTATATGGTTGTTAATGCATGAATATCTCAAATACAATCCTAAACCCAAGGTAATGAAAGTGGCTACTATAACAATTGGTTGCCTTGTAGCACTTACGGTTCTTATTAGTATAGTTCAGTTCATTTCCCATAGAGATGCGGATGTTGCCAATTCTTCTCAGTCGAATATCTCTCCAATACAAATAGAAACGAGCACACTGATTGATGATATAAATACATTCATTGTAGATACCAATACACATGCGCCGCCGCTTCCCCATGATCTACCCCTCCCTGGCTCTATATCAGATAATACAACCCAAGATAAAGAAATAACGCTATGGCTAGCATATATGAATAGTAAAAGTGCAGAATTTTATACGAAATATAATTCTAGGGTTAATACTCTTGTAAATAAATTGCATAACATGAATGTTATTACCGATGAAGAATTTAATGAAATGGGGATATCTCTAAATAATGAACCTACTTTTTATGGAATGGCCCCTCTATTATTGCAGAAATTGCACGAATATAATGAACGATTAAATCAATTGCAAAGAACTATCAATGAGGAAAAATAATGCTAAAGCGAAAAATAATCAAGCGTGATATTACTGAGGAGCAATTCCTAGCGTTCCTCAGTAAGACAATTATATCTGAGCCAGCATCGTTAGAAACATCGGAGCCTGGTCAAGACGATGGTTGTAGCGAAATTGATATTCATTCAGATATGATTGAAGATACTTTGGACTAACAGCATGATAAACACCGCTTATGCCACGCTTTACAAGGGACCAAAAACCCTCGATGGTATTCGTGCTGGCATTGCCATTAACGTACTGCCCGATGGAATGATTGACTTCTTTATGCTTGTAGCCAAGATTATCAATCCCGTTATAGATAGGGTACTCGTCAGTATAGACCATCGCTTTCTTGGTCACGTTCTTTTGAATGAGCGGCATAACGGTAGATCGTTTGGTATCGGTCACAACTTTGCTGATAACCTTACCCTTGCGCTGCGCGATGCCGATAACGGCTGTCTTCCCCTCTGCGCCACGCCCACGAGTACCATGTCGAGCACCGCCCACATAAGTCTCATCAACTTCGACTTCATTTTTGAACATGCCAGGATTCTCGTCAAGAAGGGTGCGGATTTGTGTAAACATGCGCCATGCTGTCTTATAGGTAACGCCTGTCCTGCGCTGAAGTTCTTTGGCAGAGTGCCCGCTTCGGGTAGTAGCCATCCAAAATATAGCCTCAAACCAAACCTTGAGTGGGGTAGACGACTTGCGGAAGATTGTCTTAGCAAGTGGGCTGACCTGATGTCCGCAGTAATCGCATTCGTAAACCGGCCTCTTGGCAAATTTGTGGTGCTTCGTAACCTTCTTGCAAACTGGGCACTCAATACCATCTGGATACTGTTTGTCCAGAAGCCATTTGAGGCAAGCATCGTTATCAGGGAACAGCTTGTCAAAATGTTTCGCTGTATATTTGGCCTGTTTCGCTTTCATTTTCTTATCCCTCAACTTGAATCTAGTATAACAAAAAGGCTACACGATGTCAAGGGATAGTTACCCAATTAATTTTATTTTCTTGACCGGTGACCATTCAATTCAAGGGGATATTGGGCCGTGAATTTTGTGCCCCCGGCGCGTGAAGAATTAAATGATACCTTGCCACACAGGTAACGTTCGCTCAACAATCTCATACTGTATGTGCCCAGTCCCCTGTTTTTACCTTTAGTTGAGAACGACCATTTGAAGATCTGTGATTGCACCTTCGGGGGAATGTAGCCCGGGTTGTGGACCCAGAATTGCACTTTATCTACACAGCGGCTACACCCGATCGTAATGGTCCCTCCTTTGGCCGTGGCTTCAAGCGCATTAGCAACCATGTTGCTCAACACACGCCTTATCAGTGAGGCATCGCTCATAAACTCCAGCCTGGCGGCATCAGGATCTATGACGATATTTTTTTCTTCACCGACGCTGTGCTTCTGATAAAGTTCTCTGACCTGCTGAATCATTGTTAGAGAATCTATGGCGCCGGGTGTGACGGACAAGCGATCGCTCTCAGCCGCTACAATTTGCTGCTGGGCATTAACCTCCTCGATGATCTCGGTGCTTAGCTGATTAAGCATCCGGCAGACCTCAGCCGATCTGGAGTCGGCTACATCCGTTAGAACGTCTACCCACCCGTAAAGCGCTGTTAAGAGATTTTTAATATCATGGAAGAAAATATGTTCCAGGATATGCATGCGTCTCTCTTGTGTAACGTCCTTGAGAATAAAGATAGAGAAAGCATCGGCGCCGATTGTGAAAGGATACGTATATACCTTAAAGAGGAAGGGCTCACCCGTCTTATCCTTGGTTATGCGGCATTCAGAGGTAGCCTCAACTCCTTGCAGACTGGATAGAATGGCGTTGACCGCACCGCAATACCTGCAGAAAGAAGTGGTGCCGCAGCCGCACCGGCTGGTCACGGCATGTTCACAGCACAGGGCTTCGCCCGGTCGAAGGCCATATGGTTCCTTAAATCCGTTCGTTTCGACTACTTTAACGGCTGCGCTATTGGCAAAAACTATTTGCCTGCAGCCGTTAAGGGCGATAACCGGATCAGGAATTAAATCGGCAAATTGTTTAAACTGGGGTAGACCGTCAAACAGTTTCTTCTGGCGGCGCAGGCTATTTTCCCCGGCTCTTTCAGCCGGAGCATATTCAGTGGCAAGCAGCCCTTTTCCCAAATCAATTCTCCTACTCCACCGATGGTGGAAATCTGCCCGCTGTCAAGAAAATATTCTATATCTAATATTCCTGTAAGTCCAAACGCGGACGATATCATGACCAGTGCCGGAACAAATGCAGTAAATTTTGATATGATAGGTGGCGGCCTGTGAAGCAGGACGGGCAATCAGGTAATTAAATGACAACCGCCAATAACTTTGATAGCTCCGGATTGAAGGGCATCATCCTCTACTATTCGGGTTCCGGCAACACCAGGCTGGCCTGCCAGTACATCCAGAGCAAGGTCAAAAGCGTTAAGCTCGAGCTTTTCAACATCGCCAGGAGCGGCGTGCCGGAACTGGACGAGTATGCTTTCGTAGGATTTGCTACCTTCACCGATTTCTGGGGGCCGCCCTATCTCATGCAGGCCTTCATCGAAAAATTGGGAACGCAATACAATAAGCCCGCCTTCGTCTTCAACACTTACGGCGCTGTTAGGGGCAAAACACTGCCGATGCTGGGCAAACTGGCCACCGCCGCAGGCTTCAAGGTTGTGGCCGGACACACCCTCCATACGCCTGAGAGCTATCCACCCATGGTGGCCAGCGGCTGGGGTAACGAAGGCCATCCCAACGAGAAGGAATTGAAGGCTTTTAAGGACTTTGTTTCCAGCCTGGATCGGACGCTTGGCCTGATAAAAGACGGCAACGAGATTAAGGCGGCCAGGCTGAACGCAGGGATTCTCAACAGCCTGCTTTTCGCCTTCCCACGCACGCAGTCCCGCAAGGATATGGGGATGAAATATGTGGATGATTCGTGCGACGAATGCGGCATCTGCCAGAAGATTTGCCCGTACGGGGCGGTCAATCTGGACCCCAGGCCTGTCTTCGATATGGATAAATGCTACGGGTGCTGGAGTTGCTATAACCACTGCCCTAAAAAGGCCATCTACACTAAGAAATACCGGGGCGTGGGGCACTATCCCAAACCCAGCGACCTGCTGAGGGAAAAGCTGAAGACCTGGTAAAGGCTCTGGTCGCGTCGGGGCCGGATGGATATCGCATACCTGAAAAGGCATGTTATACTGTGCCTGACCACATTTTAAGGAGGCTGTTATGAGCGGCAGTGAACAATATGACCTGAAATCTGTGAAGTTACCCAGGCTGGCGGGCCGACAGCTATCCATGATTGCAGATGCGCTGGAAAGCGGACTGTTGAGGTCTGTCATCATGCCATCCATGTTGAAGACCGGCGGGATTCAAGCTTTCCGGTCACTGGCGCCGGAAGAGCCTCCCACCGTGTTCCCTATAGCCTTTGTCGAGAAACCGGCCAAACCCGTTGATGGGCCGGATTTGGATATGCTGAATAAGATCGAGGGCGGCGGAACGGGCATACCCTACAGGACGGCCCGGGGCTATGCGCAGGTCTACCGTGAAGGAAAGGCCACCCCCGAAGATGTAGCCAAAAGTGCACTGGAGGCCATCAAAAAGTCCGATAGCGGCGAACTGAAATTGCGGCCTTTCATTGCCGTTAATGAGGAAGATGTCATAGAGGCAGGCCCGGGCCTCGGCCGAGCGCTGGAAGGCAGGCAAGCCTCTGAGCGTGCTGGATGGCGTGCCCGTAGCAGTAAAGGACGAGGTGGACATGCTGCCATATCCCAACGACTCGTCGGCACATGCTTTATTGGGAAAGAGCGCCAGCCAGACAGGACTGCACGGCGGTGGCCCGGCTGCGCGCTGCAGGCGCGCTTATTGCTGGGCAAGGCCAACATGCATGAGATCGGCATCAATCCGGACGGGCTCAATGTAAATTACGGTTCCACACGCAACCCTTTCAATCCGAAGCATGATACGGGCGGCAGCTCCAGCGGCTCTGCCGACTGCCGTAGCAGCGGGCATCTGCCCGTCGCCGTGGGCGCCGATGGCGGCGGCTCCATACGCATTCCCGCTGCGCTCTGCGGCGTGGTCGGCCTCAAACCCACATTCGGCCGGGTGAGCGAATTCGGCGCTTTTCCGCTGTGCTGGAGCGTGGCACACCTGGGTCCGATGGCGGCCACGCGTAGAGGATGCGGCCATCGCTTATGCCTGCTATGGCGGGTCCGGACATCAAGGAACCCAACTCACTGCACCAGCCTGCCGTGACGCTTGAAGGCTGGAACAGGGCTGACCTCAAAGGGGTCAGGCTGGGTAGTCTACAGGCCCTGGTTTGAGCATGCAACGCCCGAGATAGTCCAGGCCTGCAACGCGCTGCTCGGAGAAGCTGGCCGCGGCGGGGCGCAGGTAAAAGAAATTGTGATGCCGTGAGATGGACACCATGCGCATTGCGCACATGATGATCGCATCCTGGGCGAGATGGCTGCTTCCATGAACAACTACCCTGCCAACAGGCACGATTTCGGCGCGGAGGTGCGCCTCAGCCTGAGCCTCGGGCGGGAGTTCACTGCCGACGATTATCTGAAGGCCCAGAGGGTGCGCACGCGTGTTATGAAATCGTTCAGGGAGATTTATAGCGAGGTGGATGCCATCATCACGCCGGCAACGGGTATCACCGCTCCCGAAGTTTCGATTGCGGACGCTGCCGGCGGCTGGTCGGACCTCTCCAGCACTACGGAAGTCATGCGTTACGCCTTCCCCGGCAACCTGGCAGGCCTGCCCGCCATCAGCTTCCCGGCCGGCTATGCCGGCAACGGGCTGCCCATCGGCATGCAGGCCATGGGCCGCTGGTGGGAGGAAAACCTGCTCTTCCGCATCGCCTTCAACGCCGAAAAGCTGGTCGAGCGCAGGAAGCCGCAGGTGTTTTTCGAGCTAGTGTAAATTAGGTATCCTCTAAATTCAAATAAAAATATTGGAGGCTGATTATGCCTAGAAAAGATCGAAGCGACATAACTGTTGGGAGCATAGAAAAGAAACATGGGTTACCCAAAGGGATCATTAGAAATCCGGGTGGGCGGAAAACAAGAAAGGATAAACAGCTAAAAACAATTAAAAAGCAATTAAAAAAATAGCTCGCATAATGCTGACAGCTAAATCAAAACTCGGAATCATCAATTCATATACGTTGCATTAATTATATTCTTAAAATATTCCTCTTTTTGTAGCGGAGGTGGAGATGCAGCAAACATTCATATGCCAGCGCTGTGGCTACAATAATTACACAGGACAACAATTTTGCACCGGTTGTGGCGAAAAAATTCAATATAATTGTCCAAATTGTGCTGCGGTAATAGATCCAACATGCTCTAACTGCCCCAATTGTCATAATAAGTTAAACTGGCCAAACCAAGAGCAACTGATACCTTGGTCTCAAAAAGATGTATATTCGGAAAATCATGAAGACTTGGCACAAATAAATACAGAATATAAAAGAAAAGAGAAAAGTAAAACCACAGCTTTCTTGCTAACGATATTTTTAGGTCCATTAGGTATTCATCATTTTTATATAAATCGACCAGGCATAGGAATTCTATATATAGTAATCTTTGTGATTTTGATCGCCTTCCGTCTGCCTTATCTTATATATATCTTGATAATAATAGACCTATTTCTGACATCAAAAAGAGTAAATACGTACAATGAGTATCCTCGCTAAGAGCTCCATTCAAGACTTTGAAAAGCGGAAAAAAATAGCTGAGGAAGCTAAAACTAAAGTGGAGGCAAAGACTAAGTTACTAGAAGCGATTCAACAAGGGAATTTACCTCAGATTCAAGCCAACATTTTGATGCAAAAAGGCGAAGTAGCCCATTTGGAATGTTCTTGCAGGTTATTGGAGGAAGTATCTCATAGAGAATATGTCGGTGGCTCCTCTGGGTTCAGTTTTCGTATTACAAAAGGCGTTTACTATCGGGTCGGCAGTTATAGTGGACATCCTGTAACAACGACTGAAATGGCGAAAGTTGATGAGGGAAACTTAGTTATTACAAATCAAAGAATTGTCTTCACTGGTAAAAGAAAATCATTAGTCATACCCTATAAAAAGCTAATCGGTTTCAATCTTTATTCCGACGCTATTCAATTCAATGTTGATAATAAGGTTAAACCTCAATATTTTGCTGTCGATGACCCAGATATAATAGCTTCCGTCTCAAATATGGCAGCTCAAAAGAGTATGGCCTAAATTAGTTGGCTAATACATACCGTTTTATAGATATGGCAAGATTATTAGAATATATACGCAATTTTTGGAATAACCTACCGAGTAAATGGAGAAATAGACTTGTTTCATGGGTTCTTTCTTTCATCTTCAGTGTATTGATTACAGCTATTTGGGGATCGAGCGTACTTTTACAACTTTATGTTTTGATATTTGCATTTGCTCTATTTTTATCCTGGCTAAAATTATCAAATTGGGCAATTGAACAGTTCTGGACGCACATAAGAGGTATAACAATATCTACGATGTTACCCGTTATATTTACATCAGTTCAAGAGATGATCACTCATTTTTCATTCGATAGTGTGGTTAATTTAGTTTTTAGCATAGTTATAATAATTATTATCTGGAAATGGTTTGATGAGATTATTAAAAAATTTGTTACGCGTAAAAATAAACGCGGGCAAAATTAAAACCTATCCTTTCTCAGTTGATTGGAGTGTTGATCATGCTCTACTGCGGGTAGAAATTGCCATGGAATCCAAAGGGAATATGGTGCGGCAATAAAGCCCTGCCCAATTCCTTGAAATCATGTGCATCCATCACCAGCAGAAACGATTTATTCACCCTGGAATCCAGCACCACGGATAGCAGGACGCCGCCGTCCTCATCCGGCGAGTCCGGTTTGGCGACGAAAACCGGTTCTCCGGGATAGGTGCCGTCTTCGCGCCAGATATAAGAACTTTTATTCTGGATATCGATCTTTATCAATTGGTCCACAAAATCATAAACGTTATTGGCGGAGACTCCATAGGCAAACCGGTACGGTCTGCTATTATATTGAGAATAATTGATCCTGGGCAGCTCAAGGGTCTCACTGCTTAACTGCTCTGAGGCTGCCGTGTTTTTATCCAGGTCCAGTGTGAACCTTGTGAAATGCGCCTGGGGAAAAGACTGCTCCTTATTGAAAATATTATCCAAAAATAGCGACTCTATTATTTTTTGGTCTTCATTCAGGCAGATATCCAGGATGATCTGGTTGCCCTGTTCAAATGCATTTATGTGATGGAAAGCAAAAAATGCTTCGGTTTTGATCCGCTTTATTTTGCCATCATTCCTGTTGACGATAGTGAACTGGGTCCCATCCTCCGGCTTCCATTTATAGTTCTTGATAAAGGGCTTGCTGCTCAAAGCCAGGTCCAGTGCGTTGACCGTTAAGGGGAATTCGGAAAGGACGATATAGTTTTGCGTAATGGCAAAGCTGTGCATATACGCCGGCCTGCTCACCGGAATTTTGGCAATAAGCTGTCGCTTTTTGCTTGCATCCGGGATTTTGTAGACCTGGTAATGGCTCTGGGCCGAAAGGTTGATCAGGTAATTAAAGCTTTCCCCGGTCGCAAAATCGAAGTGAGGATGGGCGGTGGTGACCTGACCTGCCAGGCCGTCGTCGAACATAAAATGCTCTTTCGTGTCCAGCGTTTTGGGGTCAAAGCTGGTCGGCTTGCTGGTCTCGGTTAACGCGACATATTCATCGGCAATTTTGGTGACGTTAACATTATCATTGTCGGTCAGGGAAGCGGTGCCTGATATCGAGGAGAATTTATCGACAATCGAGCGGGAGGGGTCAGTAGCGAACTCCCGGTAATTCACCTTCCCATTTTTCTGCGCCGAGAGGTAAGCCTCGCTCTGCAGGAACCTGTTTCGATAGGAAACTTGGCCAGCGCTAAAAGTAAAGTTATGCAGCATGGCAAAACCATCGAACCAATGGTTCAATCTCTGTTCCTTTAGCACGTACTTGGCCGGGCCGGTCCTGATGAGGCTGCCATTAAGCCATTGGGGAATTTGACCTGAGACCGGCAGGTTGTCTATTGAGACTTCGCTATCTAAATCGTTGAAGCCCGCTCTGTAACCGTTCATGATGCCCTCCCAACCATTTAATCACGATCACCGGGAAACTATTCTTGATTAATCGTAGAGTAGCAGGCATTACGAACGCATAAAATTGATTGGGAAAAAGTTAATAATTTATGACATTTGGCCCCAAAAGAGGTGCGCCAGCCGGGCCCTTTGCAAAGTCACTCCCTCCTGAGACGTTCGGTCGACGGTTTGACCAGGGTTTAAGTCACGTTATATTCAGTCCGCCGTCGACGCTGATGGTCTGGCCTGTCATATAGGATGCATCATCCGAGGCCAGGAAGAGCACCACCGAGGCCACTTCCTCCGGCCTGCCCTGCCTCATCATCGGCACCCTCTGCACTACAGCGGTGTCGCGCTTCTCGCCCTGAACGAAGTCCGTCATGGGCGTGGCAATTAAACCGGGGGCAACGCAGTTCACCCTGACATTGTATTTGGCAGCCCCGAATGCCAGGCAGCGGGTCAGGGCATTCACGCCCGCCTTGGAAGTCGAATAGGCATATATCTGGTGCGAGAAAAAGGACGCCAGCGATGAATTATTTACGATAGCTCCTCCGCCGTTTTTTGCCATCTCGGGGACGGCATATTTGCTGAGGAAGAGAATGCCTTTCAGGTTGGTGGACATGATGGCATCCCACTCTTCCTCGGTAACCCTGAGGCCTGGGCCACCCTTCATGAAGGCGATGCCCACGTTATTAAAAAGGATATCCAGCCTTCCGTATCTGGCAACCGTGCTCTCGATCACACTCCTCGCCTCTTTTTCCTTCGTAACATCGGCCTTGAGCGCAGTTGCCTCGCCGCCTGCCTCTTTGATCAGTCGGACGGTCTCCTCCGCTGACTCCAGGTTCTTATCGACCGCCACGACCTTGGCACCTTCACGGGCGAACAAGAGGGCTGTAGCCCGGCCGTTGCCCAGGCCTTCTCTGATGACGCCGGCGCCGGCGATGACGGCAACCTTATCTTTCAGCCTCATGAGCACGCCTCCTTGAAACGGCGTTGTGAGTGGCAGGAAAATTTTCTCAGTATTTATCCACGCCCGGAAGAAGAGATTTCTCGCCTGGATCGAGCTCGATCTGCAGAGGGACGAGTATCCTGCACACCATGCCGTAATACCCGATTGTGGCAGTCAGCTTAACGATCTGCTCTTCATTGAGAAAGGTTTTCAGTTCATTAAAGGTCTCGTCTTTCGCCTGTACCAGGCGCGTGACCTCGTCCGTATAAGCCAGAACGGCCCGTTCCTGCCCGTCAAACTTGTCCGAGGAACCCCAGAAAGGTATGTCGTCGATCTGCTGCTGGCTCAGACCTGCGGCCTCGCCGATAACGACGTGTTTGGTGTATTCATAGAAGGAGCCGCAAAGGCACCCCACCCGCAGTATCGCCAATTCCCTGAGCTTGGGAGATATCACGTCATCCCGAAGGATGGCGTTGCCCAGGCGCAAGAATTGGCGGGCGATGCGGGGGCTATGCGCCACCGCACGGAACAGATTAAGTACCGGCAGCTTTTTGGCCTCCATTTTCTGGAAAGCTTCCCCGATGTACGGGTCTGCCTTTTGCGGGTCGATATAACTTACCCGTGCCATGTTAACCTCCTGTCCTGATATCGTTCGGATAAACAAGCCAAATTATAATAGTCTCCTCAACGCTATCGATAGCCACCCGAAGCCGAAATAAAATTCCTGCAGGCGTTATCCCTGGGGTTCCTGTGCGGGTGGGGTGCGGCTCTTGTGAATTTCCTGCACTGCGCGTTCCAGGACGATAATGCTTATGGCTGCTCCCATCCCGTTAGCTATCATCATGGCGGGAATAGCCGTGCGGACAACATCCAAAGCATCGTTAAACGGCCGGGCAATTAGAAGCGCCAGAGCGCCGTGCACAACTTCGATGAAGATGGCCGTCAGTATGGCAAAGAATATCCCGACAAGCTTTTTCTTATTGATAAGATACACTATTCCGCCGATCACACCTGCCAAAACAGTGGCTATTCCACAAGGAACAGCCGTAAATCCACCCATAAAATATCGCTGTACACCACCGATTAAACCAGCTCCCAGGCCAACCCACGGACCGGCCACCAGGCCGGCTACCATTGGACCAAGATCCCTGATGCTGCTTATTGCCCCACCAGGCAATTCGATTCCGGTATATGTACCAAATATGGAAAATGCACCAAATATACACATGACAAAGAAGGTTTCATAGCGGCTGGCTATCCCGGCCAGCACCTTACGGACACTATCGACGTGAACAATGAGCTCTACAAAGACGTAGATAAAAACTTCCGTAGTTGCAAATAAGGCCAAAATGTTGTGTATCATTTGCTTTATCCCTTTAAGCTTGACCCATACTTAAATTATTAAACATGATTTTACTACTCTGCGGGCATTACTGCGAGCGGCAAGGTATGGTATCAAATCACCTCATTGAGACGCCCTTATGGGATCATAGAGAAGCAATCCTTCGGACGAAGACGGAAGGTTGTATTGAATCCGATATGCTTGCACAGGTTGAGTGAATAAAACAGAAATCATCCCGGTTATCCTAGTCGGCCCCCCTGATTATCATCTCACCCGCTAAGCGGGCGGCTTTCTCCACAGGAATGCGGCATTTCTTGATGGCGTTGGCTTTAACGAACTCCGCCTGGTCGTTGGCATCGACCAGGTCAAAGCTCCTGCCGAATATATGGTGCTGGACGTCGCGGCAATTGCAGCCGCCGAACTCTTCCTCAAAGCGCTTGCACAATTTGCGGGCCGCCTTTACAGTGCGCTGCACTGCTTTGTAATCATCGGGCCTTTCACGTCCGAAGGCCATGCCCAGCGCCATGATGGCCCCGATGACCGCGCCGCAAGTCTGGCCGCGCAGTGCAATGCCTGGCATGGCAGTGGCAGCCTTGAGCGTTTGCGAGTCTCCCAGCCCGAATTCCTCCTGCAGTGCCAGCAGCGTCCCCTGTGCACAACTGCCGAAAAGCTCCTCGTAGTCGCCCGCCTTCTGTTCCAGGCGCGCTAAACGTTCTTCGTTGGTTTTTTCTTCCTGCATGGCCTTCTCCCTACCCGGTAAATTGAGTGCCGGGTTACATATTTTACTATAGCCGGCCAACGCATGCTGAAATAAAGGCAGCCGGACCCGCTTTGGGTCCGCCCCACTTTATCCGCAACTATTGTTCATTTGTTCGTAATATATTTGTGTTCCCATTAAAACGATTTCCACTACATATAGTTGTCGATAGAGTGCCTAAGCCTGCTTCCAGCGAAAATAAACATAAAATCAGCGGGCATGGCTCATAGATAAAATGACCTTCGATATAGCTCAAATAGTAAAAAAGAAGAAGCTGGTTGCACACTTTCAACCGGTTATTTCGATCACCCAGAAAAATGTCTGCGGATTAGAGGGGCTGATCCGGGGTATTAATGTAGACACCGGGGAAATTATTCCTCCGCTGACCTTATTCGATGCCGCAGAAAAAGAGGGACTGCAAATAGAGCTGGATAGAGCTTGCAGAGAGACAGTGATCCAAACTTATTGTGCCATCTACACGCACAGAAAAGATATTCTTTTATTCCTGAATATTCACTCTTCGATATTGGATAAAGTGATCGGCTCTAATCACTTGTTAAACATGGTCACACATTACGGCATCAAGCCGAACGATATTGCGATAGAAATCAATGAGTCGAAGGTTCAGGACACGGCTTTTTTAAAGAAATTTGTAAATACATATCGTAGTCACGGTTTTTTAATTGCTCTGGATGACGTCGGCTATGGTTTTTCCAACCTGGATAGAATCCCATTGATTAAACCGGATATCGTTAAAACGAGCATGTCTCTTGTGCGGAATATCTGTACCGATTTTTACGTTCAAGAAGTCTTCAGGGCGCTGGTAAGTCTCTCCACAAAAATAGGAGCTCTGGTAGTTGCCGAGGGGGTTGAGACAAAAGAAGAAGCCGTTAAAACATTGGAACTCGGGGCCCATATGATACAGGGATATTGCATATCGAAACCAAAGAAAATAGATGACGGCCTGCTTGAGCCCTTAAACGGCAGAATTAAAGTAATTGCCGACTATTTTCAAAATGTTGAAAGAAAAAAGATTGCCCGGAATAGCAGGAAATACGACAAGTTCAAGGCTATAGCGAGTGGCATTGCCATTAGACTGGCCTTGATACCTCCCGATAATTTTGATGCGGAGCTTCCGAAAATTATTAAGAGCAGGGATGAGATCGAATGTGTTTATATTCTGGATGACAGGGGCATTCAATGCAGCGCTACGGTGTTTTCCAGTTCAATTGCCAAAATTAAGAAGAGCCGGCTTTTTTCACCGGCTATCTTAGGCGCCGATCATTCCCTGAAAGTATATTATCGTTATCTCAATAGCGTAAATAGCAGAAGGTATATAACTGACCGCTATATTTCACTTGCCAGCGGCAATCCCTGTATAACTATTGCTAATACCTTTGAAGACAGACAGAACAGGAAGTACATTTTATGCATCGATTTTAAAGTCGATGAAGTGGAATCCTGATAGGGGCTTCAGTCGAGGCCCTCATTATCAAACCGGTTGCGATGCGCGAAATTATCAATGTCACGGCGCACCCGCAAGTATTTGGCCGGCTCCGAAATAGGATAGCCAACGCGGCAGGCAAAGGCGATCTTCAGCTTCCTGGGGATATTGAGGATTCTCTTTACCTCTTTTTCCGTGGGTTCCGATCCCAGCACGCTCAAGATGTGAAAACCGAGGCCCAGGGAATTGGCCATCAGCCACATGTTTTCCATAACGCATCCGAGGCTGATAATGCCCAGGAAGTCGCCCTCCGATGCTGGCGCCCTTCTGCTCGGGTCATATATTACGATCAGCAGCACAGGGCTGGTCGGATTAAACCGGCGTATCGACGACAGAGTTTTTTTTCGATTTTAGCCAGACTGAAGTCGGGGTTTCTCCAGGCCGCAGGAAACATGGTACCCAGGATTCCGACCTTTTTCCTGCGCAGTTCCGCTTCGGAAAAAGACAGCTGCTTATAGTTTTCACGAACGAAGCTTTCGTTTATGGGGCTCTGGATTTTTCCGATCGTTTCGAGCAGTTTTTTATCATCCACTACAACTATTTCGAAGTTCTGCATATTGTGGGCTGTTGGCGCCCAGCGCGCCGCCTCCAGAATCTTCTTCAGGTCCCCCTTTGCCACCTTTCGCCTGGTATCGAAGGAAATTCTCAGTGATTTCCTCTCCTTGATGAGCTTCAAGATATCTTCCATTTCAACCTCCCGGCAAAAAATATTTAATTTGCTCTCAGGCGCCCATTTTCAGAACGGCCCTGAAATGCACCTTCGCCGTCATCATTTTTTCATAAGCCAGTGCGGCCTGTTCCAGCGGAAAAACCTCGATCATCGGCAGAACGCCTGTAATAACGCTGAAATTCAGGACCTCTTCCGATTTGTGGCGGGCCGGCCTGCCAACCCACCCTCGGATCATACTTCTTTTCGCCAGCAATTGACCCGGGGAGATTTGCATCGGTTCGCCCGGTGCGGCAACGATGATCAACTGGCCGTCTAAACCAAGCCCGTCTACTAACTGTGAAATAGCCTTGCTGCTGGGCGCCGTAGCCAGGATAACCTTCGCCCCGCCAAGCTTTTTTAGTTCATCCGCCGGGTTGACGGACTCCGTATCGAGATAAACAAGTGCGCCCAGTTTGTAAGCCAGCTCCTCCTTTTCCCTGCCGCGTGACAAGGCTACCGTTTGAAAACCGAGCTTCCTGGCGAACTGAATTGCCAGATGTCCCAGTCCTCCTGTGCCGTGGATAGCCACCAGGTCTCCGCCCCTGGCTACACTGTTACGCAGCGCTGTAAAGGTAGTCCTGCCGGCGCACATCAAAGGCGCGGCGTCCAGTGAGTCAAGTTCACCCGGAATGAGGGTCATGGCCTGCTGAGGCGCCACCATATATTCGGCATATCCTCCGTCAAAGGAAATCCCCGTGGCTAAAGCGTTCGAGCAATTATCAGGATTTCCCTTCCTGCAGTTTTCGCACTTAAGGCAAGGCCCTCCATACCATCCAACCCCGACCCTCTGCCCGACCTCCCAAAAGGAAATGCCGGGGCCTAGTTTATCGATAGTCCCGACGACTTCATGTCCCGGGACCCTTGGATATTTAATGCCGGGGAAATGCCCCTCCTTTACCACCGCATCTCCGTGACAGATACCGCAGGCCTGGACTTTAATTCGTATTTCATTCGCCTTTGGTTCAGGGATTTCCTTGCTCACCAATTCAAAATCTGCACCCGGCGCACCTACCTGAACGGCCCTCATCAACGACATAATCAAGCCCCCGAATTGAATTTCAATTTAAATATAGCACAAAATTTTCCATGGAGAGCAGGCGCCTTCAAACGGAGGTCACTGTTAATCTGGCTTTCATTTCCTGTTAATAGCGGGTTCATTTGGGGATGCTAACATGTATTCAAGGTTAAGAGAATATGATAAAGGAGATGAATGTCATGATCATAAAAGTCAAATTACACAACGGCCAAAAGACCAATAATCGGGGGGACCATCCCCCCGTTGATGGGTTACGGTTTTCTTGCGCCGGGGAGAGTTGTGCCATGAAAGAAAGCTGCCCAAGATGGAACGGCCGCTACAGAGAAAAACACAGCAATAATTGAAGGCCCGCGCGCCGGGTTATAAATTAAAGCACGTTATTCCGGTTGTCAACTCATCAGGTCCGAAGTGCAATTCGGGCATCTGGTGGCTTTAATGGGGATAGTTGTTGCACAGTAAGGACAGTCTTTGGTCGTAGGCTCTGCAGCGGCTTCCTTCTTCGTCTGCAGCCTGGCTAAGGGGCGAATGATCAAGAAGAACACCACCGCAGCAATTATAAGGAAGTCGATGATGGTGTTGATGAACATACCGTAGTTGATTGTAATGGCGCCTGCAGCCTGGGCCGCAGCCACAGAAGCGTAAGGGCCGGGAGTAGACCCTTGTTTTATGACCGCAGACAGGTTGGAAAAATCAATGTTGCCCAAGACCATGCCGATGGGGGGCATAATAATATCTTTGACGATCGAGTTTACGATGGCGCCGAAGGACGCGCCGATAATGATGCCGACCGCCATGTCGACCACATTGCCTCTCATAATGAATGCCTTGAAATCTGTCAACATACTTGATTTCAGGACCTTTTGTGCGTGCCTCATGTTACTCTCCTCTTATTTCTAATCGTCTGCTTAACAAGTAGCGCAAAATGACTCCATACACTATACAATCTCCCAGGATTTCCAGACCGTGATAGATCCTTAGCTGTATAGGCCACACACTATTCGTAATAAGGGGCACAAGGCCTCCGGGTACGTAGAGTAAGACGGCCAGGGTGACTATTAACCATACAGGTCTTAATTTTAGTCCTGCAATCAGAGGTAAAAGAGCCAGTACGTAAAGAAATCCACGGATTATTTCCAGAGGTATGATTGTTGTGAAAGCGGGGATTGAAAGATGAAGCGCAGGATCCTTGTAGTAGGGAAGAACGAAGGGGCCAATGATCATTCCAAAAAAGAAATATACAGGCAGGTAAGCGAGGGAGGCTACTATTATGCGCCACGCCCAGGATGCGGGAGACCTCTGCTGAAAATATAACTTCACTTCGGCCGGATACGATGTTTTTTTATCCACAGGTGGGAAAAGCATAACGGCAAAAAATGCCAGGATGCCCGATACCAGAATTCCTATTAACGTGCTAAGAGCGAAGTTGGAAATAAATGCGGTGAAAAAGACCGCTTCGATCGCATTGCTGAAAAACCCTACTATGAAAAGCACCAGCCACATAATAAGGAAACGCACAGAGCTTTTATAGCGGAAATGAGGAATTATAAAGGCCAGTGTTATTGCAAGCAGTAATCCTCCAATAAGGTATAGTGGAAAATTGGACAAAGAGGGAATTGTCAGGCTGGCAAATTTTGATAACGTGTATAGACAGGCAAATAGAACAACCTTTAAAACCCAAAATAAGCGCTTTTTCATCATGCTATACGTTACTCCTGCTTGCAAAGGTACTCATAGTAGCCCGGCAATCTTTAGCCGAATGGGACACGCGAGTCCGTTAATAATTCCGATACGAAGAAATTAAATATTAACGGCTAGCCGTTCAGTGCGGCAGCTCCTGATCCAACCTGCCCAGAAAGCGACTTACTCTGGCCTCTGCCTCGTCCGTGCGGCTGTGATTTACACTGAAGGTCAGTGATTGATTAAAGCTACAGACGGACATGGAAAAAAACGGAGGGTATTTGACGGCTCCGGTGATGAAGGCGTCAGTAATCTTTGCTTCCGAAAAAACCAATTTGCTGGAATCAATTATACCCAGGTTAGTGAACTCAATGAGCGGCATCGTCTGTAATTTATCGAAGTACTTTTTCATTGTGGAATAAGGCAACAGCTTGAATAAAAGTATTACGGGCAGTAATCCGACGCCTAATCCCGGATAATTGGCTTTCATAAAACTGGTTAGATCTCGTACTGTCGTAAGTGTATCAGTTAAAGGTCTGGGCCGGATCATAATTAATTTTTATGGGTATCATCGATTTGAGATTACGAATGGCAGCTTCTTCCTTGTCGTGAAGGTAGCGACGCAGGTCAACGGTCATTGAGACCTCAAGATTTTTTCCTGCTTCAAATTCAAGCGTGCTGAAAAGGGCTCTGTAGAAAGCTGCCAGAAGGACATCATTCACGGTAGCCTTATATTTCTTGCCCAGTTCTTTGATCGCCGCAAATCGATCGGCCGAAAGCGTCAGCGTACTCAGCGACAGGCTCCCCGTCGAAATCCGGTAAGGCGGAAAGAAGCAGGTCTTTCCCGAAAAATTGGTTCGATTCAGACCCAGTCTCAGAATCTTGAACATGTCGATAAGGTTCAATTTGAGCACATCTTCCAAACCCCTGGCGTAATCTTTGTAGCGGAGCTGGCGAATAACCTGGATTAACTGATAACTCGCTGTATATCCCTGCCAGCAGATACAGATATTGTTTGAATGACGCCGCATCTGCA
This sequence comes from uncultured Chloroflexia bacterium, assembly GCA_963848815.1. Taxonomy (GTDB): domain Bacteria; phylum Chloroflexota; class Dehalococcoidia; order GIF9; family UBA5629; genus UBA1162. The sequence continues at coordinate 95,457 of CAWKFY010000020.1, forward strand.
ACCATATGATTCATAACAATGCAAAGATGATCGGCGTCAGATCTGAATATCCCTGCTTTTATCTGAGGACCCTTGAGGACATTTATCTTTTGGACCAGGAATTTGTTTATATCGCTCTCAATATCCCCGGATTCAATTAAAACGAACAGGTTTTCGTCATGCTGATTGATGGACTCCCAATAGGGATGCCAGTCGGATTCTACAAAGCGGCATCCCAGCAACGGTACGACATCAAGGGACAGCTCTACCGCCCTGCGCATCAGGTCCTCCCTCAGGCAGTTCTGGAATTTGATCAGGCAGCGGATCTGGCTGTCGCTGATCTCCTGAAAAAAGAACTCCATTTGGTCCGAGACCACGGCCGGATAGCGTGTTTTTCCAGCTTTACGCATAAGTTTTTCGGCGAACAGGCAAGAATACTTTATAATCCATTAACCCAATTATGACGCATATTTTTCATAAGGTCACCTTGCGATACCATCTTGGACGCCAACATTATTTGCGGGTAAGTATCACAGAGGATTGATGCGATGAGTTGGTTGCAGCGACCGGGATTGGACCTGTGACCAGGGGCTTATGAGTTCCAATCTCCGCTTTTGTTATCGTTGCAGATTTTGTTAACGTGACACGTCCGGTAATCGCTGTGATATTAAGCTGTCATCGCTGTTCTTTATCTATAGCACGCAATTGTATATACATTGTGCAAGAGCGCCTTGCCGTGCCATATAATAGTGCGAAGGAGGGGAGAGAATGAGGGATGCAAGTAGTACAATCGGCAATCTGATCGATAAAGCAGGCGTTTCTATTATCAGTTCAGTTGATGAAGATGGGTTCCCCAATTCAAAGGCAATGCTTCCACCAAGGAAAAGAGAAGGGATAAAGCATATCTTCTTCACAACCAACACATCCTCGATGAGAGTAAAGCAATACACTAAAAATCCGAAAGCCTGTGTGTATTTTTTCGATAAACGCTATCTACAGAGGTGTTATGCTTCGGGGCACCATGAAAGTCCTGCGTGACAGCGCATCCAAGCAAAGCATCTGGAAGAATGGCGATGAGCTGTATTATCCGAAGGGTGTAACTGATCCTGATTACTGCGTACTCCGTTTCACCGCTCAAGATGGAAGGTATTACAGCAATTTTAAATCCGAGAATTTTAAGGTTGACTAGATTAAAGAGAGCGGAATAAGTGAGTGCAGGCATAACAGCAGCTATGGCAGCCACCAATGTCTGCCTGTTTCACTGCTGAGTATAATATGAACATAGAAGAATGATTGTCAGGGAAATCCCGGCGAAAAGCATCCTGTCTGTATCTCAGATCTACGACTATGTCATTAATCCCTATACCGGCTGCCAGCATGCCTGCTCTTACTGCTATGCCCGCGTTTATGAAAAGGTTCACCGGTCATAAAGAGCCGTGGGGCGAATTTGTCGATGTCAAGGTCAATGCTCCGGACCTGCTGCAAAAAGAAATAACCCGGAAGAAACCGGGCAGGGTCTGGGTAAGCGGAGTATGCGACCCATATCAACCGCTTGAGTCAAAATATGAACTGAGCCGGCAATGCCTGGCGATACTCAAGCAGCATAAATGGCCCGTAACAGTCCAGACACGTTCGCCGCTGGTCCTGCGGGATATCGATATATTCAAAGGAATGAATGATCTTGAGGTCGGGCTCACAATCACCACCGCCGATGACAATGATGAGAAAGCTGTTTGAGCCCCATGCGCCGTCAATAAAGTCCCGGATAAAGGCGCTTGCCGGATTACATGCACAGGGTATCAGTACTTATGCCATGATTGCGCCAATGCTTCCCGGCGCAGAAGGTCTTGCTTCCATGCTTGCAGGGAAAGTTGATTATATACTGGTTGACCGAATGAATTACCACAATGCCGATTGGGTCTACCGGAAGTATGGCCTGGATGAAAAACTCAGTGACGATTTCTTCTATCGGACAAGTCGCGAGCTCGCCTCTGGATGCGAGAAACTGGGCATCGATTGCCGTCTAGTATGTTAACCTGGGAACCGTGATCTTAAACAGCCTCAATTCCTCAAGTTCTGCCCTTCTACGTTATATGACGACAGTTAGCTCTTAATAGCGTTCGTAACAGAAATCCCTTATTCGGAAGTGGTAACTAAATATGTTTGAGTCCGGTCGATCTTCCAGGGAAATTGATCAGAGACTTATCAATACTATTTCTTCCTTTTTAGAAAGGGATTTATCCTGCGAAGGAATTCCCGTGCTTTATTGCGTCTTGCAGCTACACGTTTGCTTGTAGCCGATTGGTGTTCTTTCCCTAAAAAGGCCCTGCTTACCGCACGCTCGAGCAAGTTATGAAAGCCGAAACTGAATCCGAGCGAAATATATACTATCAAGGCAGAAAGCAATACGGGAAATATCATCTCATACGTTCCGTGCGAAAAAAGCCTGGACATAAAGGGGATAAACGACAGCGCTACGAATATAATCGCAACGATGATTAAACCGTGGCGCAGGATCGTCTGGATCTTCCGGATACCGAAACGTTGCGCGGCGGGTTGGTCTTTGATCATATGCGCTACACCTTCATCAGCAAGGTTGCTCATATTTTTCAGGACGATTATAAATGACGGTAAACACAGTATCATCATTATGGCGCCCATTAACATACCAATCAGGTGTTTTTGCATACCGGTCAAGGTGACGATTTCATCGAAAAATTGCAGTGCAAATGTCCCTAATCCAACCAGCAAAACAATTATCAGAAGGTTGATGCCAATAATCTTGGCTGTATGTCTCACTATAAACCCGGCCACACTATCCTGATTTACAGTGGCATAGAAAGACTGTATGCGGCCGGCAAGATGCTGATAGCTCGACTTTAGCCGGCTTGGGGAGGAGCGTTCGATCAAGGCAGCAACAGAGTCAGACACTCTGATCAGATACGGAGTTATAAAACATGTGACTGCCGTACATAGTGCTACCAACGGGTAAAGAAAAGAGGCGACTGCCGCGTTCTCCACTCCGGATTTCATAACAACGAGCGAGAACTCACCCATTTGCGGCATGCTCATGCCAACGTTCAACGCAGTCCTTCCATCATAGCCTGCAAGGAATGTAGCTATTGTATTAAAAAAGATTTTACCCACTATAAAAACAGCTATCACTATGACAGCTGGTACTACGTAACCGCCGAGTAGAGATAGGTTTATCAGCATACCCATGGTAACAAAGAATATAGCAGCAAACATCTGCCTTACGGGAGAGGTAACCTCATGAACGTCATTAGAGCTTTGGGTATCTCCAATAAGCGAGCCCATGATAAATGCCCCGATTGCAATGGACAGCCCCAGGTATTGTCCGAAAAATGCAGAAGCAAAACATAGTGCCAGGCTGGTGATAAGCAACGCCTCTTTTGAATGGAATTGCTGTGTAAAGCGCATAGCTTTCGGTATGAGATTCGATCCAAGGACAACTAAAACAACGATAAATACAACCAGATGCAGAGAAAACATGCCCACGGAAGCGAGGTCAGCAGTGCCGGTTGATGCAAATTCGGTTAACAAGGCGAAAACGGCAATTGAGATAATGTCTTCGACCAGCAAAGCCCCCAGCACAAGTCTAATAAACGGAGCATTAGTCTTACCGCCATCGCTGAATATTTTCGAGACAATAGCGGAACTTGTAATTTGCATAGCATTGCCCAGGAACAGGGCGCCTATTTGTGACAGGCCTATTAGAAGGCCGATCCAATAGCCCAGGGCAATCATAGCCACACATTCAAAAATGCCGATGAAAAGGATCGAGCCTCCAGCGCTGCGAACTTTACTCCAGTTAAACTCGAGGCCTATACCAAAGAAGACCAGAACAAGCCCCAGATCGGCAAGATGACTGATGGTCTGCACGTCCGATACGAGGCTTATCGGCGGCGTATACGGTCCAACCAGCAAACCTGCTACCAGGTATCCCAGTATTGGAGGCTGTTTCAGCTTGCGAAACAGGAGCGTGACAGCGCCTGCCACCACCAGAATGACAGTGATATCTTTGACAAGTGTTAATTCTTGCATGTACTCGGTTGTTTTTCTTAGCTTTGACCTGTCGTGCTATTACTATCACGACAGGCCGTGATTATAGTTAAAATTGCTTCAGCAACCGGCGGCTCTATCGGGAAACGCCAAAAAGCGCTTTTGATTATATTCCCCTTGCCATATCCCCGGCAATATCTCTATGGCGCGTAAAGGCATCGGGCCCGTAATGACATTTAGTTTAACCTAGTCAAATATGGTAGCCTACGATTACATATGCAAAGGTTGCAAAAAATCCAACGATCGACCACAGCCAGGCCCACCTCAAATACCTGAATGGCTCATTATAATGAACCGGTAGGGACTATTGCCGCTATAAAACCTGATGTATTATGCGGTAGCCCTATGAAAATAACCCGTCGCCTTCACAAAGACCAGCAGGGCATGACAGGCCTGGAGACGGCCATTATCCTTATTGCTTTCGTAACTGTGGCGGCTGTATTCGGCTACGCCATTCTGAGCGCAGGCCTCTTCTCGGCGGAGAGAGGCAAGGAAACCATCTATGCCGGACTCAACGAGGCCAAGAGCAACCTGGAGCTTTCCGGTTCGGTCATGGCCAAAAGCGATGACAGCGTCAATGTAAGGTCTATCCTCTTCACAGTCAAGAACGCCATCGCAGGCAACCCCATCGACATGACGCCCAATGACGGCAGCGGCCACAATAAATGCGTCATCAGCCTCAAGACCAATAACGACTATATCGACAACGTGAAATGGTCCTTCGTCCCCATCGGCGCCGACAACGGCAACAACCTTCTGGAAACAGGCGAACAGTTCGAGATCACGGTTGACCTGACCGACCTCGGCTCTGCCGGGTCTCTCAGCGAGAACCTGACGGCCAACCAAACATTCACCCTGCAGGTCAAACCGTCGCTGGGCTCCAGCATAACCATCCAGCGGACTTTGCCTCCCGCCATTGGTCCTGTGATGGACCTTGACCTTATGACCAGCTTTGGCGGCGGCCATTCAACGCAGGCCAGCGAGAATGCCAGCGGCGGTGGCGGGACGCCGGCTCTCACATGCACAGACGTACAGGCATTCTATATGAGCAACAATATAGCCAACCTTCACTTCTACTTACAGGATAACGGAACTGGTCCAGCTCATATCAGCCCGTCAGGTATTACCATTGCTGTCGATGGCGGTGGCGCTGTGGTCCCAAGCTGGTGGGTCAATTTCGAAAGCACAAATCCATTTGCAGTAGGGGAAACCTGTCACATAGGAATCGATTTGACATCTGCACCGGTTGTGACCCTGCTGCTCGGCGACACGTTTACAGTGACCGTAACACCGGATGGCGGGCCTACACTCACCATAACCAGGACGTTACCGGGCGTGTTGAGTGCGGGCTACACCGATCTGCCCTAAGGCATTTCGAGGATTGCCCGCCGGGAAGCAGGCAACAGCTCGACCAGCGAGAACTGCAGCCGGTGTATGCCAAACCGCCAACTGATGCTTCAAAAGAGATTCCTGCGAAGATTAATAATATCAGATGGTGGCAGCGACTGGATTCGAACTAGTGATCGGGGCTTATTTCTACAATTGTGTATTTGACTATACCACCTGGCGTGGGAATCTTAACCTTATCTTTGACTGCATGTCCCATAAGGGCTCTACCCACTGGTGAGTCATTCGAAATTTTACCATCCGCAGGATTAGATTCAACACGACCTACTATAGTAAACTGCTCAACTTTATTGTCTTGATCAAGAAGTGAAACTTTACTCCCAAAGCCCACCTTGCGAGAATCAGTTGCCTCACGCATAACCACGGCTTGATTTATCATCCCTTCGATGGTTAGTATCCTTCCCTCGATTTGTCCTTGCTCATTTTTGGCATAGTCATACTCGGCATTTTCAAGGATGCCGCCGTTCTCTCGTGACACACGCAAGTTCTCGATCACTTCGAGTCTGCGCACGTCACGTAAATGTTCTAGCTCCGCTTCAAGCTTCAGAATCCCTTCTTTAGTCATCAAAATTTGTTTTACTACCATATTGTTCTCCTCCTAAAGTTGAAATAGGATATTGCCAGGCATGTTAAAAGTAACAAATATTAGCAGCTCTAACCTCTGGATTTAGAGAACTTATTGTTTTATTGACTTAGAAAACGAAAAAGCCGAAAAATAGTTTATGGCTTCTTAACCAGGCTCTCAGTACCCTGGAATCTACAATGAAGTTGGGATAAATAGAACTATTTTCTTCGATCAAAGGATTGCCATGGCACTTCGTGCGTCGCAATTACATGGGAAGAAGCTGTGGATTTAAAAGGAATGGTGGCAGCGACTGGATTCGAACTAGTGACCAGGAGCTTATGAGTGCCCATTGTTGTTTATTATCCTGCTGTAAACTTTGCTTTACGGCGTCGTACAGGATAGATATACTTTAGCCCAGCAATGTACCCATGATTTTAGATTGTGTGCGACCGAAGCTTATTTTTACGGAGGGGAAATCATGAAAACCAAAATGGTATGGCTCTACGCACGTTATCCTGGCCGTCCTGGCGATCGTTCTGCCTCTATTTAATATCCCGCTGACAGTGGGTAATCCCAATCTTGGCTCGACGCCGGCTACGCTGGCAGCAGTCTGTTTGCCGTGGCCTTTCGGCATCGTTATCGCCCTGATTAAGGGCATTTCATCATCCATAATATCGGGGAGGCCGTGGGTTGAGATGCCTGCAGGCATCGGTGACATATTCATGGCTATCTTTACTTACTGGCTGGTAAAACACATGCACAGAGGATGGGCGGCGGCACTGGGGCAGCTTTCACGGCTGGTATTGACCAGCGGCACCGTTGCGCTCTGTGCCAGTGCGGCCTTTGCGCTCAACTTTCTCACTCCGGCCACATCGCCCATCCCGGGCCTGACATCGTCGTTCTTTTCCAACCTGGGGATTGGCTGGATATCGATGACCTTCTGGGCGATAGTCCTCTCCGCAGCGGTAAACGGCATAGTCTCGGTGATAATTGTGCTGTTATTCTCGCGCCCTATAGAAAACAGTTTGAAAAAATGAGAGAGCGTACAGGGACTCTGCGATAGCGTAATAAGCTAAAAGATTTGGTGATAACGGCCGGGACTGAACCGGAGACCAGGGGCTTGTGCATGACTGGATGTTTTAGGGAATAATCGGGGGAGGGAACAGGCTTCGTAATCCTGTTCCCTCCCTGATAATCCCGGATCAGCGATGCTGAATTTGTGGGCTGGATTGATTTGGTGAGACGGGCTGGGCGGCCTGCGCCGGTCGTGCAGTCTGCATAGACTGGTCCCAGGTAGTTCCATGAGTGTTGGAAAGCGAGACCGTAACCGGCTCATCCACCACTCCCGGCTGTGCAGAAACAACATAGGTATTCTGCTGCTGTTCGGACTGGACTTCACTCAACGACTGCTGCGCTGATTGGAGCTGTTGCTGCGTTGAGGCGAGCGCCTGCTGAGTCGAATTAAGTGAGACGCCCAGAGAATTGACCTGATTCTGCAGGCTAAAGACCTGGTCACTGGTTGCATACGAAGAGGCGCAACCAGTCGCCATTAAGACTGCTGACAGGGCCAGGGCTAGTGAAACAATAAAGATTTTGCTTTTCATTTTGTACCTCCTCATTTATTATTTAATTCTCAGTATAGAGTCAAAACCATGAGATTGCTTGATAGCCGGCTTATAAAAATCTGATATCAAACTTATATCTGCGTGATGGGCAAATAATTTCTAAATATTTAACAAGTTTTTTAAAGACTAATACATAGCCTATAAATATCATCCGGCATTTATAGCTTTGAGCATACTATTAGAAACCTTTAAGTTTGTCGGCATAGCATTCCGGGGTTTGCTTCGCTATGCTCGTAATGACATGGTGAAATGAAAGGTTTAGTGACAGCGACTGAGATTGAACCAGTGAATTTTCGCCGTAGATTTCATTTTTAACATTCGTTCCCGCAAGCCTTAACAGAAGTCGCCCTACTGTGAATGCGAATATAACCACATAAGATCGTCACTTCTCTAAATAGCTGCCGTCTGTCCTTAGGCACAAATTGAACCCAAGAGAATCCCCAACCGGATCATATAGCCTAATGTAGTCTTTGGCCTTTTTACCATCGTATGAAATATAAGACCGTGTATCAATATTTTGTGTGTCAGATATTCTTTCATAGGCTAAGGCGACATATGATGCGTCCGGCACCGCAGGACCTTGCGACTGGAATAAATTGCTCTCGGTAATTACCTCTACGGTAAAATCACCGTCAACGGTTAAATTATCAACCGGAATATTCTTCCATTCCGCTTTGGGAGAAACAGTATAAGTATCAGTGCTGCGGAAATAGCTCCAGGGAATTAGCTTGTTCCATATTTGAGCGCCGTTTTGGTCCAGTATCCTGACAACGATGTGATGTTTATCATACTCGCCCAGCGGGCCAACCGTATAATATGCGATTCCGCAGAGATTTATTCCTTGAATTCTATATGGCAGTCTGTCAGGCGAAAATGTCGTCGCCAATCCCCAGCCCCGTTGATTTAACAATGTTTCATCATCAACGTTATCAATGTTTGCACTGCTGGCAACACTGGCAAGTCTATATCCGCCGGAGTAATCTGCAGCCACGATAAACATGCCTCTCACTCCCTGGCCCGTAATACTCGGGAGTATGATGAGGGGAGACGCTTGTGTCTCAGAGTCTGTACTGCTCACAGCATTTCCGGTGTCCCCCCGACAAACCAGGCTTCCATACGAAATAGAGCTGCACTTACAGTTTGTGTGCCATATGGCAATTTGGTCATGCTGATACTCATCGTTCTTATTGGTTAGAATGTCATAGCGGAGGCTAAGCGGCTTCCAAACCTCTTCAGGCATCGGCGTCAACACGTTGACAGGTTCTCCTTTAGATCCTGAATATTGCTTGGATGCGGTGTTTTCCGCCGGTTGAGAAGTATTGCTGATCGCCGAAGCGCATGCCGAATATACCGCCAACATGCTGACAGCCAAGGCTATCAGGATGTAACCCGTGATACCGGAGAGGCTGCAATTCATCTTCTCCATAACAACCACCTTCCCCTCGAAACTATTGATTTTGCAGATAATCCATCTAAATTATACAAGCTAATATATACATATTCCATTCAGATATTTGTAGATGTATGCTTGAGATAGAGCCGGCGTTTATATTGAAGCTGACCATGCCCAGGCTAGTGTTGACCGCGGCTGAGACCACATAATATGGCATACCTATAATACAGCATGTCAACGGCCTGTACTGGAGTATAATCTATTTAGCGACTGAGGTATGCAAGGAGGACATTTCAGCGGAAACCAAAGAAGTCATCTCCAAAATACATTGGGCATTGGATGAAGCTGCCCAAGGCAATACTGATGGATTGGACCAGATCCACGACCCTGACATCGTAATCCATTTGTATCCCTTCCCGGACATCAAAGGGCTGCAAGTGGAGAAACAAAGCCGGGTTTCCGCATGGAAAGGGTTTCCCGACGTGCGCACCGAATGGGAAGGGACCATAAGCGAAGGTGATACCCTCGTTGCCCGGTATACTGTGCGTGTCAAACATACGGCGTAAATCCTCAGTTTCCAGTGCGGCCGACGGGCAAAGAAATGGTCCTGAGAGTTTGTTTTATTTCCTACCGGTCAGCTTCAATTCACATAATACAACTAATACAGCCTTAGCTGGCTGTCGATCTCTTTGGTGCAATCCTCAAACGGGGGAAACATCTTAGCCTTTATGACGCCTTCGCTGTCGAGAAAGAACATCCCCGGCTGCTTGTCGGGTATGTACATGTTGAGGATAGCTGCGTCGGTATCGAGGACGACCGGGTTTTTTACTTCGAACAGCTTCGTCCAGCGTTCAACGTCCTGGACCCTCTCATGGGGCATGATAGCCAGCACTTCCAACTGCTCCCGCGGCCAGTTGGCATAAACCTGCTGAAGGCATGTGGTCATCTCCAGGCATGAAGAACAGTCGGTCGAAAGGAACGCCAGGATCACCTTTTTCCCCTTCAATGAGTCCAAGGAAATCATTGCTCCGTCCGGAGTGGGCAGAGTGAAGCCCGGAGCGGGACAGCCAATATCAACACAGGATGCTGTTGAAGCTGCGGTCCGGTTTTCGGTGGTCGGTTCTTGCCCGCCAGCCGGCTGGACCTGTGCAAGCGAAGGATTCTCGCTGATCGCCGGCCGCGCAGCGCAGGAGCAGAGAATAAGCAAAGCCGGGGCAATAAGGACCACTTTTAGCAGGATCAGAATCTCACACGCATATTCGTATCAATAACGAACAGGATTACCGTTAAGATCCGTCTGATAAACGTCGAATTTAACAGACCCTGTTGCCGTGTGGCCCAGTTTGTCGCTGATATGAACGTTCACAGTATATTGCCCCGGGACCCCCGGTGGTAACCAGCCTACCCGGCTGGCTTTACCCTCTTCAATGCCGTCGCCCGAAAGCTGACCCCCCGGCGCAGACCATACTATTGTTAATTGGTTCGGGTCTGCGTTGGTGAAGGTACATTGTATCTCTGAAACGGTGCCGGTAGGCACACTTTTGGAGACCGTCACCGGGCTTAACGGGGGAAATACAAAGTTCAGGTAAATGGTGTTGTCTACAGGCTGGCTGTATGGGGGATCCACTTCAAATGCTCTGCTTTGCATGGCTTGAGCTCCGGCTTCATTGGTCACTTTAACGGTTACCGTGTACTGTCCGGCCGTACCCGGCGTTGTCCATGTAACCTGCGGACCATCTCCTCGCAGTGTTCCTTTGTCGACAGACCAGCTATAGGTCAGTTTGGTGCCCTGGGGGTCTGTTGCCTGACAGGATAGCGAACCACTGGAAGCAGTGGTCCAATACAAGTTGCCCACTATTCCATTAATGATGGGAGGTTCGACAGCCGGCTGCGAGGCCGGTTCACTTGCCGGCGGAGGTGTTACAACTGGTTGCGGCGCAGTGGAGCAGGCAGCCGCCGATAATATAAGAACCGCTGTAATGGGTAGCAGACCCGCGCACAATTTATTCATGCTATTTCTTTTTGTTTGACGCGGTGTTAAAAAATTCGCCTCATCATGCCAAAGCATTATGATCAAATAGTCCATGCTTCCGCAGCTATAAGCTATAACTGAAATTCCATTTTTTGGTTGCAGAAATATTCAGCCTGGCCTGAGAAATTTTTAATTATATTAAATGCTATATAAATTCTGACGGTTATGAGCTGATTTCCACCATGGTATTCTTTGCCGTCAAGCGGGACTATCTGCGAAACAACTGAACAATATTAAGAAACGTGGTTTACCGCAACTTTGAAAACCCAATGCGAATCATTCATACCCTGAGTCTTACGTTGAAGAAGATAGAGATGGTGAAAGGAAAATGCTCTAACCTTATACTTGTAAGAGTGGTACAATACTCCGTTAAAAACATTAAAATGTTAACCATATCAAATATTAGCAAGGCCTATGGCGACAGGGTTTTATTTTCCGATATTGCCTTAAATGTTAATGCCGGAGACCGCATTGCCCTGATAGGGCCAAACGGTTCAGGCAAGACCACGCTTATGGATATACTAGTCTGTGAAACTGAAGCCGATTCCGGCAAGCTTCACAGGGAGAAGGATATCATCGTGGGATATTTAAAGCAGGATATAAGCCCATCCTCTGATAAACAGCTTCTTCAAGAGGTACTGAATGCCTCTGAAACTATAAACACGATTGTACACAAGATGGACATTATACATGAGGCGCTGGAACGTGAAGCAGGAGATGAGAATCATCAGAAGCTTGTGCGTGAACTGGGTGAACTGCAGTACGCCTATGAAACAGCAGGCGGTCACCATATTGAACATGAGGCAAAGACTATTCTCTCGGGATTGGGATTCAAGCAGCCGGATTTTCAGCGCACGCTGAATGAGTTCAGCGGAGGATGGCTGATGCGAGCCTACCTGGCGAAGCTGTTGCTGATGAAACCAAATTTGCTGATGCTCGATGAACCGACAAATCACCTGGATATAAACTCCTGCATCTGGTTTGAAAAGTATCTTGCCGGGTACCGGGGAGCGGTAATTGTCACTTCACATGACCGCACATTTCTAAACCGCGTGGTAGATAAGGTATGGTCTATTGAGCCGGGCAAAGTGAAACAGTACAGCGGCAACTATGACGATTATGTAATTGCACGTCAGAGGGAACTGGAACAGGCGCAGGATGAGGCTACCCGGCAGCAGAAGGAAATTCAAAGGGAGATGGAGTTTGTCCAGCGTTTCCGCGCCAAGGCTACCAAGGCTTCCCAGGCGCAGAGCCGCCTGAAACGCATTGAGAAAATACAAAAAGTTACAATAGCCAGGACTACTAAAAAGATACATTTTTCCTTTCCCGAGCCGCCTAAATGCGGCAAAGACGTTATTTCGTTAAAGCACATTAACAAGGCATACAGTGAACATGTTGTCTACCAGGACCTGAATTTTGTTATATCACGCAGGGACAAGGTGGCACTGGTTGGGCCGAACGGGGCGGGCAAGACCACTTTACTTAAGATACTGGCAGGAGTGCTGCCCTTTGAAAAAGGAGAGCGGGAACTGGGACACAATGTGAAAATGGCATACTATGCCCAGTATGTGCTCGATCTTCTTAACCCGGCTAACTCCATCATATCCGAGATACGGCAGTCGTCCCAGGACCTGACCGATCAAGAATTGAGGCAAATATTGGGCGGTTTTCTCTTCAGCGGAGATGACATACAGAAGCCAATCTCAGTTTTATCCGGCGGCGAGAAAGCGCGAGTGGCACTTGCCAAGATACTGGTTCAACCAGGCAACCTGCTGCTGATGGACGAACCGACCAACCACCTGGATATTGCATCGAGGGAAATACTGGCAGGTGCCCTAACTGATTACCGGGGTACGCTTTGCATGATAACGCATGACCGTACCTTCATTCAGCAGGTCGCCAACAAGATTATTGAGGTGGATGGCGGCAGACTCAAAATATACCCCGGTAACTATGACGATTATCTGTACTCAAAAGAACAGGAGGCATTCCTTGCCCGGGGTGAAGCAAAGGCCGTGCAGGTTTCTGATCATACCTGTAAAAACAACGGCGGAAGTAAAAATGCCGCTACGAATAATCCGAAGCAAAGGTGCGCGGGCAATATCCCGGGGAACACACTGCAACGCCAGGATATTAAAATTGCACAGAGAATTACTGAGATAGAAAAGAAGCTTGCAGCACTCGAATCCCAGCTATCTGAAATTGCAAAATTGCTTTCTGATCCGGCTCTCTACGATAACGCTACACAAGTAGCCAGCTCCGGCGAGGAGTATCAGCGTATAAGCCAGGAGATTAATCTGCTTACCAGGGAGTGGGAGGAGCTTTCAATTGAGGCAGAAAAGGCACGACAGCAAAGATGTTAATCGATAATGATATCGAGAGAATTTAGTAAGGATAATGCCTCTGGCAAAGAAAAATGTGCCTGTTTAAGCGTATTATGCCTTGGATCAATTCCGTAATTAACAGCTCCTTTTAGATTTGCTTTTGTAAGATTGGTTCTAGCAAACACACTCCTCTCAAAATCTGTGCCCGTAAAACTTCCCTCACTTAGATCTGACTCGGTAAAATCTGTCTCTTTTGCCTCGCAGTTGATCATTTTCATTTTGGGCAATTTCAACATTGCGAAATTGGAGTAGCTAATCTGACATTCTGTGAAATCAAGCCCATAAATCTGAGATGCTTTAGTCCAATCGATACCCATAACTTTGCATTTTGAGAATTTTAAATCTGCGAATTGGCTATTCACTGGATTTATTGCACTTAATGTACATTCCTTGAAATGGCAATCAATGAACTTGCACTTCTCAAATTTGCAGTCTATGAAGCTGCAACTATTAAACTCACATCCTTCAAATTCAACTGATTTGATGGTTTTATTTGACAACGAATAATTAACAAAGTTCTCGCTATCATAGCTATCTCTGGCAAAACCGTTCATAGATTGCACTTGATCACTCATTATTGCCTTCGACTTGATGGTTTTGACTAATCCCTTGTGATGTTGCGACGGAATTGAGAGGATTGGTGGCAGCGGCCATGATTAAACTGGCGACCGGGGGCTTATACGCGCTTGTTAGGTTCTCTATTATTATTGCAAATCTCATTTTTATATGAAATGACTATGCATACAATGATTACCATTGCTCAATATCTCGGTGATGTACCAAGTTTATCACTCCATATTTGCATGAGCATTTTCAAATCTTCTATGAACTCATCCTGTGATTGATCTACCTTTTTCTCGAGCGGCTCAAGTATTTCGAAGGTAAATGCATCATTGCCAAATGTTGTCCAGTCCTCTTTTAGCCTCATATCTATGCAAGAACCGGCAGCAACCATGAAATTGAAGGCGTTTTGCTTTGCCTGAAGATTAGTGGCAAAGTCCAGCAGATACATCTCATTGCACGTATTCTTCACTCTATATATTCCGCCAATGGTTTTCCTCTGCTTGTATTCATTTGTGAGTATTTTTCTTTTATCTATGATCCTTCCTCAATAAGAAATCATAAGCCCTGGGCCTGTCGAAGGGAATTTAAAATGAATGGTGGCAGCGACTAGATTCGAACTAGTGACCAAGGGCTTATGAGCTTCCGTTCACTATATTTTTATTTGGATATATTAGGAAGTATAATCAAACCCAACTGCTTGTACGCGGGCTTCCGGGAGCGACCAATGACAACAGATAAGATCCACTTTACAAAAGAAAAAGAAACGATGCTCATGACCTTGAGCGGTCGAGCCATCCAGAGCCAATGGAAGAATCCCATCTTGCGCGATCCCTGGGCTGAAGAAGCGATGCGGCATATCGATTACGACATCGGCAAGCACTACAAGGGAGTGGGCTCGTGGAGCCTGTGGAGCGAGATCGGATGTACCATCATCGCCACGCGCGCCGCGACCTTTGATCTGCTCACGAACCGCTATCTGGCCGATCACCCGGATGCGACCGTGCTCCACGTGGGCTGCGGCATGGACAGCCGCGCCTTCCGTGTCAATCCGCCTGCCAGTGTCCAGTGGTTCGACGTGGATTACCCTGATGTGATCGACCTGCGCCGCCAACTGTTTCCCGAACGGGCCTCCTACCACCTGATAGGTGCATCGCTGGACGATTTACGCTGGTTGGACGAGGTCCCACGGGACCGGCCCGGGCTGCTTATCGCCGAGGGGGTGCTGCACTACCTGAGCGAAACGGAAGTGAAAGCGCTCCTCAATGCGGTGGTCGCTCACTTCCCCGGCGGTCAGATGATCTTCGATATCTGCAATCCGTGGATTGTGAAAAGAGCGGGCTCGAACGTCGGGGGCACGGGTGCAACCTACAAATGGGGCCTCGATGATCCCCAGGACATCAAGCAGCTTGAGCCAAAGCTTGAGCTGATCAAGGAATTCAGACCAAGCGAACTGGTCGCGTTTTCCCGCTTCCCGTTGTGGTGGCGTGCCCTTTACCGACTGCAGGAGGTCATCCCCACGCTGCGCAGGATGGAACGCATGGTAGTCTATCGGTTTCAGTAAAGGCGTTGTTGAAATGAGAACTACAAATAATGTTATAAAGAATCCCAAGGTACAGGTATGGCTCTGGCTTATTGTGTGCTTTGTCCTCATCGCATTCGCACTCTTTCTTTCGGCTGGGACGTTCAATTATTGGCAGGCATGGATCTATCTCGCCGTAGGCGCCCTATCCAGCGTTCCGCTCACGCTGTACATAACAAAAGACCCGATATTGCTCGAAAACAGGACGAAGGCCGGGCCTTCGGCGGAGCGGCGGCCCATCCAAAAGATCATCGTGCTTGTTCGCGGGGCTCCCGGCTATCGCAACGTTCATCGTTCCCGGGCTCGATCACCGTTTCGGCTGGTCGAGCGTGCCGTCCTGGCTTTCCATTGTCGGCGACCTCTTAATTATCGTTGCAATGTGGATAGTCTACCGCGTATTCAAAGAGAACTCTTTCGGCTCCGCCACGGTCGAGATCGGCAAGGATCAAAAGGTAATCTCCACCGGTCCCTACGCCATCGTGCGAAATCCGATGTATTCTAGCGCGGCAGTGTACTTCATCGGCATGTCGCTCGCCCTTGGCTCTTATTGGGGACTTATCCCCGCCGTTCTTACGGTCCTTGGCCTTGTCTGGCGGCTCTTCGACGAGGAAAAGTTCCTTGCTCAAAATCTTCCTGGCTACAGGGAGTATTGCGCCAAAGTGCGTTGGCGTTTGATACCCGGCATTTTCTGACTTCGACATGGTGTCAGATTTGCCTTCAACCTTGCATGCCAACGGGAACTCGTTATACACTACCCTACGTAATGCTCTGGCTTGGAGTCAGGTAAAGGCTATTTAAGTAGTGGCAGAACATTATGATAAGAAGGTGAAAAACGTGGACAGAAAAAGCATTTTGGAACAGGCACGGGAACGGTCGGATGTGATGCTCATATTACTCGAGTTAGTTCTGAGCGTGGTATTCATTGTGGTGGGATATCTTACAGATAACAACTATTTCCGTGGAGTCGGTGTCGGATTAATAATTGCTTGGGTGACAAGTGCCATTGCCTATTTATACAAAAGGAAAATGGTAAAACCATGAGCAACGAAGAGCGTATGACATTCACTTCCCGGCCCAAACCTCTATTCCTCCATTACCACCTTTGCCACTCCTTCCGAAGCTTCCTTTACCATTTCCATATCAAGACGTATTCAAGTGACTATTGACCAATCCCCTGTTCAATAACTGGTGCAATAAAAAGTTTGGTGGCAGCGACTAGATTCGAATTGGTGACCAAGATCTTATTATTCGCACTAAGGTAGCAGCTTAAATGTACGAATAAGACGGTCGAAATCATTGTTAACCTGGTCCACCTTATCGAGTCCGGCATACACCCAGATGTCCCATGCTCTATCTTGATAGTCGAAGAATGCTATCTTTTCGAGTTGTGAGTGCAGATTAAGAGATGGAACATCCTCCGTGTAAAGCATTAATATCTCACAAGGTATGCCTGAAATATTGTCAGAGGAGCGCTCTATAAGTTCCCTGCCGGCAACGGAAAGCAGTCTATCAGCAGCCCCTCTTGCGTTGTGGTATTCAATTGGATAGTTATATATGGTACAACCCAACACTATCTCCGAGCCGTCTGACAGCTTGCCAATAAAGCGGACACCATTCACAGCCCTGGGATCAGAGTATGCATTATTCACG
Source organism: uncultured Chloroflexia bacterium (assembly GCA_963848815.1). Classification (GTDB taxonomy): domain Bacteria; phylum Chloroflexota; class Dehalococcoidia; order GIF9; family UBA5629; genus UBA1162. The sequence goes on from CAWKFY010000020.1 coordinate 112,718, forward strand.
GTCATACTATAAGAATCAGGATATTGAAAAGAGTAATGGTCCGTTCCATTAAGCTGCTCAAAGGTTCTATAACTAGCAGTATTACAACCAAACAAGGTTATAAGATAGGCGAATACCATAGGTATGCACGTTATTGTTATGAAAAACTTCTTTCTTTTAACATCCAACACTCCTCTATTTTATGATGCCTGAATGACAAAAGAAAGGTGGCAGCGACTAGATTCGAACTAGTGACCAAGGGCTTATGAGGGCCAAGTTCAGCTTTTGATATCGTTGCAGACTTCGTTTTACTACTTCTTTTCGCGATACTACGACTATATAAGAGGAAGGGACTATCGTCAAGACCAGATAGTATATTAACGCTACACTTGACATATTTCGCAGTACAGTCCACTATGAAACAGAATATGACGTCGTCAGACTACATCAGTACTTTCTGTAGACAGATTCGCTCGCGTTCAGAGGAACATCATAAAGCGATGGAACTACTGCAAACCGGAGGTGTGCCGTCACAAATGGTATCCATCCTACGTCAAGAACTTGACTCGATGATCAGAGTCATGTATTTATTATCTATCCCCGACCTTAAGTATCGCGCCGAATTGATGCACGCTTCAATTGAAGGCAAGAAATGGACACAAAAAGGCACCCGAAAAAGAATTACAGATAGAGATATGGTCGCATTTGCTAATAAACTGCAAGGCTGGGCTGAATCGGTATACCGATTTGGGTGCGATTTTATTCACCTTTCGAATTTCCACGATTATCGAAACCGTGACCCTATGGAATCCATATCCCAAAATGAGAAGAAGTCCATACTTAAGCATATGCGCTACTATCATGGCGGTCCTCTCTGTTCGAATCCGACATTCGCCGATTTGATTCCGTATTTACCACGGGTGTTCGAAAAAATATCATCGAATCTCGAATGTTATGTGAAAGATCTTGAGCACGATAAGAGTTTATCTGAATAGCACTCAATCGTACCGTACGATTTACCCTCAACCTAACAGGATAGCAGGAAGCTATCAATGGCTTGCTTTATTGTAGTAACTTTTACTTTCGTGGACATTGAACCTCTCCTTATTCTCGTTTGAGTGCGTGAGAAGATAGTCTCGAACTAGCAGAAGGTCAATAGGAACGTGGATACCAGTTTTTGATTTGACTGAGGCTTAAAGTGGAAGAAATGGTGGCAGCGACTGGGATTGAACCAGTGACCAAGGTCTGCCCTCTGCCCTACAAGTGGCAATTGCACCGTCCCATGTTCTCTACGAGGCCAGTACTTTCCCAAAGCGCTTTTTCCTCTAGGCAAAGGGCAATATCCAGGTGTGGGCGAAGGCGCCGCGCAGATTGGATGATCAGCGAATAGATCTCGTGTCGGACGCTACGGGGATAGCGCGCCCTCCCGTCTTCTGCTTTGGGAGACGCACGGTCGATGTGCTCCGACACTATATTCCGCGCTCCCATTTTCCTCTCCATAAGGTCAAGAGCACCCCGATAGATACAAATTCCGCCGAGGGTCAGACGCTGTATGGGCACAGTCTCAAGGAGGCGCTTCGTGAATGCACTGTACACATCTTGCCAGCCGTCAATCGGAATGATAGGCATCATAATGGCGCGCACGGGGTAACCGCATTCGGAAACTCGACGCATGGCGTCGAGACGCTCATTGACACCAGGAATGTTCTCCTCAAAGACGGAAGATACTTCCGGAGGATTCACGCTCCACGAAAGGAAGGAGTGCCCGCGGTGATCCAAGCCCAACAGCCGGTCAACGTAAGCGCTCTTCGTTAGAAGGGTAAGTCGAGCCCATGGATGCTCGGCGAAGAAAGACACCAGTAGCGTGGAGTAAGCTGTGAGAGAATCCAGAGCCAGGGAATCCTGGAGCTTGCCGAGGTAGAACGCCGTGGGGGTTGCTATTCTTCGCGCAATAGTATCGATTTGTTGCAGTATTTCGGGTAAGTTGACGTATATCTTGACCGAGGGCGAGAACTTAACGCCAGGGGTTCCGGCCAGGTAGCAGTACCTGCAACCGTACGGGCAGAATCCATAGGGAGAGAAGTGCCAGTAGTTTGGGCAGGCGTTTCCCTTTTCTTCGGCAAAACGCACTGCGGACGCAAGCTCACCGAACACAAGGGTATGCTTCCCGGCCCGCTGAAGACTGAGAGGGTCTCGTCCACCCAATTCCAACTGGCTATGTGACGTGTGAATCCGTTCTTCCACGCGCGCCTCCGGGTAAAGATCGCAGATGCGTTCGACAAAGCGTCTACGCTCCAAAGTGGCCATACTACCCTTGGCAAGATAGATTTGAGACGGCTGAAAGTGGGCTGGGCGAATGGGTTCGTAGTCCCGCGGTAGGGTTAGAGAGAAGGCTTGCTGTTGAAATAGGTTTAACTGCTCGGTGTTAGAGATCGCGCGTGCTCCTGCCCAATTAGAACGCATGTACTAGTCTAACCCATAAACGAGAGGATTGCAAGACCACCATTGAGGCGACACAAACGTGTTGAGTTGCGTGGGGCAACTTGCTATGCTCAGCATAAGTAATTAGAACACATGTTCGGTCTGGTTCCCCTTAACCGAACTTGCTCAAAGGTGGTGAAAAATACATGCTCGCGCACAAAACTCTGAATAATTACGAATGGCGGCGACTTCACGAGAGGCTCGATAGAGCCATAGCGGAGGCGGCACTTGGCTACTTGCACGAACTCACAATTCGCCGAATACCCATCAATGCACAACAGTTGGCTGGCGAGCTAGATGAATTAAGATTGGGTAGAGAACCCGATTATGACGTGCCGGGCATCCCTCTCGTTTACGCTCTGAAGTATATGCCCAGGCGCATTGTTTCAATATTCGGATCATTGTTTTCCGTACTTGATGGCTGGTACCCGAAGTCGGTACTAGATGTTGGGAGCGGAACTGGAGCGACAGCCATTGCGATGGATTTGCTGGAACTCCCTCGTCATATCAATCTCTTGGGAATTGAGCCAAGCCAGGAGATGATTCGTTTCTCGGAATGTTCCAGATGGTGGGGCCGTGTCTCAACCAAATATAGACGAGTCTCGATTGCCGACTTGGCAAAGGATAGCGCAGAACTTATGACCTTCGATTTGGTCGTCTTTTCTGCCTGCTTCCCATATGGCTTTGACAACTGGAGTCCTTTACTGACCGCGCTTGGTGACTATGAGGGACAAGAGTCTAAGATGATCTTGGCAGTCGAGCCCGAGGCGAAGGCTGACCTCTTGGCGTCTTTTCAACATCGACTCAGATCCAGGGGTTGGCCGACTATCACCTTCTGCTGTCACGATCTTCCAGACGCAATAAAGGACGATACTCTTACGCTCCGTGAAATGTTGAATGTATGGCGGCGTCTTGGCATGGACGAGTCAAATCGACCCAAGACCTGGTGGAATCCACCCAACGACAAGTTTTTGGTGGCAAACCCCAAACCCATACGACCGTGCAGTCAGCCGACGATCCATGGCTCGTTATCTCCTATCAAAGTCCTGCATTGGTAATATCCCTTATAAGTCCCAATTTCACACGAGAGTGTGGTGGAGTCGTCACCGAACAAGCACGCTGATCCAAATTGGTGTGTTGACCCTTGTTGTCAAAAGTCTGACTTATATTTCGAAAAATCAGGGGTACTCTCCCTTTTTCGGTCTCAGCCCAATTAATATGTCAACAGAACCGAGGAGATTATAGTTCATGCTGGACTTTAAATAGGGGTAAGATCAACACCAGTAGAAACCTTTCAACTTGTCAGAATAGCACTCTATTGTTTCATAGGGCTTGCCTTCCACTTCTCGTTTGAGTGCGTGAGAGGATAATCCTTTTATGGAGAAGGTCAATAGGTATGTGGATACACGTTTAGTTGTATCATACCCTACGTAATGCTCTGGCTTGGGGTCAGTGGGGATATAGACATATATATTCTGGCACTGGTTCATTCTAGCTATCGAAAAAGGTGAAGCCTCGATTAAGAGGTTGCCTAAATAAAGAACCCCGCCCTAAAGGACAGGGTATTTAAGTAGTGGCAGAACATTATGATAAAGAGGTGAAAAACATGTGGAGAAAAAGCATTTTGAAGGTACGGTTGGATACGACGCTCATATTATTCGAGTTAGTTCTGAGCGTGGTATTCATTGTGGTGGGGTATCTTATAGATAACAACTATATCCGTGGAGTCGGTGTCGGATTGATAATTGCTTGGGTGACAAGTGCCATAGCCTATTTATACAAAAAGAAAATGGTAAAACCATGAGCAACGAAGAGCGTATGGCATGCACTTCCCAGCCCAAACCTCTATTCCTCCATTACCACCTTTGCCACGCCTTCCGAAGCTTCCTTTACCATTTCCTTATCAAGACGTATTCAAGTGACTATTGACCAATCCCCTGTTCAATGAATGGTGCAATAAAAATAATGGTGGCAGCGACTAGATTCGAATTGGTGACTTATGAATGATACAGCCCGATAAGTGGCAAAACTTGGCTTTATTTGACCACAATATACTCGGCAAATGAATTCGACTTAGGGACTGACACTTTATCTTCGATTAGTCCCTTAACATGCAGCTCTATAGCTTCGTGCATATTCTTCTCAACTTCCTCACGGGTAGATCCAGTAGCTACGCAACCTGGCAGATCGGGTGAATATGATGAGTAATTATCGTTTATTTTCTCAATTACAATAAGAAAGCGGTGCACCTTACCGTTCCTCCTTAAGCTCAGCTTGTTTCAAAATGCTATTCAATGTTCATGGTGCTAAATCATCATCCGGTTTACCTGCGATCGTAATACGTCCGGGTTTCGATTGATGCTTATATTGCCTATGACTTCCCTTTGTAACCAAATACCACCCGTGAGCTTCAATCAATTTAATAACATCCCGTACTTTCATCCCAACATCAATGATATTATTTTTGACTGCCATTTGGAAATAAAAGATTTGATGAAAAGGAATGGTGGCAGCGACTAGATTCGAACTAGTGACCAAGGGCTTATGAGTCCCCTGCTCTACCACTGAGCTACGCTGCCACAACAAGCTAAAATTCTAGCCAGTCTAAGGCCTTATGTCAATGGTATTTTCTATCCCCTCACCCTGCCCTCTCCCCAGGGAGAGGGCAGTTCATTTTCTCTAAGAGGGAACAGGTTCCCTCTTCAACGCCTTTTTCCCTTAATATCCTTTGATCGAGCTAAGGTAGCTTGACTTAATGCCAAAAGATTGCCACGTCGCCCCGATTCTATCAGGGCTCCTCGCAGTGACCTGCAACACCACGTTTGGCTCTAAGGCCGTTGACATGCTAAAATTACTGCGGTAAAATATCATCCGGTTACAATAGAAATGTGCATGTGCGCATAAATATCGAGGCGAACGTAAAATGCGTGATCTTCTCAAAGTTTTCAAAGCCACAGCCGACGAAACGAGGCTGCGCATCCTTTATCTGTTAATGGAAAGGGAGGCCTGCGTGCTCGAAATCAAACAGGCCATGCGCATCAGCCAGACCCGCGCTTCCCGCAACCTGGGCATCCTGCACGACGCCGGCCTGCTCAAGGCCCGCCGCGAAGGCCCCCTGGTTTTCTATTCGCTGGATAATAAGGAGATTAAAAAGACCTGCGCCGGCCTGGACGCCATGGTCAAGCAGGCTTTTGAGCAGGACCAGACCGCCCTGCTGCACCGCGAGCGCCTGAAGAGGCCCGTCGCCAGGGCGAATGACAAACTACCCGGCAGGTAATTTAAAGATTTAGTATTGACAATTAAGCAGGTTGGTAGTTTAATTTACACGGCCTGTTTAAGGTCAAGTCAATACCTTAGCTTACTGATATGACAGACTTCGAACCAAAGATCGTCGCGTTCCTATGCAACTGGTGTTCCTACCGTGGTGCAGATCTGGCAGGCACCTCCCGCATGAAATGCGCCGCCAATGTTCGCGCCATTCGCGTTATGTGCAGCGGACGCGTCGAACCGGCCTTCATACTACGAGCTTTCGAGCTCGGCGCTGACGGCGTGCTGGTGCTGGGCTGCCATCCCGGCGACTGCCACTATGCCGAGGGCAACTACAAGGCCCTGCGGCGCATGATGCTGCTTAAAAGGATGCTCAAACAGCTCGGCGTCGAAGAAGACAGGTTCCGCCTCGACTGGGTGTCCGCCTCCGAAGGCGACCGCTTCACCCATGTTGTCAACGATATGACCGAGAAAGTCAGGGCGCTCGGCCCTTACAGAGCCAAAGAGGAGTCCAAAGTTGGCTAAACTCAAGGTCGCCCTCTACTGGGCCGCCTCCTGCGGCGGCTGCGAAATCGCCACCCTGGCCATCGGCGACAAAATCCTCAAGCTGGCCGAAGCCGCCGATATCGTCTTCTGGCCGGTCGCCATCGATACCAAATACGCCGACGTCGAGAAAATGGCCGATAACAGCATCGACGCCTGCCTTTTCAACGGCGCCATCCGCAACTCCGAGAACGAGCACATGGCCAAACTGCTGCGGCAGAAATCCAAGATCATGATCGCCTACGGCTCCTGCGCCTACGAAGGCTGCATACCCGGCCTGGCCAATTTTTACAACCGCAAGATGATGGTGGATACCGCTTACATCGATACCGCCTCCACCGACAACGCAGATAAGGTCATCCCTCAGCCCAGGTCGAAAGTCCCCGAGGGCGAACTGGAACTGCCGGTACTTTGGGAGACGGTCAGGACCCTGGCCCAGACGGTGGACGTGGATTATTTCGTGCCGGGCTGCCCGCCGGAGGAAAGGACCACCTGGCTGGCGCTGGAAGCCCTGATCAGCGGCAAGCTGCCTCCCAAGGGCACGGTCATAGCCCACCCGGCCAACGCAGTCTGCAACGACTGCCCCCGCGTCAAACATGAGAAGAAGATCAAGGCCTTCCACAGGCCTTATGAGATTGTCCCGGAACCCGACAAATGCCTGCTCGAACAGGGACTGCTGTGCTGCGGCGTGGCTACACGCGGCGGCTGCGGCGCCCCCTGCCCCCAGGCCAATATGCCCTGCACCGGCTGCTACGGCCCGGTCGAGGGCGTGCGCGACCAGGGCAGCCACATTTCCTGACGGCCTGGGCCTCGATCATCGACTCCAACGATCCGGATGAGATCAAGAAGATACTGGACGGCATCGTCGACCCCGCCGGCACATGCTACCGCTACAGCCTGCGCCGACTCCATGATCAACAGGGCAAGGATCAAGCCATGAAAAAGATAACCATCGACCCCATCACCAGGCTGGAAGGACACGGCAAGATAACCATCTTCCTCAATGACGACGGCAGCGTGGCCAACGTCTACCTGCAGATACCCGAGCTGCGCGGCTTCGAGAAGTTCTGCGAAGGCCGCCCGGTCGAGGATATGCCCCAGATCACCCAGCGCATCTGCGGCGTCTGCCCCGAAGCGCACCACATGGCCGCCACCAAGGCGCTGGACGATATGTTCCATACCGAGCCGACCAGCACCGCCAAAAAGATACGCGAGCTGCTTTACAGCGCCTTTTATGTCACCGACCATACCACGCATTTTTATATCCTGGGCGGGCCCGATTTCATCATGGGCCCCGACGCCCCGGTCAGCGCAGCGCAACATACTGGGCGTCATCGCCAAGGTCGGCATGGACCTGGCAGGGCAGGTGCTCAATACGCGCAAGGAGAACCACTGGATCATCCAGGCCGTAGGCGGCAGGCAGATACACCCGGTCTTCGGCCTTCCCGGCGGCGTCAGCAAGCGCATCTCCGAGGAAGACAGGGCGAAGATCGAGGAGATCGCCAAACGGGACGTGGCATTCGCACAGCTATCGCTCAAGGTCTTCGGCGATATCGTGCTCAAGAACAAGGCCTACGTGGACATGATCGTCAGCGACGCCTTCACGCACCAGACCTACTACATGGGGCTGGTCGACGATAAGAATAAGGTCAATTTCTACGACGGCAAGGTCAGGGTGGTCGACCCCGCCGGCAAAGAGTTCGCCAAATACTCCCCGCGCGGAATACCTCGAGAACGTTGCCGAGCACGTCGAGCCCTGGAGCTACACCAAGTTCCCCTTCCTCAAGAAGGTGGGCTGGAAGGGCTTCGTGGACGGCAAGGACAGCGGCGTTTACCGCGCCACCCCGCTCTCCCGCCTCAACGCCGCCGACGGCATGGCCACCCCGCTGGCGCAGGCCGAATACGAGAAGATGTATTCCACGCTGGGCGGCAAGCCCGTACACCATACGCTGGCCACCCACTGGGCACGCCTGATCGAGCTGCTCTACGCCGCCGAAAGGCTGCTGGAGCTCAGCCAGGACAAGGAGATAACCGGTCCCAATATCAGAAATATACCCGCCAACAAGCCCACCGAGGGCGTGGGCATCGTGGAGGCCCCGCGCGGCACGCTGACCCACCACTACATGGCCGATGAGAAGGGCTGCATCAAGAAGTGCAACCTGATCGTGGGCACCACCAATAACCAGGCTGCGCTATTTCATGTCGGTCAAGAAGGCGGCGCAGGCGCTGATCAAGCCGGGCAAGGATATCCCCGAATCCCTGCTGAACCAGATAGAGATGGCCTGGCGGCCTTACGACCCCTGCATGTCCTGCTCGACGCACACGTTGCCCGGCACCATGCCGCTCGAGATCACGGTGGTGGACAGCGGCGGCAACATGGTCAAGAAACTGTCCCGCTGACCTTTTTTAAAAAACTTTGTAACTGAATAGGTTTACTGTACACATCCGGCAACTATTTATGAACATATTTAAATATGCTGCATAGCCTTATATGGAAAAAATAAAATAACCTGAAGGAGTTGTGTATGCAGAACCGGGTAATTTCCAGGAAAGACCTGGCCGGCTTCGTCGATGACCTGATCAAGACGAAGGCCGCCGGGGAGGTCATCGGCATCAAGGCAAAGGGCAATAAATTCAATTTCGGCCCGCTGAAAAGCGCCGCCGAACTGCGCCTTGATTATGACATCGCCCTGCTGCCGCCCAAGAAGTACTTCTTCCCGCAGATGGAAACGGTGTTGAAGTACGAGTTCGGCGCAACCCCAAAGTCGAGCCCGTGGTCGCTGAGAAGCCATGTGCCTGATCGGCGTCCATCCCTTCGATATCCGGGGCATCCTGCTGTTCGACGCCGTATACGGCGGGGCAACAACCCCGACCCCAACTATTTCCTCAAGAGGAACAACATCGATCATCATCGGCGTGGACTGCCTCAACCCCAACCCCAAGTCGTTCGCCGCCAGCATGGGCACCGCCGTTACGGAAGAGGGCTTCGACCTGATGCTGACCGACCTCGGCGGCGAATATTTCGTTACGGTCGGCACCACCAAGGGCGACAACCTGATCAAGAAGGCCAAGACCAAGGATGCGGCCGCCGCCGACCTGGAGAAACGCGATAAGGTGCGCAAGGATGCCCTGAAAAAATACCAGGTTTCGCTCAAAATGAAGACGGAGGAGATACCGGCGCTGCTGGACGCCAACTGGGAAAGCAAGGTTTTCAAGGACAAGGCGGCCACCTGCTTCAGTTGCGGCTCCTGCGTGATGGTCTGCCCCACCTGCGTCTGCTTCGACGTGCAGGACGATCCGGCGCTCAACCTGAAGGGAGGCGAACGCTACCGCCGCTGGGACGCCTGCATGCTGACTGAGTTCGCCAGCCGTGGCCAGCGGTGAGAATTTCCGCGAGCACAAGGAGCAGAGGTTCCGCCACCGCATGTACCGCAAGGGCAAGTACCTGCTGGAAAGATATAAGTACCTGGGCTGCGTGGGCTGCGGCAGATGCGCCATCGCCTGCCTGGCGCAGATCGCCAGCCCGGCCGAAACCTACAACCTGCTCAAGGAGGCAAAGTAAATGGTAATGCAGCTTACTGCCAAGCAGTCCATTCACCTGCCCCGTATAGCCGAGCTGATCCGCGTGGAGAAGCTGAGCGACAGGGAAAAAGTATTTGAGTTCAAGTTCGACGACGGCAAAGAGCTGGGCCAGATGCCCGGCCAGTTCGTCGAGGTATCCATCTTCGGCGTGGGCGAAGCGCCCATCTCGGTAACCTCTTCACCCACCCATAAGGGCTCCTTCGAGCTGGCCGTCAGGGCCACCGGCAGCGTGACCAACAAGCTGCACACGCTGGAAAAGGGCGCCAAGGTGGGCATCAGGGGGCCGTTCGGCAACGGCTTCCCGCTCGAGACGCTCAAGGGCAAGGACATCCTCTTCGTGGCCGGCGGCATCGGCCTCTTCCCGCTGCGCTCGCTGATCAACTACGTGCTGGATAACCGCAAGGACTTCGGCGAGGTCAACACGCTTTTCGGCTGCCGCTCCCCGCAGGAGAGGCTTTTCATCGGCCAGCTGGCGGAGTGGAACACCTGCAAGGACATGTGCTTCCTGGAGACCGTGGACAGGTGCTCCGACGATACCTGGAAGGGCAATGTCGGCGTCATCACCACGCTCTTCCCCAAGGTCTCGTTCGACCCGGCCAAAACCTACGCCATCGTGGTCGGCCCGCCCATCATGTACCGCTTCGTCATCGCCGAGTGCCTCAAGAAAGGGCTGGCCGACGACCATATCATCATGTCGCTGGAGCGCAGGATGAAATGCGGCGTGGGCAAGTGCGGCCACTGCCAGATCAACGGGCTGTACTGCTGCCAGGAGGGGCCCGTCTTCACTTATGCGCAGGTCAAGTCATTAAAGGAGGCAGTATAAATGAAACCGAGAGTCGCTTTCTTCGATTTTACGGGCTGCGAAGGCTGCCAGCTTGAAGTGCTCAACTTCAACCTGGAGATCGTCGACCTGATCGGTGCGGTCGACATCGTCGAGTTCCGCGAGGCCAGCTCCGACCACTCCGACAATTACGACATCGCCTTCATCGAAGGCAGCATCACCACCGAGAAGGAGATCGAGCGGGTGCAGGGCATCCGCAAGAAGGCCAAGATACTGGTGGCCCTGGGCGCCTGCGCCTGCACCGGCCGGCGTCAACGCCCTCAAGAACTTCTATCCCATGGAAGAGAACCTCAAGCTGGTCTACGGCGAAACCGCCAAGTGCTATAAGACCATACCTGCCAGGCCGGTCCATGCGCGTCGTCCCGGTGGACTACTTCATCCACGGCTGCCCGCCCAATCAGGGGCGAGGTCATCAGCCTGGTCAAATGCCTGCTGACCGGCAAGAAATTCGAGCATTACCACGACCCGGTCTGCGTGGAATGCAAGCTGGACGAGAACATCTGCGTCTTCGAGACGCGGCGAGACCTGCCTCGGCCCGGTCACCCGGGGCGGCTGCAACGCCATCTGCGTCAACGGCGGGCACGCAACTGCTGGGGCTGCCGCGCGCTGGTGGACGAGCCCAACCTCAACGCCGAAAAAGAGCTGCTGGCCAGATACGGCCTGACCGTAGACGACATGCTCGAGCAAGTTCAGGATCTTCAACGGAACACTGGAGGTTGCAAAATCATGACAACAAGAACGTAAATTTCACAGGTCCATCACGTTGCCCGCATCGAAGGCCACGGCAATATAATCGTCAATGCCAAGGACGGCAAGATCGAAGAGGTCAAGTGGGAAGTCCCCGAGTCACCGCGCTTCTTCGAGTCCATGCTGCGCGGCCTGCAGCTATTCCGACGTCAATTTCATCGCCCCGCGCATCTGCGGCATCTGCGCCGTGGCGCACGCCACCGCCTCCATCGAGGCCACCGAGGCGGCCTTCGGCGTCAAGCTGACCGAGCAGGCGAGCTCGCTGCGCGAGCTGCTTTTCGATGCCGAGACCGTCACCAGCCATGTGCTGCACACCTATTTCCTGGTGGCGCCCGATTTCTTGGGCGTGGGCAGCGTCATACCGCTGGCCGCCACCCACACCGACGTGGTGCTGAGGGCGCTGCGCATGAAGAAATTCGCCAACGACTGGGCGGATATGCTCTGCGGCCGCAAGACGCACCCGCATCTCCAGGTGGCCGGCGGCTTCGTCAAATTGCCTGAGATCGAGCAGCTCAAATGGCTCAAGGAAACCCTGGAAGGCCAGTATATGCAGGACCTCGAGGCCACCGTCGACCTCTTCAAGACTCTCAAGTTCCCCGAATTTATCCGCGAGACCGAGTACATCGCGCTCTACCAGGCCGGACAAATATTCTTTCATCGGCGGCGCGATCGGCTCCACCGACTGCCAAGCCCATCCCCGATCAACGATTACCTCAAGGTGACCAACGAGTTCTGCGTTCCCTGGTCCACCGCCAAGTTCACCAAGCACCTGCGGGATTCCTACCAGGTGGGCGCGCTGGCCCGCTTCAACGTCAACCACGACAAGCTGCACCCCAAGGCTAAAAAGGTCGCGCAGGCCTTCGGGCTCAAGGCCCCCTGCTACAACCCCTTCTTCATCAGCGTGGCTCAGCTCGTCGAGACCATGCATGCAGTCGAGAACAGCATCATGATACTGGACAAGCTGCTCACCAAGGGCATCAAGCAGGAGAAGCCCGAGGTCAAGGTCAAGGCCGGGCGCGGCGTGGGCGCCGTGGAAGCTCCGCGCGGCATCCTCTTCCACGACTACACCTTCGACGATGACGGCAAACTGCATCGCCGCCAATATCATCATCCCCACCAACGAGAACCACAACAGCATCCAGCACGATTTCGAGAAGCTGCTGCCCGAGATCATCGACCAGCCGCAGGACAAGATCAAGCTGACCATGGAGATGCTGGTCAGGGCCTACGACCCCTGCGTCTCCTGCTCGACCCACATGCTGGAAGTGAAGTTTAAATAGTAGAGCATATGTAGGGACGTACCTTCAGGTGCGTCCGCAAAAGCGGGCGGGTTTTAAAACCCGCCCCTACATGTATAAGATAAAGGGGCGGCCTGCACGCAGCCGCCCCTTTTCTTACATGTCATTTGAGCGCTGCAAGGGACCGGCAACGTTCACCGACACATATCAGCGTTGCTGCCGCGCAGAATTATTTTATGCCAGCCGATTTGACAGACTTGATCTATAATATCATAATTATTATGAACATATGCTCATAACCAAGCGGAGATATTTATGACAAGACCAAGAAAATGCAGACGCATAGCATTTATCCCGGGAGTTACCTATTTTAAGCCGGCAGGGATACCGATGAGATTCCTCGAGGAGGTACGACTAACCCTAGAAGAAACCGAGGCCATCAGGTTAAAAGATATCGAGGATTTGGACCAGGAGGCCTGTGCCGAACGCATGAATATATCCCGGCCGACCGTACAGCGCATCATCGAATCGGCGCGCAAGAAGATAACTGATGCCCTGCTCAACGGCAAGTCCATCAGGATCGAAGGCGGCAGCATTGAGATTTTACCGCAGCACTGTATTTGCGAAAACGGCCACGAGTGGGATGTGCCGCTGGAACAGGCTATGGGACAGCCTGTACAGCTTTGCCCCGTGTGCAACAGCGCTTCTACCGGGGCATCGCAGATAGAAGGCACATACCTGGGCCGACACCGCCACGGCAGATGCCGCGGGGGTGGATATAATCGTTAAAAGAAAAAGAAGAACAATAAACAATACAAAGGAGGTAAAAATGTTATACGGAAGAGGATATGGTTTTAGTGTTGGAGGTGGCTGGGGCCGGGGAGGAGGCAGAGGTTTCGGTTTTATGGGAGCTTCTGCACCCTGGCCGTATATAGGCCGCGGGAGAGGAGGCCTGCCCAGGTGCGGATATTACCTGGCCAACCCCGCACTCATCCCACCCTATTACAACTATGCAGCGCAGGCAGCGCCGGAAAATCCGGCTGCCCTGAAAAATATGGCCGACTCTATCAAAGATACCCTGGCACAGATACAGGCCAGGATCAGCGAGCTGGAACAGCAAAAATCGGTTTAGTCAGATGCAATATATTTTTCAGGCAATTTTATAAAAATGATATTCAAATGGAGGAATTAAAAATGTCGGGATTTGATGGTACCGGACCAAGGGGGTTGGGACCCAGAACAGGCGGAGGACGTGGATTTTGCTCCGTCCCGCCCGGTAGTGCAGGAATTCCCTACCGCAGCAGGGATTTCGCAGGAGGCTACTGGGCAGCTTACCCGGGTTTATCATCGCAGGGAGAGCTTGAGCTATTGAAAAATGAATTCACCCTGCTGCAGAAGGAGCTTGAACTCATCGAGGTAAAAATAAAAGCGATCGAAGCACAAAAGAGTGAATAGAGATACCAAGCAACTAACAAGGAGGCAATAATCATGAATTTAGCTATAACTGCCAGCGGGGACCGCCTGGACTCGGATATTGACCCACGTTTCGGCAGGTGCAAATACTTTATCTTTGTCAATCCGGATACGATGGCTTTCAAGCCGTGCCAAATTCCGGCACGGCAGGTGGGGCCGGCATTGCCGCCGGCCAGACCGTAGTCACGTATGGAGCCAAGGCTGTACTGACCGGCGACTGCGGGCCCAACGCCTACCAGGTGCTTGCGGCTGCCGGTATAGAGGTCTTTACCGGCGTTTCCGGAAAAGTAAAAGACGCAATAGAAGACTATAAAGCTGGTAAACTCAAGGCCGACAGCCAGGCCAGCGTGCAGCCTCACCACGGTCAGGCTGCCAGATAGCAATTTAAAAACTAGAAACATATTTAAAAGGAGGTAAAAAATGCCAAGAGGAGATATGACAGGTCCGCCCGGAGGAGCCGGAAGAGGAATGGGCTCAGGCAGGGGCGCAGGTAGCGGCCGGGGAGCCGGACAAGGTGGCGGCAGAATGGGCGGCAACCGATCCGGGTCAGGCCCGGGCGGTGAATGTGTTTGCCCCAGTTGCGGCGCCAAAGTTGCCCATCAGGTCGGAATGCCCTGTTACAACATTCAGCTGTCCCAAATGCGGTACAAAGATGGCGAGAGCCTGAATGATCATTTCTGTAGCCAGCGGTAAAGGTGGGACAGGCAAGACCCTGGTCGCCACCAGCCTTGCTGTATCTATCGGGGATAAGGAAAAGGTGCAGTTCCTCGACTGCGATGTAGAGGAGCCTAACGATCACCTCTTCCTCAGGCCGGTTATTACAGCAAGCGAGCCGGTCTGCATCCCTGTCCCAAAGGTGGACTATAACAGGTGCACCTTCTGCGGGGAATGTGCGCGGGTATGCGCTTACAAGGCCATCGCTGTGGTGCCTGAGAGCGTACTTATCTTCGACCAGCTCTGCCACGGTTGCGGCGCCTGCAGTTATCTATGCCCTGAGGGTGCAATATCGGAAGAGGGCAGGGAAATGGGAGTTGTCGAGTCCGGGCATGCCAAAACTATAAAATTCGTTCAGGGCAGGTTAACCGTAGGAGAGGCAATGGCAGTGCCCGTTATACGGCGGGTCAAGGAAAAGATCAAACATAATATGACTTCAATACTGGATGTTTCGCCGGGTACATCCTGCCCCGTGGTGGAAGCGATCAGGAACAGCAATTATTGTTTATTGGTCACAGAGCCGACGCCTTTCGGGCTGCACGACCTGAGGCTGGCCGTCGAAATGGTCCGGGAACTGGGCATTCCCTGCGGAGTTATCATCAACCGCGCCATGCGCGGGGAGACCCTGGTGAACGAATTTTGCCGTTCACAGGACATCCCGGTATTGCTGGAGATACCGCTCAACAGGGAGATTGCCCGCCTGTACTCCGAAGGCATCACACTGGCGGAGGGCCAGCCACAGTGGCAGGCTGCATTTATAGACGTATATTCCAAAATCAAGGAAGCATTGCATGAAAGAAGTCGTTGTTCTTAGCGGCAAAGGCGGCACGGGCAAGACCAGTATTGCGGGATGTTTCGCCGCGCTGGCAATGATAAAGTAATGGCTGATTGTGATGTGGATGCCGCCAACCTGCACCTGCTCCTGCAACCCGTCGACCGGCAAAAGGAAGAGTTTTGGAGCGGACAGGTCGCCCTGATCGATGAAACTGCCTGTACCGAATGCGGCCTCTGCCAGGAACAATGCCGGTTCGATGCCATTCACGATTTCAAGGTCGAGCCGCATTTCTTGCGAAGGCTGCGGTTTCTGCGCACGCATCTGCCCCGTCAACGCCATAACCATGCAGGATAACCTGGCTGGTCACTGGTATATTTCCGATACTGGATTCGGGCCGCTGGTGCACGCCCGCCTGGGCATTGCGCAGGAGAACTCGGGCAAACTGGTGGCACTGGTAAGACAGCAGGCCAGGAAAATCGCGGAGGAACAGGGCTGTGACACCATAGTCACAGACGGCCCTCCAGGGATAGGCTGCCCGGTAATATCTTCGCTTTCCGGCGCCGACCTGGCGCTTGCTGGTTACCGAGCCGACGGTATCGGGAGTGCATGATCTGGAACGTATAATAGAAGTTTGCCGCCACTTCAAAGTGCCGGCCATCGTCTGTATTAATAAATACGATATTAATGAGGAGAAGTCCCGGCAGATCGAGGGATATTGCACCGGCAGAGGGATAGCCGTAATCGCAAAAATACCTTTTGATACCTCGGTCAACAGCGCAGTGGCGCACGGCATCCCGCTGGTGGAATACGCAGCGGACAGCCCGGCAGGCCGTGAGATCAAACAGGCCTGGCTGAAAGTCAGATCGCATTCTGTCCGCAAATTAATAGAAAGGAGAATATTATGCCAATTTATGACTATGCCTGCGCCGATTGCGGGCACCAATTCGAGCAAATGCAAGGAATGTCTGCCGAGAGCCGGCTAAAATGCCCATCCTGCGGCAGCAACGCAGTAAATAAATTGATTTCAGCGCCCGGTCTGATCAGGACCGCCGGCAAACCCGGTGGCGGCCAGACTTGCTGCGGTCGCACCGAGCGCTGTGATACGCCTCCCTGTTCATCAGGGGGACAATGTCACAGATAAAAAGATAGAACCGCCAACATCCAGAAATAAAATTAAGGAGTCCTAAATGAAATATGCAATACCTGTCAGCGGAGGGATGCTGTCATCCCACTTTGGACACTGCGAACAGTTTGCCCTGATAGACGCCGACGAAAAAAACAAGATCATCCTTGGCAAAGAGATCATCCCGTCCCCCGGGCACCAGCCGGGCTTTTTGCCCCCATGGCTGGCCAGGCAGGGAGTTGAGGTGGTTATAGCCGGCGGCATGGGTCCCAGTGCCATCTCGCTCTTCCAGCAAAACGGTATCAATGTCCTGCTGGGGGCACAGCCGGCCGACCCCGAGAAAGTGGTAACCGATTATCTCAACGGCAAACTCGTAATCGGTGATAACACTTGCGATCACTAGCCACACGTCCGTAGATTAATTATCGATACAGATAAACAATGGCAGGTGGGTAATTTACAATAATGACGCACGTAGATTCTCCTTTCAATACACGGGCTGCTGATTATGACAGATGGTTTGATGAAAAGGATGGCAAACTCATTTTCGCCACCGAAGTCAAGGCATTCCAAGAGATTTTGCCTGTGCTGCCGAAGCCGTGGCTGGAAATCGGAGTGGGCAGCGGTCGCTTCGCACAGGCACTGGGCATCAGCACCGGTTTGGATCCGTCAGGCAGGCTACTGGAGATAGCCAGAGGCCGCGGCATTATAACGCTATGCGGTAAGGCGGAAGACCATATCATGCCCGCGGAAAGCTTCGGCAGCGTTTTTCTCATCATGACATTATGTTTCATCGATAAACCTGGTATTGCGCTACAGGAAATTCACCACGCCCTTAAGCCCGGCGGCAGGCTGGTGCTTGGGGCTGTATCGAGTGAAAGCGCCTGGGGAATCCTCTACCAGCAAAAAAGCGGGACGGACATCCATTCTATAAGCATGCTAATTTCTACACATACCTGCAGATAAAGGACTTGCTCCAGGATGCCGGGTTTTCCATCGATTCCACCATATCAACCCTGTTTCAAAACCGGGGCATTTGACCAGAATTGAGGCCCCTTTGACCGACTTTCATGAGGATGCGGGGTTCCTTGTAATCGTAGCTGATAAGTTGCCCCGGCCGCCCGGAAGAGGATAGCATGTCCATTATTTACGGCCCCGTTCCATCCTGGCGTTTGGGAAAGTCCCTCGGTATAGATATGATATCGACACGCTCTAAAACCTGCTCCTTCGATTGCGTCTATTGTCAATTAGGAGGCACTGTAAACAGGCAAGCCGACCGAAAAGAATTTATTTCGCTCAAGAGTTTAGAGCGGGAACTTAAGCGATTACCAGCGGTGGATGCGGATTGTGCAACCTTCTCCGGCGTCGGCGAGCCGACGCTCGCCAACAACATTGGGGAGGCCATTGAAATGGCCAGGCAATCGTTGAGAATCCCAATCGCTGTATTAACTAACTCATCCCTTCTACATGTACGGGGCGTACGTGAGGAATTGGCCAGCGCAGATATAGTGGTTGCCAAGCTGGATGCTCCTGACGATGACCTTCTGCATCTTGTAAACAGGCCTGTATTCAGCCTGTCAATTCACCGGTTAATTGAAGGCATTAAATCATTTCGTTCTATATTCGACGGTAAGCTGGCTATCCAGACAATGTTCATTGAGATAAACCGGGGTAAAGTCGCCCAACTGGCTGAATTAGTTAAAACGCTTGCACCGGATGAGATCCAGATCAACACTCCTCTGAGGCCGTGCCCGGTCAGACCACTAACCCCGGCTGATCTATCTCAAATAAGCAGGAGTTTTTGCGGATTCAAGCATGTCGTCACTGTATATGAAGCTTCAAAGCCCATTGTTGTACCAATAAATAAGCAACAAACGGAACGCCGCAGACCGAAAGAGTAGAAGCCATGAACCGCATAATTAGGGATTTACTCGAAGTAAAATTCAGACAACTTTGATATGGTTGTCCGTTTTTATAGCTCCGCATGTAATTCTGTAACACAGGTGGCCATCCCGTATAGCCTAAAACACCAAAATTAATAATGTGACGGTGAACGAAATGGATAATTTTGACCTTGAACCCAAGTACACTGCCAACGAGGTACCGGGTAAGTGTCTGAAATGCCTGGCCGAGAAAGAGCTGAATACCTGTCTGTTCGGACTTCTCAGTAGGCAGTCCAGCGATAGCGAGCTACAGCAGCGCTACGAGGCATTGCTGGCTTTATTGCAATCTCCCGACTTTGAAAGGCTGCGCAGTGAGGCTGAGAGACTGCTTTCCGAAGGCAAACAGGTTAAAGTTAAGGTAGCTTATGATAATGGCAATCTGCAGTGTGCACTGATAATTGAATAAAACTGCGGCTGATTCTGTCTCCAATAAATTGATAAGATAGTAACCGCTATGCGTGGCCAGGGCTTATGAACCCATACGTCTCCTGCTCAACCCATATTCTGGACGCCAAGTTCAAGTCGTAGAGCATCTGTAGGGACGCACCTGAAGGTACGTCCGAAAAAGCGGGCGGGTTTGCCCCCTACAGCGAAAAATAAGAAGGGCGTGCCTGTGGCCCGCCCTTTTAAATTTTAACCTTTGTAATCTTCTCAGGTGACTGTATAATCTAGTTACTACACGCGGAGGTGCAGGCTTATGGAGAATAAGAGCAGGCTGCTCGATACCCTTAATGACTCTTTGAAGCTCGAATACTCTATGATAATACACTATCCCCTGATAAACAGCGCCATCCACGACCCCGAGATCAAGAAGATGGTCAATACGTTGGGCGTTGTATCGATCAAACATGCCGATACAGTGGCTGAAGCCATCACTATGCTGGGAGGAGTACCACAATGGGATTTTGAACCTGCCCCGCAAGAAATGGACCTGAAAAAAATCTTCCTGCTGCAAATGGACAAGGAAAAAATGGCGCTCAAGCTTCACACTGAAAGCGCAAACATGGCAACCGATGCATCACTCAAGGCCAAATTTGAGGCAATAGCCGATCAGGAAAAAGAGCATATAGCGCTCGTAGATAGCATCCTCGCATTGCTGGACCAGGGCAAAAGCTAATCGATAACCGGCAGTTCATCATAAGACTTTGAGAAGCTGCTGCCCGAGATAATCGACCAGCCTCAGTACAAGATCCAGCTTACCACGGAGATGCTGGTCAGGGCTTACGATCCCTGCGTCTCCTGCTCCACCCATATGCTGGAAGTGAAGTTCAAATAGTAGTGCAGTCGTAGGGACGTACCTTCAGGTGCGTCCGAAAAAGCGGGCGGGTTTAAAAACCCGCCCACTACAGGCCCGGCAGGCCCGTGGCAATCCCACGGCGTTGAGTCTTGCCTCAAGCTTTCGTACAAAGGATTGCTTCAGCCCCGATCCAATCGGTGCTTCGCAATGACGTGGTTACAAGCCTTGCCCCTACCTACAGCTTGAAGTACAATTCGGTTGCATCTATGGCTAAAACACTACAAAAGCAGCTTGCCCGCATCAGCGCCCGCGGCGTCGTCCAGGGCGTCGGCTTCCGGCCCTTCGTATACGGGCTGGCCAAACAACACAAGCTCAACGGCTGGGTCTGCAACACTTCGGAGGACGTCAAGATCGAGGTCGAGGGCGAGAGGAAGACCTCGACCTTTTCATCTCCGACCTGGAGGAAAAGGCCCCGCCGCTGGCGCATATCGAGAGCATATCAGTCAGCTTCGATGAGCCCGCCGGCTACCAGGGCTTTGAAATCCGCCACAGCGTAGCCCAGCCGGGCAAATACCAGCTCGTCTCGCCGGATATCGCCACCTGCGGCCCCTGCCTGGAGGAAATTTTCACCCAGGGCAACCGCCGCTACCGCTATCCCTTCACCAACTGCACCAACTGCGGCCCGCGCTTCACCATCATCAAGGACATCCCCTACGACCGGCCGCTGACCACCATGCGCGTCTTCAAGATGTGCCCCGACTGCCAGCGGGAATACGAAGACCCGCTGGACCGCCGCTTCCACGCCCAGCCCAACGCCTGCCCGGTCTGCGGCCCGCAGCTTGAGCTGATGGACAACAAGGGCAAGCACGGTCAATTGCGATGACATCATCCCGAAAACGGCCATCCCTGCTGAGGGAAGGCAAGATCATGGCCATCAAGGGGCTGGGGGGCTTCCTGCTGGCCTGCGACGCCCAAAACGCCGATTCCGTGAAGACTGCTGCGCCGGCGCAAGAACGGCCCTCCAAGCCCTTCGCCGTCATGCTGACCGCTATCGAAGAGGTCCGGCAGACACTGCACGGTCACGCCGGCCGAGGAAAAGCTGCTGCAGTCCCCGCAGAGCCCCATCGTCCTGCTGAAATGGAAGGAGGGATCGATCCATCTGCACGAGGTGGCGCCCGGCCTGAAATACCTGGGCGTGATGCTGCCCTACACCCCGCTGCACCACCTGCTCATGAGGGAGCCGGCCTGCCGCTGGTCATGACCAGCGGCAACCTCAGCGAGGAGCCCATCGCCAGGCACAACAACGAGGCGCTGCGCAGGCTGGGCAACATCGCCGACTATTTCCTCATGCACAACCGGGATATCTATTCCAGCTACGACGACAGCGTGACCATGGTGGTGAATGAGACGCCGCAGCTACTCCGCCGCGCCCGCGGCTACGCCCCTTACCCCATTCACCTGCCAATTCAAGTCTCCGCAGATACTGGCCTGCGGCGCCGAGGAGAAGAACACCTTCTGCCTGACCCGGGACAACCACGCCTTCGTCAGCCAGCACATCGGCGACATGGAAAACATGGAGACGATGGAGCACTATGAGAGGACCATCGAGCTGTATAAACGGCTCTTCCGCATCGAACCCGAGATCATAGCTTATGACATGCACCCCGAGTACCTGCCCACCAAATACGCACTGGAGCAGATCGAAAAGGGCGGGCTCAAAGGCGTGCCGGTGCAGCACCACCACGCCCATATCGCCTCTGTACTGGCGGATAACGTCGGCCGAGGGCCGGTCATCGGCGTGGCCTTCGACGGCACCGGCTACGGCACCGACGGCCAAATCTGGGGCGGCGAGTTCCTCATCGCCGACTCTAAGGGCTTCAAACGTGCCGGCCAGCTTGAATACCTGCCGCTGCCGGGAGGCTCGCTGGCCATCAAAAGGCCGGTGCGCATAGCCGCCGGCTATATCCTGGCACTGCTCGGGACAGGGGCGCTGGATGGCAGGCTGGGATTCCTGAAAAGCTTCGAGCCTACCGAGCTGGATCTGGTATGCAAACAGGTTGAGTCGGGCCTAAACTCGCCTTTGACCTCCAGCATGGGAAGGCTTTTCGACGCAGTGTCGGCCATGGCGGGCATACGCCCGGCGATCGATTATGAGGCCCAGGCGGCCATCGAAATGGAGATGAAGGCCTACGAGGCGGAACATGAAAAGGGGACATACCCATTCTCCACTACGGGCGACGAGAGCTATACCATAGTACTTCTTCACGACTTGGTGGCGGCTGTATTGGACGACCTGCTTAAGGGCTGCCCGCCGCAGGTGGTGAGCATGCGCTTCCATAATACAGTGGCGGCCATGACATGCGACGTCTGCCTCACTCTTAAAGAGCGGTCCGGGCTTAATACGGTGGCCCTGAGCGGAGGCTGCTACCAGAACCGTCTGCTGCTGATTAAAACCCTGGATGAGCTCAAAGCTGCAGGTTTCAACGTGCTCATACATAAACAGGTGCCGACCAATGATGGCGGGGTATCACTGGGACAGGCGGTGATAGCGGGTAATATTGATTAAATAGAAGTAAGTAAATTGCGCTCATTGCCAGCCCCGATTGCATCGGGACTCCGCTACTCGCAATGGCGTGTTATGACATGGAACCTGAAAATACTTAAACGATTTCCCTGTCCATGAGGTCGGCCAGCTTCTCCTCGCTGTAGCCCAGCAGTCCGGTATAGACCTCGCTGTTATTCTCGCCCAGGAAAGGGCAGGGATTATACGGGTTGCCCGGAGTTTTGGACATTTTAAAGACCGTTCCCGGCATCTTTACAGATCCGGAGAGGACCTGCTCCACGTCCACCACCATCTGCCGGTGTTGCATCTGCGGGTCTTCGGCCACCTGTTTTAAATCGAGGACCGGCGCGGCCGGAAGCTCGGCGGCGTCCATAAGTTTAAGGACCTCGGCCACGGTCTTGTCTTTGACCCATTCGTTAACGGCCTTATTGATCATCTCCCGATGTTGCACCCGGTAGACCAGCGGCAGCATTTCCATCTCGCTGGCCAGGTCCAGCCTGCCCATCAGCTCGGCGAATTTTTGCCAGTGCCCGACCGTTACGATGCAAATTATCACAAAGCCGTCTCTGGCTTTGTAGGCGTTCCAGGGCACGATATTCTGGTACTCGTTGCCTATCCGGCCGGGCACGCGGCCGTCGATGAAATAGGAGCCGGCCGCTTCCACGGCGCTCATGGCCCACACGCAGTCTTGCATGGAGATATCGACAAACTGCCCTTCGCCCGTTTTCTCGCGGTGATGAAGCGCGGCCAGTATGGCAACGGCCGTATAGAGGCCGCCGCCCATATCGGCGAACGAGGGGCCGCATTTGGTGGGCGGCGAATCAGGAAAGCCGGTTACGCTCATCAGCCCGCCCATGGCCTGCGCCACCATGTCGAAGGCCAGGCGGTTGGCGTTCGGCCCCGTCTGACCGAAGCCGGACATCGAAGCATAGATGATCTGAGGGTTTACCTTGCAGATAGCGTCGTAGTCCAGGCCCAGCCTTTTCATCACACCGGGAGCGAAGTTCTCAACCAGTATGCTGCACTTGGCCGCCAGCTCCATAGCGATGGCAAGCCCTTCTTTGGAACGCATATCGAGCGTGATGCTCTTCTTGCCGCGGTTGACCACCATGAAGGTGTAGCCTTCGCCCCCTTCGGTGATGGGAGGGATGGTCCTTACGGCATCGCCGCTCTCGCGGAACTCAACCTTGATCACCTCTGCGCCAAGCTGCGCCAGCAAGTCAGTGCAGAAAGGCCCCGCCAGCATGCGGGTGAAGTCCAGTATTCTAATCCCTGACAAAGATCCAGACATAATAGTCCCCCTGGTTCCCCGTTACTAACGCGGGATATTATGTCCGTTTACCGGAGCAGGGGCAAGGGATTTTGGTCGCGCGGGCAAATTTTACGCCTATATGCGGAGCGGAGCGGCAACATTCAGCTAAGCATGCTGAAGCCGATAGGACGGAGCGAATAAGCTATTAGGCGCGCTAGACTATCTCCCGGTCCATCAGGTCGGCCAGCTTCTCTTCGCTGTAGCCTAGCAGATCGGTATAGACCTCGCTGTTGTGCTCGCCCAGGAAGGGAGCCGGGTTTAACGGGTCCCCCGGCGTCTCCGACATTTTGAAAACGGTACCCGGCATCTTCAGCGGGCCGGATATCATTTGCTCGACCTCTACCGTCATCTGGCGGCTCTGCATGTGGGGATCGTTCATAACCTGGGCAACATCAAATACCTGAGCGCATGGCAGTCCGGCTTCATCCATCATATTTACCAGCTCAGCAACAGTGTAGTCCTTAACCCAGTTAGCCACAATGGCATCCAGCTCGGCGCGCCTGCCCAGGCGCACAACCATGCGGCACTCGTCCGGGTCTTGCACCAGGTCCGGCCTGCCTATAATCCGGCCGAACTTTTGCCAGTGCCCGATGGTCAGGATAGTCAGGACGACATAGCCGTCCTTGGCCCGGTAAACGTTCCAGGGCACGATGCCCGGATGCATATTGCCGATCCTGCCCGGCGCAGTGCCTGTGAGGCCGTAGGCCGCCAGCGATTCAACAGAGGTCATGGCCCAGATATAGTCCTGCAACGAGATATCGATATGCTGGCCGACGCCGCTATTATTCCTGTATTGCAGCGCCGCCAGTATCCCGATAACGGTATAGGCGCCGCCGCCCAGGTCGGCGATCGGCGGTCCGCACTTGGTGGGCGGATTTTCAGAAAAACCTGTCACGCTCATCAGGCCGCCCATGGCCTGCGCCACCATGTCGAAGGCCGGCCTGTGGGCGTTAGGCCCGGTCTGCCCGAACCCCGACAGAGAAGCATATATCAGCTTGGGATTTATCTTTTTGGCATCTTCCCACCCCAGCCCCAGTCTGTCCATAACGCCAGGGGTGAAGTTCTCCAGTAAAATATCGCTTTTGGCGATCAGGTCACGCACTATCTGCTGGCCTTCAGGGGTTTTCAGCTCCAGCGTTATACTTTTCTTGCCGCGGTTGAGCATGGAAAAGGTATATCCTTCTCCGCCTTCCGTGATGGGCGGGATGGTCCGGCAGGCATCTCCGGCCTCCCGGAACTCGACTTTGATAACCTCCGCCCCCAGCTCACGCAAAATCATCGAACAAAACGGGCCGGCATACATGCGGCTGAAGTCCAGGATACGAATATTTGATAAGGCTCCGGGCATGTAATTTTCTCCTTACTTATATTGATTTGCCAGTCAATCAATTAATTATTATCGCAGCTTTTGGGGATGGTGGCAAATCCCCCTCAGCCACATCCTGCCTCAATTCTTGTTCGTACTATATTTTTTGAGTATACTAATCATATGTGTTTGGCAGTCCCGGTTAGGATTACATCCATCGACGGCGAAGAGGCGGAAGTCGATATAGGCGGAGTAGGCCGCAAGGTTAGCATCACGCTTACGCCCGAAGCCAGGGTGGGCGACTACGTGCTGTTGCACACCGGCTATGCCATTAACGTTCTGAACGAGGAAGAAGCTCAGGAAACACTCGACCTTTTGGAACGCATGGTCAAGGCCGGCGAAGAGGCGGACCGGCGATAGATTACCCGGCCAAGACGTAGAGCCGACACATGAATTTTCGAATATTTGAGCAGCCAAGGAGGCCGGTTATGTTCAGGCGATATAGCATTCTTACTTGCTTGGTATCAATAGCTTTAATTGCATTGGGGCTGGGCTGCGCTTCGCAACCGGCTAAATCTCCAGCGGTGTCTGAAAACACTCAATCGGTAACGACGCCCCCCACTTCGCCGAATCTTCCGGCCATCAGGGTGATCCCCGTCAGGCCCCAGGTTTCGACAGAACCAACCGGACCCCTTAACTATACCGGAAAACTGGTGTTCACCTCAGGCACCAACGATGTGGGTGGGCCGCAACTCTACACCTCGACTGCTAATGGCGGGAACTGGCTCAAGCTGACCCCCAACACCAAGGGGGGCGAATGGTTCCCCAAATGGTCACCCGACGGCACGAAAATCGCCTTCTACTCCGACATGACCGGTCACGAGCAGATCTATGTCATCAATGCCGACGGCAGCAACCAGGTGCAGTTGACCACTGACAATGCCAGCGATTCGCTTCCGGCATGGTCGCCGGACGGCACAAAAATCGCCTTCACATCGGACCGCGATAGCACCGAGCAGATCTATGTAATGAATGCCGACGGCAGCAACCAGATACGTCTCACCAACAACACCACCGACGATGCGGCGCCCTGCTGGTCGCCCGATGGCAAGAAGATCGCCTTTCAGAGCGACCGTGACGGCAATCCCAAGCTCTATGTCATGAATGCTGACGGCTCCAACCAGATGAAGCTCAGCTCGACTCTTTTTACAGAGGACTACCCGGCATGGTCGCCGGACGGGACCAAAATTCTCTTTCAGAGCAGCCAGCCCGGACATTTCGAAATCTATACTATGAATGCCGACGGCAGCGGACGCACACCGATTACTACCGGCTATGTAGACAATAAGTATCCGGCCTGGTCGCCGGACGGCAGCAAAATAGTGTTCTATTCCAAGCGTGATTGCACTAATGATAACGGCGAGATCTACATTATGAATGCCGACGGCAGCAATCAGACCCGCGTCACATATAGCAACTGTACCGATGCCGGCCTGGCCTCGTGGCATCAATAGCTGGCCGCTTTGCGGACAGAGTTGGTTACAAGTAGAGTTAATGTCGCATGAGGTTCATCGATGAGTTCCGGGACGTCGGCCTCGCACAAAAGCTGGCGCAAAAGATAGCCGCCATATCCACCAGGCCCGCCAGGCTCATGGAGTTCTGCGGCGGACATACGGTCGCCATCATGCGTAACGGCATCCGGCAGCTCCTGCCATCCAACATCGAGATGCTTTCCGGCCCGGGCTGCCCGGTCTGCGTCACAGCCAACGGGGATATCGATAAGTCCATAGCCCTATCCTCGTTGCCGGATGTCACCATAACGACCTTCGGCGATATGCTCAAGGTCCCCGGCAGCTACTCAAGCCTGCAGAAAGCCAGAGCCGAGGGCGGCGATATCCGTATCGTCTACTCGACTCAGGATGCCCTGCAAATAGCCAGGGACAATCCTCAGCAGTCGGTGATCTTCATCGGAATCGGCTTCGAAACTACGGCGCCTACCATTGCCGCCGCCGTCCTGCAGGCCGAGAAAGAAAATCTGAAAAACTTCTTCGTCCTCTGCCAGCTCAAAATGACACCGCCTGCCATGAAGGCCATATTGGACCTGGGCGAGGTCAATTTAAACGGTATCATATGTCCCGGCCACGTGAGCGCAGTTATCGGCACCAGGGACTACGAATCCTATGCGCGTGACTACGGGATCGCCTGCGTAGTAGCGGGCTTCGAGCCCGTGGATATACTCCAGGCCATTGAGATGCTGGTCGTCCAGATCGAGGACAATAACCCTGTGGTTGAGATCGCCTATACACGCGGCGTCAAGCCCGAGGGCAACCTGAAAGCGCTGGAATTGATGCACAGCGTCTTCGATATCGCAGGCGCAAGCTGGCGTGGAATCGGCGATATCCCTAACAGCGGCTTTAAGCTCAAAGAAAAATATGCCAGGTTCGATGCGGATCAGGAGTTCGAGGTGGAGCTTCCGCCCGTCAAGGAGGCCCCGGGCTGCCGTTGCGGTGAAGTGCTGCGCGGCATCGTCAGGCCGACCGACTGCAAGCTCTTCCGCAAGCTTTGCGTGCCGGAAAACCCCGTCGGGCCGTGCATGGTATCGTCCGAAGGCACCTGCGCCGCCTACTACCAGTATGGAGATTTCGATGAATGACAGGATTCTTCTGGCCCACGGCAGCGGCAGCAAGCTGAGCCACGACCTGATTGAAAAAATACTTGCGCCGCCCATCAATAACCCCATCCTGTCCCGCATGGACGACTCGGCCGTCCTCGAGCTGTCCGGTAAGCTGGCCTTTACCACTGACAGCTACGTGGTCAACCCCATATTTTTCCCGGGCGGAAATATAGGCAGGCTGGCTATATGCGGCACGGTTAACGACCTATCTATGAGCGGCGCACAACCTCTGTATATCAGCCTGGCCCTCATTATCGAAGAGGGGCTGGAGATCGAAGAGCTGCGCAAAATAATCGAGTCCGTCAGGGAAACGGCTGAAGAGGCCGGCGTACAGATAGTTACCGGCGATACCAAGGTCGTCAACCGCGGCAAGGCCGACCGCCTTTTCATTAATACCGCCGGCATCGGGACTATAGCGGAAGGACTGGATATCTCGGGCTCCAATGCCAGGGAAGGCGATAAGATCATCCTGAGCGGCGGCATCGGCGAGCACGGCATGGCGGTAATGAGCCAGCGCGAGGGGCTGCAATTTCAATTGCCCGTGGTCAGCGACTGCGCTCCGCTCAACAAGCTCGTTGAAGAGATGCTGGCGGTCAGCAAAAATATCCACAGCCTGCGCGACCCTACCAGGGGCGGCCTGGCTTCCACGCTCAACGAGTTCGCCCGGCAGTCCGGCGTAGGCATAACCATCGAGGAAGATAAAATACCCGTGCATGACGGCGTCAGGGGCGCCTGCGAGCTGCTGGGGCTCGACCCTTTATATATCGCTAATGAGGGCAAGCTGGTAGCGGCAGTTGCGCCGGCGGATGCAGAAAAAGTGCTGTCGGCCATGCGCAAAAACAAGTATGCCGGGCAGGCAGCCGTCATTGGGGAAGTCACTGGCGGGCGCAAAGGCCGGGTGGTGATGAAGACCAGGATCGGCTCTTCGCGCATAGTGGATATGCCCACGGGAGAGATACTGCCGCGCATCTGCTGAGCTATGTCGAATAAAGCGAGAATTGCAGTGCTGGGCATCGGCAATCCCCTCTGCCGGGATGACGGCCTGGGCATCCGTATTATCGCCGAGATGCAGGCCAGCCATAAATATACGGGCATTGAGCTTATTGACGGCGGGACCGCGCCCGACCTGCTCACTCTGCTGGATGAAAATATTGAGAAGCTCATCATCGTGGATGCTTTGCGCGGCGGGGGAAGCCCCGGCTCAATCTATCGCCTGGAAATTCAGGAATCCAATATTGCGGATGATGCGCCGGCATCGCTTCACGGCCTGGGAGTACTGGATAGCCTTAAGCTAATGCAGAAACTGGGCATCAAGGCGCCGGCCATAGTCATCATCGGCGTCGAGCCGGCCGATACCTCGCACGGGCTGAAACTGACACCTGAAATCGAAGGCGCGGTGCCGCAGGTAATCAAGAGGATAGAAGAGGAACTGGGGTCATCCTATTGAAATCAATTGCACGTTATGCTTAAATTAGACTAAACTTTAAAATAACTTTAATAAATAGGATTTCAATTTATGAGCCCCAAGGAATTTACGCAGGATATCAAAGACAAGGCTTATATCCGTCAAAAGGGGGGATGCGCCCACTGCGGCCAGAGGGTAGAGGTGGACAGCGGATTTCCCCACTTTAAAAAGCCGGTTGAACTGGGAGGCGATAATTCGCTCAGCAATTGCGTGATACTCTGCCAGAAATGCCATCTGCTCTACGGCCACATCAGCAGATGGGACAAATTCGTAATCACGCAGGACTATCCGTATTATTCGGCGGACGGGCTGCCGCACTGATCCCCGTCATTGCGAAGGAGATCCCAATCGACTGAAGCAATCCTTTGATCGAAGGAAAACGCCTGTTATAGCAGATTATCTACGGTTTCAAGAAGCTGACCGATTGCCCGGTCATCACAAACTCATATTGAGTGCCGACCATTTTCACTTTCCAGATGCCGTAGTTGCCGGCTACGCGTTCGCCTGACTGGTCAAACGTTATGGCGCCGCTGGCGCCGTGGAAGTCTTTCCCTACAATAGCCAGGGCATCCCTGATGTCCGCCCCGTTATAGGAATTGGCCTTTTTTATAGCCGCAGCAATCAGCTTTACACCATCATAGCTGGTATCGCAGAAAATGGTCGGGGAAAAGCCGAAAGTCCTGGTTATAGGTTGCTGCAAAGCTCTTAGTAAACGTCGGACTGCAGGTCGGGAACGGGCACGGTGCCGGTGACCGCCTTTTCCATAAATTTGGCCGCCTTCAGGGACTTATCCAGGGGCATATCATAGACGCCGTCTGAAGTCACCCAGGGAATGCTATCCAGGCCCAGTTGAAGGGCCTGTTCATATATAACCGCACTATCGCTGTAATAACCGGCCTGTAATACGCAATCAGGCTTCTTATCCTGGAGTGCGTTAAGCTCAGAGAAGTAGCTCAGCTTGGCAGGATCATACTTGATGGAAGCGACGATATCGGCGCGGCCCTTGAGAAATTGCTCGGCCATATCCGCAATGCCCCTTCCATAGACCGTATCCTGCACTATAGTTACAACTTTCTTGCAGCCTGCATCCTTGATCAACTTGGCAACCACGCCGCCCTGCAGAGAATCCTCGGGCGATACCAGGTAGACCCAATTGGACCAGCTCTGCCTGGCAATAGTGTCTGATGTCGCCGAAGGACTGACCAGCACCACCCCTTTGCTTGCCAGATACGAGCCGATGTTCATCACGCTGTCGCTGGTCGTGCCGCCGATGATGACCTGCACCTTGTCCTGTTCGATCAGCTTGTGAGCCGCATAGAGGGCCGAAGCGGGCGTAGGCCCCTCATCCTCGACCACCAGGACCAGGGATTTGCCGCCGATCCCTCCATTAGCATTTACTTCGTCCACCGCCAGTTGGGCAGCCTTGATCAGGTTAGGGCCCCAGGTAGGAGTGGTAGACGATGGCATCAAGCAGCCGATGGGAATCTGCGCTGGCAATCCCGCAGAGGCCATCTTACAGGCAGGAGCCAGGAGAACAATCAGGGCCAGAACAATTACCGCAGCAAATGTAACCTTTTTCATGCTCATTCCCAA
Organism: uncultured Chloroflexia bacterium; assembly: GCA_963848815.1. Classification (GTDB taxonomy): domain Bacteria; phylum Chloroflexota; class Dehalococcoidia; order GIF9; family UBA5629; genus UBA1162. The sequence continues at coordinate 143,574 of CAWKFY010000020.1, forward strand.
ATCTTTCCCTACCTAAACAGGTTATTGCTATTATAACATTTCCGCTGCCGTGCCAGTATACGTGGTTTTTACTGATGTCACTAATAAGGGTAAAATAGTGCCGGTGGAAAACGGGTTATGTCTCTATCCATGCTAGCCCGGTGAACGCGGAGGTCCGGTAGTGACGACCGAGAGCAAATTTATGGATGTAATCTCTGATAGGACTGACGTCCTGAAAATTTTGCCTGAAGCAGCGGCCGAGCTGTGTACCGCGCTGTTCAGGAACTCGCCTGCGGGTATCTACATAACCCGCGACGGCAAGTTCATCTATACCAATATCGAGTTCCGCCGCATAACCGGCTACAGCCAGGACGAGCTGTCGGGCAAGGATTACCAGAGGCTCATTAACCCGCGCTACAGGCAAATGCCCAAGCAGAACGTCGCCTTTCTCTGGGAAGAGGATAGCGATACCGGTCACGAGTTTAAGATAACCACCCGCGATGGGAAGAAAAAATGGATCTCGGAGAAGATCACTTATTTCAAATACGGCAGCAACTGGTTGACGCTGGGGCACTGGCTGGATATCAGCGAGCACCATTCGGTTGAAAAGGCCTGGCGTGAGGCGGAAAGGCGTTTTCAATCGGCTTTTGAAGACCTGGCGACCGGGCTCACCATCATCGGCACCGACGGTATCTTCCTTAAGGTCAACAAATCATTCTGCGATCTGGTCGGCTACGAGGAAAAAGACATACTGGAGAGCCGCTTTGACGAGATAGTGTGCCCTGAGGACCGTGAGGCCTGTGGCGATATAATGGCCCTCTTCCTTTCACTGGAGAAGCCGGACAAACCGTTCCAGATGCGGCTTCAGAGCAGGGACGGCCGACTGGTATGGGTGGCCGCAAACATCTCTCTCATAGGAGACAGCGAGGATGGCCCGACCTATTTCATCGTGAACTTCCATGATATTACGGAACAAAAAAGAGTTGAGGCGGGGCTTAAAGAAGAAGAAAAGCTTTACCGGTCGCTGGTAGACCTTGCACTCGCGCCGGTCGCGGTAGCAGACCTCGACTGTCATCTAACCCATGTATCGCACAGGTTCGTCGCACTGCTCGGATATGATAGAAGCGAAGATTTACTCGGGAAAATTTTCAGCAGCCTGACGGCAGGCCAGGGAAAAGAGAAGTTACAGACGCAAATAATGGATATACTCAGGAATGGTTCACCGGGTAAAATCGAATGCTCACTGGTAAAAAAAGACGGTGTGGCCATACCGGTAATAATTGATGTTTCATGGATCAATAACGATAAGGGAGCTCCCCTGTGCATAGTTTTGAGTGTGAGCGCCGGGACGGGTGAAAAGGCCGCTGAAGCGGAAGTCCCTATACCCGCTGCTGAGAAGCCCCTTACCGCAGACGAGCCCTCTGTCAAAGAGAAAGCGGCGACGATCCCGCCGGACCTGCCGGCTGCGCCGGCCATTGCCACCGCCCTGGAAAATACATCCACGGCCTTTATCCTGATCAATGAAGACACCACCGTAGCCGCTGTAAATAGTGCTTTTGAAAAGCTTTCCGGCTTCTCCCGGTCAGAGATAGAAGGTAAGAAAAGCTGGATTGAGTTTGTGGCCCCGGACGACCGGCCCCGGCTTAAGCGATATTATCTCATGAGGCGGCTGGACCCCGGCTCTGTGCCGGACGCCTATCAATTCAAATTGACCGACAGGGAAGGTAATCTTAAGGATGTCATGGTCTACATCAGCGCTGTGCCTGGGTCCAGGCAGCAAACAGCGACCTTGTTTGACCTCTCCGTATATAAAATACCTGTCCGGGAAGAGAAAAGCTATATGAAAAAAAATGAATTTATTCTTGATGTGGCCAACAACATCAAAAACATGATCTGGCTGATGGACATGGACCTCAATGTAGTATGGGTCAATCCCCGCAGCCGGGCTCTCCGCGGATTCACGCCGGAGGAAAGGATGACCATGCCTTTCGATCGGCAGGTGACGCCCGATTCCCTGCAAAAGGCGCTGCATATCTACAGGGAAGAGATAGCACTGGAGAAGTCGGGCCAGGCCGATCCAGAACGAACGAGGACTGCCGAGATAGAATTTTACCAGCGCGATGGCTCAACCTTCTGGTCGGAGGTTAACTTTTCAATGGTGAGAGATGCCGCCGGAGCAGCGACGGCTATTTTGTGCGAGGGCAGGGAGATAACCGACCGCAAGGCTGCAGAGGAGAGGGCCGAGAAAAGCCTGGCCATGCTTGAGAGGACGGTACTGGGGGTCATCGATGCCATGGCCAAGGTCGTAGAGTTGAAAGATCCCTATACCTCCGGGCACCAGGAAAGGGTTGCCAGGCTGGCCAGGGCCATTGCCGAAGAGATGGGCTTGCCCGAAGAGCTGGCGCAGGGCATCGAGTTCACCGCCAAAATCCATGATATCGGCAAAGTCTATGTCCCGATGGAGATCCTGAGCAAGCCCGGCAAATTGACCGCTATCGAACGGCAGATCATACAAACACACGCTGCAGGAAGCTATGATATTTTAAAGTCCATTGATTTCCCCTGGCCGGTAGCTGAATCGGCGTACCAGCACCACGAGCGCCTGGACGGATCGGGCTACCCCCGGCATTTGAAAGAAAACGAGATCATACTGGAAGCTAAAATATTAATGGTGGCGGACGTAGTGGAAGCCATGGGCTCCCACCGCCCTTACCGGCCCAGCCGGGGCATTGACGCCGCCCTTGAAGAAATCTCGAACAATGGCGGTATATTATACGATGCGGCGGTCGGGGCCGCCTGCATCAGGCTTTTCCGTGAGAAGGGCTTCACCCTCGAGGAGCAGAGCAGTGTCCCCTGAGGGCAGGGGACTGCGCCGCTACCACAAAATCACATCTAAAGACCTTGCCGCCCTGGCTGCCCTGGCAGGCCGCAAAAACATCATATCCGGGCGGGAAGAGCTCCTTGACTATGGCCGCGATGAGACGCCGCTGCTCGAACCCAGGTTGCCCGAACTCGTCATTAAACCGCATAATGCCAGGACTATTTCCAAGCTGCTCAAATATGCCAACGACCATCGTATTACCATAACCACACGCGGAGGAGGGACGGGCTTAAGCGGAGGCTGTGTACCGCTTTACGGCGGAATAGTTCTATCACTGGAGAACATGGACCGCTTACTGGAGATCGACCGCAGCAATTTCGTGGCGGTGGTACAGCCGGGACTGCAACTCGGGAAGCTGAGAGACAGCCTTGAAGCAGCCGGGTTAAGCTATCCGGTGGCGCTGGGCGAGATGACCGCCACAGTGGGGGGAAGCATCGCCACCAATGCCGGAGGCATGAATGCCGTTAAATACGGCGTTACGCGCCACCATGTGTTGGGCCTGGAAGCAGTGCTGGCCAACGGCGAGATAATCCGCACCGGCGGCAGGTTTGTTAAATGCTCCTCCGGATACGACCTGACGCAATTACTGGTGGGGTCCGAAGGCACGTTGGCCGTTATCACCGAGGTAACCCTCAAGCTGCAAATCAAGCCGGCCTTGCGCGAAGCGCTTTTTATCCCCTTCCAAAATCTGCAGCAGGCCATTGACTCCGTGCCCGATATATTGATGCTGGGCAGCGTTCCCGTCGGCCTGGAGTTCATGGAAGAAAGCATCCTGCAGATTGCCGAGGGCTATACCGGCAAGAAGTTGCCCTACCATGGCTATGCGGCCTTTCTGCTGGTGCTGGCAGAGGCCGACAGCCAGGAAGAACTGGCACAGTATTTTTACGACGTCGAAACGGTGGTTAAAAAGCATGGAGCGGCCGACGCGCTGGTGCCTCCCGGCAAGCTTGCCCTGAAGAGGCTGCTGGAGGCCAGGGAAGGCTTTTACCACGCCATTAAGAAATTTGCTCCCATGCAGATACTGGACGCCGTAGTGCCCAGAAGCGAGATCGCACGCTTCGTGGCCGATATTAAAAAGCTGGAGGCTAAATACGGTATACCTGTAGTCGTCTATGGCCATGCCGGAGATGGAAACGTGCACCTCCACCCAATTTATAAAGATATGCCGTATGCCGCCTGGAAGAGAAAGCTTGTCAGCCTGATGAAAGACGTGTATGAGCTATGTGGCCATTACGGAGGCGCAGTCAGCGGCGAGCATGGCATCGGCATCGATAAAAAAGCATTCTTTAATTCGACCGGCGATAAAGCCCTGCTTAAAACGTTGAAAAAAATCAAGTCCGCCCTCGACCCCAACAACATTCTTAATCCGGGCAAAATATTCGACTAGACAATCCACCGACGTCTGCCAGCGGATGCCTGGTATACTTCCAAAGCTCTGACTCAAGAAAATCTTACAGCCGTAAGCCTTCAGCCATAGCCCTTTGACATATTCAATTATTCGGCATATGCTTTAGTTAGTATATTATTTAGTATATATAACATTTAGCTCCAATATTGTGCTAGAAAGGCAACTAATTCGTAAAGGAAGTGCATGAATATGTTGATTGAAGATTTTTCGATAGAAACAGTCCAGGTGCATGGTTATCCTGTCAAGTCTTTCAGCAAGCGGTTCACAAATGCCTGGCAGATGTTTTATAGAAGTGCCGAGATGCACGCCGATGAAATATATCTGGTCGAAGACCATCAAAAGCTTACGTTCAAACAGGCGGCGGGCATGGCAGCCGGTCTGGCCGAATATTTAAATGAGAAGGCTGGAATCGCCAAGGGCGACCATGTAGGAATTTTAATGGAAAATTCCATCCATTTTATACTTGCATTTTGGGCTGTGCAGAAGCTGGGAGCCGTAGCTGTGATTTTCAATACCCGTTTGGCAGTTCCTGAAATGAAGCGGCAACTGCAATTTTCCGACCTCAAAATATTGCTTTCTTCGCTGGTTTTATCAGAGAAAATAGCAGAGATCCCCGCCACTGAGCTCAGTTTCCGTCATATTATCTTCGAGGGCAACCTGCTGACTTACCCTGCCTCACAGAAACGACCGTCTGAGGCCGATGAGATTTCTGAAGATGATACAGCTTTTATTCTTTTTACATCCGGAACAACCGGCATTCCTAAGGGAGTCATGATCTCCCATCGTAACATTATTACCTGCGCTATCAGATCGGGAGCCAGCATTGCCTACGGCATTGCTCAGGCCGCCGTTCAGGGTAGGGACCTGGGGCTTGCTTCAGAGGATACAACCGGAGGAAAGAACTTGCTCATAGCTGCTCCGCTTTTTCACATCATGGCCTTGGAACAAATGGTGGCAGCCGTATTTCTCGGCCTGGGCAGTATTCTGGTCTCATCTTTTAATCCCGGTGAGATTGCCGAAATGATAAACCGGGGAGATATTTATGGGTTTACGGGAACGCCGACGATGTATTGGCTGCTTCTGCACAAAACACTTATGGGTGGAACTAAAGTGAAGTACATCAGGAGGCTTGGTTTTGGTGCAGCGCCTATGGCGCCTGATCTATTGAAAGAGCTGCGGCGGGTTTTTCCATCCGCACGCTTAAGGAATGGATACGGTATGACCGAGGCTCCCTCCATCAGTTCTCTTCCCGACAATTATATGGAAACTCGTCCGACATCGGTAGGGAAGCCCACCTTTTGCACCGAGATAAAAATCGTCGATCCAACCAGCAGAAAAGAATTGGGAAATAACGTTATTGGTGAATTAAAGGTGCGGGGCGCTACCGTCACGAGAGGATACTATAAAGCTCCCGAAGAAACCGCCAAAGTGTATCGGGAGGGGTGGTTTTACACCGGCGACATGGCCTACCAGGATGATGATGGGTTCATATACCTGGTGGGGCGCTGCCGGGAAATGATTAACCGAGGCGGGGAGAATGTCTACCCGGTTGAGGTCGAGAATGTATTGCATATGCATCCCAAGATTCTGGATGTGGCTGTTTTCGGCCTTCCCGATCCGGTGATGGGCAGCATAGTCGCCTGCGCAATCATCCCCAGGCCGGGCCGACAAGACATTACCCTGGAAGAGATACAGGAATTCTGCAGGGGTCAGTTGGCATCTTACAAGATACCGCAGAGACTTTTCCTCTTACCGGAACTGCCGACGAATCCGGGTGGAAAGGTAATGAAAGACCAGCTAATAGCCGGACTAAAAATTTAGTTGCGAAATGTCGCTAAAGGAGACGGAATATGGATTTTCAGCTAACTGATGACCAAAAGATTTTCAAACAAACCGTACACGATTTTGCGGAGCAACGCATTGCTCCTTTGGTAAACGATTGGGAAAAAACGGGTATTTCCATTGGCCGCGAGCTACTTGCAGAATACAGGCACCTGGGCCTACTGGGAATCACACTGCCGGAGAAATATGGGGGCGGTGGTTTACCGGCAATTTATGCGATCCTGGCGATGGAAGAGCTGGCGCGCATCAGCACCAGAGCATCCGGCCCGGTAATGGAAAGCAGCCTCGGACCTGTTAGGGTAGTGGAGAAGTTCGGCACAGAGGAACAAAAACAGCGTTTCATCCCTCCCTGCTGCAGAGGAGAGAAGTTCATGTCGGTGGGTATGACCGAACCGGATGCCGGATCGGCGCTTACAGACCTGACGACCCGGGCCGTACTTAAAGGGGACCATTATGTAATAAATGGGCGCAAGAGATTTATTTCGGGAGGGGGCCATTCGGACTGGTATCTGGTTTACGTCCGGCTGAGTGAGCAGAAGGGACACAGAGGAATCGGAGGGATTATTGCGGAAAAAGGCAGCCCGGGCTTTACTTTCGGCAAACAGGAACAATTCATGGGCCTTCGCGGCATGAATAGCTGCGACTTGATCTTTGAAGATTGTCTGGTCCCCAGGGACAACTTGATTATCCCCGAAGGTGGTTTCGCTAAACTGATGCAGGCTTTCGATGTCGAACGCTGCGGGAATGCAACTCAGTCCCTGGGCATTGCCTGGGGTGCATTGGAGCTGGCTAAAAAATACGCTCAGGAGCGCGTAGCCTTCGGCAAACCAATCTGTGAATTCCAGGCCATCCAATTCTTACTAGCCGACATGGCCATGAAAGTCGAGGCGGCCAGACTATTAATCTATCGTGCCGTAGTCAATGCCGGCATCGGCCTGCCCTCTGTGTTCGAGGCATCGGTGGCCAAATGCTTCGCCAATGAAATTGCTAAAGAGGTCACTGATATGGCACTGCAGGTTTTCGGAGGCAACGGCTATTCCACAGAATACCCGGTGGAGCGGTTGTTGCGCGATAGCCGCGGCTGGCCTCTCGCCGGGGGTACAGTGCAAATGCAGCGAATCAACATCGCTTCGGCCATGCTGGGAAGGCGATTTAACCAGAGGTAAATATAGCTGATTTCTCCATGCACCGGCAATAAGAACGTCTGCTGTTGCCAGGCGTAATTAATCATTAAGGAAGGTTCGGATGAAACTGCCAAAGGAAGTTGTAATCATAGATTATGTTCGCTCACCATTCTCACGGTCGCGACCACAGGAGCCAGACAAAGATGTGTTCAATGCTATCAGGATGGACGAGGTGGCAGGCAGCCTGGTCAACGAGATAATTAAACGGATAAAAATAAATCCTGAGGAGATAGACGAGTGTCTCACGGGTACTGCCAGGCCTTCAGGAGAAACCGCTACCGGAGGAGGCAGATGGCCGGTATTCCTGGCTAAATTGCCTTTGAGTGTAGCAAGCCATCAAATCGACTCGGCATGCGGCTCTTCATTAACTGCCCTGAGGACAGCCGTCATGACGATAGGATGTGGCTTTGCCGAGAGCATTCTGGTTCTGGGGATTGAGAACATGAACCGCGAGCCGGTGAGGACGGCATCGAAAAAATTCGGGACTGCCGAATACGCTTATCTCGATATGCGGACCGCCGGCAACATGGGTCTGACAGCGGAGAAATTGTTCAGACAGACTAAAATGACCCGTGAAGATATGGATAAATTTGCGCTGAGATCACACCAACTTTCCGCCCGGTCGCAAAAAGAAGGCTATTTTAAGGGAGAAATAGTGCCCGTAGAGGTTACGCTGGCCGATGGTTCCAGGCGGGTCATTGAAAATGACATATCTATCAGGCCGGATACGACCCTGGAAGCCCTGTCACAACTGAAGCCCGCTTATACGCCGGACGGTCAGGTAACGGCGGGCAACTCTTCGCCCAGAAATGCAGGTGCTACCGCTATGCTGGTTATGTCCCGGGATAAAGCCAGCAAGCTGAACCTCAAGCCGATGGCCAGTTTCGTAACATTCGGCATGGAGGGCGTCGATCCGTCAATAATGGGGATAGGCCCTGTGCCCGCTTCCCGCCTTGCGCTGGATTACGCCGGTCTCAAATTGGATGATATAGATTTTTGGGAAATCAATGAGGCATTCAGCATAGTCCCGTTGTATGCCATTGACCAACTTGGTATTGACCCGGAGAAAGTTAATGTGAAGGGAGGAGCCATAGCAATCGGACACCCTCTGGGCGCATCAGGCGTCAGGCTGGTAGGAACGCTGGCCAGAATCCTGAAACTAAAGGGGGGCACCTACGGCCTGGCAACGATGTGCTGTGGTATGGGTCAGGGTGTTGCAGCTATAATAAAAAGAGAGTGAATATATTTACTCTGTCTTCGTGCATAACGCCCATGATTGAGCTGGCATTCCTACTTTAATTGGCCTCTGGAAAATCCAAGTACACGCCTGGCAACTACCAGTGTATTGATCTGTCCGGTGCCCTCGAAAATATCGTTGATCTTGGCATCTCTCATGAATTTCTCCAGGAGCAGCTTACAGGAATAGCCCAGCGGACCCATGAGTTCCACTGCGCGCTGGGTGATCAGTGTGGCTGCACGCCCGGCTTTGGCCTTAGCCATTGATGCTTCCAGCGCATTAGAAGTCCCGCTCTGTAATTGCCACATAGCTCTCAACATCAATAGCTGAGCGGCTCTCCAATTGGCCTCCATTTCCATAAAATCGTGCTCAACGGCGGTCTGTCTGCAGCGCGGGAGGTCATAATGAATTTCAACCCCCTCTTTATCAAGTTCTTCTTTGAGCATATCCAATGCCGCCCTGGTCACACCCAGAGCCTGTGCGGCGACGACCGGCCGAGTAGCATCAAAAGTGGCCATGGCTCCTTTGAAGCCTTCAGTTTTGGTCCTGATCTCGGCCTTTCCCAGAATATTGTTCAATGGGATACGGCAGTTATCAAAGACCACTGTGGCGGTATCGCTTGCCTTTATACCAAGCTTTTTCTCCAGTTTTTCTACTTTCATTCCCGGAGTTCCCGCTTCGACTACAAACGACTTCATTCCGGCTCGTCCAGCGGATTTATCTATGGTGGCCCACACAACTACAAAGCCATCGGATAGGTCCAGAGCCCTGTGTCCCATGGTAACAAATATTTTTTCTCCGTTAATCACCCAAAAATCACCATCACGTGCGGCTGTAGTCTGGATAGCCGCTGTATCGGAGCCGCAGCCTGGCTCGGTCATGGCCATAGCTGCCCATTTGGGCTTGCCCTCGGTAAAACGGGCAAGAAACCGCTGCCTCTGCTCAGGAGTTCCCGCCGCGCGCACGGCGGCCCCTCCCAGACCTGGAGCTGGACTGGCCGAGTACAGGCCTGCGTCACCCCAGCATAGTTCCTCAACCATCAATGCAGCACCGATACCGACCGCCGTCAGTGATCCTTTGAGGCGGAGATCCCACATGGTATCTATAAGGTCCAGGGGTTCCTCATGTTCATGATCATCATAAAATCGGCTGATCGGCCGGAACAGGTTTTGAGCGATCTCGTGCGATCGTTCAGCTATGGCTTTCTCTGTTGGTGACAATTCAAAATCTATCATCTATATAATCCTTCCCGTTTATATTATGGCCATGCCGGTGAAGGTCGCGAAACCGCGCCCGTTCCTGAACCAAAGCTCGACAGGATTGTCCCTGACATATCCGTGTCCACCCATGACCTGTACCGCGTAGTCGGTCACCAGCATCGCCATGTTATCGGCGTACATCTTGGCAAGGCAGGATTCCCTGGTTGCATCCTCCCTTTTATCAAGCTTCCACGCCGCTTCCCAGGTGAGTAGCCGGGCAGCATCCACTTCGATGGCCATGTCGGCTACCATAAACGCAACTGCCTGCCGCGAGCCAATCGGCTCTCCGAAGGCATAGCGCTCTCTAGCATAATCGCGAGAAAATTCAAAGGCGGCGCGACCCACTCCAACCGCCATCGCAGCCAGCGCTACACGGGAGAGGTTGATCAAGCGCCTGGGATCACTGCCCTTTTCCCCTCCTAAGCGGCTATCCGGAGGAACCTTACAGTCATTCAGTGCCACTTCATAGGTTGCCAGCGCCTTAATGCCCATGTTCTTCTCGCGTTCACCGATCTCGAGGCCGTTGGCGCCTTTTTCTACAATGAAACACCCGTTCTGTTTGCCTTCCGAAGCATAAACAAGCATGAAGGGAGCATCTTTGGCCAGCGGCACATAGCATTTATCACCCGATAGTATATATCCTTCATCACGTTTGGCGGACGTGTATAGTTTATTCGGGTCGAAGTTATATCGCGGCTCGATGAAGGCTGCGGTAGCTGCTGCGAATTTACCGTTGCATAGCTGGGGCAAGTATTTCTCCTTCTGTTCCTCGGTGCCCATCTCCACGAGCGGCACAATCGCCAGCGAAGGAGCCAGAATATGCATCGCCATCGCCAGATCTCCCCAGGCCAACTCCTCAGCCATCAGGGTCCCGGTCAATATAGAGCGGTCCCAGCCTGCTCCTCCCATCCGTTCCGGCACACAGCCTGTCACCAGGCCGAGTTCCCAGGCATTATCAATAATTTCAGCGAAAATCTCGCCTGTTTCATCACACTCCCGGTATTTTTTTCGCATGATATCAGTGGCGAACTGCTTGACCGTATTTACGGTCATTTGCTGCTCTTCTGAAAGACTGAAAGATATCATATGAGGCCTCCTACCATAACTCGCTTTCCTTGTCCTTGCATGTACAGCCGACACATTAACTTAGTTACTTAATATATTAGTATCTTACATTATTTAAATATACCTGTCAAAGGCGGCAATACAGGTCAGCCTCGTATTTGTGCTAATATATAAGTAACTTAAATGTATAAACTTATGATAATGAAAGCAGAGAGAGAGGAACTTTTAACATCGGTAACTGAGAAAATGGGTTCAATAGTTAGGGGGATGCTTACTGCTAACCAATTTCCAATCGGTGAAGCTAAAATAGCGGGACAACAAGTACGTATTGTTTTCTATCTCGCCCGAAGACGAGGAGGGGTCTCTGTTAAAGAACTGGCGGAAATGCTCAATGTTACCTCGGGAGCCGTCAGCCAGTTCGTTGATGCCCTGGTGGAAAAAAATTTAGTCACGCGTGAGGAAGATCCGGAGGATAGGAGGCTGCTACGCATAAAATTAACCAGAATGGCAAAAAATAAATTCGCCGACTTCAAGAAGCTCTATTTTGCAACGGTAAATCACGCATTTGATTCATTGAACGATGAAGAGGTTATCACACTTCTAGAGCTGTTAAATAAGATTGACATATTGCCCCACTAACGGAGAGTATCCATGTGCACTTCGCACTACCTGCTCAACCGGGGAAACTATTCGATTGATTTTACCGCGTCCGGAATCTAATTGCTATAATGTAATCCGTCATGCCTGAAGATTATGAGAAGATAAGCCCCACGGCCGTAATGGTGGCGTCCATGCGCGCCAGGTACACAGATATGCCGTATGCGGGCGAGATATATTGCTCTGTACGGCAAATGAATAAACCCCGTTTCTTCAGGAAGACCCCTTCCTTTGTTACCAGGCTGGTAAAATTCGCCCCCCGCACTATGGGCCGGCTTGCCTACCTGGAAGCCCGGTATATAGCGCTCAACGAGGCTCTGAACAAACTTGGTGACAGCTATACGGTTATAGAGATAGCTTCGGGCCTGTCCGCCAGGGGACTTGAAAGGATGTCGAAGGCTTCCACATTCATAGAGACCGACCTCCCGGATATGCTGGCTACCAAGCAGAAGGTCATTGAGAAAATTCTAACAGAGAGGAATCTGGCGCAAAGCCCTAACCATAATTTCTACGCTCTAAATGCGCTTGATCGCCACGCCTGGGAGGAGTTGGGAAGAAAATTCTTAAACGGGGCCAAAGGCAACATCGTCATTATACACGAAGGCCTGGGCCAGTACCTGACCGCCGAGGAAAAAGTCAGGCTGCGCGATAATATCGCCCGCTTTTTGACCGTTTCGCAGCCAGGGGAGTCTGGATAAGCAGTGATTTTTATCCTTTTAGAACACTGGAAAAAACCTGGATATTGAAGCTGCTAGACAGGCGTATTGAGAAAAAAACCCACAGGAAATTCCACCAGTTTGCCAACCTCGAAGATATTCGCAAGTTCATGGCCCAGGGTAAGTTCCAGGCTTCTTTCCAGGATTTCAGCTTCATCTTGGATAAACTTACCTGCATCCGCAAGGTACCGCTGGACAAGAAAAAAATCGGGGAAGCTCTATATGCGTATAGAATCTGCACGGCCGTATATATGCCGGATGGCAAGAAGGCTTAACATTTACGGCTTGCATTACAAATGTGCTATGATGGGTGCGAATCTATAATTAATGAATTGGATAACGATAAATTGAATATGGAGGTACGTGGTGAAACGAAGCCACTTTTTCTTAACAATTCTTGTGCTGTTGGGTGCCGCGCTCCTGGCAGGATGTAACGCCTTGAACATGGGACCGCAGGCCAAAACAGGTGATACCGTCCAGGTGCAGTACACAGGTAAACTATCAGACGGCACCGTTTTTGATTCCTCTGTCGGCAAGGACCCTCTGGAGTTTAAGCTGGGATCGGGACAGATAATTGCCGGCTTCGACAAAGCCGTTACAGGCATGCGTGTGGGTGAAAAGAAGACCGTAACCATTCCTGCAGCGGAGGCTTACGGTGAACGCCGCACCGACCTCGTAATGGAAGTGCCCATGTCACAACTCCCGGGCAATTTAACCCCTCAGGTTGGCATGCAATTGCAGTCGACTCAGAAAGACGGCTCAACAGTAGTCGTGACTATTACCAAGATAACGGACAATACATCGGTAACCATCGATGCCAATCATCCTCTGGCCGGCCAGGACCTGACATTCGACCTTGAGCTCTTAAAAATACTGTAGACTTATTGCTTATCACTCATGTGCATCGGAAGTGAGTCGGCATATCCATGCTTAGACCGGGAGCATCTGGAAGGGATGTGCTGCTTTCACGTTCACCGCTCGGCATAAATAATATTCAGGTGTACCCGGTTTGCCAATATTGAACTAATTAAAAATTCCCCATTATTGCCGGCGTCTTCCAACGTTCTGCCTAAATTCGGTAATCACAACCCCTGTTTTAATAATTAACTAACAATGATAGTCTATTATTGCGCTGAATTAAGTCGAGACGGGTGAACAAACGAAATATGCAAGGAGACATGAATGAGTCGACGTATACCCATCTTATTATTCAGCTTGCTTATCATTGCTATTCTAACCATACCAGCGACAATTGTAGTCTCAGCAGACGACGGCAGAGGCAATAATAGTACCGGCGGAAGTGTTTCAGGACAGGGTGGCGGACCAGGCAATGGTCAGCCTGGGAATGGTCCTGGCGCGGGCAATCCTGCGTCAGATAATCAAACCGGTCCTGCGCCCCTCTTAAATGGACAACCCCCATCAGATAACGTTACAGGCCATGGACCTGGCGCCCAGGGCGGTGTTCCACCATCCGACAATATCAGCGATAATTTTACCAGCACGTTGTTGCAGAATGTGGCCCAGATCCTGGATATCGATAAGCAGACGCTGGTCGATGCTTTTAACCAGGCTTTGCAGCAAAACAATTCTTTTTCAGATAATGCTACGGACAATTTCACTATGCACGGACCCCGTCTTACGGAGGGCGTTCCACCTTCGGACAATATGACTGATAATATTACAGCCCAAGGATTTCCCCCTCCGGAGGGTGGTTCACCTTCAGATAATATCAGCGATAATTTCACGGGACACATGGTCCTGAATTGGAATACTAGCGATAATTTTACCGATACCCTATTGCAGAATATGGCACAGACCCTGAATATAGACAAGCAGACACTGGTTGATGCTTTCAACCAGGCTTTGCAGTCCAACAAATAGCGGGCACCTCTTGGCAGCAGGCGCGGGTACCGATCCTAATTAGGATATCGGCCCGCGCCTTTTCCTTTGGTTTCATTACCCTGCTTCATAGTTACGGTTCAGGGCAAATAATGGTATGATGGATATTAGCCTGGTGGTGATGTCAGCAGCGGGACTCTCTCGTTCGAATTCATGTTGGAGGTTGATCAAATGGATATGGTAACCATTTCAAACCTTGTTCTCTCAACCATCATACTTATCATGGGTATCTGGGAATACATCCGCGGCAAGTCGCGCTCGGTGCTTTACATCGGCATCGCATTCGGACTGTTCGCAGTAACACATTTACTGAGCCTTCTCGGTCTGAGTGCTACCCTTTCCGCATTGATATTGGTAATCCGGGTACTCGGATATCTGACCGTCATCTATGCCATCTATATCATTATGGCCAAGAAGAAGAACGCCTGATAAAACGGCATTAAGAGCGGGTCTGGACAACCAACCTGTTGTCAGGTGGTCCTCTGCCTGAGCGCCTCGTACATGACAACCGCAGCCGCGACGGAAGCGTTAAGCGATGAGATTTGTCCTTTCATAGGTATGGAAGCGATGAAATCGCAACGCCTTCGGACCAGGTCAGATAGCCCCTTGCCCTCGCCACCGATCACGATGGCCGTCGGCAACTTAAAATCTATATTACTGAAATTTGTTTCGCCGGCCATATCGATCCCCACAGTCCAGACGCCGGTTTTCTTCAACGTTTCCACAGTTTGAGCGATATTAGCCACTATAGCAACGGGCACGTATTCTACGGCGCCGGCCGACGCCCTGGCTACGGCAGGCGTTATGCCGACCGCCCTTCGTTCCCGTATAACTACGCCATGTATCCCGGTAGCATCAGCCGTCCGTAAAATTGCTCCAAGGTTGTGCGGGTCTTCTATGCCGTCCAGGACCAGATAGAGGGCAGGCTCTTTTTTAGCTTCGCTAATGGCCAGAAGGTCGCGCAGATCTATATATTTTTTAGCGGCCGCCAGCGCTATGACTCCCTGGTGCATGCCGGTTGAGCTTTGCTTGTCCAGGGTCTGCCTGTCCACATACTCGACTTCAATGCCCTGGCTTTTGGACAGGCCTGTTATCTGCTCCGCGGCCCCGTGTCCCCTGATATCCTTGTCCAGCAATATCTTGCTGATCGGCCGACCCGCCTTCAGCGCTTCGACTACCGGGTTTTTACCTTCAATAGTCCCCAAAGTTACCTGCCTTTCATGTTACGCCGGCGCCCCTTAAATACTGTTGATATTTGACCATTGCGTCCAGCACTGTAGCCGCCTCGTGCGGCATGTGGTAACAGACTGCATTATGCTTGCCCAGCTCCGAGTTTATGACAGCCGCCTCGACGGCTGTGGCCCACATATGCTCACTGGCCACTACCAGCGGCTTATTATACTTATCGGCGATCCCGTTCAGCCTTCCAAAGACTTCAATCACCGCTTCCATTATTTCTTCGCCCCATTTCTGTCTGGCCGCCGGTTCCCTGGGCGCATCGAACCCTCTCACCTTCAAGGCAGGCATGATACTTAAAAACATCATAGCATCCACCGAAGGGACCTGCATGACGAGTTCAATAGCTTTGAGAATATTGTCGCCGGCCACCCCGGCCACCAGGTCGACCGGGTTGCCTCTATTCCACCAGGCAGGCAGCAATTTATCCAGCTCCTTGATCGTATTGTCCGGGAATTTGACCACATCGAAGTCGAGCGCGGCGCAGGCGTCGGCGGCCATAACGCCCCATCCTCCTCCGGCCGTAACTATGCCCAATCCCCGGCCTTTAGGCAGCGGCTGACGCAGAAATCCAAGGCCGATATTAAGTAATTCGTCCAGGCTTTCGGCCCTGATGACACCCGACTGTTTGCATACAGCATCGAAAATGGCGTCAGAGCCTGCTATCGAGGCTGTATGCGAGGCTGCGGCCCTGGCCCCCGCCTGCGTCCGGCCCGCCTTGACCATAATAATGGGTTTCTTTTTACTGACTTCACTGGCCACCTCGAAAAAGCGGCAGCCATCCTTGAAGCCCTCGATATAAGATAGAATGACCCTGGTATGCGGGTCCTCCGCCAGGTATTCCAGATAGTCTTCGATATGCAGGCTGGCCTCATTACCGCTGGCTATGCACACGCTGCATCCCTGTCCCGCCATAATAATCTGGCGTCCCAGTGAATCCATCACATTGCCGCTTTGGGCAACCACGGCTATAGGGCCGGGCGGTACGAAAAATGAGGGGAACTGGACGTATTGTTTGTTCCAGGGGCTCATGACGCCGTTGCAGTTCGGCCCCACGAAGACCATCCCGCCGCTTCGGGCGGTTTCAGCTATCTGCCGCTGCATGCGGGCGCCCTCGACGCCCAGTTCGGCGAAGCCGGCCGTGATGACGATTCCTGCTTTTATCCCCTTTTCAACGCACTGTTTAATAACCTCCGGAACGGCGGGCGGGGGAACAACAACCACAGCCATATCCGGCGTCTCCGGCAGATCAGCAATGCTTGTATATGCTTTAAGGCCGAGTATCTCGTCAACTCCCGGATTAACCGGATAGATGTGGCCGCTGAAGCCACCATCTATCAGGTGCTTCAAGGTCACGAAGCCCCACTTTCGCTCATCGTTAGAGGCGCCCGCCAGGGCCACGGAACGGGCGTTGAAGAGAGGAGAGAATTTATCTATCGTTTTCATCATTTATTTCCAACTTTTAAAGGATTTTTACCACACAATTCCAGATAGACGTTCTGAAAATTGCGAGCCGGGGCTACTCAAGATGGTACTTTAAAATATCCAGAAGCCAGTAGCCGTCCCGGGCTACGATATTGCTTTCCTGCCAAACAACCCTGCTGCGAAAAAGCGGGCCGTTCGTGACCAGCGTGTGATATTCGCCTTTTTCACCGCAGAAGTCGATATCCTTTTGTTTCATGTAGGTCGCAAACGGCCTGCCGAGCTTTTGGCCCATCCATTCCCTGTCAATCAGAGATGATCGGGCGCCGACTATGGTGGCTTCGAATCCGGCGTCCAAGAAGGAGGAGAAAAGCTCCTCCGTATCCCTTTCCCACAGCGGCTCAACCGCCTCCACGCCTATCTCGCCGCAAACCCTGTTAACCCAGTCCAGGTGCTCCTGAAGGTAGATATCGCCGAAGACCACACCCTTCACACCCAGAGGTTTCAGCTTCGATATGGCCGCTTTGAAGTCCTGCTCATAGCCCTTCCATGTGGTCTCAACCTGGACCAGCGGGATGTCCAGGGCCTCGCCCTGGAGCCTGATAGGGCCGCTGTCCTTGCCGTGCAGATGGATTCTGTCGGGCTCAGTGTTAACGAAGTTAACCAGGTGGGATATGTTTAACCCGCTACGCTGCGCCTCGTAAAGTGCAAAGCAGCTATCTTTGCCGCCGCTCCAGGATACTGCATAGGTGTCAGTCATATCGTTCTCCAAATTCAGTAGCTATATATGGTTAGGCAAGCTATAGGCAGTGCGAATAATACTGGATTAAAAAGCATATCTCATATATACCGTCACTGTCTAGCGGGCGCCCGATGCTAGGGTTTCAGGCCGGTGGACTCCTGCCATTTTTTAAGCTTGCGATCCCAGTTCATCAGATGGAACCCGCCATCATCCAGAATGGCAAAGCTGGAGCTATGCCGCATATCGCCGTCATTGATCAGAAAAGGCAGCTCGGGCGCTTGCAGTACAACTGGAAGATGCGTATGCCCTAATACTATTCCCCGGCATTCCTGGTTTTCCTTTTCAGCCTGTCCAGGAAGTTCCAGAAGCGCAATGGAATGCACCAGGCCGACCGCCATCAGGAACTGCGTGGTCAATCTGTCGGCCTTCAAGTCTCCGGGAGTTCTCCTGTGAGTAAACCTGTCCCAGTACGAGGGCAGCCACGACCCTATATATTTAACAGCCGGGTCGTACTCGTGGCCATGGCAATAGTAGAACCCGTCACGCCAGAAGGGCCGGATTATTTCAATGGGGCTGATTGGGTTTACCGCATCGGGGTTGTCATAGAACTTCGCCAGTTGATTATCATGGTTACCCGGGATGAGCCTGGCAGGCACCCTTATCGCAAGATCGCGCAATTTCGCGGTTATCGGCTGTTTCATACAGAGGTCCAGCCCCATCTCATTAAGGTGGAACCAATCCCCCAGTCCCCAGATACCGTCTCCATCCTGCGCATTCTCCAGAATATACTTGACGGCCTCATCCATAACATCGTATTGTGCCTGCGGATGGCCTATGTGCAGGTCGGAAACAATAAATTTCCTCATGTTCACCTACTGCTTTTTGAGGCTATCGTTGAGCTTCTACTTACCTGGATTTTCGCTGATACTGATAATGCGCTGTTTGTTTATAGCTATGAAGTCGAATTTCGAGGCCCCGCCCGGCAGCGCGGGCTCTATTTCCACCTGCGTCAGGGGAATGAAGTTGTCCGAGCTTTCAATGGCATCGGCAACCTGGCCCCAGGTGTCGATGTATAGATCCCCCTTCAATATATAAGGGGCGGCATACACCTGGGCAACATATATCTGTGCAGCATAAATGGTTACTCCCACAGGTGTTTTCTGCCTGAACGGATATGTGCTCAGCGGTTTTTCCCTGGCTATGCTCGGGCTCTGCGCCACGAAGATGATGTTGCTCTTGGCTATATATACCTGGCTGACCTTTTGATCACCACCCCTTTCGGACGTCATTACTGCGTCTTCCAACGGCAGGAAATCTACGATTTTGGTTGAAGCGCCGGTCTTTACGCCCTCGTTCAGGGCATCAATCAGGCGTTGTTCGAATCCATACTCGAACATTCCTGTGAAGACGAGCTCGCCGGTGCACGCCAGTATCTTATATCTATTGACCAGTTCAGAGCCATCCTGTTGGCTTACCATCGGTTACCGCCCGTACCTCTTTACAAAATAATTTTCATATAGACGTTTCTATATACTATCGCAGTTGACAGATATCCTGTCAAGCATCGACCGGTGCACGGACTAAACCATTTTTTAGTCTGCATCGTTACTAATGACGTGGACGCATAAGGGGGCGCCAAATGGATTTAAGAGGCTTATTAAGGTCATTTGGAGCACCCTGAAAAGGAGGTATCAATTGAATCGCTTATTCTCAGTTATGCTAACGTTTATCCTGGCGCTGGCCGCCGTCGGTTCGGTTGTTGCGCCGGCCACGGCAGACTCCAGGGAATCCACAGCCTTTCATATCTTTCCCGTCAGCCCTGATAATCAAGGCGCCGAACAGGGTTGAAATAGGCCAATCCATCAGCATCGAAGTCCTTGAAAAACGCAACCAGGATAAGGTATCCAGCGCTTCGGTTTACAGCATAAAGGCCGATGACCTGGTCATCAAGCCGGCCAGTGAAAATTACACTGACTTGATCGCCGAATATGCAGCTCTCATCGAGTCCAAGGGTACTTTAATCGGCGCTACAAGCGATAACGGAACGGTGGATTATCAGTTCGCAGGGGCCGGGCGTTTTGTACTTGTGGCCACCAAGGACACTTTTATGCCGGGATTCTCGCGTTTAACGGTTGGATCCGAGTCTAAAGTAGCATTGTCTTTAACATCGCCTTCATCGGCGGACCTCAATGAGACGGTGACCTTTACGGTCACGGAGAAGGATAACGGGCAGGCAGTTGCCGGGGCCGCCATTTACGGACGAAAATTCGCCGGCAACAGCGCCGAAGAAGGAAATGCCTGGGGACTATTCGGTGATAAATCAAAGGGGAATGGCAGCGATAATTTTTCGCCTTCCATTCCGGGCATTAAGGAATCGGGCACACTGCTGGGCAATACGGATTCCTCCGGGCAGTTGGCCTACGCCTTCTCGATTGCCGGCCGCTACTTCGTCGAAGCTGTCAGCGATAACTTTTCACCCGCTTACTCCATGATAGCTGTCGCAACTTCCAGCCAGGAGACCAAGCCGGGTAACGGCACAGAGCAATTAACCGTCACGGCGCCTGCGACGTCTACCGCCGGGCAACAGGTCACCATTACAGTTTCCGATAATTCGACACCGGTGTCGGACGTGGCGGTATATATCCTGGGCCAGAAAGCTACGGATGTTAAAAAATCGGCCCCGGCCATCTCCGACTCGCAGAAGAACCATAACGACTTCTCCGGCGGCAAGGAGAACCGCACGGGAGCCTGGGGAAACAACAAGAACGTTCCGCAGGATAATGGTACCCGGCAACTGAAAGACCGCTCAGAGTGCGCGGATAACAGCACTGGCGATCAGGGGAACTGGTCCAACAGGTCCGGCGACAGCAAAGGTACCCTGGCGGGCAATACCGATTCCAACGGGCAGGTCGTGTACACTTTCAGCACGGCAGGCGAGTACGATATAGCAGCCTATAAAGATGGATACCTGCCCGGCTTCGCCAAAATCACGATAACCCAGTAGCGAACATAAAAAGCGTACAGACGAAGGGGGAGCACAAATTGTGCTCCCATTCTCTTATTTGTAGGGATGGGCCTTCAGGCCCGTCCGGAATAGGCGGGCCCACCTGGAACGTACTCCCCCACAAAAATAAACTCTGAACAAATGCAAAGCTCAAATACCTGGAGTTTTGGAGTTTCTTTAGTATTTAGGGGTTTGTAGTTTTGTATCTGCTCTTGGAATTTGGAGCTTGGAACTTTTAAAGTTGTACCACGGTTGCCCCCGTGCTTCCTTCGAAGCGGCCGCCGATGCGGAATGACCTGACCAGCGGGTGTTTCTTAAGCTCACGCATAACGGCCTGCCGCAATGTCCCCGTACCCTTTCCGTGTACTATGCGCACTTCCCTCAGGCCTGCCAGGCTGGCGTCATTCAGATAATCCTGGAGCACAGGCATGGCCTCGTCCACCGTCATGGCATGCAGGTCAAGCTCCAGGTTCACATCGAGCTTCTTAATTTTCCCCGCCTTGGATTGGTCTTTTGACATCATTAATCCTGCTTGGCGCGATGGAATTCCAGGCGCAGCACCTGGCCGGTGCTGCCCGTAACCTTGACCCGGTCATCGATGCGCCAGCCGACCACCCATACGATCTGGGACGGCGAGCATACCAGTGGAACGGTATCACGCCACGAGCGAGGTATGGCTGCATCCACCATAAAGTCCTGCAGCTTGCGGGTGTGCTCCATGCCCAGCGGCCTGAAACGGTCGCCCGGCGTACGTTTCCGGACCGTGAGCACCCTGCCCGTCTTAGACAGGTCGAGGCTGGCGCTGAAGATGTCATCGTCCCGGTAATAGTTTTCACCGATGATGTCCGCAGTAACATCCCAGCCCGGCAGCTTTGTTTCTCCTGGAATTTTCAGCGCATAGTCCTTTTCCAGCACGGGCCAGGGGCAGACCGGTACTCCGGGCTTGGATATAACCATGCGGCTGCGTTCATTGGTGACCGTAACGCCTCCGGGCAGGCTGACGCACTTGCCCGTAGCGCCGAACAGCAGGTCGACCAGCGCGTTGACATGCCGGGCCTCGACATCCTTGAGGCTCCCGTAGGCCTGTTCAAGCGCAATACGAAAAACCCGCCTCTGCAAGGCCAGCGGTGCTCCGCGCAGCTTGCCCGAATCCAGGCAGGTCAGGCAGCCATCGGCGCTGGCGGTCTGTTCATAAGCCGCGGCGGCCTGCGCGTCAAGCAAATCGGCGTCTTCACCCGCCAGGTCGGCCAGCCGGGTGAGAGCATCGTCTATATCGGGATTATATTGCCGCAGCAGCGGCAGCAGCTCCAGGCGGATGCGGTTGCGCAGGAATCCCGGCTGCTCATTGGTCGAATCGCTACGCGGGTTTAAATCGTTCGACTTGCAATATTCGACGGTCTGCTCATGCGTAAGGTTGAGCAGCGGCCGAATTACCCAGATACCATCTTCTTTGCTGCCGTAGGGTATGGGAACGGCCGGCCTGAGCCCCCGCAGCCCCTGTACGCCCGTGCCCCTCAGGTAGTGCATGAGCACGGTCTCAACCTGGTCGTTATGAGTATGGCCGACCGCGACCCTCGAAGCGCCGGCTTGCCTGCCAGTCTCATCCAGGAACCTGTACCGCACCTCGCGCGCAGCCTCCTCCAGAGAGGTCTTGCTCTGGACGCTCTGGGCACGCACGTCCTTCTTAGCTACGGTAATCGGCAAATTCAGCTTTGCGGCCAGATCGGACACATATTGCGAGTCGGCCTCGGATTCCGCACCCCGCAGGCTGTGGTCCAGGTGCGCCACATGAAGCTGTATCCCCAGCTCGTCTTTAAGGCTGTTTAAAACGTGCAGCAGGCACACTGAGTCAGGCCCGCCCGATACTGCCACCAGCACCGTCTCTCCACCCGACAGCAGGCCGTTCTGCCGTATAAAACCCCCTACGCTTTTGGGGAGGCTGCTGGAGCTTACCGGCAAATCACTTCTCCCTTAGATGGCAGATATCGCTCAGCAAAAGCAGGCGCGGCGCGCAGCCGTCCTCGAAGTCCAGGATAGTACGGCTGCTGGGTTGAATGCGAATCCTGACCAGGTTGGTCAGCGGCAGGCCCAGCGCGGTGCAGACAATGGTAGCGGTCACGAAGTAGTGCGAGACCAGTGCCACTGTGCCCTCCCGGTTCGACTTCACTATCTTTTCGACGGCCGACCATACCCGGTCCCTGAATTCGCCCAGCTTTTCACCGCCGTTAAAGTTAATATCCTCGCCCTTGGTCTGCCAGTCCACCAGGAACTGCGGGAAACCTTTGGCGAAGGTTTCAAGGGACATACCTTCCATCTCACCCACATGTATTTCCCTGAGATCGGGCTCGGGACGGATCTCCAGGTGGTGATAGGCTGCGATGGCCCCGGCAGTCTCCAGCGCGCGCTGCATGGGGCTGGAATATATGGCCGTAAACGGCACGTCCTTCACCGTCAAGGCCAGCCTGGCAACCTGCATTTTGCCGGTCTCGCTAAGTTCAGTGTCGCTTCCACTACCCTGGATGATCCTCTGCTTATTCCAGGTGGTCTCGCCGTGCCGTATGAGATAGAGTCTGATTGGCCTGCTCCTTAAAACGGTAGTCCGTCAACGGTTAATTATATGGGTAAACACGAAGGCCCGCAATCAGAGGGTTAGGAAAGTTCAGGCAAAGACCAGCTTTGTCCGTTCGATGCTGACCGGCGGCTGTGTAAAGTTAAGCGCCCTGGCCACTTGCTCCGGCCTGCCGGTCCCCGTGGCATCGCAACGCAGCAGCATACCTATGCGGGCAGTGTTATCTTTGACCTCGATCAGCCACAGGTCTTCGATCAGCGGGCGCAGGTCGTAGAACCGCTCGCCGGTATCGCGGGAATGGTGCCAGGGCAAACTTTCCCTGGCCAGAAGCGCTTTCAACTCTTCAGTTATTTGCCCGGCGTCCCTGTCGGTCTCAAGCTCCACTATATACTCGGCCTTGCGCAGTCGCGACTGCAGGGAGGGCGAGAGCACGTTCACGGTCGATATTTCTAGGATTTCTACGCCTTCAGGAAGCTGGGGCGCTACCTTTTGCCTGAACAGCTCCAATGATATAGTAACGTTCACGAAGACATCCATCAATTCGGCGCGGCTGGTCACGCCTACAGCCAGGGGTGAGGCCAGCGATATCCTGGGATGCGGGCTAAATCCTTCGGAATAGGCTGCGGGCAGGCCCGCACGTCGCAGAGCGCGCTCCCACAATCTCATCAGGTCCAGGTGCGAAAGGTATTTGAGCTGCTCGCCGCGGCTGAACTTAAGGCGCAGGCGGTGCATTCTTTTCCCTGGTTACAGTGATCCGCTCGATCTTCATATCTCTCATCTCCGTAATCACCATCTTAAGATCGCGGAACTTGAACTGCTCCCCCTGCTTGGGTATGCGTCCCAGGTGACTCAAGATGAAGCCGGCGACCGTATCGTATTCCCCCACCGGAAGGTCCAGGTCGAGCTGATCGTTTGCCTCTTCTACCCGGAGTCCGCCGTCGATCTCGTTGGTATTGGCATCGATGGGGGTTATCTCTTTTTCGTTGGCGGCCATCTCGTCGCCGATGCTGCCCATGATCTCGGCAGCCAGGTGCTCCAGGTTAGCGATGCCTGCCACTCCTCCGAATTCGTCTATGACGATGGCCATGTGGAAGTTGTTGTCGCGCATCTCGGCCAGCATCTCACCCAGGCGCTTGGTCTCGGGCACAAAGTAGGCGCGCCTGACCAGCACGTCGACCGGGTCCGCTATCTCTATGGAATCCTTCGCCATGGCCATCAGGACATCCTTAACGGTCAGCATGCCCGTCACGTTATCGGGCGTTTCCTTGAACACGGGGAACCTGGAATGCGGGTGGTCGCTGTATATTTTGAGGAACTCGTCCAGTCTGGTGCCCTCTTCGATAAACGAGATCTCAGTGCGCGGCTGCATAACGTCTTTCACAGGCCGGTCGGGGAACTCCAGCGCCTTATGTATCATATCGGCCTCAGTATCCTTCCACACACCCTCAGCCTCACCCACATCTATGGCGGTGCGGATCTCGGCTTCGTCCACGGAAGGCCTGGACTTCCTCATCCCCCGAAACTATACGTGTAAAACCGGCGCCTATCTTGCTCAGCACCCAGACGAACGGATAGAGTATCCAGATTATCAATTGAACGGGGATGGTGTAGGCCAGCGCCAGTTTTTCGTTATTATGCGCTGCTATGGTCTTGGGTATGACCTCGCAAAAGATCAATATGATCAGGGTCAGGGTGATGGTCGCAACCACTACACCCAGTTGTTCCTTGAACAGGCTGATAGCGATGATCGTAGCCATAGAAGCGGCGGCGATGTTGACCAGCGTATTGCCCAGCAGGATGGCCGAAAGAAAAATGCCGGGATTTTGTTTGAAGCTTTCCAGGATGTCCGCAAACTTGACGTCGTTGCTCAGCAGGTGTTTGACGCGTATCTTGCTCATGGAGATGACGGCCACTTCCGCGCTGGAAAAGAACGCCGATAAAAGCAGACAAATGAAAATTATTATGAAATATAAACCGTGCTGGCTATCCATATCCTTCCCGTCAGAGCCGCTGCGTTGGACTTATGATAACATCAGGTATATTTGCCGTCAAAGAAACGGCGCATTTCAGCCTCGCAATGGCCGGTACAAAATATTTAGCTTGCGGACGTGGTAGAATAACCGGGTAATGCAGGTGGATTTCTCTTTTATCTGCGATTATGCCGAGGCCACCAATAAGATCAATGCGCTCGGCATCGGCTTCGATACGATCGTCGCCCAGAAAGTGCCTACCCGGCACCCGACCTTCTTCCTGGTCATCCAGATGAGGGCCAACGTAGTGGAGGCCGGTGAAAAGAACTTCGAAGTTGCCCTGATAGACGAGGACGGCAAGGAGGTCATTCCACCGCTGAAAGGCAAGATCACCATACCCAGGCCGCCCTCCGGAACCGAAAGCACCGGACGCATTGCCATGCGTTTCGACAACGTGGAATTCCCCCGATACGGGTCATACTCGATACACGCCCTGGTAGAAGGACATGAGATGACGCACATTCCGCTGCGGGTCGTCCAGGCGCCGCCGATGGCATTGGGCTAGATAGGCTGGCTAGCTACCACGTTTGCGATAGTCGGGACACCAGACGGCGTTGGGACGGGCCGGCTGATGGCAGGCACCTCGCCAATCATAGCGGCAGGAATCGCAAAGTATGATCTTCATACCCAGCGCCTGCTTGGCGCTGATTTTCAGATTATCGAACCATGAAGGCTTGATTTTCTTCTTTTTTAGCATACTAAGTGAGTTTACTGCACGTTTAATAGCGAGTCAAAACGGCAAACTGCGATTTACTTGCCTTTCTCCACCTGGTTCAGCCCTTGCTGGTCGGATTGTCCCAGGTTAGCCTGGTAAAAATCTTTGTTGCCCGGCAATTCCATGACGAAATTGGCCGTGTTATCTATTGTCACCTTGACATTCGACGTCTGGCAGTCAAGCACATGCCCGCCCGTCTTCAAGTCCTTGTCGATGAAATGGAAATGGTATCCGGGCACGTTGATTCCCTCTATGTAGGGAGGGCACCTGAAGCCGATAATGGTCCCCTCGATATCATGGGACTCCGTTATCCGCTGGTTCTTGATGGCCTCGGTCAGTGTGGGATAAGGCTGGCTCTGGGCCGGCTCGCTCCTTGTCTTCATGTAGCTGAATTTGCCCTCGACCTTGATGGCATAAAACAGGTTTACACTGGGCAACTGGCTGTCGATATATGCCTCCAACCCGTTTAAATCCATGGCCTGGCCGGGCGACACCGTCATATCGTTATCGAGGAACGTCACCTCGGCGAAGGGTGTCTTCGTATCATCCGGCAGGCTGGCTATAGTCCCGTCCAACCTCGCCTGGTAAAATTTGCCGTTCAATTCCAGCATCTCACCATCCAGGTCTTTGATAGTCCCGAGGCCGAAATCACCGTAGCGTTTGAGCTCTCCCAGCGTCATGCTTCCGTCATAGACCCCCTGCATCAGCGCACTGATAGTGGATACTTGAAAAAGGGTATCGCGATCGGTCTGTATGGCCGGCATACAGCCTGTCAGGGCCGTCATCACCATCAGCAATACTATTACGATGACCGCGGCTTTTTTCATTTCTCACACTCCGTTACTGTATCTTGAAAGGAACAGTGGCTATCAGTTGAGTCCCTACCAGCAGCTTGACCTGGTAGTCGCCCTTGATGAAAGGCTGGGACCGGCTGATAAGTGCGGTGACGATATCGCCTGAGCCCTTGACCGGCAGCTTATCTTCTTTTACGATTGTGTCAAGTATCGACTGGTCATCGCTTTTAGCGATGATCCACTGAATGTCGAGGGTTGTGTCCGCCGGCACGTTGTAAGCCTTAACCAGGAGGTTGACCTGCGGAGTATCGGCGGGGAACTCCGCCATTAAGGCGACAGTCTTATTATCCGAATCGGCGTACCCGAAAGTCGATATGCCTGCAAAAAAGGGACCGGGTATGGCGCTGGGCGCCACAATCTTAAAGGGCAGGTCGGCTACTTCCTTATCCTCCGCCAGCAGCTTGAGATCATATTGCCCGTTGGGGAAGATCTTGCCGGGGGGCATGGCGATGGAAAAACTTATATAGTCCCTGCCCTCGGCTGTCGTGGTGCTGTCGCTGATCGTCTTGCCTGCCAGCCCGGGCAAATCGCCGCTGACATACACCCAGTGTCCTGTCAGTGCCGTATTAATGCCCGCTCCGCTCACCTTAAACGAGCAGAAAATTTTGGATATGTCATTGGGGAAGGTATCCAGATTGTCGATGGGCTTGTTGGTCAGCACGTCGATAGAAGAGCACATAGTAGCCTCGGTCACCGTGGCCGCCGGCCCGGACGCTTCGCCCTGCACCTGAAAAGTGGCCGACTTCTGGTATTTATTATCGTAGTAGAGCTTCACCTCGTAATCGCCTTTCGGCAACAGCTGGTCCGCACGAGTAAAGGTAAAAACGATATAGGGGCCGGTTGCAGCCAGCGTTTCGCTGCCTATCAGGGAGTTGTTGAGTGTCACATTGTCGCTTTTAGCAATATACCATTCTGCTTTGACTGTGGATGAGGAGGAGATAGCGGAAAGCTTGACCGAGCAGTATATTTTCTGAACATCCGGCTGGAAGCTGCTGGCGGCTAACTCCGGCTGGCCGGACGCGGTCACCCCGCTGGTTATAACCGCTTGCTCTATGGGCGTTGAATTGATGCATCCCGCCAGGCCCAGCATCAGCATAGCCGTTATCGTCAGGCAGATTGTGAATTGAGTTATTTTCATCAGGTGGGTTCTCCTTATAGCAGATTAAATATTTTCATTCTGATAGCGGCCGCTGTAGCCCTGGCCGACGTCGCGCGTAGTATATATGAATATAAGCTGCATGACCCTGGCGTTTCTGTGCAGCCTGAAACCGTGAGCGTTATAGACGACCAGCATCGACTGGGACCGGCCTGAATAGCCGGCGTCCCACACGGCGCTGTGCATGCTGACTCCACAGCGGTTGAGGCTGGAACGCGGCCTGCCCAGGGCCATGATATTGGATGGAAGATTGACGATCTCATTGAAGGTAATCAGGTAGGCCCCCGGCAGCAGGTCGACTCCGCCGTGCGCATCAAATACGAGAGGGGCTGTCTTCGATAGCTCCCTCCCCTCGTTGGTCTCGGTGAGATTGCCCCTCGATGAGAAGGCGCTGACTTCGCGCACGCTCAGGTCTACGCCGTTGGGCTGCAACTGCTCATCAAGATTTACCAGGCCCGTCAAAAGCGGAGTTTGGCTGTTAAGCAAATCGAGCACGTCTTCACGTGTCAGTACGCCGCTGGTCGCTTTCATTTTAAATACGATTCCTGCCGGGTGGAAATGATGTTATTATAATACGGTTTGAGAGGAGCGCACACAAATTATCAATGCCGCACCGGTTGTTCCACGTCTATAAAACCGCTCCCCTCTACATATAACGGATGAACAGGAAAAAAGTCGCAGTTATCGGAGGTGGGGCGGCAGGCATGATGGCGGCCGGCCGCGCCGCGGAGGCAGGAGCCGAAGTAACGCTGCTGGAAAAAATGGAGCGCCCCGGCAAAAAGGTCTTGATCAGCGGTAATGCGCGCTGCAACCTCAGCAATACTCACAGCCTGGAAGATTTCATCTTAATGTATGGCAAGAACGGGAAATTCCTCTACCCTGCCTTCCGCCGGTTTTTCAGGGATGATCTGCTTAATTTTTTCGCCGGGCAGGGACTTAAAACCCTCTCGGAGCCGGACGGCCGCATTTTCCCGGCCTCAGGCCGTTCATCCGATGTAGTGGCCGCACTGGAGCGATATATGGCCGCCTGCGAAGTCAAAGTCGTAACCGGGTCCGCGGTTACAGAGATTCAAGCCTCCGGCGCGCGCATCGCCTCTTTAAAGGCCGCCGGAATTTCGTACAGCGCCGATGCCGTCATACTGGCCGCCGGCGGTTCCTCATATCCTCAGACCGGGTCGGCCGGCGAGGGGTATAAATTGGCCGCCTCGCTGGGGCACACCATCATAAAATTGCGGCCGGCGCTGGTCCCGCTGGTGACTTCCGGCCCGCTGGCCAGCAGCCTTCAGGGCATAAGCCTGAGACGTGTAAGAGTTACCTCTTTTTCCTGTCCGGCTGCAGACATCGATCCGTCTTTAATTCCCGGCAAAGACTGCGGACGCGGCCTGGCCGGACCCAAAATCAGGCCGCCTCTTATTGAAAGCCGCACGGGCGATTTGATCTTCACGCATTACGGCCTCAGCGGCCCGGCTGTGCTGCTCATGAGCCTGGCGGTGGTGGATGCCCTGGAGCAGGGCCCCGCCGGCCTTACCATCGACCTCATGCCCGAAAAAAACAAAGATCATCTGGAAGGGGAGCTGCAGGCAGAGTTCGCCCGCCACGGCCGCCGTTCCCTGCAAAATATACTTGCAACGCTCGTGCCGGACAGGATAGCCGGGGCTGTTTTAAGCCAGGCAGGCATGGACGGTGGGATAAAGGCCAACCAGGCCACCTCCGCTGAGCGTGAACGCCTCAGCCGGGCGCTGAAGGACTTAAGGCTGGATGTCAAGGGGGCGCGTCCGCTGGCCGAGGCCATGGTCACGGCGGGTGGAATCGGCCTGGATGAAGTCGATCCCCGCACTATGCAATCAAAACTGGTGAAGGGGCTGTTTTTCTGCGGCGAAGTGCTGGATATCGATGCCGATACGGGAGGCTTCAACCTTCAGGCTGCTTTCTCCACCGGCTGGCTGGCGGGTGATTCAGCGGCAATCCGGCCTTAGTTTTACCGGGCAGTTTGACCCCGAATTTGATCAATTCTTTGACCAGGGCATACAGCGGCAAGCCTACCACGTTATAATAATCGCCCTCCACTCTGTCCACCAGCCTCGAGCCAAGCCCCTGGATACCATAGGCCCCGGCTTTATCCAGCGGCTCGCCGCTGCGAACGTAATCGTCGATCTCTTCGTCCTTTAGTTTTTTGAAATATACCTTGCTCTCCACCACCTTCGAGACCGCCTTACCGCTGCCGGAATCCAGGATTGTGAACCCGGTCAGGACGGTATGGGGCCGTCCGCTCATCATGCGCAGCATCTCAGTAGCTTCGTCTGCATTACCCGGCTTGCCCAGCAGCTTATGCCCCAATACGCCGAGCGTATCCGCAGCTATGATAATGGAATCGGGGTGCCGGGCGGCTGCCCTCTTGGCCTTCTCCAGAGAAATGGCTTTAACCAGTTCAGGGGGCCTGGCCTTGCGACGGGTGTCCTCTTCGTATTCGGCCGGGTCCACTGTAAATACAAGGCCGATCGATTCCAGCAGCTCTTTGCGCCTGGGAGAGGCTGAGGCCAGCACTATGGGTTTCATAACCAGGCTAATTTAACGCATGGGAAGAAGCCCTGTCAAAATCAGGGCACGTAGACTACCGAGACGCTTTTGAAGGTCTCGTTTCCTTTGCTGTCCGTGGCCGATACGTCGATAGAGTTGGGGCCGGGGTCCAAGTCGATCGTGGTATTGAAATGGTTGTCCTTAACATCCACACCAACCCCGTTGACCGTGACCTGCGCTGGCACGTTTACCGTGCCGCTGACCGCCAGCGGCGTGCTCCTGACCACGGTCTCGTCCTGGGGTTGTATGATTTTGACGGTGAGCCTGGTACTATTATTATCGTAACCTACGGCTACCGGAGCGACCGCGGCAGCGATCTGGCAGCCTCCGACCACCGCTATTATAAAAACCGCCATCAACATTATGATAAGGTTTTTCATGGCAGCAAGTCCTCCAAAACATTGGAATCCATATATATTAACGGCGGTTGACGGCAAAAGTTTACATGCTGTGGATTTTCCCTAATAATATTCTCCGTGAATATTTTCGCTGCCGTCATCCTGGCGGCACTGCTTGTGGAGTTTGCCCTTGACCTTATTTCGAACGTGCTGAACCTGAGGGCGCTGGGACTTGAACCGCCAGCTTCTCTCAAGGATATCTATACGCCGGAAGCTTACCGCAGGTCGCAGGAGTATACTCGGGAAAATACACGTTTCGGGCTGGTCAGCGGGGCCTTCAGCCTGGCGCTGCTGCTGGCCTTCTGGTTCCTCGGAGGCTTCAACTGGCTTGACCAGGTGGTCAGGTCATGGGGGCTGGGAAGCATCCTAAACGGCTTATTATATACGGGCATTTTGCTGCTCGCTTACAACCTGGTGATGCTCCCTTTCAGCATCTATGCCACCTTCGTTATCGAGCAGCATTACGGCTTCAACAGGACCTCGCCGCGAACCTTTCTCGTAGACAGGCTGAAAGCCCTGGTGCTGGCTGTCGTCCTGGGGGCGCCGCTGCTGGCCGGCATCCTGGCTCTCTTCGAACTGGCCGGTGCCTACGCCTGGCTGTACTGCTGGGCCGCCTTGACGGCCTATCTCCTGGTAATCGAGTTCATCGCCCCCAACTGGATCATGCCCCTCTTCAACAAGTTCACGCCGCTGGAGGAGGGCGAGCTCAAGAGCGCCATACTCGGCTACGCCGCATCCGTAAAATTCCCCGTCAGCAACGTTTACGTCATCGACGGATCGAGGCGGTCGAGCAAGTCCAACGCCTTCTTCACCGGCTTCGGACGCAACAAACGCATCGCCCTCTTCGATACCCTTATCGCCCAGCACACCGCGCCGGAGCTGGTGGCGGTACTGGCGCACGAGATCGGGCATTATAAGAAAAAACATATCCTGTGGGGATTGATTGCCAGCATCCTGCACTTCGGCATATTGCTCTTCCTGCTATCGCTTTTTATCCACAGCGATGGTTTGTACCAGGCCTTTTATATGCAGCAGCCCTCGATCTATACCGGCCTGATCTTCTTCGCACTGCTGTATACGCCCATCGAACTCGTGCTTTCGGTGCTTATGAACATGCTTTCCCGCAAATTCGAATACCAGGCCGACCGCTTCGCCGCCCTGACCGTGCCGGACGCATCTATGATGGTAGTCTCCCTGAAAAAATTATCTCAAAACAATCTGTCCAACCTCACGCCGCACCCTTTTTACGTTTTTCTGCACTATACGCATCCTCCCCTGCTGCAGCGGGCGCAAGCCATAGAGGCCGGTATGGAAAAGGCCGGCGCCGGCTGAAAGGCCGCTTGTCTATCTTGACCGAAATGTCATATAATTTCACTTGCCGCCGGTTAATTGATCCGGTTAATCAATATAAATAATCTCTCGTTACCTGTGGAGAAAGCCTGATGACTAAAATTTACGACGAGCTCGATGCCATATTTCACCCTCGCAATATCGCACTGGTGGGCATTACCACCAGCAATCCCCTTCACTGGACCAGGACCTTCTGGAGCGCCATGCGTGAATTCCAGTTCAAAGGTGCGCTCTATCCGGTCAACCCCCACGGCGGTGAGTTGGACGGCTACAAAGTTTATCAATCGGTCGACGAAATACCGGGAAAGATCGATTATGCCATAGGCACTGTAAATGCCAAAATTGCCCCCCAGATCGTAAGGCAATGCGCCGCCAAGGGCGCCAAGGCCATCCATTTCTGCACCGCCGGCTTTGCCGAGACCGGCGAGGAGAATGTCACGAGGCCTGCAGGACGAATTAGTCCGCATATCACATGAGACGGGCATCCGTATCATTGGACCCAATTGCATGGGGATATACTGCCCCGAATCGAGGGTATCATTCGATGCCGCATTTCCCAAGGAAAGCGGCCATATCGGGTTCATCAGCCAGAGCGGCGGAAATACGGACTTCGTGATCAATGAAGCCGGCTGGCGCGGCATAAGGTTCAGCAGGGTCATCAGCTTCGGCAACGCCTGCGACCTCAACGAATGCGACTTCCTCGAATATATGATCGAAGACCCGCAGACAGAGATCATAACCATGTACCTGGAGGGCGTACGAGACAGCAAGAGGTTCGTTCCCCTCTTTAAGAAGGCCGCCAGGGAAAAGACCGTTGTGCTGGTCAAGGGCGGCTGCGGCGGAGGCCGGGCGCCAGGGCCGCAGCAACTCATACAGCTTCGCTGGCCGGCAACCATGCCATGTGGGAAACGCTATGCCGGCAGGCCAACGCCATCATGGTCGACAGCGTGGAAGAGCTCGTGGACATGATGGTTACACTTACGTTCATGCCCAATCCGGGCGGCAGGAACTTGCTTTTAATGGGTCTGGGAGGCGGCGCCAGTGTATTGCTGACGGACGAGTTCGAACGCAGGGGATTCAAGCTGCCATCTGTGCCGTACCGCATCAGGCAAAAGCTCATGGGCTTCACAAAGCTTGCCGGCAATATGTTGAGCAACCCGATCGATTATTCCGAGAGTATGACCCAACCGGGCAACCTCGAAAAGGCGGTGGATCTGCTGACCGACTGGGATGAGATAGATTTTTGCGTTGGCTTTATGCGTCCCAGCCAGATGCCTCCCGAGGGCTTCGACGCCCTGTTTTTGTTTGGCGATTCGCTCAGCCATGCCTACAGCCTATCGCACAAGCCGCTGGCCTACATCTGCGAAAATGGCATAGTTCCCAAGCGGCAGCAGGTAATTTACGACCTTGTGCAGAAATTCGTTGCCACCCAAAAAGCGGTCTATTATAGTTTCCCCGCAGGCGCCGAGGCATTGAGAAAGGTCGTCGAGTATAACGAGCGCCGCCGGAAACGTAAATCCTCTTAGATCCGGGGTAGGTTTTGAACCGGCTGTCTTTGGGAGTTGCGAAGTTGGCTTTAAGGGAGTATTGGTACCCACTGGTTATTGTTCTTCGTTGATTCATTAACAGGCTCAGTTCTTTTCAAGGCCAAATACGACGGGGCTAATTGCTTGAGAATATACTCAAATCCTAAGGAAGGCTGAAATATTTTAATTATTGCTTATTTAGATTGAATTTTCTTCTTAGCTCAAAGACGATTTGTAACATTTCATTTACAACTCTTCTGGCCTGACTAGAAGAAATTAATCCGCCTTCATGAAGCAATCTATTGCGCAATTTTATTGCCTCTCGTACATTTTTAATCTCATTTGGATTTAACAACTGGGATTGAGATGAAAAGTTTAACATTTCTGTTATCGACAAAGGCCGCATTTTACTTCTATCAAGATTAGGATAGTCATATAGGAAATTATTTGTTATTTCTCTGAATGTTATCTCAAATAATCTAGTGACTGATATAACAGCAGCAGCATATTCCTTTTTCTTTAATAGACGTTCTGGTTCTTCCGATATTAAAGGCAACACGCCTTTTGCAAGCTCTTGTAATGAATTCTCAATAGACTCTAAGAATTTGGGAGTTAAAATAGATAAGTCTTTAGGTCTGAAAATATGTGGTAATTCCACGAATTCAATCGGTAAATCTGTGCCTTCTTCAACTATTAATAGAATTTTTGCATCCTTTTGTTTACGTGAAATTTGCATTCCCACTTCTACTTGAATATTAGGTGTTGAAAGATCTGCAATCATGATCTTAGTTCTGTCTAATAAGGCACTTATCTTAGCAACTATATTGTCGCCCGGAGAAACAACATCGCTTGTTGTAAGTGGCGTAAGTCCAAGTTGCTCCACAATAGGAAAAACTAACGATTTATAGAATGTATGCAAAGATAAAGGGATTGCAAAGAAACATAGACTCGTAGCAGATTCTACAGGTAATGACAACTCATCCAGACGATCCTTTGTGATATAAGTGCTGTTTCTTATTGTGCGTTCTGACCAGTAAATACGCAATTCATTAAACAAAGTTTCAAGTGTTTTCGCATAGTCCCTTTTGTTACCCGGTAAATTTATTACTTTTACACCACGCCGTTCGTATCTTGCTATATCAACCTGGTTGGCTCCTACTGAAATCACATAGGCTGGTCGTCGCATTTTCCCCAATCTGTCACCAATAATTTGCCAAATTTGACGAAAATCAGGATCATCTAAACTATAACCAATAAAAAGCGGGGTTCGTGTTATTAAGAGATTGCCAAGATATGTTGCAAGTAGCGAATACCTATTAATGAAACCATCATAGTCTTCTTCTGTTAATACTAATCGATTCGGATGATGAAGATCTCCATGTAGTTTAATTAAGAGGATGGGCGCGCTCCACCAGCACGCTCGAGTCCTCGGGAATAGGCAGCTTGCGGTCAAGGGCCGGCGCCTTTCGCTGGCCTCAACCTGCACAGCCACATAAAGCTCGCTCGCGGCGGCGCCGCGGAAGATGCCGTGGGCGTGGGCGGAACATCGGCGTAGTCGCGGCCCACTGCGGTGCGGATGTGACGGTGATGCGCGACAAGGTTGTTGGTGGGGTCGAGGCCGATCCAGCCGAGATGCGGCAGCAGCGCCTCAACCCAGGCGTGGGTAGCATCGGGCGTGGAGCGGTCGTGGTCCTCACTGCCGCGATTGAGGTAGAAGGAACGGCTCGCATGGCCCCCATTCCGACTCCAGCAGGCTCACTTGAACAAAGGCGCCTTTTTGGGTTTTGGCCCGGCGGATGAGCGCGGCCAGGATTCCCTGCACTAGGTGCGAGCCGCACAAGATGTCGGCCACCGCCAACCCCATCGGTACCGGCCCTTGATCCGCGTTGCCACTGAGCCAGGTCAGGCCTGATAGAGATTGCAGCAGTAAGTCCTGGCCGGGCTTATCTTTCCAGGGGCCTTCCTCCGTATCCGGTCACTTCGCCGTACACGATGCGCGGGTTCAGTTGACGGACGGACTCCCAATCCAGTCCGATCTTCTCCATGACGCCAGGCCGGAAGTTGTGAGTCAGCACGTCCGCGCGGGCAATAAGTCGCTTTACGGTTCAAGGTCTTCCGGGTTTTTCAGGTCGGCGGCAAAGCTCTCTTTGTTGCGGTTGATGGTGTGAAACACCAGGCTATCACCATCAATGAACAGGTTCTTGATGGCGAATTGCCTGCCCCCCTCGCCACTCTTGGGCCGCTCGATCTGATGACGCGCGCTCCCAGGTCCGCAAGGCGCAGGCCCGCCGACGGGCCGGCCATGTACTGGGCGAATTCCAGGACGGTCAGGCCTTCGAGCGGCCTCATGGCTGCCCTTCCTTCTGCGACTGGCGGTATAGCGCGATCAGGCCGCCACAGCGCCCGTTCGTCGCCTCCGTTCCTCAGGTAATCGCGAATTGGGGCGCCGGCGCGGTCTTGAAAGACAAGTATCCGGGATAGCGGGGCCGCAGAAAAGCGGGATCGAGAGCCGGCAGCGGTCACGGAAAAAGTCGCGGCACGCCGCGTTGACGCGCGCGTCAGTCCAGCCGAACGATGTCCCGGCTGCCCCG
>CAWKFY010000021.1:0-60151 GCA_963848815.1 uncultured Chloroflexia bacterium
CCTTTAAACTTAACAAGTTTTAAATTTTATATTTACTTAGTGTTTGGGATTTAGAGTTTAGGGTTTCCCTCTTGGCTCCTGTGTTAGAATATACAAAATATAGTTTCAGTAGCAGGGAGAATATGTATCGGAAATATTGGCTGTTTACAGCACTGGCTTTATTGACGGTTGCATTGCTTTTGCCCTCCGCCGCCTGTCAGTCGGGAGGAGGAGCGGACGTAGGTGGCTCTATAGCGCGGGCATATAACGGCGTACGTGAATGGTTCATTATGCAGGGCGCACAGGGCCGCATCGAACAGATGCGCAAGGGCAACGCCTCCGTCACGGTACTGGATGATAAAGGCGTTCCCGTGCGCGACGCCCGGGTATATTTCGAGCAGCAGAGCCAGGACTTTCTCTTTGGCTCCAACCTGGCGCCTCTGGGCAAGCCGTCCATTGGGCCGGGAGGGATCGACCAGGACTGGGCTAATGCTTATGCGGCGCTCTTTAACTATGGCACGCTGCCTTTCAACTGGGATACCTATGAGCCCAAGCAGGGCCAGACTGCCGAGCAATCCCTGAGAGCCATGGCTGACTGGGCCAGGAAAAGGGACATAGTTACCAAAGGGTCTCCCCTGATCTCGGCCGATTCGGAGCCAAACTGGGCGCCTCCGGCTGTAAATGATATGCAGGCCGCCCAGCAGAAACGGGTGCAGGACATTACCAGCGGTTACTGCGGCCTGGTAGACTACTGGGATGTGGTTAGCGATCCCACCCAGGGTGCCCGCGCCAATACTTCTACGGGCAAGTGGATGGATTCCATCACGCCGGCCGTGGCCTGCTCGGATGCGCTGAGCTGGGCCAGGGCGTCCTGTCCCAAGGCGACCCTGGTTATCAACGATTTCCGCACCGACCAGGACTTCAGGAATATTCTCGAGGGTATCGTGCGGCAGCACGCCAGCTATGATGCCATAGGAATAGAGACCGATATGCTGCGCGGCAACTGGCCGCTTTACCAGGTATGGGATATCTGCGATAGCTTTAAGTATTTGAACGTGCCCCTTCAGTTCAGTGACGTTAGGGTCCTCAGCGGCAGCCCGCTGACCTCACTGAATGCCGGTTCCTCGGGAAGCTGGCCCAGCACGCCGGCCGGTGAGGCTGCGCAGGCTGATTATGCCGAGAAACTATATACGATGCTTTTCAGCAATCCCTCGGTAGAAGCTATCACGTGGTCAAATTTTTCCGACAAGGATGACGTGCAGGGAGCGCCTTCCGGCCTGCTGCGCGCCGACATGAGCAAGAAACCGGCCTATGACAGGTTGCTCAAGCTAATACGAGGTGATTGGTGGTCCACCGGCAACGCCTATACGGGGAATGACGGCGTCGCTAATTTCCGCGGCTTTTTCGGCCAGTACAAGTTGATCGTCGAAAAGGGCGATAAGAGGATCCAATCCAGTATCGAGCTGGCCAAGGGGCTGGACAATAAGATCGAGGTCCAGTTGACGGGGTATACCCAGTTGCCGCCCACGCCTCTTTACGAGTTGATCTGGCCTTATATCCTGGCTGCGGTCATCATTGCCATAATTGTGCTCATAGCGAGATGGATCGATAAAATGCAGCGCAGGATTTAAGGCCTGCAGGGTGGGTGATAGATATGGATGCTATAGAAGCCATCATGACGCGCCGCAGCATACGCAAATATGCGGCGCAGCCGGTTTCGGATGAGGTCGTGGAAAAGCTGCTGCGGGCTGGAATGGCGGGACCCTCGGCCGCTAATGAACAACCCTGGCACTTCGTGGTGGTTAAAGACCGTAGTCTATTGGACCAGGTGCCCTCTTTCCATCCCTTCTCCCATATGCTTAAAGAGGCGGCGCTGGCTATCCTGATCTGCGAGGACCCCAGGCTGGAGGTCATCAAGGGCCGCGGCATGCTGGATTGCTCGGCCGCCACCGAGAATATCTTGCTGGCGGCGCACGCCCTGGGGTTGGGGGCTGTGTGGCTGGGGATCTATCCCGTCAAGGAGCGTATGAACGGTATGAGAAAGCTCCTTCAAATACCTTCTAAAATCGTTCCTGTAGCGCTGGTCTCCATCGGATACCCCAACGAGAATTTGCGCAAAGAGGACAGGTTCAAGCCGGAACGGGTGCATCATAACCGGTGGGCTGAATCCAAGGAGTAAGTAAGAAATGGCCAAAAAAGAGATCATGAACGCCTGCCATTTGTATCCCATGCCCATCGTCCTGGTGGGAGCCAAGCATGAAGGCAGGGTCAATTTCATGCCGGCCGCCTTCTGCGGCATATTGAATATCAATCCTCCCATTGTGGCGCTGGGACTGAATAAAATGCATTTCACCTCCAGGGGCCTGGAGGAAAACGGCGTTTTCAGCATCAACCTTCCTTCGGTGGAGATGGTGGAGGCCACCGACTATTGCGGCGTGGTATCGGGGCACAAGGTGGATAAGTCGGGCGTGTTCAAGGTCTTCTTCGGTAAGCTTGAGACAGCGCCTATGATCGAGGAATGCCGGCTCAACATGGAATGCAAGCTGGTACAGAAGATCGGCCTGGGCGTGGACACCGCCTATATTGGCGAAATCGTAGCGAGCTATTGCGATGATAAATACATGGATGGCAAAATGCCGGACATAGCTAAGCTGAACCCGCTCATCTTTTCCATGGGGGATAATACCTACTGGAGCATCGGGAAGAACGTGGGCAAGGCCTGGAGCATCGGCAAGGGCTACAAATAGACGGGTTGTCGGGCGCAGGCGGCGGTTAGTATAATATAGGGTCTTGCGGGCCTGTAGCTCAATTGGGAGAGCGCCTGATTTGCATTCAGGAGGTCAGGGGTTCGAATCCCCTCAGGTCCACCAATACGATTTAGCTTCCATCGTATTTTTACCTTTGCACTCTTCCCTTTCTTTATTTCCAAGCTTTGTTAAATACCGCTTTGCGTGTCATGGCTCGTAAATGCCAAGTCGCCTAACTATCCCAGCCATTCGGGGTTGAAGGACGTGCTGTCGAAGGGATTTGAGGTCTTATAGAGCTCGTATTCGCCTTTAGACGAGGCTCTTTTGGTTTTTGCCAAAATAGCCGAGCGCTCATCGGCCGTCAGTGGCTTGAAGCCCCTGGCGATTCCCAGCGCCTGCTTAAGGATAGCTAAAGAATCGCATCCCGTAATAGTCACGCTGACCGGCAGGCTCATGGCATAGCGCAGGCATTCTTCGGCGGTGACCGCGCCGCTATCCAGAATCACGTGGTCGCCCATGGGCTTCATGCCCAGGACTCCTATCTTCCGTTCCAGCAGGGCGGGCAGGACCTTCTTCTCAAAGCTGTTATAATGTGCATCCATCACATTGAGCGGCATCTGCACCGTATCAAATCGAAACCCGTTGTCCGCGGCCACCCGGAGCATCTTCAGGTGAATCTCCGGGTCCTTATGGCCGGTGAAACCGATATAGCGCACCTTGCCGGCTTTCCTGGCTTCCAGAAAAGCCTCCATAGCTCCGCCGGGAGCAAAGGTGCGGTCCGGGTCGGACATGCGTATAACTTCATGAAGCTGAAGCAGGTCAATGACGTCGGTCTGCAGCCTGCTGAGGGATTCGTCTATCTGCTCCCGGGCGCTCTTCTTGCTACGGCCGTCGACCTTGGTCATGAGGAAGACCTTGCTGCGGTAGCCGTCGCGCAGGGCCTTGCCCATCCTGATCTCGCTTGCCCCGCCGTTGTAGTCCCAGGAGTTGTCCATGAAATTGATCCCGTTGTCGATGGCGGTGCGGATGATGGCGGTGCTCTCTTTCTCATCAACCTGCATACCGAGGTGATACCCGCCCAGGCCGATAATGGATACCATTTCGCCGGTGCTGCCCAGCGGGCGATACGGTATTTCTGCGTTCATCTCACGGTTCCCGGCTCAGCCTTAAAAACGGTCAGGTTCTGCTGTATCATGGTTGGTCCACCTCCCCAAATGAATCCTCCCTGTTGAAAGGATAGCCCGCCAGACAGGCGCGGGCAAATGGCTCGTGAGGTTGTATTTATTCTGAAGGCAGGGGTTGGTGATGGGGGGTTATGCGCCCTTGGGCAGCCCGGGCTTTTTCTTCATACATCTCGGCCGCCTGGATCTCTTCCTGCATTTCGTGCCGGTTCTTCTCCCAGTACCTGCGCGGGTGGTCAACGCTGATATAAAGTAAAACAAGCACTGAAGGCCAGCCGAAAACGTAGCCCATAATATTGCCCAGTTCCACGTTCAAAACCATGAGATAGCTGGAGATCACGCCCTGGATGATATAGAACATGCCCCACATGATATTGACGTCGAACCAGGCCTTGTACCAGAATTTGCTTTTGCCGAACTTGGCCTTGGTCCTATCGATGGTGTCCTTGCCTAACAGCAGCATGATGAAAGGGCGCGAGGTCAGCATGGAGCCCACAAATATCAGTCCGATGATCATGGCATCCAGCGAAGGAACGAGCTTGAATACCGGATGCACCGGGATGAGGAAGCGGCCGGCTACATTGGTCGCTGTGACGATCAGGGTAATTAAGGGGAAAATGCTGAGGATGTGCTTCCATATCAGGAATATGGCTAAGACCAGTATCAGCCAGGCCAGCGCAAGATAGACTCCCAGCAGCGGAAAGGAGTGCACCGATACAAATTCAAGAATGAGGAGCGGGATAAACATGCCGAGGATGAAATCCCTCCAGGGTATCCTGGCTAGGTTAAACTTGATGATCGACCAGGCTGTCTGGCGGTTATCCATCGTTTAAGGCCTCCGCGCTTATTTGTAACACCGGGGATAAAACTTTAGCCAATATTAAAACATATTACTGCGCTTAGTCCAGCGTACCCGGACCTGTTATTGAAGTAATTATGCAGGTCTTGTGTCGGCAGTGTTCCGGCCATTACAATTGTACCGATGGAAGTGAGGCGGCCATGGCTGCGAAATACCATATAGGCACATCGGGCTGGCATTATGAAGACTGGCGCGAGAGATTCTACCCGGTCAAATTGGCCGGTCCGCAATGGCTCAAATACTATGCCGGACATTTCACCACGGTGGAGCTTAACTACAGCTTCTACCGGCTGCCTGCGGAAAACGCCTGGGCTTACTGGAGGGATTCCACACCACTGGGATTTATCTTTGCGGTCAAGGCGTCACGCTTCATCACACACGTAAAAAGACTTAAAAATACCGAAGAAGCCGTGGCCAATTTTATATCGAGGGCGCGGCTGCTGCAGGGGAAGCTGGGCCCGATCCTCTACCAATTGCCTCCGAGCATGAAACGCGACGTTGAGATACTTGAAGGTTTCATCGAAATGCTGCCGGCGGATGTGCGCCACGTTTTTGAATTTCGTCACGATTCCTGGTTCGACCACGAAATATATAGCAGCCTTGAGCGCCATAATATAGGCTTCTGCATTTACGATATGCCCGGTTTCAGAACGCCCGTAGTGCAGACCGCACCCTTCGCATACGTGCGTTTCCACGGTAGCGGGCGGCCTGGTGGCCTGTATTCTGATGAAGAGCTGCAGGAATATGCCGTTAAAATCATGGGCCTCGAAGCCGGGGAAGTCTATGTATACTTCAATAACGACGCCCAGGCATTTGCCGTCCGCAATGCCGATATGTTAAGGGGCTTTTTGCTTTCTTAAAACGCTGACCGCCATCTGCGCGGGCCTCATAAAGCCCTCTGATTCCCTGCGATGGCCGCCCAATATATTGCTTCAGGAATTGTTGCTGTGTATCCAGCAAAGCTCTATAATCTCTTGATGGCTGTGAATAGCTTTCAGGTCCCGGCCCGCAAATGGTTCGACGAAAGCCAGTTGAAGCTTGCCTTCCCCAAACGGTGGAACGTCGTCCCCTGCCTGATGAACGGCCATGATGTGCCGGAGCTTACCGCCGGACAGATCGCTGCTGCCTTCTCAAGTCCTATAGGCGCCCGGCCGCTGCGTGAAATGGCCAAAGGCAGGCGCCAGACTGCTATTATCTTCGATGATATGTCCCGTCCAACTCCCGCTGCTGTTCTGCTTCCCTATTTACTCAAGGAGCTTGAAGCCGCCGGGATATCCGACGACTCGATCCGCCTGATTTGCGCCACGGGCTGCCACAGCGCCCACACGTATGCCGATTTTGCCAAAAAGCTGGGGGTTGACATCCTGGATCGCTTCCCAGTTTACAATCACAATATTTACGAGAACTGTACCTATGTTGGCGACACGTCGCAGGGGACACGGCTATGTGTAAATGCAGAAGTTATGGCCTGCGACCTTAAAATAGGCATCGGCGCGGTAATTACTCATCCGCAGACCGGCTTCGGCGGCGGAGGTAAGATCATACTGCCGGGCGTAGCTGCCGTCGAGTCCATCGACCAGTTCCACAGGCTCGAATTGAAGGCCAAGAGCGAGGGCAGGGGCAATACCATGGGCATGGGCAACTATCTTGAAAACCCCATGACCAGGGATTTCAGCGAGGCTGCCAGGCTGGCCGGGCTGGACTTCAAGGTGGATGTCGTTCTAAACGGGCAGGGCAAGGCCTGTGCCATCTTCTGCGGCGATGTGCAGTCTGAGTATGAACGGGCGGCGCAATATGCGGCAGGCCATTATGCTACGAAGCCCGTGCCCGGCGCAGATATCGCAGTCGTTAATACATATAGCAAGGGCAACGAGGCTATTATCGGGATGCTCATCGGGATCGTGCTGCTGGCTGAGAAAAGCGGAGACGTAATGCTGATCATGGATTCTCCTACCGGCCAGATAGTGCATTACCTGCTGGGCAGTTTCGGCACGGTCTGCAAGGGCCGCCAGTTCCAGTGCATAAACTATACGCTTCCCTGGCTCAAAAGGGTCATCGTGGTCTATCCGCAGTTCGAGCACTCGATGGCCGATTGGCTGGCCATCCCGGGCATGGTATGGGTAAAGAAGTGGGAAGAGGCCTTGCAGGTACTGGAGCAGGATTACCCTGCTGAGGCCAAGGTGGCCGTGGTCCCGGACGGCACCATACAATTCCTCAAGTCCAGCTAGCCGCCGCTTGGGGCTGGGGCTTCAATTTTTTACACAGATTTTTCATAAACTTCTTCATGCGTTTACAATTTTCGCCTACAATTCACTTTAGATTTAGCAAAAGGAGTTAAACATATGTCAAAATCATGGATGTCAACGGTAGCGGGCATTCTGGATATAGTATCCGGCGCCTTAGGCTTGTGGATGGGCGCACTTATGACGTTGGCCAGGCACGCCGCAAGGACAGCGGCCGGGGCAGCCACCACTACGATACCCAATGCTCACAGGTTCGCTACGCACCTGCCGGTGCCGGCGTTGCCGTCAACGCTCACGGTTTTCCACCCGTGGATAGGCATAGCGCTGATAGTCGTCAGCATACTGGCTATCGTCGGCGGTATCTTTGCCCTGAAAGTCAAGAACTGGGGCATGGCCCTGGCTGGTTCGATCGCCGCTGTTTTCAGCGGGCGCCTGCTAGGCCTTATCGCGCTGGTATTTACCGTGCTGGCGAAACATGAGTATAGTTCGCCGCAGACCACTATTTCAACGGGAACATAAATCCGGAATAAATGGGGGAATTGGATAAGCCCGGCCTTGGCCGGGCTTATCTTGTATGTACAGTACTAAGCCTCTGAAGCCCCGTTAGCATATAATTCAGGGGTCAGTTCCACCAGTGTAATTTGCGAGAGCGTTAAGATCATCAGCTCGCGTATGGAATAGCGGTCGAGGAGCCTGCGCGGGAATTGACCTTCCAAAAGCAGAGACACGAACCCGTGAAGTGTGCTCCACAGGCTGACGGCCACTATATCGGCAGGGCCGGGATGCAGCAGGCTGGCGGCCTGGTATCCCTCGACCATCCTGACAACCAGGTCGAAGCTTCTGCGCGATACTTCCACGAGAGCAGGATAATCTTTTTCCCTTTCCAGCGCACCCGATAACATTACCCTGAAATGGGCCGGGTCACGGAGTGCGAATTCGACATAGGCCCAGGAGCCTTCCACCAGTTGACGTAGCGGATTGCCCCGCCAGTGCCGGATGGCCTCCGTTAAATGCTTATTGAGCATGCGAAAGCCTTCGGTTGAGATCGCGGCGATCAAGGCCTGCTTGTCCGTAAAATGCGAGTAGGGGGCTGTGCGGCTGACGCCGGCCTTTTGCGCCACCTTGCGCAGGCTCAACCCGGGGACGCCCTCTTTGGAGAGGATTTCAACTGCGGCCTCGATCAGGGCATTTTTTAAATCACCGTGATGGTATTTCCTCGTTGGCATGGTATAATATTAGAGTCAAAACTTGACGCCGTCAAGATAGCGGATCGGAGTGGTTGCATAAAAGTTAAAGTGAAAATATTTTGCTTTTACAGGAGGTTACTATGAGCGACAAACAACAATATGCTATTTCTCAATACCCTGACGTTGATGAGATATACCGCCGCCTGGAGGAGCTTGTCAGCCAACCGATGCGGCAGGTGCGTGAGGAGAGGATGCAGGAATACCTC
This sequence comes from uncultured Chloroflexia bacterium, assembly GCA_963848815.1. Classification (GTDB taxonomy): domain Bacteria; phylum Chloroflexota; class Dehalococcoidia; order GIF9; family UBA5629; genus UBA1162. The sequence goes on from CAWKFY010000021.1 coordinate 8,463, forward strand.
GCTTATTTCGATAAAAAATGTGCCCGCTCGAAAGCTCTGACCGATAAAGCCAAGCGGTTTATCCCCGGGGGTGTCCAGCATAACCTGGCCTTCAATCACCCGTTTCCTATCGCCATCGAAAAAGCGGAAGGGGCTTATCTCTGGGATGTGGACGGAAACAAATATATTGATTTCCTGCAGGCAGGCGCCCCGATCGTGCTGGGAAGCAATTACGCCCCGGTGCGCGATAAAGTAATAGAGCTTCTGCACTCCTGCGGGCCCGTGACCGGCCTGTTCCATGAATACGAGCTGAAATTAGCCGAGCTGATCAACCGCTTCATGCCAAATGTGGAGATGTTCCGCATGCTGGGCTCCGGCACTGAGAGCGTTATGGCGGCCATCCGTGCGGCACGCGTATTCACCGGAAAGAAGAAGGTGATCAAGGTCGGAGGGGCCTACCATGGCTGGAGCGATTCGATGGTTTTCGGCATGCATATACCCGGCACGGGTCGGATGGAGGCCACCGGTATCCCCAACGGGGCGACCGCTAACACGCAGGAGTTCTATCCCAACGACCTTGAGGCATTGAGAAAGAGGCTGACAGCCAACCGCCGTGCTGGCGGGACAGCGGCAGTCATAGTGGAGCCGGTGGGGCCCGAAAGCGGCACCCGGCCTGTCCCCTTTGATTTTAACGCTAAAGTGCGCCAGCTTTGCGACGAGTTTGGAGCGCTGCTTATTTTCGACGAGGTGGTGACCGGCTTCAGGCTGGGTATGGGGGGCGCCCAGGGCTACTTCGGAGTCAAACCGGATATTACGATTTTCGGCAAGTGTGTAACCGGGGGCTACCCGATGGCGGGTGGTGTGGGCGGCCGAGCCGATATCATCCAGTGTTTCGCTGCCGGGATTGGCGGAAAAACCGGTGAACGCGCCTACATTGGCGGAACGCTTTCAGCTAACCCGCTCTCTTGCGTGGCGGGCTACTATGCTCTGCTCGAAATGGAACGCACCAATGCCGCGGTGATTGCAGGCAGGGCCGGTGACAGGCTTACCAAAGGCCTGCAGGAAATCGTCGACCGCCTTAAACTGCCGTTCGTGGTTTATAGCCAGGGCTCGATCGTACATCTGGAAACTTCCGGTGTAATGTTGTTGGATTTTAGGAACGTGGACCGCCTGTTGAAGGAAATGAACCCACGCAAGCATATGATAGAGGAGATGGGAGCAGCCTATATGGCTAATGGGATCATCACCCTGGCCGGATCACGCGTTTATACCAGCATGGCTGATACTGACGAGGTTATCGACGACGCTCTACGCAGGTTCGAAGCGGTCTTTTCAAGTATAGAAGGGATATAGGGACTGTCCTCCAGTCATACATAAACGTCGTAACAGGGCAGATTATCCCTGGCGCCGCTGAACTTGAAGTTCCTGACGATGGCATTAGGTTTGCCGGCGATGCCGATTATAAGGCCGCCGGCGGCTGGCATAGGGTTCCGCTCTATCATCTTTTCCTTCTCAAGCATTGCTCCGGTACCTGAATCATAGATGTTCCAATAGGCGACTGCCTTTTTCTTTTCCATTAAATCTCCCTCTTTTAGACTAATCATACCGCTGAAAACCGGCGATGTTAAACGCGTGCCGGCAGATACGCTTGGCCGGTAAGGGCTGTGACGGGCCTGAAGCTTAGAGGCTGGTTGAGAACTTCGCATGTTTATTATCCTGTTAGCTCATCTTATTACCCTTATAGGCTATTGTATTGTGCACGTATGATACGTATATTTGTAGGCAGTCGATGCAATTGGAAAAGGGTCGCGGTCAATAACCTCTAATAAAAGAACGCGGGATTAACAATGAACGTCATCACGGTAATGCACTTCGTCAGCTTTCTGGTATATGTCTGGCTGATCATATATGTTATGAGTAAAAATCCGCAGGTGCGGCTAAACCTGATTTGTGCTTTCCTTCTCATTTTATTCGCGTTCTGGAGCCTTTGCTATGGCCTGGCCGGCATGGCCGCCACGGCGGAACATGCCATGCTATTCCTGAATATAAGTTCTATAAGTTTGTGTTTTATTCCGGTTGCCGGCCTCTGGTTTTGCCTTGCCATAACCAATCAGGACCGTTTTATCGATAACAAAGCTATTATGCTGGCTTCCCTGGTGCTACCCGTTTTTTTTATCTATCAGCAAATGACGGGCAACCTGTTGACCAGGGTCGAAGATGCAAGCTGGGGATGGGCTGCCATCTGGTCGAAGTCAATCTACTCATATTTGTATTTGGCCTATGTAGTGCTGGTGATCTTTGTTTCTATTTTTGTAAATACACTCTACGTGACCAAAGTCAAGGCGCAGTACCTAAAAAAACGCGGGACCATAGTGTTCATAACGGGCATCCTGGCGTTGACCGTTGGCCTTTCGATCAGGGTGCTCAATCTTCAGGGGATTGCCACTCTGCCCCAGGTATCCGACGTGGTCTGCCTGATTTTTGGATTTGGCGTGGTCCAGGCTGTTTCCAGATATAAATTAACAACTATGAGCCCGGCCGCCGTATCGGATGTGATCTTGAACACGATGAGTGATTCGCTTATGCTTCTGAACTCCAACGGGAAGGTGATCTATGCCAACGGAGCTACCGCCCATCTGCTGGGGATTTCGAAAAATAAGCTTAAGGGCGCCGGCTTCAGTTCATTTGTAGATGGCGCCGGCACGGGTGACGACCTGTTAAAGGAGACACTTGAAATGGGAGATACCGTGCGCCGCAAGCTCTCGTTCCGGTCGAAGACCGGCCAGAATACGCCGGTACTGGTCTCGACTTCAGTTGTGCGGGAGCCTGCTGAAGGTGTGGTGGGCTTTGTAATATCGGCCATGGACAACACGGAAAGCAAACTGGCGGAGGAGACAATCAATCAGCAGCGGGAAGAATACCGCACCATCTTCGACTCTGTCCGGCCCACCATAGCTTATCTGGATAAAGAAGGTGTCATCATGCGCATCAATAAAGCAGGCGCCGCCGCCTTCGGAAGGGAACCTAAGGAAATGATCGGGCGGACGATTTACGATTTCTTTCCCATCGAGGAAGCCGCCCGGTTTGCCAGTGGAAGCACCGAGGTCGTGCGAACGGGCGTGGCTCAATTCGGAAAAGTCACCCAATATACTTTTTTACCCAGCGGCGTTAAAAGATGGGCTCAGATAGATATGATACCCTACCGGGACAGGGAAGGGGATATTATAGGCGTTATTACCTTCAATCAAGATATTACCAGGAGAAAATTGGCGGAGGAAAACCTTGAGAAAACCCTGGTAGCTGTGAGAAAGAACCTTAAAGATGCCGTCTCCACACTGGCGAAAATCGTCGAGATGAGGGATCCCTATACTGCAGGTCATCAGCGAAGGGTAGCCAGCCTGGCTACGGCCATAGCCCAGGAATTGAGTTTAAGCGCAGAACAGATCGACCAGGTCCAGATGGCCGCCATCGTGCACGATATCGGGAAGATTTATATTCCGTCCGATATACTGAGTAAACCGGCGCGCCTGACGGAAGTCGAGTTTCAATTTATTAAGACGCATCCCAAGGGGGGCTATGATATTGTGCGGGGCATCGACTTTCCGGGCGCTGTCGCTGAGTCGGTCCTGCAGCACCATGAACGGATGGATGGGTCCGGTTATCCCAGCGGTCTGAAAGACGAGGAGATACTGCTGGAAGCAAAAATACTGGCGGTAGCCGATACGGTGGAAGCCATGGCTTCTTACCGGCCCTACCGGCCGTCGCTGGGTATAGATAAGGCGCTCGAGGAAATATCGGATAAAAAGGGCAAGCTGTTTAACGGGTCCGTGGTGGATGCATGCTTGAGACTGTTCCGTGAAAAAAGCTTTAATTTCACGGATTAAGCAGCGGCTTCCGCAAGTTCAGGCTTTTTTCCTATAGACAGTCAGACCCCGGTTATCCACCAACACAATTTCACCGGTGCGGCTGTTCACATCGACATCCACGCCGCTATTGCGTGTCATGGCCGTATCAATGGGCGTTCCCTGATGACCCGGAGTATAAATCTGGATCAGGCCGTCCGTTACGAGTATGAATTCACCGGTTGCGGGGTTTATTTTTATGGCTGCGCCTTCGCTGTGTGTATGGGCTACGTCCAGGGAAGACCTTGAGTATTTGTCGCCCTCGGGCCTGTAAATGTTGACGGCCGGGTCGGAGACTGTTATCACATCCCCGGTTTCGTCGTTGACGTCTAAATCGGCCCCGCCCAGCCAGGATACCGGATGATGGACGATCATTTTGAGGTAGCGGCCATCTTCGATGGGCCTGTATCTGACGAGACAGTCCCCCTTAGGCCATTGGTCTCCCGGGGGGCTATCCCCCTCTATGGGATACGGGCCTTCGCCTCCGCCCTTATGGTTTGCCACTGCAAAGATATCGCCGTTCTTCTGATTGATATCTATGCCTGCGCCTGCGCGCCAAGATCCAAATCTATCGATAAGCTTTTTAGCATAGCCATCACCGGTTTTTTTCTGCAAGAACAGTCCTTCCGCATCGCTTACAGTGATGACATCGCCTGTTGACCTGTGGAATATGCAATCCGCACTGGTCCTTTTCCTCAAGAATTTATCTAGGATGGACTCTTTGAATCCCCCTTCGGAGGGCTCATAAAGATTCACTCCGCTTTCGTGTACGGTGGCGATGGCTCCCGTGATATCATTGATGCTGACGCTGGCCCCGCCTTCCCAGCAAACCAAAGGAGCGATCTGTGGCTGTTTTACATAATTTCCATTCTTTTTAGTATAGAGGAGCAGCCCCGCGTCACAAATTACACAGATATTGCCTGTCCTATCATCGATGTCGACACCCGCTCCACTGTGCCAGGTTACAAATGAATCCAGCTGTATGCGTTCGTATTGGCCCGCCATTTTAACACATACCTCCGCTTTAAATTACGGTTGGCATCCGAGCCGAGACGTTTATCCGTCTAACATGTACGCAGGCTCAGACTTCAGGTCATTATACGACTTTTTGACAATGGTAGCACATTGCTTTGACGCAGTAGTTACCCTTATGGATATATTTCTGTATCTGAATGGTTAAAACGCTCAAATCAAGCGCGTCCCACTCTTGCGGGCAGCTTTACATCACATGGAATTTGTAGCTTATAATGACATAAATATTTTTTCGCAGGAGAAGAACCGATGGATAAAAAAGCTGATATCCGTGCCGATACGTCAAAAAACCGGCTGTATCTCATACTGGCCGGAACCTTTGAGGATGAAGAGATGAAGCAGGTTGCCGATAAGACCATCGCCGAGGTTAAAAAGCTCAGGCGCGGCTTCGATATTATCAACGATATAAGCCAGTGCAAGCCGGCGACTATCAAAGGTATAGATGAGATCAAGCGCGCTCAAACGGCTATCAAAGAAGGCGGCGTCAGACGGGTAATCAGGATTGTCGGGCAGTCAGTAACTGAGGGGCAGTTCGTAAGAAGGTCACAGGAAGTCGGATATGAGGCGGATACCGCTTCCTCTATTGCTGAAGCGGAAAAAATGCTGGCTGCTTAGACAGGTCGAATTTTACCCTGCAAACCGCATAGATCCTGTAAATTAATCGCCAGGGCTGCAGGTACAGTCTTGGCAATTATCTGTCTCTATTCCACTGCGCAGCAGCAACATTTCAAATTACACAAATATTTCATACTTTTACCCTGAAATATATAACTTTTTAATCTGTTGTCAACTATCATCTTTTGCATAGTCAAAAGCAGCAAAGCAAGGGTCGAAAGTAATGACAATCTGGGAAAGCATCAAGACGGCGTGGCAATCCATTTTTGCCAACAAGCTGCGTTCCTCCCTGACTATGCTGGGATTAATGATCGGCGTTGCGGCAGTCGTATTGCTGGTATCGTTGGGGCAGGGATACCAGGCCAGCGTCACATCCACTTTTAACAGCCTGGGAGCTACAGCATTTTACGTAACGGCTTCCAGAGACAAGACCATACCGACTGTCAGGCCGCTCACTACAGAAGATGTGGCGGCACTCCAGGACCCGGTGCTGGCCCCCTCCGTAGGCATAGTTTCCCCTACTCTTGGCGCCAGCGTAACGGTGTCTTATGGCAACAGCAATGACAACGTCCCTGCCACCGGAGTGTTACCCGTCATCACGAAGATAAGGTCCTATCCTATAGACCAGGGAAGATTTATTAACGACCAGGATGAAACCGATCGGGCGGCGGTGGTCGTACTGGGTTGGCAGACCAATCAAGACCTGTTCGGCGGCCAGAATGCCATAGGCCAATTTGTTCGTGTGTCAGGCCAGAGGTTTGAAGTTATCGGAACCTGTCAAAAACTGGGCGGGTTCTCCGGCGATGGTTATCTACTTATGCCTTTGACAACGATGCAGTCCGACCTGGTGGGCGGCACCGATGTATCGCAGATTGCCATTCAAGCCGTCAATCCCAACCAGGTGGACAACGCCATCTCCGAGGTTACGGCCATACTGGCCGTCCGTCATTATATAATGCCCGGGCAGCCGTATGATTTCACCGTAACGGATAACCGGCAGACACTGCAGAGTCTGGAGGGGACCCTGGCCGCCTTCTCGCTTTTCCTGGGCAGCGTGGGAGCTATCTCTCTGATCGTAGGCGGCATTGGGATAATGAATATTATGCTGGTTTCCGTCACTGAGCGAACACGCGAGATCGGAATACGTAAAGCCATCGGCGCCAGGCGCTCTGACATCCTGGTGCAGTTCCTGATTGAAGCAGCTTTACTAAGCGTAACGGGCGGTTTGGTGGGGATGGTCGTAGCCATGATTGGATCGGTCATGATAGGGCATGTCCAACTGGGCAATATGACGGTTACCCCCGTGATATCCCCTTCGATTATTATGATCGCTCTGGGCGTCTCCATCGGAACAGGATTGTTGTCCGGCACCTACCCTGCCTTCAGGGCGGCTCAACTGGATCCCATAGAGTCCCTCCGTCACGAATAGTTTGAACCGGCTGGCTGTCGGTAGCCTTTTTTCCTGTTGCTTCTAAGAAGCGAAAGCTGTATATTCATGGTTCATAGGATTCCGCAGCTAATACGATGCGCAGCGATAAAAGAGATTTTGACAGGGAAGCAGCCGCCTGGGACGAGAACCCGGGCCGTCTCAGGATGACCAATGCTATTGCGGATGCCATAGCGCAGGAAATCAAGTTAAATTCTGAGATGGACGTTCTGGATTTCGGCTGCGGGACGGGGATCATCACCGTCAGGTTGTGCCCGCTGGTCCGTTCAGTTATGGCTGTTGATGGGTCACAGGGCATGCTGGACGTCCTGCAAGCCAAGATAAAAGAATTCAACCTGTCCAATGTAAGAACGCACCGGTTGGATTTTGAAGGAGGCGAACTGCTGAAGGGCACCTATGACCTGGTTGTATGCAGTATGACCCTTCACCATGTTAAGGAAACAGACCCGTTGCTCGTTCAATTCTATAAGGTACTCAACGCCGGAGGCCATCTCTGCATCGCCGACCTGGACCCGGATGACGGCCAGTTCCATGAAAACAACGACGGAGTGGCGCACTTCGGCTTCGAGCGGCTGAAATTGATCGGCTCTTTGACCGGGGCCGGCTTCTCCGGCATCCGCAGCCGTATGGCGACGGAGGTCGTAAAACCGGTTGCCGGCGGAGGGATGCGCTCTTTCTCCGTGTTCCTCATAACCGGCGGGAAAAATTCGCCCAGGGGCATCAAAGAGGAAAGATGAAACCTGCGGCGAAGTCAGATGTAGCCAAAGGAGCGGCGCTGTTTGTTGCCGTTATGTCTTCCTTTCTCACACCTTTCATAGGTTCTTCCGTAAGCATCGCTCTTCCTTCCATAGCCACAGAGTTTAACCTGGATGCCATCACACTGGGCTGGATAGTGACTTCCTACTTGCTGGCTGCGGCTGTATTCCTGGTCCCCTTCGGAAAGCTGGCGGATATAAAAGGCAGAAAGAGGATTTTTACCTACGGTATCGTTATCGACGCCGTTTCGTCCATCGGCGCAGCGCTATCTCCTTCAGGGGCATTATTAATCACCTTCCGGCTTTTGCAGGGGATAGGGGGGGCCATGATTTTCGGAACCGGTGTGGCTATCGTAACTTCTATTTTTCCGCTGGAAGAAAGAGGCAAGGCATTGGGGATAAACGCCGCGGCGGTGTATATCGGGTTGTCGTTGGGTCCGCCCGCCAGCGGGCTGCTGACGCAATATCTGGGCTGGCGCAGCATTTTTGCGCTCGACGCACTCATCGGGCTGATAATAATCGTTGCCCTGGTATGGAAGCTTAAAGGTGAATGGATAGGGGCGGAGGGAGAGAAGTTCGATTTCGCCGGTTCTGCGATTTACGGCCTGGCGCTGCTGGCCATAATGTACGGATTCACGCTGCTGCCCGACGCCTCGGGCGCAGTGCTGCTGGCCATAGGCCTGCTGGGCCTGGGCGGGTTCATCTTCTGGGAGAACAGGGTGAAAAACCCGGTGCTGAGCATGGAGCTTTTCAAGAAAAGCATGGTATTCTCAATGTCGAACCTGGCGGCTTTAATCAACTACAGTGCCACGTATGCCATCAGCTTTCTGTTAAGCCTTTACCTGCAATATATAAAGGGCTATAGCCCAGAGGTCTCAGGCCTGGTACTGGTGCTGCAGCCGGTCATGATGGCAGTCCTGTCCCCCATCGCCGGCAGGCTTTCCGACAAGGTTCAGCCGCGGTTGATAGCAACCGCAGGCATGGCGCTGACTACGCTGGGCCTTGTCATGATGGTATTCCTGGACCAGAATACGCAGCTCGATTTCATCATGGCCAGCCTGCTTATAGTGGGCGTTGGTTTCGGCCTTTTCTCTTCGCCCAATACCAATGCCGTCATGTCTGCGGTCGACAGGAACTTTTATGGGGTGGCCTCCGGGACCCTGGCCACCATGCGCCTGGTAGGGCAGATGCTCAGCCTGGGGATTGTTATGCTCATGTTTGCCCTATTTATAGGGCAGGTACAGATCACGCCTGCCAACTACGCCTTGTTCCTGGTCAGCAATAAAACTGCCTTCATTGTTTTCGCCGTCCTCTGTTTTGCAGGGACGTTCGCGTCGTTTGCCAGGGGTAAGTCAAGATAGCAGTGTGTTACAATTATCATTGTGACTTCAATTCCGACTACTGATTACAGGGAGGACCAAGAATGCTTCAGGACTCATTGAAAAGCTTGATCGGTAAAAAAGGTACGCCCATGGTTTTCGAGGTGACGCGTAACGGGCCTGCGCCAGATCGCCGATGCGGCGGGCGACCGGAACCCCCTCTACTGGGACGACGAATACGCCGCCCGATCCAGATATGGCGGTATCATAGCGCCGCCCGACTACTTCGGCTGGCCGGTGAAATGGCCCCCCAATCAAACCTTTATGAATGCCAGCGATTTATTAGTTAAGATGTATCTGGCGATCGCCGCAGCCGGATACGTGAGGGCGATCAACGCCGGCATGGAATCCGAATATTTCCTGCCCGTACGGCCGGGCGACACCCTTATGGTCACCAGCCAGATCGTCTCATTTGAGGAGAAAGAAGGCAAAAAGGGCGGAAAGATGCTCCTCTCGACGATGGAGACGACTGTAGTCAATCAGAATGGTGACGTAGTGGCCAAACAGCGCCACAGCGGCATTCATTAAGAAGGTGAATGATATGAAGAAACAGATATACTGGGAAGATATAAATGTCGGTCAGGAGATACCATCGCTAACCAAGGTCGCCGCTACTTTGACTCTGGTCAAATGGGCGGGCGCATTCGGCGACTTCAACCCCCTGCACTATGAGAACGATTTTGCCGTAAATTTCATGAGAACCGACGGCATAATCGTGCACGGCACATTAAAAAGGCAATGGCTAATACAGATGATGACGGATTGGATCGGCGATGGAGGCTGGCTGAAGAGGATACAGACTTCGTTCAGGGTCATGGACCATCCCCGCCATATGAAAAACCTTATTGAGCCCGCGGAGGGCGATACTTTATTGTGCAAAGGCAAGGTTACCGGGAAATCGGAAAAGGACGGCGAATACCTGGTAGAGTGCGATATCTGGCTGGAAAACGGCAAGGGCGATATTACCACGTCCGGGACGGCGACGGTGGCCTTGCCCAAAAGAAATGATTAATATAAATAAAGCCAAATTGAGCACACAAGGATAAAATCGATGAACGTTAAAAGGATTTGGATTGCTATAGTTTTACTGCTTGCCGCCGCAATGGTCGCAGCCGGCTGCCAGCCGGCCAGGCCACCAGCGCAATTTGACGTCGGACCCCTAAGCTTAAAGCCGGCGCAGGGGACGGTGGGTGGGACTATCAGCGTCAACGCCGACATTTCCAATAACGGCGGTTCAGAAGGGGTATACCAGGCCACGCTTTCGACCGACGGCAATGGCGTGCAGACCAAGGATGTCGATCTGCCGCCCGGAACCAGCCAGCCGATAAATTTTGTGTTCTCACTCGATAAGCCGGGCACCTACGAGATCGCCATCGGCAATGCCAGCACCGCCTATACCGTCAATCCGAAGCTTGTCCCGCAGGAAATGGAACTGAAAAATGATAACAGCATAGTCAAGGATTATCTGGCGGTAGTAAAACCCTTTACCGGATATCAGGAGACGTTTAACCCTACCGTATCAACGTTTACGATTAGCTCCGTGCGCGTAAACGGGCTGATTTACGGCGGGCACGGATTCCTGATCAGAGACATTGAGCTGCAAATACTGGACAAGGATAGAAAGGTGCTCTATCCGTCAGAACTATCCGGGTAATAAATTCCCCATGTTGACATTTTTAACCAGCAATATCATCGAGACCCAGGGCGCCTGGGTTGACCTGGACGTGCCCGATGTTAATGTACAGGGCAACTTCTTTATCAACATATATACCGGCGACACTTCCGCACAGGGATTCCGCATGGGGACCAGCGATAGCCTGGGGAATACACATTCGGACCTGACTATCAGGGACAGCCAGGGGATAGACAGCACATCTACCGGCTGGCCCTACGGCATTTCCAACTGGTTCGGAGATAAGAGCAGGGTAAACTGGCTGATTCATATTGAGGGGACAGGCATGGTTCCCGAGCAATAAGCCTATCACAGGATTCGAAATAGTTTAAGGTACCTTGCTTAAAGTAACCGATCTGTCAAAAATCTATAAGACAGGCGCCGTCGAGGTGCGCGCCCTGGACGGCGTATCCTTCGAAGTGCCGACGGGCGACATGGTATGCATTATGGGCAAGAGCGGCTCGGGCAAGTCCACGCTACTGAGGCAACTGGGACTTCTCGATCGGCCCACGTCGGGCGAAATATTGCTTGATGACGTAGCTGTGACCAAGTTGCCCGACAGCGCCACATCGACTTTGCGTTTGCGGCACCTGGGCTACGTTTTCCAGGAATACGCTCTGCTCACGGAATTGACGGCACATGAAAACGTGTACCTGCCGGGCATGATGCTGGGAGGCAGGGGTGTAGATTATAAGAAACGGGCGGTGGAGCTGCTGGAGCTCGTTGGGTTGGGCAACAGGATTCGCCACTATCCCAAGGAGCTTTCGGGTGGTGAGCAGCAGAGGGTAGCTATCGCCAGGGCATTGATAAACAGCCCCAAAATAATCTTCGCCGACGAGCCCTGCGCTAATCTGGACACTATATCCAGCAAGCTGGTTATGGAAACGCTGGTCACTCTCAACCGGGATACCGGCGTTACAGTAATATTTGTCTCGCACGATCCGGACGATAAGCAATACGCCATTAGCCTGATTGTGCTGAGCGACGGCAAGTTAGTTGAACAGGATACCTTGAAACGCGGTGATACCCCATGATGAGATTTCTAAAATCACTGAGGTCCCTCAGGGTTGCCGGGTTCCTGGCCCGCAAAGCTATCGTGCGCGCCAATATCGGCGTGACCCTGTTAACTGTGTTTATACTGGTGCTGGTTGCTTTGAATCTCCTCTTTACACCCGGGTTGCTTAATGGGGTTACCGCCAGCGCCAATAACAAGTTGATCAGCACATACTCAAGCCATCTGGTGATTGAAGCCGGGGGCCTTAAAGAACAGAATTTCCGGATCGACCACGTATCGGACCTGATGGACAAGATATCCACTATAAACGGCGTGGCCGCCGTAACTGCCAGGAACACCATCGGCGCCAATATACAATACAAGGATAAGAGCGACCTGGAAAGGCAGATAAACTGTATCGTGGATGCCGTCATTCCAGATCGTGAAGAAAAGGTTTTTGATATAGACCACTCTTTGATAGAGGGCAGTTACCTGGATGAAAGGGACCGTGACCAGATTCTGCTGGGTATGCAAATAGCGGGCGCCGACGATAACAGCGTCGAACTATATATACGTTCCCTACGCCACGTGCACGTGGGAGATAAAGTAACGGTTACTTACAGCAACGGTTTCCAGAAGCGGTACACAGTAAAGGGTATATTTCGAACAAATTATATCCAGACCGACGTTCAGGCCCATATAACAGAACTGGAATACGAATCTATTGTCCCGGGCGCCCACGACTCGGCCACGGAGTTGCATGTAAGGCTGGACGACGACGCAGACCCCAACCAGATAATAAGGCGCATAGCTATGTTTGATAATAGCGTGGACTTTCAGACCTGGGAACAAAATGCCGGCATAGTCAGCAGTATGACCACAAGCTTCCAGATATTAAACCGGATTCTGGATGTGGTAAATGGCCTGGTGGCCGGCGTGACCATTTTTATCGTTACCTATGTCGATGTTATCAATAAACGGAGACAGATCGGCATACAGCGTGCCATTGGCATTAAGAAGCTGTCCATCATGTTCTCTTATCTCATCCGCGCCCTCTGCTACGTAGCGGTTGGGCTGATCGGGGCACGTTTACTATTCGAGTATGCGGTTATACCTTTCGAGGCCGGCCATCCCTTTGTTTTCCCCTTTGGGCCGGTCTATCTTGCCATGGATGATGCGCAAATGATACACACAGCGGTACTCTTATTAATAGTGTCGCTGGCGGCCGCCTTTATACCGGTGTGGCTTACGGTACGGATTAAAATCCTGGACGCTATATGGGGATGATGGTGAGCTCAGGCAGGCTTCAGCGAACTCTTGAACTTCGCCCTGAACTTGGAGAGTTTGGGTGAAATGACCATCTGGCAGTAAGGCTGACCGGCATTGGCGGCGTAATAACGCTGGTGATAGTCTTCAGCTTCGTAGAACTCTGTTAGAGGCCTGACCTGCGTCACGATGGGACGGTCAAATTCACCGGCTGCGGTCAACTTTTTGATGAATTTCTCGGCAGCTTCTTTTTGTCCCTGATCACGGTACAGGACTACTGAGCGGTACTGTTCGCCGCTGTCGTTGCCCTGGCGGTTTAGCGTGGTCGGATCATGCACATGAAAAAAGACGTCCAGTAAGTCGTCAAAGGTGATAATATCCGGATCATATTCTATTTTGATTACTTCGGCATGGCCTGTATTGCCGCTGCATACCTGCATATAACTCGGCTTGGGCACCGTGCCTCCGGCATAACCGGGGAGAACGCTTATAACTCCGTTCAATTCAGTAAAAACTGCTTCAGTGCACCAGAAACAGCCGCCGCCGAACACTGCAGTTTCAAACTTATCGCTCATTCTTTCTCCTCGATGAAATTAATTAAATGGCGGGATGGGAATTTGCATAAGGGCTGGTATTTACGGATGGGACCCCGAACGCCCGCTCTACTCATCTGTTATCAAATGTAATTATAGCTCCGGTACATTCACGGTCAAAATACGGTCAGGGTGGGTTTTTATGTCCCGCCGCTGATGGGGCAAAGACAAGGTTGAAGCCACCACTATTTGCTATAATTTAACGGGTTCGAAATCTTCGTTCCTTAGCGAAGCTAAGGAACTTTACCGGAGATTATTTGCCTGAGGTGAGAGCATGGCTATAAGACACCAAGAAGAAGTTGTCTGTTCCATTTGCAAAGAAAAGAAGAAGCTATCTGAGATGATCCCCGCTGAATCCATCAGGGAACCTCTGGCCGATATGATACATAAAGTATATCCTGAATGGACTCCCAGCGGGTTTATTTGCGCCACTGACTTCAACCAGTTCAGGGCCAGATACATCAGGAAAATGCTCGAAACCGACAAGGGCGAGCTTACAACCCTGGAAGAACAGGTAATGAAGAGCCTGCGGGAACAGGAGATACTCTCTAAAAATATCAATGTGGAATTCGACGATAAACTGACCATGGCTCAGCGGCTGGCCGATAAAATGGCCGACGCCGCAGGAAGCTGGCGTTTCATCATTATATTCATAACCATATTGATTGTCTGGATCATCATTAACTCAATTATAATTTTGCTCTGGCGGCCTTTCGATCCCTACCCTTTTATCCTCTTAAATCTGGTCTTATCCTGCATCGCCGCCCTGCAGGCCCCGGTTATCATGATGAGCCAGAACCGCCAGGAAGCCAGGGACCGCCTGCGAGCCGAGCATGACTATATGATAAATCTGAAAGCCGAGCTGGAGATCCGTCACCTGCATGATAAGATCGACCATCTTCTCCTGAACCAGTGGCAGAGGCTGCTGGAAATACAGGAGATACAGGTAGAGCTAATGGAGGAACTGGCATGCCAGAACCCCTCCTTTAAACAGGGTAAGAAAAAGCCGTAGGCCGGCCTCAACATGGTGGATAAGGCGATAAGTTAATAATAGTTGAGCGCCGGCCGCATTACGGATTTAAAGGTCAAATATATCGATGTCCATACTGGATTATGGCGTCACGGTTACGGTTACAGACCTTGAGTCGCTGCCATAAGCGTTTTGGGCGGTCAGAGTATAAGTGGTGGTCGTAGTCGGCACCAGTACCTCAGAACCGTTCGATGGCTGGTTGCCGATGCCGCTTATGTCCACACTGGTGGCGCCGACAACGTTCCAGTGCAGGTAGACCGGCGAGCCGGCAGGCACGGTGCTGGGGCTAATGCTGAATATCTCGATAAACGGGGTTATGCTGCCGCTGCCCCCGGGATAACCATAGGGGTAACCGTGCATATAGCCGTAGGGGGAATAATTGTAGGGATACCCGTACATATTCCCGTATATATCCCCGTACTGGTAGGGGTAAACGGTACCAACGGTGACAGTTGCTGCTTTGCTTACAATGCAGCAACTGCTGTTGGCCGTTAAGTTGTAGCTGGTTGTGGAATAAGGCGTAACAACCCTTGATCCGGAGGAAGGAACTTGGCCGATGCCCTGGTCTATGGAAACCGAATCAGCGCCTGTAACATTCCAGGTAAGGGTGGATGATTGTCCCACGTTGATATTAGCCGGGCTCGAAGTTAAGTCAGCGACTATTGGGGGATTGACGGTCACGACAAACGACTTGGTCAGGGTGCCGCTGGTGTTACTGGCAGTAAGGGTATAGGTCGTGGTCTGGGTCGGAGTGATGAGTTGTGTTCCGCTGACCGGCACATTGCCGATGCCCTGGTCAATGGAGACCGTGTCGGCGCCCATTACATTCCACTGCAAAGCTGCCGAGCCCCCCGACGATAGCACCGCCGGATTGGCGGACAAATTGATAATGATCGGCGCCGGGTTTACGACCAGCACCACTGCCCTGCTGACCGTGCCCAGAGGACTGCTGGCCGAAATCGTGTAGGCGGTCGTAACAGTGGGGCTCACGACCTGTGATCCCGATGCGGCCACCACTCCCACTTGGGGGTTTATTACCACGGAGTTCGCTCCAGGGACATTCCAGGTCAAGGTCGCCGAGCTTCCGGCAGTAATCGTAGCCGGGGATATATCAAAAGTGGAGATGTTAGGCACGAATGCCGTGCAGCCTGAAATCAGTACCATGGATATGAGCGGAATAAAAAGAAGTTTTTTCATCAAACGCCTCCCAACTGAAGTTGAAGAAATTGTAGCCCAGAAAATATAAAAAAGTTATAAATTCAGATAAGAGAACATGAAAAAGTTATGACATTTTTATGAAAACCTGTGCTGTGACCGGGACCAAAATTGTTTTATAAAATTTGAAATCCGCTCAGGGGCGGTCACTACCCGGTCTGGAGAGTAAGCGTTTGCAGAGAAATTAATCAGGCAACATCAAGTATGTTAAATTTCCTCATGGCCGCGACGGTCTCTTCAAAGCCCACGACGCCGGCATCACTGCCCAGACCCGTAGCGACGAGTGCGGAAGTGGCCGTGGCAAAACGGCAGGCATCCTCCATATCCCATCCCCGGGCGAGGGCCGCCGCAAATCCCGCACAGTAAGCATCTCCGCAACCGGTCGTATCAAGCGCGTTTACTTCGAATGCCGGTATGCGGGTTGTGCCATCATGGTTGGCGAAAAGTGAACCCCTTTTCCCCCATTTAAAAATACATGCTCCGGCGCCGGCATCAAGGAAATAGCTGGCGGTGTCTTCCGGTGTCCGGGTTCCAGCAACTTCCATGGCCTCCTCCATGGAGGGCATGAAATAATCAACATGAGGCAGGACCTTCTTCAAGGCATCCAGTGTCTGCGGGAGGGGCGCGATAAAATCGCATGTGATAGTGGCGCCGTTTGCCTTTGCCGTTTTCAGTATATTTGCGGACGGATCACCATCAAGAAGAAGCATAGTGCCGACACCACCCCAGTGAACAAAGCGACTCCCGGTGATTGCTTGCGTACGTGTGTCATCCAGTTCCAGCATGACCGAGGCGCCGATGGCATGGAAATTGGGCCGCTCGCCACTCGGAGAAACCGCTAGCATGGTGGCGGAGGTGGGCATATCACTGCGGGTTTGCATAAGGCCTGTGTCCACCCCGTTTTTTCGCAGCATGGCCAACAGGATGTCCCCCATGTCATCCATACCTATGGCGCCAATAAGGGCGGTTTTCATTCCATAACGGGCGCCGATGACCGCTGGCCCTGCCGCTGTGCCTGCCGGGGTGATCCGGATCTGTTCGATAATTGTTGTTTTCCCACCCTCGGGTATGGTGCCAATGGGACGGCCAAGGATATCAAGGATAGTAAGACCCACGCATACATAAGCATATGTATCGCTCATGTCTCCTCCTTTTGATGAATTCTAATTTCAAATAATTGTTATTGGGCGCTATAAAACCGTTGCCATGTTGTCAGGTAATCTTGTTCTTCCCGGCACCATTTTTCATCGTCCCAACCGAGAAGCGGTTGGCAGATTCCTCTGATTTTGGGGAGGATAGCTTTTCCGCCGTTTTCCAAGAGCAAGGCAATGCGGGTTCTACGAAGCATCAGGTCTTCAAGGTGCACCACCGCTTCATTTTGTGCAGCAAATCGTAGTTCCGCCCACAACGTCTCCGTGCCCGGGATCTTCTCCAGTTCAGCCGTTTTTGCACCGTCAATCAGGTCCTTTGCCCGGTTACCGTAGCGCCCCTGCAGGCGAACCAGGGTCTCAGTTTTAAGGTCTTTTGAAACAGGTGTAATATTTTTTAATGGCGAGAAAACACGCTGCTTTTTATCAAGGTCCCGCAGTTCTCCCAGCAATGGTCGGGCGGCTTTAAGGGCATCTAAGGCAATTAGCCGGAACGTGGTTAATTTGCCTCCGGTAACGGTCAGCAATCCGTCTTCCCGCCACACAACATGGTCCCGGGATTCCTTGGACGGATCTTTTTCCCCGAGCCTACCACCGGACGGATTCCTGAAAATACGGCAATAATATCTTTTCGGGTGATATCCAGATGAGGGAAGTGATATTGGATATTTTCCAGCATATAATCAATCTCATCCGGTGTGATCGAAGCTTCTACATTCAGGTCGCCGGTATGATCGATATCCGTATCGCCGGTAATTACCCGGCCTTCCCAGGGAAAAACAAAACCCGGTCGTTTGCTGGTGGGATGCGTGATCACAATACTCTGGGACACCGGCAGCCTGTCTGCAGAAAAAACCAGATGGCTTCCCCGCAAGGGCCGCATTTTTTTTGTGTTCGTCTTTCTGACATTGTCGCGCAATATATCCGCCCAGGCGCCGGTGGCGTTGATCACCTGTTTGGCATAAACGTCCAGCTTATCGCCCGTGGTCTTGTCCTCTAATGCCACACCGCAAACCCGGTCGTTTTTCTTTAACAGGCCGGTGACCTGGCAATAGTTAATGGCAATGCCGCCTTCCTCTTCGGCCTGTTGCAAAACCCGAAGTACGAGCCGGGCATCATCGGTCAGGGATTCATAAAACAAAAGGCCGCATTCCAGATACTGTTCCTTTACGCCAGGGAACCGTTTGACCAGTTCGCTGACCGAATAGGTGTGCATTCTGAAGTTCCGGCTCATGATATCGTAAACCAGCAGCGCGGCCCGCACAACGAATCGGTCAAGCCATTTCCCCTTATAGATCGCCATCATCATACCGAAAGGATTAACCAGTCCGGGAAGCTCCTTCAAGAGCGATTCCCGCTCGCTGACAGATTCGTAGGTAAGCTTAACGTCGCCCTGCTTGAGGTAGCGCAAGCCGCCATGTACCAGCTGGCCTGATCGGCTGGATGATCCCCAGGCGAAATCACGCTGTTCAACCAGTAGGGTTTTCACATTTCGGCGGACAGCTTCCCGCATGATACCTGCTCCGGTGATGCCGCCGCCGATGATTACCAGGTCCCAGCTTTCTGTTTTTATTTTCCGGAAAATTTCTTCTCTATTCTGCTGCATTGTGATTAAGTCCTGTTAACGGGCTTTGTTTTGCAATTCCGTTAGCTTGGCCTGAATCAGTCCTGTTAAAAACTCCCTCTCGAACTCGATTTTCCACGTTACAAGGCGAAAGATGGCAGCCACCAGCATCCAGTCCTGCAAGCTTTCCTCTGAGATTCCCATATGGGATGTTACATGAGCGCGGTAGCGTTTTTCAAAAGCTTTGCGGAATATGGGGATAATTATCCTACGTAATAGATCGGTACCCGGTGCTGTTTCCGCCGCTGAAAGTATCAGGCATGTCAGGGCGATATCAGCAGCAGGTGCCCCCTTGACAGCTTCCGACCAGTCAATAACCTGGTAGCCGTCTTTGTTGAGCATGACATTACCGGGCTGAAAATCCATATGGCAAATTGTGTTGGCGGAAGGCAACCGGTCCAGGTAGCGCTGGAGTACTTCAAATTGGCCTGGCTGGATGACACCTTCAGGAAGCAGACGGCTCAGGCGCAACGCCTCTTCTTTCAGGTCGGGCAAATCAGGTGCCTCCCGTCTCAAAATGTCCTGGTGCACAGTGGACATAAATTGCGCCCCCGAATTCAGGTTCAGGGGGTTTCCCAGTTTGGCTTTCATCAGATCACTCTCGCCAGCCCACTCAAAGATTATTCCCCGCCGTCCATCAACCTCTACAATTTCCAGCGCACGGGGCGACGGGACTCCCGCTTTGGAAACAATCTGGCAGCGCCGGAATTCATCGTCTACCTTCGAGTCCGGCACGGTTTTGTACAACAGCTTGAGCACTCGTTTGTCTTTTGAAACATATACTTGGGAAACGCGACCCTCAGCCAGTGGCGTCCAGTCTTGTAGATTCATATATTCCTCCTTAATTCGGCGGGCGGTTGAAGAACTATTGCGCTTGCCAATACCGCATTAAGATTCTTCTCAAACGGCTTATTTATAGACATAGAGCCCGCTTTTTCGTCGAATTTTGCCTTGTCCGATCTTAGCTTTGGACTGCTGTAGAATGTTTATCAACAGCCTGTCAGCAAATTATAGCTTGTTTTTTCCCGAATATGAATCTGATAGCCATTCCATGACCTCCTTACGAAAACTGGAGCAATCCGGTGATATGGAAGAAAAGGTAAATAACTGTGGTCGCTTCAGGCTTTCATAACTTCAAGCATATAAAGGGTACGGCAACTTATCTCAAGGAGCTCCGTCATCACATAGGCTTCTTCCAACGTCGAGCCCCTGGCAAAGCTGCCGTGCCTGTGCACCAGCACCACAGCGTTGGTTTTCAGGGCTTCGGCTACTTCGGCGGCGAATCCGCCGGGGACAGGTTCACTGCCGAACCCTATGACGGGCACCGTAGGGATAAATATCTTACCGGCCTCGTCCTGAGGAAAGATTTTATCACTGCGGAAAGAGAGGGCTGTGGCATGGATTGGGTGACAGTGTACTATCGCGGTGGAGAGGGTTTTAGTATAAATGGCACGATGGACGGCTAGTTCCGAAGACGCATAGCGCGTATTTTCGTCGTCCTTTTCTACGCCGGTCACAATCAAGTCGGGTTCTTCCAGATACCCCAACCTGCTGCCACTGCGTGTAATGCACAGGTTGGATCCCTGCTTTAAGCTGAGGTTGCCTCCATGCATAGAAACCATGCCCCGGGTATAAATATCGCTTCCAACGGTCTTAAAGTGCGGCAACAAATCTTTAAGTGCTAAGTCCAATTTACTTTACCTCCTCTAACTGAATAATTTGACCTTGCAAAAAAATGTAGCTCCTGTATTTAATCAGTTGCTGCCTAACGAGTATGGAGTATCATCGGGATTATTCGATTACCGAACGTATAATATTATCAGTGAACGTTTTCATGCTGTTATGCGGATCATCAGCTATCGTTGCTAGAGACCCACTGTTATAGAGCGAGATGATGCCATGCAGAGCACTTATGCCATATATTGCCAAATTCTTCGGATCGGCCGGTTTTAGGTCCTGCCTCGAGTTACGGTAATCTCGAATGACATCGTGGGTTAGATAAAGCGCCCGCAGTGAGCTGTGGTATTCATCATATGACATCTTTTCCTGGGGGGTGCCTATATAATCGCTGTATTGTTTGAGGCGCCTGTTGAACATGACGTCATATAAGTTGATATTGTTTACGCCGAATTCCACATAAGCATAGATCAAACTTTTGCATCGATCGAGTGGCGTATCTGCAGAATCAACCGCTCTGAGCAGTTTGTCGTACAGCATTTCAAATCCCTTTTTATGAATTGCAATGAGAAGCTCGTCTTTATTACCATAATAGTTATACAAATTTGCTGCCGTCATTTTCATCTTCTTCCCGATTTTCGACATGGACAGGCCTTCGTACCCATGCTTGGCGATGATATCAAAGGCGCAATTGAGAATCTGATCGCAAACTGCACCTACTTCTTGCGCACTTCTGGTAGCTTTTGGCATTTTGTCTGACTTTCTCTCTAACGTACTAATTTGACGGGCATTATGTTACTAATGGAAGGATTTTTAAATAGGCATTTTCTTATTAAGTACTTTAGTTCGTAGTTAAAAAACAATAATCTACTAAGTCTTTAATGTCCCGAGTTGTCTTATGCCTCACTGAGGTACCCATTTTCCCTAAACCAGGTTATGGCTTTTTCAATGGATACCCTGACGGGTGTCTGGGGTAGTCCCAGTTCCCTGACAGCCTTGGAACAGTCATAATATTCATACTTTCTCCCGATTTTCAGTTCCGACGCCGTGCTTGCCGGCGGTTTCTTTGTGAAATAAGCTTCGAACTCGTACATGTAGGTAACTGCGAGCGCTAAATGATAAGGTATTTTAATTGTTGGAGGCTTAATCCCGGCCACATCGCTTATCAATCTGAAATAATTAGAGACAGTCATATTCTCATTTCCGAAAAGATATCTCTCGCCTACCCTGCCCTTTTTTGCTGCAAGAATTTGCCCGCGAGCAACATCCTCAACATCAATAATATTAACGCCCCCTTCAACATATCCGGGCAACTGCCCTTTAGCTACAGCAAGAATCAACTGTCCGGTAGGCGTTGGCTTTATATCGCGTGCACCGATAACGATGGTTGGATTGACTATTACGATAGGCAGGCCCTGGGCGACGAACTTCTTGGCCTCAATCTCGCCAAGATACTTGGATATGGAATAGTGGTCATGCGTGTCCCAATGATTGAATTCTGCTGTCTCATCGGCAGGCTTCTCGGCTCCATGCGCTCCCATCGTGTTGTTGGTGCTTGTATATACGACTTTCTGCACATCGGCCTTGAGCGCCGCAGCCATCGATGTTTTTGTTCCCTCAACATTGATCTCATAGGGGATCTTTTTATCGGGTACCCAGTGAGAAAAATGTGCGGCAGCATAATAAAGAGTTTCAATGCCCTTCAGTGCCTTTTCCATGGAATCTCCATCGCGGATGTCCCCATAAACTTTTTCCACTTCAAGATTGTCGATATTCCGCGTGTCGCTGGTCTTCCTCAGGAGAACCCTGACGTCCTCCCCGTCTTTGATAAGTTCTCTTACGATAGATGAACCTATTAATCCTGTTGCGCCTGTAACCAGGTTCTTCATCGTTTAATACCTCCACTCAATAGATTAAGCTTATTAAGGCCCACCAAATCCATTCTTAAATATCACCCACCTTGATGTGCTTGGATTCTCGCAATAGGAGAGCGAAAACGAAAGTAACAACCAGGAGC
The DNA here is from genome assembly GCA_963848815.1 of uncultured Chloroflexia bacterium. Lineage (GTDB taxonomy): Bacteria > Chloroflexota > Dehalococcoidia > GIF9 > UBA5629 > UBA1162. The sequence continues at coordinate 30,808 of CAWKFY010000021.1, forward strand.
GCTAAAAATAAAATCATAGCAGGTGTCTTGGAGGCGCCTTCCTCCAGTATGATGTCCGGGCCGACAATGAATAAGATTCCCGAAAGCATTCCGACAAACATGAGTACTCCCTGTGAAGTAGCTTCAGGCGCCGGATAAGATGCTTCAGCGCCGTACTGAAAGTCGACGGGCCCGCCCCCTATCAGGAAGAAGCCAAAGACAAAGCATGATATGCAGAGAAGCCAGTAACTGCCGGCAAAGGTCATCCCTACGAGGCCGGGGATGGCGCCAAGCATTGCAATGATGATAAAAATCCTTCTTTTGCGCAGTTTGTCGGAAAGGGACGGTAGTACCAGAGCACCAATGATTCCGCCTAACATTATCAGCGATCCGGCGATCCCGGCCTCGGTGATGCTAAAGCCGCGCGGGCCGACAATCTGTTCAATCCACGTCACAACCGCATTAAAGATCCCCAGACCAAAGAAGAAACTTATCATAAGTATAATCATATCGCGTTGTTTAAGCATATGTTTGAGGCCTGCGAAGACTGAAATCCGCTCATCATGGCCAGGAGGACAGGGCGGTGTGGGAGGGCACTCTCTATTAAATATTAAATAGATACCGGCGCCAACAAAAGTAACGACTCCGTAAATCATCAGCATATTTACCATGCCGTAGTTTTGAAGTAGAAAAGGTGTAAGAGCCATGGTGAGAAGCATCCCCACGAACTGTCCTAGCAGGCCTAAACCTGCTGCTGTTGCCCGCTCCCTAAGAGGAAACCATCGGACCCCGACTTTGGTGATAGCATTATTAATAAAGGGCTGTCCGATACCAATGCCGAATTGGGCAATCAGAACCATTGTATAGTCTGCAGCGAAGAACCCTTTCATTAATGCGAAGATACCCATCAGTGTGGCGCCGATTCCAATCCCGATCCGCATACCCCATTTGTCGATGATATAAGATGCTGGAAAGGATACGATAAGATAGACGATCATAAAGCTGAGGGCAAACAGGTCAATCATCGGTGCAGGTACGTTGTAAAATTTCGTTGCCTGGCTTGCAATCGACGCAAAGTTGATCCAATGTATCTGCATCAATATATTTACCATGACAAAGAGTAGAAGGATTACCCACCGATAACCATATACCTTAAAATCCTTTTCCATTTGCCTCCTTCTTTATCCTTTTATCTTTTTACTGGATAGAGTATCCCTTATATATTTTGAGGACTGTAAAAACCTGCTCACAACACTTATCAGCCACCGGAATTAATTTAATTGCGTTAAATTAACATAGTTAAATTATAAAGTCAAGGGTTTTTAGCTATTGGAAAGAGAGGTCTCCGGATAGCATTACACCTGGACTCGTTTCCGAAGGCAGGTCAGGCCAGCCTAACCGATTAAAACTGTTCCATAAAGTTATGTATTTGCGCCAGCGTGAAGACGGGCCCGTCCTTACATACATACTTATCGCCAACGTTGCAGCGGGCACATTTTCCGATGCCGCATTTCATTTTTTGTTCGAGTGTAGTGACGATCTGTTCCGGCGTGAAGCCCATGTCCTTGAGAGCAATCAGGACAAAACGGATCATCACAGGCGGACCGCATATAATGGCCACCGTATTGTTAGGCGAAGGGTTGAGTTCTGTGACTACCTGCGGTACCAGGGCCACCCGTCCCTGCCATTCATCGTTCCCCCTGTCGACACACAGCTCGAGCTTGCATTGTGCCGGTTCGGCCCAGAGGTCGTATTCATCGGAGAAGACCAGTTCCCTGGGACTGCGTGCCCCGTTGATGATCGTCAGGTCTGCATAGTCAGACCTGTGGTCGAGAACGTGATGTATGACGGGGCGGAGCGGCGCCATGCCGATGCCGCCGCCTATGATGAGGATATTCCTGCCCCTGTATTCTTCCATGGGGAAATAATTGCCGTACGGCCCCCTGACTCCCAGGATGGCCCCGGGTTCAAGCTCGTGCAGGGCCCTTGTCACCGTGCCCACACGCCTGACAGCAAACTGGATGCCGCCTTTGCGCTCGGCCAGGGAGGCTATTCCATAGGGGCCCTCGCCCACTCCGTAGGCCGATACGAATGCAAACTGGCCCGGTTTATAGCTGAAACTTTCCCTTACGGCCTCATCGGTGAGCTCGACGGTGAATAGCTTGATGTCCGACGTCAGTTCCACCACAGTCTCCAGGACCGCGGCATGGGGGATAAATGGATTTACAATAACTGCGCTACACATTTAATTTTTTAATATCCCTGATGATCTCTCTGATATCTATATTGACTGGGCAGCTTCTCACGCAGCGGCCGCAGCCGGTGCACTTGATTTCGCCGAAAAGCTGCGGGAAATAGAGGAGCTTGTGATACCAGCGCTGCCTGAGGCGGGCACCCTTGGTCGGCCTCGGGTCATGCCCACCTGCTATTTTGGTGAACCCGGCCGACTGGCAGCTTTCCCAACTGCGTACCCTGTCGATTCGGTCTTTCTCATCATAGTCCCTGATATCGAAGCAGTAACAGCAGGGGCACACGTACGCGCATATGTTGCAATGGAGGCAGCGGTCGGCTACCCTGTCCCAGTACCGGCTTTGGAAAATATCGCGCATGCGGTCGGTAATGCCGTCCATATCCAATTTTTCCACCGCCGATGGAGCTGGCGGGGACACGTCTTTATCTTCGGTGCGAGCGCCTGCCAGCAGCTCCTTGCCCTTGCCCGTTACTGTTTGAGCTATGAACCCCTTTTCCGTCCCGCTCAGTAAAATATCCACGTACATGGGGTTGGCAGGCCCGCCGCCCAGGCTGGTGCAAAAGCATTCCGGGCTGGGTGCAGAGCAGGCCAGGCCGATCAGGATGGTACTGTCTCTCCTATCCTTATAGGCGGTATCCACCGGTTCGGCTAAAAACACCCTGTCGATAAGCGCAATTCCCGCCGCATCGCAGGGCCTGATGCCGAAAATGACGGTTTCACGCTCCGGTTTTTTAGAAGTGATCTCGTGGTCAGGTCCTTTGCCGATGCTGAAAAGGGCGCCGGAGAGGGGGAAAAAGTACTCCTTGGGCGAAACAGCTGTATTTGAATATTGGAGATCCACCGTCTCGATCGATGATTCATCAACCGGCTTATATAAGGTGATGCCGTCGGAACTCACGGGCGCTATGACATTATATTTGCGAGCGAGCTCCTTCAGCCAGCCATATAAGTCCTTTCTCTCGATAAGGTTCGTCATTCCAGTGCCTCTTCCTTGATGAAGGTTGCGAAGGGTGGCGTCGTTTCTGCATCGTTACCCGGCTGGAAATCGAACATGGCTGAACTTTCTTTCTCCAGCTTGCGATTGACCAGCATCAGCGGTATACCGACGGGGCATACCCTCTCGCATTCTCCGCAGCCCACACAGCGAGCTGCCAGATGAAAAGCCCGTCCGATATTCCATGTCCGGTTGTCTTCAGCGTCGCTTCTTATCCCCACCCACAGGGGGTCCAGTTCGTCGACAAAGCATTCCTGGCAATAGCATCCTACGCATGCCTGGCGGCATCCGTAGCAGCGTATGCAGCGGTCGAATTGTTTCTTCCAGAAGTCGCTTCTTTCCTTGACGGACATGTTTTCGACTGTAACAACATCCGAGTAATCAGGCTTGGCCGCATCCTCCTGTGGGCTTCCGCATAAAACATCGTATACTGCCGGCGTATGATGCAGGCAGGCCAGGCATTTAGCCAGCAAACGCTCTCCCGGACGGCCGAAATGCGTTTCTTTCATTCCCGGGCACACAGCGCCGATGATATATATGTCATCACGGTCGAGCTGGTGTTCATTGATAAGCAGGTTTATACCTCGGGAATCGCAGGCTTTGACCACCACGGCCGTTTTCAGGCCGCGACGGTTCAATAGATATTTGCCCAGGTTATGAACACAGGTCTGGTCAAATATAAGCCTTCCGGCCTCCAGTGGCTCGTAAATGAAGACGGGCCGGGCCGTCACGCCGTCGGTTGCGCGCTCATAGCCGATGACGCAGCCGTCGGCATTCTTCTCCAGCCATTCCCTGGCTTTTAAACGGATTTCCTCAATCATTTTATTCGGGGCCCCAGTTTTAGCGAGAGTTTGAGTGAAATTAGATACAACTTCGGCGAACCGCTTGCCTTCGGAGGCCGATACCCATTCCAGGCACAATCGCTCTTTATCCAGTCCCAGATATTCAAGCAAGGGCTTGAGCAGCGCGATGCGCCGCCGGGCATGGTAATTGCCGTCGTTATAATGGCAATCGCCCGGGTGGCAGCCCGCCACCAGTACGCCGTCTGCCCCGAGCTGAAAAGCCTTGACTATAAACAGCGGGTCCACCCTGCCGGAGCATGGGACGCGGATTATCCGTATATTGGACGGATAGTTGGTGCGGCTGGTGCCCGCCAGATCGGCGCCGGCATAGCTGCACCAGTTGCAGAGAAAACCGACTATCCGGGCTCGTATGTCTATCTCCACAGGCTCTGCACCTCTTCAAGTATTTGCTGGCTGGTGAAACCTCTTAGGTCGATAGCCTTGGGCCGGCAGGCGCCGACGCATAGGCCGCATCCTTTGCACAGGCTCTCGTTGACCACCGCTACTACCCGTTTGTCCCGCGTTGTCTCGCAGTCGATAGCCTTATAGGGACAGACGGCCATACACAGGAGACAGCCCGTGCAGCGTTCACGGTTGACGATCGAGGTTACCGGGTCGGTAACGAGGGTATCCCTGCTAAAGAGTGCGGCCACTTTGGCTGCTGCCGCACTGCCCTGAGCCACGCACTCCGGTATATCGCGCGGCCCGACGCAGGCGCCGGCCACGAAAATGCCGTCCGTCTGTGTCTCAACAGGGCGCAATTTGGGGTGCGCCTCGACCAGAAAATGGTATGTGTTATAGCTTATGTTGAGGGTCTGGGCCAGCTTATCGGCTCCTGTCCTGGGCTCCATGCCTGTAGCCAGGACCACAAGGTCGGCCGCTACCTCTATCGGTCTTCCCATCAGTGCGTCCTCGCCCAGGACAATCATTTTCTTTCCGTCCTGATAGATCTTGGAGGGACGGCCTTTAATGTAAATGGCGCCTGCGTCATCCAGTGCCCTGAGATAAAATTCTTCAAAGTCCTTCCCGGCCGTTCTCACGTCTATGTAGAAGATGTAGCACTGGACGTCCGGGTCGTGCTCCTTGAGCATGATGGCATGCTTGGCGGTATACATGCAGCATACCTTGCTGCAGTACGTCCTGCCCTTGGCCTGGTCGCTGTGACCCGACGCAGCAAACGAAGGCCACCGTATGGGGATGGGCCCCGTCGGAGGGACGTACGATCTCCCCGCCGGTCGGGCCGGAGGCGTTCATCAGCCGTTCGAGCTGCATGCCGCTGATGACATCCGGATAAGCGCCACCTCCATACTCGCCGTACTGGCTGTGGTCGTAGACCTGGAAGCCGGTGGCGACCACCACCGCTCCGAACTCCTCGGTTATTACCTGCGGCTCCTGGCCCCAGTCGATGGAGCCGGTGGGGCATATTTTTTCGCAAATCCGGCATTCGGGAGGCTTTTTGCCCTGTTCACCTGCGGCCACCCAGTTGCGGTACTTAATATAGCGGCAGGTTGTGGTGTCGATAACGGGCTTGGCCGGTACAGCCTGGGCGAACGGAATATAGATGCTCGATCGTTTGCCCATGCCCAGGTCGAACTCGGAGGGAGCTTTTTCGGGACATTTTTGCCAGCACGTGCCGCAGCCCGTGCACTTGGAATGATCTACCTTCCTGGCCTTTTGAGTGATTTCGATCTTGAAATTACCAACATAGCCGCGCACCTCTTTGATCTCGGCGTAGGTCAGAAGCCTGATCTTGGGGTGGTTGGCAACATCGACCATCTTGGGCGTGAGGATGCACGCCGAGCAGTCCAGCGTGGGGAAAGTTTTATCCAGTTGGGCCATGCGCCCGCCGATGCTCGGCTCGCGCTCGAGCAGCACGACCTCATGGCCGGCGTTGGCGATATCGAGAGCGGCCTGTATGCCGGTGATGCCTCCTCCGATTACGAGCGCCCTTTTGGTGACGGGTACTTCGCGTGGGTATAAAGGCTCATGCCGGATCACCTTGGACACGGCCATCCTGACCAGCTCTATAGCTTTTTCGGTGGCCTTTTCCTTGTCGTGGCTGTGGACCCAACTGCACTGTTCCCTGATGTTGGCTATCTCCAACAGGTAAGGGTTTAAGCCCGCAGCGGCTACCGCTTTGCGGAAAGTCGGCTCGTGCATCCTGGGCGAGCAGGCCGCGATAACTACGCGGTTAAGATTATGGTCGGCTATAGCCTGGCGGACCGAGGCCTGGCCCGGCTCGCTGCACGTGTATTTATTGTCGCCGGCCGTAACCACCATGGGCATTTTCTGTGCGGCCTCAACGACCTTTGCGATATCCACGGCGCCCCCTATATTGGTACCGCAGTGACAAATGAATACACCTACTCTTGCCAAATTATCTCCTACGCCAATCCCCTGGCCCGCAGCAGGCGCATGGGATCGACGAAAAGCTTTTCGAACATCAGTTTCTTTGCGGGCAGCCCGATTGCCAGCCCTACCAGTTGAGTGATATAAAAAGCGGGCAGATCGACCTCTTCTTTATATTGATTGTCAATGGACTTTTGCATGGCGTCGAGGTTGTTATGGCATACGGGGCAAACGACGGCCATACAGTCGGCCCCGGCCTGTTTAGCCTGATATAAAAGGCGGTGTGATAGCTTCAACACGATGTCAGCCCTGGTGAAAAAGTGGCTTCCTCCGCAGCATTCGGATTTAAATCCCCACGTCACCGGCTCGCCTCCCAGCGCGGTGATCAGCTTGTCCATAACCTGCGGGTTTTCCGCGTCATCGAAGGCGACTTCGCCGGGCCGGCCGAGCAGGCAGCCATAGTAACATGCCACCTTCAGCCCCGTTAAAGGCTTTTCAAGATGGACCCTGTCCAGATGCCTTTCCAGCACCTGTAAGAGGTGCAAGACTTTGAATTCGGCCTTACCCGGAATGTCCTGGCCAAGCACTTTACCGACCTTCTCACGCATTTCCTCGTCTTTAAGCTCATTTGCCGCAATTTTCAGGCGAGAGAAGCAGAGGGCACAAGAAGCGACCAGGTCCAGCTTCTGCCGGTCGGCGGACAGCAGCTCATGGGCGGGCAGGGCTATTCCCAGTATTTTATCTATGCTGTGGGCCGATGAAGCCCCGCAGCATATCCAGTCCGGCGATTCTTCAAGTTCGATTCCCAGCGCCTTGCACACCAGCCGCGTGGTCGCCGGGTATTCTTTGGCGCTGGCCTTGGCGCAGCAGCCCGGGTAGTAAGCGTATCTAGCCGTCTGTACCACTATATCCCGGCCTTCGCCTGCATGCCGGACTTCTTTTGGGCCTCCAGGCGTTGAAAAATTTTCTGTGTTTCCGAACCGCGGCTTTTGTGAGGCAGGAATGCGACTTTGCCGCGGCGAATCATCCCGGGTATGATCGAAGCCATGTTCAGGAGATGGCCGCTCATGACGTTGTAAGCCATGCCCAACCCCAGCTCGTAAGCCCGGCCTGAAAATTGAAAGGACATGAGGAAGAGCTCATGGAAAAGCCTGAATTTCCTTTGAGATGGTACGGGCTTTTTGTTGATTGTGGCCAGCCTCAGTGCTTCCATTACACCGGCTATATCGATCTCCCTCGGGCAGCGCGCTGAGCAGGTAAGGCAGCTGAGGCATATCCACATCGTGGCGCTGTTTTCAAGCTCGTTATCAAGCCCCAGTTGCAGCGCCCGGATCACCCTCCGGGGCGTGAACTCCATGGTATAGGCGACCGGGCAGCCGGCAGTGCACTTACCGCACTGGTAGCATTGTGAAATGCTTTGCTTTATATGGGCCTCGACAAAGCTGCGATACGTGGTACGGGGCTGTGGTCTTATGGTATTTTGCGTCGATATCATTCATCCAACCTAATAACACGCTCCGGCAGCCGTTAGGCCGCCTTATCCCGTGTCAGCCTTATTCGGGAGATGTAAATTCATAATTTCTTTATAAGCCTGCCCCCGCTGTCGTAAACGTGGATGGGTAGAGGTGATGTGCCGGGCAGGTTGTGCGTTGCGCAGGCCAGGCAGAGATCATAAGGACGCCAGGCCATTTCGATGCGGTTCAATAGTCCTTCGGTAATCTCTTTGCCGGGCTTGATCGCCGCAATGGCGGCCTTATTTACCGACATGTTTACCGCCGCCGCGTTGTTGAGGGTAGCTACGATGAGGTTTACCTTCTGCATTATCCCCTGTTTGTCGGTGATGTAATGATGAATCAGGGTGCCGCGCGGCGCCTCGATGATGCCTATGCCCTCATCCGGTATGGCGGTGGGGATTCTGCGTATATCGGGGCTGGTGATCTCCGGGTCCCTGCTGAGCTCGAGCAAGCGCTCGGCTGAGTACAGGAGCTCGACCAGCCTGGCCCAATGTGTCGCCAGAGTGTGGTGCACCGGCTTGCCGCCCAGTGTAGCGTAGAATTTTTCATAGTGTTCCTGCGCCAGGGGGGTTGCCATGCCGTCGGAGGCATTGAGCCGCGCCAGCGGGGCCACGCGGAAAACGCCGCTGTCACGCCCGTCCACGAAGCCTTTCCATCCTACGTTTTTCAAAAACGGGAATTTCATATAGGACCAGGGCTCCACATGTTCGGCGATGTGTGCGAGATAGTCCTTGGGCTCGAATTTGGCGAACTCTTTCCCTTCCGGGTCCACTACACGCAGGACGCCGTCATAGAAATTGACTTTGTTGTTTTTATCGACCATGCCCATATAGTAGGTCTTGTGCGTGTATGCATCACTCAAAATCATATCAACATACTCTTTGTTTTTCAGCACGATATCGTCGAAGACCTTGAGGGATATCTTGGCAAATTCGACCGATTCCAGTGCTATGGCCTCTACCTCTTTCCTTTCCTCCTCGTTGAGCCCCTTGCTGATGCCGCCTGGCAGGCCGAAGACCGGGTGTACCGCCCTGCCGCCCAGCATATGCACGATACGGTGGTTTTGCATACGCGTCTTGATCACTGCGCCGCCCAGTTCGAGGCCCACCTTGCCGATAACGCCCAGGATATTGCGCTCGGCAACCGGGGCTTCGGGCCCCATGACGAAATCCGGGCCGCCCAGGATATAAAAAGTGCGTGGTGTGGTCGGTTACGTAGAAGGCGCTGTAGAGAAGCTCCCGCAGCTTTTTGGCCGGGCCCGGAGGGTCGACATGGAATACGGCATCCAGTGCCTTGGTTGAAGCCAGGTGATGGGCTTCCGGGCAGACGCCGCAAATGCTCTGGGTGATCTGCGGCATGTCCTCGGCCAGTCGTCCTTCGCAGAATTTCTCGAAACCCCTTCAGCTCCGGCACCTGGAAATAGGTGTCTGCCACCTCTCCGTTGTCATTGAGAAATATCTCTATCTTGCCGTGCCCCTCCAGACGGGTAATAGGGTCTATGGTGATTCGCTTCATTTCATTTTGGCCCTCCTTAGCAGGGATACCGGCAGGCTATAGCGGTAGAATGTGCCTCCGGGATCGGGTATGTTACCGAGGATATTATTGATTTCCTCGGGGTCGGTAGAGTCTATGACCGAGGCTACCGCGCTCAAAAATGTGCGCCCTGGTCTATGACGCCCTCGGGCGGCGCCGTAGCAGCCGGTGCAGGGCATGTTGGCCTGCGGACAGGGAGCGCCGCAGCCGCCCCTGGTGGCTACGCCTGCGCAGATGAGACCCTGTTCGAGCAGGCATATTTCCGGATTCGGGCATGATCTGCAAAGTGCGGTGGAACGATTTAACCTTTTTGACGTTCTTTTTCCTGGGGCAGTCATCGCATACAGCTTTCTGGCTATGCGAGATAGTCGTCCCTATGGGCGGCAACTTGCCCTGTATCAGGGCCTCCAGCGCCAGCCACGTTGTCCTCTCCTCAGGCGGGCAGCCAGGAATGTAATAGTCGACGTCCACTGTCTGGGCCAGGCTCTTGACCGTATTGTAGATTTCGGGGAGTGTCAGTACTATTCCGTCTACCCGAAAGCTGGTCTGGGGCATTACCCCGGCTGCATTGTCGGTCGACTGTGTTTCTAGGTAGGCCCTGTTCATAATACCTTCTTTGTTTTTAGAAATTTGCCAGCCCGGGAATTCCCCCGTTGCAGGCGCAGGAGCCATAGGAAATCAGGACCTTGGATTTGTCACGCATTATCTTTGCCATGTGCTCCTGTTCAGAGGTCCGGATGGCGCCATTGAACAGGCAGACATCGATGCTTTTTTCTGGCATGGCCTCGACGTCCTTGTATTTCACGTCTATGGCCACCGGCCAGAACACGATATCAGCTACTTCGGCGAGCTGTAGTAACTTGGTACCTATCTGAAGCTGCCCTATCTCGCATCCGCCGCAGCTCGATGCCCAATACAAGGCCAGTTTAAGTTTTGGCATATTCGAGCACCTCCGCTTCGCCACCTGCGAATTCTTCTTCGTTGCCGTGTTCGATTTCCTCGGTGTTTTTCATATTCAAAGGCCCCAGCGCCCTGACCTTTTCGGTCATGGTGTTTACGACCGAAGCGAATTTTTCACCCTCCGAAGCCGATACCCAGTCGAGAGTCAACCTGTCGTCTTCGATGCCGAACTGGGCCAGCATCTTTTTGAGCAATGGCACACGCCGCATGGTCTTGTAATTACCTTCGTTATAATGGCAGTCGCCCGGATGGCATCCCAGAATAAGAACGCCGTCAGCGCCGGATTGAAAGGCTTTAAACACAAAAGCCGGCTCCACGCGTGCGCTGCAGGGCACCCGGATGACCTTGACGTTGGGAGCGAATTTCAATCGTGAGATACCTGCCAGGTCGGCGCCCCGGTATGAGCACCAGTTACATAGAAAGCCGACAATCTTGGGTTCCCAGGCCATAATTACCTCCTAAATCCGCACCTGCAGATAAGGCGCAAGCACCTTATCGACCGGCGAAATATTTTTATGCAGGCCTAACTCCTTGCGGGAGAGGCCGAATGCAACTCCCATCAACTGGGAGATGGCTATGATAGGCATGTCAAAATTGGCTCCCGATTTGCTTTTTACCCTGCCCTCGTTCGCATCCAGGTTGGTGAAGCATAGTGGACACAGCGTCGATGCTATGCATTGCGCCCCGTGGCTTTGGGCATTGTCCAACAGCCTGGACACCAACTCGCCGACCATAGCTTTCTGGCTGAATAGCTGGGCCCCGCCGCAGCACTGCGCCTTCAAGGGGAAGAAGACCGGGTCGGCCCCCAGGCTTTCAACGATCCAGTCCTGCCAGACAGGGAACTCGGGGTGGTCGGGTCCGTAGGGACGCGATTGATGGCATCCGTAATAGGCACCCACCTTGAGACCAGTGAGTTTGTTCTTGACCTTCGAACGTATAACGTCTATGCCGATGTCGTTGACCAGCACGTCGATCAGTGTTCTGACTCTTACGGTGCCTTTATAGTCCAGCCCGATAACGGCAAGTGCTTCCTGGACCCTGGTCCTGACCTTCCTGTCTTTCAGGAAAATTACATGTGCTCCCAGCAGGTTCCGGTAGCAGCAACTGCAAGGCGCTACCATGTCCAGGTCGGTCTTTTCGGCCAGCGCCAGGTTCCTGGCAGCCAGAGATACGGCGGCCAGCTCGTTAATGGACTCTCCCGGGCAGCCGCAGCACGTCCAGTCTTTCAGAGTCTCGAATTCGATATCCAGGACTTTTGAAATGGCGTCGATGGACATCTGAATCGGTACGCCCGTGGTCTCCATGGCACAGCCGGGATAATATAAATATTTCATCGTTTGCCTCCGTTGCCCTGTATAGCCTGGACTTTATTCAGTATCGCTTTTATTTCATTAGACTTGGTGGGCCTTGGCGGCATAATGGGCATCAGGCCGCGGGATATCAGAGAGAAGGCCAGCGGAAGTGATCCCAACCCGCTGAAGATGTTGGAGCTGAGATAGTACCGCATTGCCATACCCAGTTCCCAGATGCGGCCCCGCTTCATCGACTCACGCAGAGTCCTGAAAAGCGCCATGGTGCGCGTCTTGGGCCTGTAGCCCTCGCGTTCCGCGATTGCCATCACCGCGTGCATTAACGCGGACGGTTGTATATCGCGGGGACAGCGCACCGTGCAGAGATAGCAGGTCACGCAGTTGAAGGCGGAGGTGCTGGAGAGCACCTGTTCCTTCATTCCAGCGCGGATCATGGCTATCACCTTGCGGGGTGGGTATTCCCACCATTCGACGGTGGTGCAGGAACCGCTGCAGACCCCGCACTGGATGCATTCGTTGATTTTCTCGCCGCCGGGTTCGTTAGCTACAGCGTCTACAAAAGCTTTGGCTTCTTTAATAACGTACATATAGCACTCCTCTTATTCTTAAGTGTGTCTCATACCAGCAGCCCTTCGATCTCGGCCATTATGGCCTCACGGGTATAGTGCTTGTGTATGATGGCACTGCTGGGACAAGCGGCCACACATGCCCCGCAGCCCTTGCACAGGGCTTCATTGATTCTTGACACCTTCTCATCCTCGATGAATGATATGGCGTTATAGGGGCACAGCATGTTGCAGACCCGGCAGCCCGAGCAATGCGTTTCATCGATTACGGCGGTGGTGGCCTCGGTCTCCACCCTGCCCCTGCTTATCAGCTCCAGGACCGACGCGGCCGCTGCCGCGGCCTGAGCCACGGTGTCCGGTATGTCTTTCGGGGATTGACAGCATCCTGCTAAGAAGACACCGTCGGTCATAGTGGCGACGGGGTCGAGTTTGGCATGCCTCTCGATGAAAAAGCCGCCTGAGCCGCAGCTGATATTGAACAGCCTGGCTACCTCCTGTGCATCCTTTTGAGGTTCCAGCGCACAGCTCAGTATGACCATATCTACGGGCAAACGCTCCTGGTTGCCGACCAGAGTATTCTCGAATTTGACTATCAACTTGCCTTCTTCCTCAGGGCTTAGAGCCACATCCGTGACTTCACCCGGCCGTCCGCGGTAGAAGATGGTGCCTTCTTTAAGAACACGGTTATAAAACTCCTCGAAGCCTTTGCCGGCACTCCTGATATCAATATAGAATTCATAGACTTCGGCGTCCGACACGTGCTCCTTCACCAGGTGCGCAAATTTCATCGAAGCCATGCAGCAAACACGCGAGCAGTACTCGTGATAGTTGTTATCCCTGCTGCCCACGCAGTGTATGATGGCCACCCGTTCAGGCTCCCTTCCATTTTTAAGTACTATCTTGCCGCCGGTGGGCCCGATGGCATTGACCATCCTCTCGAATTCCATGCTGGTGACGACGTTATCGAGCCTCCCATAGCCGTAGTTTGTGATAACCGATGGATCGAACTGTCTGAAACCCGTGGCCAGAATGATATTTCCGACATCCACCTCGATGATCTCCTCTTTCTGGTCGTGCACCACTGCGTTTCGCTCGCAAGCCTTGACGCATTCCATACATTCCGAGCATACGGCGCAATTCAGGCAGCGCGATGCTTCTTCGACGGCCATTTTTTCATCATAGCCGATTTCAATCTCTTCGAAGCTGTGGCCGTTGCCGGAGCGGGAATGTGCGGGCACGGCCACCCTTTCTTTGCTTTTTACAGCCGTATGAGGGATATTTTTGACTCGCTCCCTGCGCATGGGCCGTTCAGTCCGGATATCCAGGCCGCGTAGATAACGGTCTATAGAGATGGCGGCCTCTTTACCTGCGGCGATGGCATTGATGATATCCGCCGGGCCGGTTACGGCATCTCCGCCGGCGAATACGCCTTTTACAGTGGTTTCGAAAGTAATAGGGTCGACCGAAACCAGCATCTTGTCCGAGAGCGTGAAATCATGGGGGACCAGTTCTGGGTCGATCTTTTGCCCGATAGCTACTATAACCGTATCAATGTCCATCTTGAACTCGGAGCCTTTAACCGGCACCGGCCGCCTGCGGCCGCTTGCATCCGGCTCGCCGAGTTCCATTTTCAGGCACTCCATGCCGACCAGGCGTCCGTCCTTGGAAATCAATTTCACGGGCGCCGCCAGGAAATGGATTTTTGTGCCTTCCTCCTCCATCTCTTGAACTTCGCTGGGGATGGCGGGCATTTCCTGTCGCGAGCGCCGGTATACTACATTTACCTCTTTGGCGCCTAACCGCATTGCCGCTCTGGCCGCATCCACCGCGGCATTGCCGCCGCCGACCACGGCTACCTTCCGGCCAATATCGATTTTTATGCCGGCATTAACTTTCTTAAGGAAATCCAGCGCAGGTAAGACGCCTTGAGTGTCTTCTCCCGGTATACCCATATGCTGGCTTTTCCACATGCCCATGCCCAGGAAAATGGCTTCATATCCTTCTTCATAAAGGTTCTTCAATTTCGTGACCGGGGCGTTTCTTCTGATTTCGACGCCCATTTCCTGCATATAATTTATCTCGTTATCGAGTATGTCTTTGGGCAGCCTGAACTCGGGTATTCCGTAGCGTAACATGCCGCCTGCCCGTGGGGCTGCTTCAAATACGGTCACGCCATATCCGGCCTTGACCAAATCATAGGCACAGGCGAGGCCGGCCGGCCCCGACCCTACGACGGCCACTTTTTCCTTCTTCGTTCTTTCAACGGGCTTGGCTGTGGCGCTGCCTTCTTTAAGCTCGTAATCGGCGATGAACCGTTTAAGCGCCCTGATGGCTACAGGCTGATCGATTTTCCCTCGCTCACACTCTGACTCGCAGGGATGGGTGCAAACACGTCCGCACACTCCTGCGAAAGGCATAGTACGCCTCAGCACCTCCAGTGCCTCCGCAAACTTGCCCTGCGCAATGAGCGCTATATAGCCGTGAGCATTCACGCCCGCCGGACAGGTGGCAGCACAGGGTGATTTGCCCAGTTTATCTATCACAAAGGCCCCGGGAACAGCCTGCGGGAAAGGCCGGTAAGTGGCTTTTCTCATGCTCATTCCCATGTTGAATTCGGATGGTACCTCAACGGGGCACACCTTTTCGCAATCTCCGCAGCCATTGCACTGCGCCAGGTCTATATAGCGCGCCTTTTTCCTGATAGTAGCTTTGAAATTGCCCACATATCCTGTGACCCCAATGACTTCACTGTAAGTCATCAACTCAATAAATGGATTGGAGCCCGCCAGGGTCATTTTGGGTGTAAGTATGCAAGCTGAGCAGTCAAGGGTCGGAAAGGTCTTGTCCAGTTGAATCATGTGCCCGCCGATGCTGGGCTCCCTTTCCACCAGATATACCTTGTGTTCTGCGCCTGCTATTTTCAGAGCAGCCTGTATACCGGCTATACCACCGCCTACGACGAGTGTGTTGGGATTTACCGGCACTTCCCTGGGCTCAAGCGGTTCCTGGTAGTAGACCCTCCTGACGGCCGCGCTGACCAGCGCCCTGGCCTTTTCGGTGGCATCTTCCATTTCCTCGGTAACCCAAGATGCCTGCTCGCGGATGTTGGCCATTTGAAATAGGTATGGGTTGAGCCCTGCATCCTGGACGGCTTTACGGAAAGTAGGCTCATGCATCTGCGGAGAGCACGATGCTACCACGACGCGGTTTAACCCCAGGTTCTTGATATCTTCCTTTATCAGGGATTGGCCCGGGTCGGAACACATGAACTTGTATTCGCGTGCTATGGCTACTGCGTGCAGCCCTTTGGCATATTCGACCACATGGCCTACGTTGACCGTACCTGCGATGTTGGACCCGCAGTCACAAATATATACTCCGATTTTTTGATCCATCGTTCCTCCAAATATAATAAGATCTATTCCCCGATGGCGGGGTCTACTTTAAAGTCATCGGCTGTTGATCAGCAGTTTGCTCAAGTCTTGCTGTCTTTAATGAGCGTCCGGATTTTGACCTGTTCGGTGGATGTTTTGGGCAAGTGGTCCAGAAACTCGATATATCTTGGCACCTTGTAGGCGGTCAGCTTTTCGCGGCAGTAGGTGCGCAGCTCGGCTGGGGTAACCTGCTTGTCTTTGCGAAGGACTACCCAGGCTTTAACCGCCTCAACTTGTACCGGGTCAGGAACACTTCCGATGGCTACCTCGGCAACCGCCGGATGTGTGCTTATGACGGATGCCACTTCCCGCGGCCACACCTGGAAACCGCTGACCTTTATAACGTCTTTTTTGCGCGATGTAATAAACAGGTAGCCCTCTTCGTCCAGGTAGCCGATGTCTCCCGTGTATAGCCAGTCTTCGTTCAGCATCTCGGCCGTTTCTTCCAGGCTATTCCAGAAGCCCTGCATAACTTGAGGACATTTAACGACGATTTCACCTATTTCCCCGGGAGGCAATTGCTGCTGTCCTGTATCAGCATCCACGATCCTTATGTCGACGTCGGGCAGCGGCAAGCCCACGGACTTCTCTTTCCACAGGCCGTGGATCGGATTGACGGTAATTGCAGCGGCGGTCTCGGTCAATCCGTACCCTTCGACAAATTTGCCGCCGGTTAGCGATTCGAATTGCCTCTTGGTTTCCGGCATAAGAGGGCCCGCTCCTGACAGGCAAACTTTTATGCACTTGAAATAGTCTTTTTTGGCCCTGGCGGCCGTATGATTGAGCAAGGCAACGATAAGGGTAGGTACCGTCGGGAAAAGGGCCGGCTTAACTTTTTTAATCGTATGGATTACGTCGTTATGGTCACGCGGGTCCGGCACCAGTGCTATAGGATTGCGGCCGGCAAGCGCCGGTCCCAACACTGCGGCGTTTCCGTAAACATGAAACAGGGGCAAGGTAAGTATGACAACATCATCCCACTCCTTCAGGGCGTCGCCGTACCAGGCCTTCAACTGCATGGCCTCGGCAATCATTGCCTTGTGCTTGATGATGATGCCGCGTGGTACGCCCGTCACCCCACCGCTTTGCAACAGCATGGCTATGTCTTCCGGGCCGACTTTTACAGGGGGCAACGAAGCTCCGAGGTTTTGCTGTATCAAGTCCTGGAACCAGATATCGCCCTTTTGAAGCGTTATCTTATGGCCGCCCTTCTTTTCCTTCTGCAGCGTGAAAGCCAAGTTCACCATCGGCGATAAATATTCTTTTATATTTGTGGCTATAATCAGGCGTAATCTCGTGTGATGCGACTGGAATGATTTAATATGGTTGTATGCCGAGGTCATAACTATAGCCGCCTGTGCACTGCACTGGATCAGGCCGTGCTTTATTTCATCTTCCGTATATAAAGGGTTCAATGGTACGGGAATAGCCCCAGCTTTCCATATAGCGAATTGGCTTATGATGAATTGAGGACAATTGGGAAGGACTAATACCACCGGATCACCTTTTCTTACGCCGTGGGCGATCAAGCCGGCAGCCAACGCATCGGACACCCTGTCTATTTCACTGTAATTCATGCTCCTTCCCTTGAAATAGATAAAGGTGCTGTTAGGCCTCTGCCTGGCCGTCTGCGCGAATATATCGAGCAATGTCTCTGATGTGTAAGGAGCAAGAGTGTGCGGCACGCCCTCATCGTAATTCCTGAACCAGATATGCTCCTGCATGGAAGTTCCTCCTACGTATATCTCCCTGGTGCCTAAAGCAGATTTCCTGCCGGCAAAATTGACGGCCGTGCGCGTTATTGTATTTCCCATCTCGCCACCTCCTTTTTGAACGGACTTAACATACGCTTTGTGAGAAACACGTATGGAAGCAGTGGTAAAAACGATATGTTATTTATATGCTAAGCCATGAAGCGTAAAGAAGGCATAAGGATGAGGTGGAGAATTATAAGAAATTTATAAAGATTTTTGGGCTTTGATGTGAAAATGGCCAAATTAGCCGGTGCTTAATCAGGATGTAGTTAGCCCGGAAGCGGGTTATTCCGGCTTAACGAACCTGTAACCTATCCGTGACTCGGTTACGATGAATTTGGGGTTGGAAGGGTCGTCCTCGATTTTGTGCCTTAGCTGGCCGATAAAAACCCGGACGTATTCTCTCTCGTCGGAATACTCCGGTCCCCAAACGTTGCGCAGAAGGTCGGCATGCGTAAGGACCTTCCCGCAATTGCAAACGAAGTATGCAAGCAGCTCATATTCAGTCCTGGTAAGCTTAACCAACTGTCCGCGCCTCTTGACCAGGCGCCTGGACAGGTCTATTTCTAGGTCCCCCGCATTTAAGACAGGTACGGTGATTGCCGGACCGGAGGCACGCCTGAGGGCAACCCTGACCCTGGCGAGCAGTTCATCTATCCCGAAAGGCTTGGTAATATAATCATCGGCGCCGCCATCCAGCGCCATCACCTTGTCTTTCTCATCTTCTCTGACGCTCAGCATGATGATCGGCATGTCCGCCCATTCCCTTATCCTGCGGCAGGCTTCGATACCGTCCATGCGTGGCATATTTACATCCAGGATGATTAAATTGGGTATTACGGCTCCCGCCGTCTCTACAGCCTCGATGCCGTCTTCAGCCAGGTAGACTTCGTATCCCAACGCCTCCAGGTTAGCGCTCATAAACATACGTATTTTGGGTTCGTCATCTACCACCAGTATCCTGCTCTTTTTTGTCATGTCGTTATCCTTTATTCAACGCCCGGTTGCGCGCCCGGTAAAGTAAAATAAAATGTAGAGCCATGACCCTGCTTGCTTTCGACCCAGATTCGTCCGCCGTGTCCTGCTATGATAGTCTGACAAATAGCCAGTCCCAGTCCAACACCCCAGTGCCGCTGTCGTTTTTGGCCTCCCCGGTAAAACTTGTCAAACACCTTCGGCAGGTCTTCCTTATAAATCCCTGCTCCCTGGTCCGAAACGCTTACCTCCAACTGTCCATCCGCTTTCACGGCCTTTAAGGATACCTTCGTACCCTCGTCGGAATAAGCGGCCGCATTTTCCAGAAGGTTAATCAAGACCTGCCTTATCTGGCTGTAATCGGCGTAGATATCCGGCAGATTCGGCTTGGCCTCGATCTCGAAAATGTGTTTGGGATGGACCCATTTTGGCGGGCCAGCGCCTCGTTAAAAATGTCCACTATATGGCACCGTTTCTTCTCGGGTCTCCAGACGCCTGATTCCAGCTTGCTCATATCCAGCAAATTGGTAACCAGGCTTGCCAGTCTATCCGTCTCTTCTATAACGCTGCCCAACAGCATCTCACGTGTTTCATTATCGAACTCGATGTCTCTGTGTAACAGGCTGCTGACTATGCCTTTTATGGTAGTCAACGGAGACCGGAGCTCGTGAGATACATTTGAAAGGAGTTCCGATTTTAACTGGCTGGTCCGCAGGAGCTCCATTTCATAAGATTTTCGCTGTGTGACATTCCTAAAAGTTGTCAACTGGCAGACCTCACCGTCAGAGTCAATGAATGGTGATGCAATAACATCAAAAGTCCTTCCGTCTGCGAAGGAATAATCCCACCTTTCATTTGCTCCATTTATAACGCTGGCCAGCTTGCAGATTTGTTTGCAGGCTGTGTCCAATTTGTAAATATATTCATAGCAATAGGAGCCAAGACCCTCGCCAAATTCTCGTCTCATACTCGAATTTAAAAAGCGGATCTTGTAGTCAGGACCGATGATGATAACCCCATCCCTTATCCCCTCCAGTATGCTCAGAAGCTTGTCCTTTTCGTTTTTTACCAGAGCTTCCATACGACCACGCAGCTCGTACTCGTTACGTAATACACCGGTGAACGCCCCCACGATACCCGCGACAATGATAAAAATAACCATCCTTAGCAATGTATCGGGGTATGGGGATATAAAAAATGCGCGGGGTAAGAAGATAATAAATGCCACCAGCGTGGTGAATAACGCTCCTTTAATCCTGAAAAAATAGCCGGCGTAGACTATTGGAGCCAGAAAAAGCGCACGATGAACATCATGCACCGTGTAAAAACCCTGCCAGTAAAGGGCCTGCCACCCAAATAGTTTGATGAGTTCTCCGAAGTAATAAATTAGGGTGCAAACTGCTAAAAGCGAAAATAAGACTAACAGGTGGCGGTTTCTGGATGCCGTTGGAACGGTCCTGTGGCGATCAACATACTGCATTATCCACCGCCCCTTTGCCCGGTTTCAATTGCCTGCTCAAAGTAGTATCCCCTAACCTTTAAGGTGACAGGTAAATCAAGCGTATAGAACGATTAATACTAAATCATTTAATCGGTTTTGTACAAACTGCCGGCTTAAAATAACGGCGTCTTCAGATACAGCGCCGAAGGATGCGGCTGGAGCTGCCGGTGTATCTTAAGTGGCTGCACGGGGATAAAGGAATGTGCAAATCGTCACCAGGAAAATGACGCACAGTAGTAGGACGGTGTAGTCCGTTACCAGGCCGTAACTGCTGGTCCCGTTCTGCAGCATCAATGCCCTCAGCGCATCGACTTCATAAGTGAGGGGATTGCCCTGGGCGACGACCTTCAGCCATGCCGGCATGATAGAGATGGGGTAAATAGCGTTGCTGGCGAAGAAAAAGGGCATGGTCAATACCTGGCCAATGCCCATAAACCTTTCGCGCGTGCGGACGAGAAAGGCGATGATAAGCGAGAATGCGGAGAAAAGTGTGGCGCCCAGGATGATAGCAACGATAACGCCGAGCAGTGCAAGAGGATTCCAGTTCATCTTAACGCCGATCAGCAAAGCCAGTATATAGACGACCACGGCCTGTGTGAGCGCCCTGGCGCCGCCGGATAATGCTTTGCCCAAGGCCAGTGCGCCTCGCGGCGTGGGAGAAGCGAGGAATTTGTGAACGATACCCAGGTCACGTTCCCAGATGACGGTCATGCCGCTGAAGATGGCTATAAATAATACGCTTTGCGCAAGGATGCCAGGGGCAAGGAAATCAAGGTAACCCACATTCCCGGTGGGTATGGCACGCGTTTGGGCGAATACCTCGCCGAAAAGCATCAGCCACAATACCGGTTGCACGGCGCGCATGATCAGCTCGGTCGGGTCATGGCACATCTTGCGCACTTCCAGCTCGACTATGACCATGGCCTTGCGGAAGAAGCTGATGACGCTTGTGATGGCGGACTTCATCCCAGCCTCCTTGCAGTTCGCCTTGTGCGCTGGGCCTCGCGGTAGTCCCGATAGTCCCCTTCGCCCGCCAGCTTTGAGCCGGCGAAGTGCACAAAGACATCTTCCAACGTAGTTTCCTCTCCACCGATGGCTGCTTTAAGCTCGGATGGAGAGCCCAGCGCTGCAACCTTTCCCCGGTGCATGATGGCGACCCTGTCACAGAGCTGGTCGGCCTCTTCCATGAGATGGGTTGTGATAAAAATGGTGGCGCCGTAGTCCTCGCGCAAATCCATAATGAGGTCCCCGACCGCCCTACGTGCCAGAGGGTCCAGGCCTATGGTCGGCTCATCCAGGAAAAGGACCCTGGGCTTGTGCATCAACGATTGAGCGATCTCCAGCCGTCGTATCATCCCGCCGGAATAGGTACGTACCATCCTATCCGCTTCATTCGTTAAATCCATGAATGACAGCACATCGTGAATGCGCTGCTTGCGTTCCCGGCGGGGTATATCGTAAAGCTTGGCGAAGATCAGCAGGTTTTCATAGCCGGTGAGCGTTCCGTCCGCCGACAGCAACTGTGGGACATATCCTATCACACGCCTCACGTCCGAGGCCTGATGCACGATATCATAACCTGCTACGCTGGCGCTTCCTGAAGTGGGCCTCAGCAGGGTGGTAAGCATCTTGATTACCGTAGTTTTACCGGCTCCATTCGGGCCCAGCAGGCCGAAGATCTCTCCCTGATTCACAGAAATAGAGAGGTTATCGCAGGCAACCAGTGCGCCGAAGCGGCGTGTTAACGCATTTATCTGAATAATTGCCATGGCAGTGGACCAAACTTTGAATGTATTGAGGTTGCTAACATATAGCTGAAGAAGACCGGCTATACATCAGAACCACACAAATATTATAATGAATATAGATTACAATATCAATATTACATTCATAATGAATACTGAGGTGAATAATGGAGAAAGCCGAGCTGATAAAGGAAATTAACGAGCTTCAGCGCAAGATTGACCGTGCCCGCAGACAGTATCAGCTTGATATCTGGATGTCCCTATCGCTCACCATGGCCCAGCTAAAATGCCTGTTTTTCATCAGCAACCAGGGGAGCGCCAACTCAAAGACGCTGGCGGAAACGCTGAAGGTCACTCCCACCAATATAACCGGAATAATTGACCGGCTGGTGAAGCAGGGCCTGGTGAGCCGAAGCGAGGATACGCACGACCGACGCGTATTGATATTGAGGGCTACCAACAAGGGGGAGGCACTGGTGGCCAACCTTAGAGAACGCAAGAGGAGCGGCTTTTCCAGGGTTTTGGCTCATATGGATGATGATAAACTGACGGTCCTCCATAAAGGACTTAATTCCCTGGTTGCTGCGATCGAAGCTTATGAAGGAAAAGCTATAGCTTACGGCGGCTAGGGCATGTGTGTTGCCGGCCGGCAGCTAACCTGTTCACAGTTCTTATATAATTAAGTGTGCTTGAGGGCTGATACTATGTCTGAACAGGGAAAGAAGAGGAAATATTTATGAAGCCTGTTAATGTTGTGGCGACCATCAAGCTGGACGGGAAGCTGGCCAGGCAGATAACGGACGTCAGTCGAAGGGTCAGGCTGATCGACGCGTCCGGCCCGGCGCAGCGCGAACAGGAAGGTGATGCCGTGGCCCAGCGGGAGATGGATGCCATACTAGCCGAGGCAGAAGTTATCTACGGGTTCAGGCTCCCCCAAAACGTAATCGCCCGTGCGCCCAGCTTGAAATGGATCCAGGTCATGGCTGCCGGGGTGGATAGATATTTGAGCGACGAGATATTGCAGAGCCATGTAACCGTGACCAACGCCAGCGGCATTCATGCCACAACCATAAGCGAATTCGTCATGGGGTTGATGCTGATGTTCGTTAAGCGGTCGGACCTGTGTTTCCAGTTGAAGCAGCAAAAGCGCTGGCAACAGTTTAACCCCGGTACGCTGCGTGGGAAGACTGTGGGTATAGTAGGTTTGGGCAATATCGGCCGGGAGGTGGCCCGCCTTTCGAGGGCCTTCGGTATGAACGTAGTGGCCACGCGTCGCTCTGCGCACGAAGGACAACACAGCAGAAATGTTGATAGAGTATATGCGCCTGAACGGATCAAAGAGCTGCTGGCCGGCAGCGACTTTGTGGCGCTTACGTTGCCTCTCACTATGCTAACGCGTCATTCAATAGGGGAGGCCGAGCTGCGAAGCATGAAGCCGGGCGCGTACCTTATCAATATAGCACGCGGCAATATCATCGACGAAAAGGCGCTGATACGTGCGCTCGAAGAGAAGTGGATAGCCGGCGCCGGTCTGGATGTGTTTGCAGAGGAGCCATTACCCTCGGATAGCCCGCTCTGGGTATTGCCCAATGTTATTTTCAGCCCGCATATCGCAGGTGGTATGGAGAACTATATCGAACGGACTAACGGGATTTTTTGCGAGAACCTGGGACGTTATCTGAATAAAAGAAAGCTGTTTAACGTCGTCAGCAAGCAACACGGCTACTAGAAATCAAGCATACTAAGCGCACGCATATATAAACAATGCGCATAATTGCATAAAGGCACCAAACAGCTAGCAATTGTGCGCCATATGGTACTTACCGCTCTGTCGCCATCTATGACACTATAGAAAAAATTCAAAGTGGAGGTAATTTACTTGTACAAAATAGAAAAAATTGGCGACGTGTTTTACCAGACCTTCGGCGATTTTGTCTCAGAACAAGAAATGGCCAGATGGGTAGACGAGTCCGAAAAGACGCTGGCCAATGTAAAAGGGCAAAAATTTCACGTTTTTGCGGATTTACGAACCTTAAAACCCCTGCCGCCCGCTGCCGGGGAGTTAATGGCCAAGGGGCAGGAAATGTATCGAAAGGCGGGCATGGAACGCTCTGCGGTTGTTTTAGCCGATGCTATAACCGCAATGCAATTCCAGCGGATCGCTAGACAATCGGGCATATATTCGTACGAGCGTTATATCGATGCTTCGGCAACTCCAATGTTTAAAGAGGTAGGATTGGAATGGCTCCTTCACGGCAAGGATCCGGACAAGAAATAATAATTAGCGCTTGCAGCGTAATTTAATAAGACAATTTTACCGGATAGCAACCGTTCTGGATGGCGGGCTATGCGAAATCGTGTAACCTGGAAAATCAGCGGGCTTCCGGTATGTAACCCGCCAGTCATAATCTAGGCAATCTCAGACCATCGCCGGGATCGTCTTTTTTAGCCGCCACCGGCTCGAAGAAATAGTCCAGCGGCTTGTTCAGGACCTCTGCTATCTCGTTGAGCAGGTCGAGATTGGGCTTCCTCTTGCCCAGTTCGTAGTTGGACAGCGCCGACTGCGTGCAACGCAGCCTGGCTGCCAGTTCGGCCTGAGTAAGCCCCTTTTCCTCCCTGGCCTGCTGTATTCTTTTGCCCACCTCGCGAAATTTCATCGTGAAAATGTTATCACAATTTGTAATCAACCCCAAACAACCCGAGAAAATATGACAATCTGTCTTGACAAATCTTACAACAATTTGTTATATCTTTAAGTATCCTCATATGACAAAACGTTATTAAGGAGGGTGGCCATGGACTTTAAGCTCGGTGCGGAGAAGCTTGACAGGAAGAAGGAATTTTACGCGGTATGCAAGGAGTTGAATGCTAAAAAGCCCTCCTCATTTGTGGGCCTTGAAGATGTTTATAGCGATGATGACTGCTGGGCCTTTCACAAATATTGCGCCAAAGAATTCGCCAGGCGTAGGTGGTTGACTCTGGGGTGGCCTGCGGAATACGGCGGCACAGGCGACATGATGGATAAGGTCCTGTTCACCGAAGCTAAGGGTTATTACGAACTGCCCGGGGTTGATGTCTTCGGTGTCGGCATGCTGGCGCCGACGCTTTTAGCGGCCGGTAGTGAAGACGTAAAGCGCAGATTCCTGCCGGGCATAGCCGGCGCAGAGGTCTCCTGGTGCGAGCTGTGGAGCGAGCCCAATGCAGGCTCGGACCTGGCGTCTCTGAGCACAACTGCCATCCGCAAAGGGGACGAATATATCATTAATGGCCAGAAGACCTGGAATACGGGCGCACACCGGGCTGACTGGGCCTTCGGAGTCTATAAGAGCGACCCCATGGGGAAAAAACATCATAACCTGACATTCCTTTTATTTGATATGAAGTCGCCGGGCGTTACCGTGCGGCCGCTTCATTATATGAACGGCAAGCAGGTGTATAACGAGGTCTACCTTGATGATGTAAAGGTGCCTGCAAGCAATATCGTGGGGCTGGAAAACGGTGGCTGGAATGTGGTCAATGTCCTGGCGGGATTCGAGCGGTCCAATATCGAGCTGATCATGGGGCTGGTCAGGAAAATTGAGGAATTGACCGGCTTCTGTAACACCAACAAGCGCAACGGGGAATATCTTTCACATGATCCCAGGATCCGCCGGGAGATTGCCGGCGTAGCCTGTGAAATCGAGGCAGCCAGGATGCTGGCGTACCGGATTGCCGACCAGCAGTCCAGAAACGAGATGGGACTAATGGATGCAGCCGCAGTCAAGGTCTTCGGCAGCGAATTGGCGGAGAGGGTGGCAAACGTTGCCCTGGAAATCCTCGGACCTTACGGGCAGGTTAAGCATTCAAGATTTGCCTCTATGAACGGGATCTGGGAGTACGCCTGCCAGGCCAATTTCCTGAATATAATTGCCCTGGGCACCAATGAGATTCAGCGCAATATCATTGCCTGGTATGGGTTGGGACTCCCCAGGATGAAATGAACGGTAAAGGAGTTTAAGGACATGAGAATTGAGACGATACCACTGGAGACAAAAGAACTGAGGGAGCTGATCATCAAGAACTGGATGACCCACGATGCCATGTGGTTTTACAATTGCCTTCAGGAATGCGGCATGGAAAAGGCCAATAAAATTAATAAGGCTGCAATACGTGGAATGTCTGCAATCGAAATCAAGCGTATCAAAAAAGCCCTCGGTGTCGAAAAGATTGAGACGTTCGATGAATACAAGCATTTTTTTGATTCCGTTATGGCCATTGCCAGCGGCGATTTTATGAAATATTCGTACAGTTATACCGGGCACAATCGCGTGCATGCGGAGTGGCACTCCTGCTTTGCATACGAGGGGATGAAGGCGTTGGGCACTATAGACCGCTATGAATGCGGGATCATGTTGCGTATCTATACCTGGCTGGATACCCTGGGAATCAAATATGAAGTGCAGCCTGATGTAACCGGGTGTATGATGCATACGGACGGTAAATGTTACAGGGACATGAGGTTTTTCTTCGACAAATAGAGCGGGAGGATAAAAAATGCCGGTCAGCAAAGAAACGTGGAAGTTCATACAAAACCACCTTGGCTACAGCGATGAGGAGATGAAAATATTCCGGTCTGAAGCCCGTAATGAGGAGGTTATTGCAAAGGGGATACCCATGATGGATAAGACCATCGTGGCCGAGGTCGTTGAGGCGCACGGCTGCGACGCCGGCCACAAGGTAGGCGACAAGTTTTATTTCGACGGGCGTGCTCTAACCCTGCTTACCAGGCTGTGTCCGTCCAGGGTTTGTATGTTTGCCCTGCATTCAATCGCAATGGCCATGCCGGCCATGAGCGAGCTTTTTTATGCAGGCATCGATCCCAATGAAATAAGATTTAAACGGTTCGGCTGCCCGGATGTAGGGGTGCGGTGTGGCGGGTGGGGGCATATCGTCATGGAAATCAAGATGGAGGACCGTAAGAGATCATGAAAAACACTGGGAATGATAGGATGATTGCATACTGCGGGTTGGAATGTTCGAAATGCCCCGCCTACCTTGCCACGCAGGCCGACGACGATAAATTGCGGGCCGATTGCGCCAGGCTCTGGAGCGAATGGGCCAAAATTACCATTAATCCCGAACAGATCAACTGCGACGGATGCAAGGCGGAAGGCCGGCTGTTCTTTTTCTGTAATGCCTGTTCTATCAAGAAGTGCGCCGTGAACAGGGGCATTGAGCTTTGCGGCACTTGTACCGATTATGTTTGCGAGAAACTGGAAAAGCTTGCCGCCCTGGACCCCAATATCCGAAAGATGATCGAATCGCACCGGAGGACCAAGGTCGATAAATAGTCGGAAAAAAATGAGGGAGGTCGGAAATGCCAAATGCAGTATATGAAGAGTTGGCGTATGCGCTGAATGCCAGGGGCACTACCATACCGGCTGTGCTGTGTGATGAGTATTTTGCCCTGGTCCAATTCCTATTAACGCCCGAAGAGGCGGCCGTCGCCTGTGCTATGCCCCTCGGCTTTGCGACGGCCAAGGAAATAGCGGCCGAGATGGGGACTAAAGATATGAAGACACTGGCAAGACAGCTTGACCGGATGGGAGATAAAGGGCTTGTCCATATAAGATGGAGGGATGGCAAGAAGCTCTATGAATTTCCTCCCCTTATCCCGGGCCTGGTTGAGTTTCAGTTTATGTCGGGCCGGATCGATGAACACAGTAAGAAGATGGCTGATCTTTTGAACGATTACCGGCGGGGAGCCAAAAAAGCCGTGCTGTCGGGCGCATTTTTGGCTTTGAATGCTTCAGCAAAATCGAAGAAGATTATGGTGGATCAACCCGTTGTAACTACCTTCACCGTCTTACCCTATAAGGATGTTCTGGAGCTGATCGGCGATACGGAATATATTTGTGTGGGGACATGTACTTGCAAGCAGATGGGCAACTTAAGCGGCAACCCATGTTCCAGACCTTCCGATGTCTGCATGATGTTCGGTGAATCGGCCCTTCATGCCATCGTCAAGGGATTTCCGCGAAGGCTGAGTAAGAAAGAGGCAATCGAAAAGCTGGATATTGCGGAGGAGGCCGGCCTGGTGCATAACTATATGAATAATCCCGGCCACTACTCCAATTTTCTGTGCAATTGCTGTCAATGTCACTGCATGGTGCTGAGGGGAATAAAAAAAGCGCCGGTGCCCAACAGCATGATTATAGCCAGGTACAGCATAGAGATTGATGAACAGCGCTGCACAGGGTGCGGCGCCTGTATAGAGAGGTGCCAGATGGAGGCTCTCGGTATGCGGGACGGTAAGCCTGTGAAGCAACTTGAGCGCTGCATCGGCTGCGGCCTTTGTATGTACGTGTGTCAATCTGAGGCGCTGATATTGAGGCCGCTCGAGGCGGCCGCCATTCCTTTGCGCAAGTGCTGGTGGACGGGGAAGCTAAGCTTATCCAGGCCGGTTATGCTTTCTCAGCTCCAGCAGTATCTCCCTGAGCAGGAGCAGGTGCAGGCGCCGGTAGTTTATATCGCTGGCCAGTTTGCCCCATTTTTTCTGGTCCTCCGACAGGAAGGGCTCAATCATATCTATAATATCCGTTGTCATTATTCCTCCTCAGTGTATGAAAACCAGCCCGACCGATATGGCGCAGGGGATTTTTTCGGGGCCGTCGAAGAGCGGATACATGTCCCAGCCCACTTTGCTTATTAAATCGAAGACATCGATGCCCAGAGCCTCCATGGCCGGCCGTGAGCGCAGCGGGAAGCGGCACCTGCCGCTGTCCTTGAACTGGCAAATCAGCCCCTGGCACAGGTAGTCTTTGCACGAGCCTCCTCCCAGCCCCATCGCCAGGTAATAGCCCTGTTTGTAGGCCTGGCGCTCTATCTCGGAAACGATTTTGGCTGACTTGCCGTGGAAGAGCAGGGTTTTATCCACGCCGGATCTGTCCTTGCCGCCTTTGGGCGAATAAGCCTCTATCGGTTCTACATTGGTCTTGATCAATATAGCGTGGGTATACCTGGCGAAGGCTTTGCGCACCAGGTCGAGGTCTGGAGCATTGGGTGGGCAGTTGGGCGTTTCCCCTCCACGCAGACAGCGCGGGATCAGGCATTTCAACCTGACTCGCTCATCTACGACGACCTGGTCAGCCGGTATGATCTCAGCGCCGGACGCGCCCATGTCAAGCGCTTTTTGCCGCAGAGACTCAAGGTTTTTCTTCAGCGTTTTATCCGATACGCGGGCTATAAAAGGATGGGCTTTCTCTTTTCTGGCCGGCATGGTTAAAATCTCCTTACAGCGCTTTATCTTAGCGTGAACCAGGCTGCAACCAGGCAGATTTTAACATAAGTATGACGGCCGGGCTATGAACCATACTAGACTAAGTAGCTGATCTGGGTGGAAGGCCGCATTTCATGGCGCTCTGAATCGTGTTATGGCTTGTTGCGAAGTTGATGATTTCTTATCCGCGAAAAAACATTGACAACAATCGATCCGGTGTTACAATTAACAACAACAGTATTGCATTTAATGATTTTATGTACCGCTGCCATATTCGTTAATACCAAAAGGGAGGCGTTTCATGAAATTCAAGCTACTACTCTTTATCTTGGGACAAAAATTGAAGAAGGCGTCCCAAAAAAACAGCGCTTTTAAGAAT
>CAWKFY010000022.1:0-118834 GCA_963848815.1 uncultured Chloroflexia bacterium
ATGGGTTTCCTCGTTCTTCGGCCGGTGCCGCAACACTGCTTAATACTTAACTGTGACAAGTAGCCACTCGATGAGTAAAGCCATTTGAAATTATAAATCTGCCTGGTGAAATAGGGAAGGCGTTGATTTAACTCCGGCCAGATTTGTGTACCGGTATGTATACACCTCTCTATAGATCAATCCTTGCCCACTTAAATACACCTGCCACTTTATTTAAATGTTAAAGGATTGGCCTACGGGCGGCAAAGACCCGGTAAAATGTCCTCTAAGGATAATGCTACAATAACCGCATGCCCATTAAAGTCCTGCCGCCGGAGGTAACCTCCAAGATCGCAGCCGGGGAGGTCATAGAAAGGCCCTCTTCGGTTGCCAAGGAGCTGATCGAGAATTCCCTGGATGCCGGCGCCAGTGAAATAACTATCGAGGCGCATAACGGTGGCGTCAGCTATCTCAAAGTCACCGATAATGGATGCGGCCTATCGGCCGCGGATGTCGAAGTCGCCATCAGACGCCATGCTACCAGCAAGATAACCAAGCTGGACGACCTTGAACATATCAGCACGCTGGGCTTCCGCGGCGAGGCCCTGCCCAGCATAGCCACCGTAGCGGAGATCGAGATAGTGACCAGGGATATAGGCAGCAGCGCAGCAGCCTACCTGCACATCGAGAATGGTAAAATCGTATCCCGCGAAAAGAAAAGCCGCCCGCAGGGCACCTCCATCACCGTGCGCCACCTCTTCCGCAGCTTGCCGGCCAGGTTAAAGTTCCTGAAATCCTCCAATACGGAGGCCGGCCATATAGCCTCCCTGGTCAGCCAGTATGCGCTGTCTTTCCCAGAGGTCAAATTCCAGCTTACCGTTGACGGACGCATCACCCTGCAGACGCCTGGCGACGGAGACCTGCGCTCGGCGGTTGCAGCAGTCTACGGCCTGGAGACCGCCGGTAAAATGCTGGAGGTCGAGGGCACCGACGGCTTCATGTACATCCAGGGACTGGCCAGCCCTCCCTCCGTGCAGCGCTCCAGCCGCAGCTATTTAAGCTTCTTTGTGAACCGCCGCTATGTGCGCAACAGCATCCTGGCGAAATCCGTCGAGACTGCCTTCGAGGGGCTATTGATGACCGGCCGGCACCCTGTGGTCATTCTCAATGTGGCAATCCCTCCCGAGGAGGTGGATGTCAACGTTCATCCCAGCAAGCTCGAGGTCAAATTCCGCAACAACAGCGCCGTGTTCACGGCCGCGTTAAAGATACTGAGGGATACACTATCCAAATCGCCTCTGCCCGGCGTGCACCTGGAAGGCGAAAATGCCGAGGCCCAATCGCTTTGGGAGCGCTTCCCGCATGCCGCCTCGACCCTGCCCACTCTTCAGACCCTGGGCCAATTATCGTCGAGCTACATCCTGGCCGAGGGCGAAGGCGGCCTTTACCTGATCGACCAGCATGCAGCCCACGAGCGCATTTTATTCGACAAGATCATGGCCCAGCGCGCCAGCAAGAAGCCCAACATCCAGGGCATGCTGGAACCCCTTTCGATCGAGCTCTCACCCTCCCAGGAGGAGGTGATGAAGCACGAGCAAGGGCTGCTGGCTGAATTCGGGTTCAGCATAGAGCCCTTCGGCGCCCGGACCTACCTGATCAGGGCAGTGCCCGCCATGCTGGACGGCACTAACCTGGTCGAGACGTTAAAGGAGCTGCTGGATGAGGTCGGGGCGGAACGGGATGCAGCGCAGAGGGAGATAAAAGCGGCACAGTCGCTGGCCTGCCATGGCGCTGTCCGGGCGGGACAACAGATGACCGCAGCGGAGATGCAGAACCTGATAAAGTTGCTCGAGCGCACCTCCCAGCCGCGCACCTGCCCCCACGGCAGGCCGACCATGATACATTTGAGCTCGCAGCAGCTAAAGAAGGAGTTCGGCAGGACGGGGTGAAGGTCAGGGCTTCGTATAAAAGCCCTGCGGATCGAACAGCCTCAACAGCATCTTCTCCTGATAGGAAGGCAGGTCTATTTTTTTCAAGCGGGGCGCGACCTCAAGCTCCCAGCCCACAATGCCGTTTAATACCCTTTATCGCTTCCTCCTCCCTGATGGCCGTACCGTAAGGAATATATGCAGTCAGTGTAAGCGTATCTTTGCCTTCGGGCTTTTCGAAAATGCCCACGTCGGTGATAAGCGTTCTTACACGTGTGCCGGGGAAGGTTATATAGGGCACCTGCGCCGGCAACCGCTCTTTTCCCGACGAGGCGAACACAATTACTTCCCGGCAGGAGCTGGCCACATCGTTGGCCCCACCCGAGCCGACCAGGAAGAATACGTTGGGTATCTTGGTGGAGTTACCGTTGCCGAACCTGTCCACTTGTGCAGCCCCCAGCACGCCCAGGCAGGAGGCGGAGGAGCCGCCCGCCATGACTCCCAGGACCGTTTCGACGTTGGTCAGCACCTTGCAGGATGGAAGGTTGAACATGCTGAAGACGGTTGGGTCGGAGGGCCTGGGCATATATCCGAACATCCCCATGTCGCCCATAAGCTCAATATCGTGTTTGTTATCCTTCAATTTGTAAACGGCCATCCAGGCGGCCAGGTTGGAAACCCCTATGCCGGCAAGTATGGTCTTATATCCTTTTGACGCGCAGAGGTCGGCGATATACCTGCCGCCCGCTATTATCATCCTCTCGGTCTGATTGGATTCTTTCTGGAAATCTACCTGCGATACGGCGGCCAGCGTCTCGACCACCCAGGCATGGGGATTGACCTTGTCCTTGAGCTGGCGCAGCTTCTCCTTGCCCAGCTTGTCCAGGTACTGCTCATGGCTGCGGCAATTGAGTATCCATTCCTGGATGAAGCTCAGGAACCTCGACTCGTCCATGGAAGCATCGTGAATTAGTGTGGCGAATTCATAGTCATCGAAATAGCCTTCGAACTGGGGGATGCCGCTATTGGCCAGGCCGCCCGGGTGTGCGCCGAAGGGGACTTCGCAGACGGCCTTCACCATGTAAGACGGTATGCGCACCAGGTGCGCATGGCTGCGTATATATTCGGTGGGCACTATATGCTCGACGCTCACTATAACGCCTTCTCTGGACCCCCAGGCGCCGTAGGCATCTGGTCCCAGCGGGTAGGGCAGTATAGTGTTCCCGGACCGGTCGGCGGCCAGGCCGTGCACCAGCGTCACATCCGGCCGCAGCGCCCGCAGCAGCCCGGTCTTCTCGCCCGTACCGAAGGGTGAATCGATCAGGCTGAAATTTTCCCGGTTTTCCTCGGCCATAGTGCTTCCGACCAGCGATTTCGTAGGGATAAATTCCCACCCCATAGCGCCCGCCATCAGCCGCTGGCTTAGCGTCAGCATGGTCCAGTTCTCGAGCTCGACCGATCCCGAAATATAAGCTTTCTGAACTAGCGGATTGGGACCGGGCGTCGGGTAGGAGTTGCCCAGGAAGCTGGTCACCGCCTTCTTGATCATATCTCCCCGGAGCAGGGCCAGCAGGTAGGACGACAGGTAGGGGCTGATCAAGGTAAAGTCCGGCTTTTTGCCCCAGAACTCGCGGATGAGCTGATAAGAAAGAGCACCGCACTTATTGGCGATGTGAATAGAGCTGCCGGCGTGCACGTGCTTCCTGATGGCGTCGGCCGGCTTACAGGTCTTGTCCTCCCCCTCAACAGGCGCAATATGGAATTTCGAGTCGATGAAGGCTTTTAATTCGTCTTCCATGCTGCGTATCCGGTCATATTATACCTTGTAACAGACCGCGGGAAGCTTTACTCCCGGATTGCTCTCCCTTATGTAGCGTAAAATCTGGTTGGCTATGGAAACGGTCACCGTAGCCAGCTCATCGCCTTTGATCATCCCGGCCCTCTCGCCGCCGTAGAGGGCTCGCAGCCGGGCCGGGAACTCATCATCGGCCCTGTTAAAAATAAAATATACCAGGACCCCCGGATAAAGCTCCTTGCTCACCGCCCAGTCTTCATCCAGGCCGAGACCCTCGACTTTGCCGCCCAAGTAGCGGGCCAGCTCTTTAACGTCCCTAACATATTCGAGCGCGACGGCCCTCATTTTAAGGGCACCCTTGACCTGCAGTGAATGAGGGCTGACTTTGCCCTCGATATCGGCCAGGCTGAGTAATTTACCCATTCGTTTTATCCTGTTTCACCAACCGGCCTTTTAATGGACTGGCGAAATCTGCCCCGGTCAGCGAATCCTGAGCTTGTAGAGTATCTCCTGCACCGCCATGCGGAATCTGGAGTCCAGCGGCAGCAGGGTAAGAGGCTTGCCCCTGGCATCCAAGTCAGCCAAGACCGGGTCCTCCGGAATGGTAGCGAAAAGCATCAGCCCGGATTTAGTGATGGCATCTTTCATCTCCGGCGGCAGGCCGTTACGCAGCCTGTTGACCACCAGCAATACGCCGCCTTTAATATTGGTCCGTATCTCGCCACTGAGCTGCTGCAAGCGGATGCAGGTATTGAGGCCGCGTATGGTGGGGTCGGTGACCGCCAACAGGTAGTCTATATCCTGCGTGGTCTGGCGGCTGATATGCTCGAGGCCCGCCTCGCAGTCCATGATGACATAGTCGTAGCTCTTGGCCAGCTTGTCTATGGAGAAACGTATCATGTGGTTGGCGGCGCAGTAGCATCCCGGCCCTTCGGGACGCCCCATGGCCAGCAGGTCGAACCTGCTCGTCTCCACCAGCGATTCGCGGATGCGGCTGTCCAGTATCTCCTGCTTGGAGACCGCCATAGTCAGCCGCCCGCCCTTGATCTCATCGGTCATCTTTTCGCGGGTCTTGCCGACCGTGCTCTGCACGTCCACGCCCAGAGCGCCGTCAAGGTTGGTGCTGGGATCGGCATCCACGGCCAGCACGGCGCCCAGGTTGGATAGAAAATCGACCAGAATGGCCGATATTGCGGTCTTGCCCACGCCTCCCTTACCGGCTACGGCAATGGTCACAGTCATATTTTTAAGGCTCCTTCGAAGGCGTTTCCGGCCGGGTCCGCCGGTTTTCCGGGACGAGGCTGACCGGAGATAGTCTTATCACAGCATTATACTCCACGGGACAGACCAGCTCACAACTGCCGCACTTGGTGCACTTGGCCTGGTCGACGATCTTCAGGCCGTTCTCATCGCTGAAAACCGCCTCGGCCGGGCAGGCCAGCACACAGTGGTCGCAGCCCCTTTCGCACTTCTCCGGCAATATATAATAAGCCGTCAGGTCTTTACATACGCGTGCCGGGCAGCGCTTCTCGAGGATATGGACTTTGTACTCCTCCCGGTAGTAGCGCAGCGTGGTCAAGACCGGGTTGGGCGCCATTTTGCCCAGGCCGCAGAGCGAGCCGGATTTCACGTCCTGCGCAAGCTCATTCAACATATCCAGCCCCTCGAGGGTGCCCATGCCTTTGGTTATATCCTGCAGTATATCCAGCATATGAAAGGTGCCGATGCGGCAGGGTGTGCATTTGCCGCATGACTCCTGCCGGCTGAAATCGATGAAGAATTTGGCCGTATCGACCATGCAGTTGTCCTCGTCCATGACGATAACGCCGCCCGAGCCCATGATGGCCCCGGCTTGCTGCAGCGAGTCGAAGTCTACCGGTGTATCCAGAAGGTCCTCGGGCAGGCAGCCGCCGGAGGGCCCGCCTATCTGAACACCCTTGAACTGCTTGTTGTTGCGGATGCCGCCGCCGATATCGTAAACCAGCGTGCGCAGAGTGGTGCCCATGGGTACCTCGGCCAGCCCGGTATTGGCCAGCTTGCCCGCCAGGGCAAACAGGGCCGTGCCCGGGCTTTGCTCTCGTCCCGATGGCTTTAAACCGGTCGCCCCCGCTATTTACTATCAGCGGGATATATGCCAGCGTTTTTACGTTATTGACCAGCGTGGGCTTTCCCCACAAGCCGGACTCGGCCGGGTAGGGCGGACGGTGTTCCGGCCAGGACCGCCTTCCCTCCATGGCGGCCATCATGGCCGTCTCCTCGCCCGAGACGAAGGCCCCCGCCCCTTTAACTATTTCGATATGGAAACTAAAACCGGCGCCCAATATGTTCTTGCCCAGCAGGCCCCTGTCCTCCGCCTGCGCCAGGGCGGTCCGAATCCTGTCTATGGCCAGCGGGTATTCCTCACGTATATAGATGAAGCCCTTGCCCGCCCCCACGGCATAACCCGCCAGCGCCATGCCCTCGATCACCGCATGGGGGTCGCTCTCCAGCAGGATGCGGTCCATAAAGGCGCCGGGATCCCCTTCATCGGCATTGCAGACTACGTACTTGATATCGCTTCTTGGCCGCGTAACATGACCGCCACTTGGCGGCGGCGGGGTAACCCGCTCCGCCACGCCCCCGCAGCCCGGACCTTTCCAGCTCGTCTATCAAAGCTTTGGGCTTCATGGACAGGGCTTTGGACAGGCCCTGATAGCCTCCGCAGGCCAGATAATGGTCGATCTCCAGGGGAGAGTTATAGCCGCAGTTGCGCAGCAGGAGCCGTCTCTCGTGGTCGAAACGTTCCAGCTCCGGTATAACGGCAGGCTCGTCACCGCCGCCCGACACGGTGCCCAGGGCAAGGTCGAGGCAGGGATCGTCGCCGGCAACATATCCTTCTACCAGTCGCGGCGCCATTTGGGGCGTCACATGGTGGTAGCAGACGGCGAACTCGCCGGGTTTGATGATGGTCACCAGCGGCTCCTGCGAACAGAGTCCCAGGCAGCCTACTTCAGAGACGGCGGCCGCTCCATCCAGGCCTTCTATTTCGCTGCCTGAAAGCCTCAAGGACTGCCATTGAACCGGCGGCGCGGCCGCAGGTAGCCGTGCCTATTAAAATATGGACGACAGTGCCTTTATAGAGGGCTTCCCATTTCGATCTCGCCTGCCCGGATATCTGCTCAAAGTTCATGGCCGGTTTTCAGTCCCCGGGGCATCGGCGGCAGCCGCTTTTATATTTACAAACACTTCCTCGACCTGCGGGCGGCGTCATTCTTGCGTGGACGTCTTCGCCAACGGTCAATACGGGGGCGAGGGCGCAGCAGCCGATGCAGGCCACCCTCTCCAGGCTGAACTCACGGTCCTCTGTGGTGCCGCCGATCTCGATGCCCAGCTCGCGGGCAGTGGCCTCGAGCACCAGTTGGCCTCCGGCCAGGTGGCAGGCCGTCCCCAGGCAGACCTTGACCGGCTTCCTGCCCGGAGGAGTTAAACGGAACTGGTTGTAGAAGGTCGCCACGCCCCATACGGAGCTGGCGGGAATGTCCAGGAACTTCGCCACGTCCAGCATGGCCTGCCGCGGGATATACCCCTGCTGGGCCTGTATATCCTGCAGGATGTCGATCAGGTGCTTCTTCTCTCGCCGTTCAGGCGTCAGTACTTGAGAAAGATCTTCGTGTGAACCGTTTTGCATAGCCGATTGTAAAAATGTCCAAATATATATACTCTGTATTTTAAAAGAAATGCTGAATATATGAAATGCGGAGGTACCTGCGGCAGATGAAAATACGCTATTTGGTCATGTTACCGGCGTTGATACTTGCTCTCATGTTGTGCTCCTGCCAGGCTACTTCATCGCCGGCGGTACAGGCCCCGTCCGTAGTTCAGTCGGGTGAAACGGGAATCCAGCTGTTCTTCCCAAGGGCGGGACAGGACCCGGCGCCCGTCCTGGTCGGTCTTTATAACGGCGCAACGGCCAGGCTGGACATAGCGATCTACAGCCTTACGCATCCCGACATCGTGAAAGCCATCGGCGACGCCCATAACCGCGGGGTTAAGGTACGGGTCATCACCGACAGCGACGCCTCAACCGGCAACACGCAGAAACATGCCGTGAACGATCTTCTTACGCTGGGCATCCCGGTCAAAATCAATCTCCACAACGGCCTTATGCACCTGAAAATGAGCCTGATAGATGCCCGGACCGTGACTCTGGGGAGCTACAATTACACCATGAGCGCCAGCCAGCAGAATGACGAGGTCATGGCGGTCGTCACTCAGCCAGATGCAGTGAAAAGCTGCCAGGATGAATTCAACAGATTGTGGGATTCACCCGGATTGACGGACGCCAAAGCATCATATTAACAAGTGAATTTACCCGCTAGGGTAGTGGGTCAGTTTGAAAAAATCTTCCGGAATTTAATAAAACTCAAATAAAAATGTAACAAATATGTGGGACGATTGGCTATTAGACCTGACCCAGAAAGTACTTTGCACCATTATGAAATAAATTACATAATTAATATATGCAATTTGCATAATAATTGTAGAAATGTTAGCCTACCCGTTTGCTAATGCTATTGACAGGGGTGATAAAATCATCTATTGAATTTGTGGCTGCTGTGAATGAAATATTACGCAACCACCCATTTAAAGCAGAGACTTTTGGCTCGTAATATTACTGAGGCGGATGTTAATTATTGCATCGCAAATCACCACTCAGATTATCC
Organism: uncultured Chloroflexia bacterium; assembly: GCA_963848815.1. Classification (GTDB taxonomy): domain Bacteria; phylum Chloroflexota; class Dehalococcoidia; order GIF9; family UBA5629; genus UBA1162. Next base: position 8,406 of record CAWKFY010000022.1, read on the forward strand.
CGTGAAAGATAATGAACATTGTCATTTTTATGTGGGAAAAGTAAGAGGGAAAACTCTAAGAGTAATCGTTGACAATAAGCATAAGACCATTGTTACTGCGTTTTGGCTAGAGAGTGAGTCAAAAGGAGGGACTAGCCAATGATAATAAAGAAGTATTCATACGACAAAGAAGCAGATGCCATCTATATAACCCTGTCAGATAAACCAGTCGCATATACTAAACCCTTAGACGATACACGTATCATAGATTATGACGATAAAAATGTGCCCGTTGGCATAGAGTTATTGTGCGTGAGTGAAGGCGTAATAGTAGATGGGTTGCCTTCTGCTGTTACACCTGTGCTTGATAAAGAACATGTAAAGGCTTTTGCGTAGAAAAAACCACGCAAGCATCTCAAATTAGCCCAGCAATTTCATTAACTTACCAAATATGGTCATTGATTCCGACTGCCATTTCTGGGGTTCTCGAATAAGGCGTAGCCAGTGTTCTGTGAGTTCTCACAAAATTATAGAACATGAAATGCAGAGCTATTGCATACATTTGATTTTCGGGATTCTTTGAGAAGCCATCGGTCAGCCTGGTAAACCGCCCGCTACCGGTTGCGCAGCGTAATGAGGCTAGTTCTTCCAGCTTTTAACCAGATTCGGAAGGTAAGCAGGTATCTCGTTGGCCTCGCGGGGGCCGACTATGATCTCCCAGTCGGGCAGCGCCTCGGTCAGCTCGTGGCGGATGCGGGCCACCTTGCCGGGTATGACCAGCCTGCGGTGGTTGACCTTGCTCTCAATGCTGCATTTCTTGATGAAGGGCGCTATGCTGTCTCCGCTGAACTTGCCGGCCGCCCAGGCGGTCAGAACGCCCAGGCCGCCCGCCTCCTTAACGCACAGCCACGAGGGCACCTTGCTGCTCTCGATCTCTGATGAGACGATAAAATAGGTCAGCGCCCAGTTGGTGGTTATCAGCACGGGGGAGCTGGCATCGGGATTATTGATGGGGTAGACCTTCTCTTCCATGGACATCGGGATGCGCGGGTCGGTATAAATATTGAGCCTCTGCACCAGCAGCGGCAACAGGGAGTGCTCGTCGATATCCGACAGGACGATGATGCCGGCGTACTTGGTGATGAATGTTGAGGCCAGCAGCACCTCGCGCTGCCGGTCCGATGTCATGAAGCACGGCAGGGCCACGGTGGGATAGCCCAGCGGCCTGAAGACCTGCTTGAGCGCGGCACGGCGGATGAGGGTCTGATCCCTGACGGCCGATTGCAGGTTGCCGGAACCGGGATCCAGCAAAATATCCTCGATGCCGGCCTCTTTGAGGCGGCTGGTGAGCGGCACCAGCGATTCCACACCGGCGGCCTTGACAGCCACCGCAGCGGGTTTGGCCTGAACGGCCTCGATTATTTTCTCCAGGTTCTGGGCCGTTACCGGGTATAAAAGCGGCTTTCTTTCTGCACATAAATTATGCGCATCGAGCAGGGCGTCGGTATCCTCCGAGATCAGCATCAGGGGGCAGTCGGTTACGGGCAAGACTCTTTTAACCAGCGCCGAATAGGCTGCACGATCGCCGGAAGCGTGCCGCAAGGCCAGCATATCGGCCTTGAGCACTTTTCCTACCCAGCTGAATTGCAGCTCCTTCAATTTCCTGATTTTGGCGTCCACCGCTTCCGCCGGCTCATTATCCGAGACCAGTAAGGCCATGCCGGGCTGGTGCACAAAGGTCTTCTCATGGCGGTAAAGCACCTGCTCATCGCCGATGGTCAGGGCATTGGCTCCCGTGCCGATGGTGACGGGCTTGATAGGCGGTGAAAGCGCGTCTTCCAGCTCCGCCCTTACCTCGGGCGGGATATAGGGACATTTATCGATGGCGATGCCGCCCGATGCCAGCTTCATGGCGAAGGCGAAGCAGGTGGGCAGTCCGCACTCCCTGCAGTTCTTCTTGCCGCCTTCGGGCAGCTTCTTGACTATGTCGGTACCTTTGATTGCCAAACCTCTCTCCTTTAAACGGGTAGTTTGACCTCGCCCTTGACCCAGGGATGCCCGACACGGTCGAGGAACTCGGCGAGCTCTTCCACGTTACTGACATCGTTTTCCGTGGCTATCTTGCCGTATAAGTCCATGGGACAGGCATCCCGGTATAGCTCCTTGATAGCCTGCGGCATCCAGACGATCCTGTACCAGCCGCCATCGGCCTTAAGGAAGCTGGGAGAGCGCAGGTATTCCAGCGCCATGCCCAGATAACCCTCTACCTGCCGTCCACCGCTGGTTTCGCCGGCCATCTCGGTGAAAGGCACGCCGATCACGGTATCGCCCTCGAAATCACGGTTCACGATGCCGAAGGCATCCACCTCCGGTATATAGAAGCAGATGGACTGGAAACAGCCGCAGGATGTGTGGGGATAGCCAAATGCGCTATGAAGGTAAACCTTGTCATAGGCCCCCATGGATTTCTCCAGCGCCAGCTTATCGGCCCCTTCATATTCGCCCCGGATGGGGTCGATGATGAAGCCTTTCTTCACCCGCTGGATCGGCCCCTCGGTATCGAGCTGGTAGGCCGCCTTGCCGTCGAACCAGTTGATGGCGCCGCAGTTGGCGATGCGCTCGGGGGTGATGCAGCAAATATGGGTGGGGGCAAAGCTCTGGCAGAGGGCGCAACTGTAAAACTCGTCCACGTCGGCCTCCCGCAGGCCGCGTATCTTTTCATCGCGCGCACGGTACACCTCCATGGCTTTCTGCAGGAGTTCCTCGACCCTGGCCGGGTCGGTGACGATGGTGATCTGTATCTTCTCGATGATATCGATCTCGGAGGTATACAGGAAAATCAGTATCTCGCCCAGGATTTTGAGCGACTTCAGCCCTTTGTTAAAGGACTCTTTTTTCAAACGCATCCAGACGTCCTGCCGCTGGTTCATGTGGTAGAAGCCTTCGATGTAATTCAAATAGAGGTGCAGGCGGCGCTCCAGGACCGGCTCGATATCCTTTTCCAGCCGCGGCGCCGGCCACGTCCACGAGCAGGGCGATGGGCTGGCTGCTGCCCTCAGGGCAAATCAGCGAATATCCGGGCCGATCACCTCGACCTTTTCGTGCGTGACCTCTTCGGGCTTTTTGATGGTGACAAGCTCAAATTTGGATTTGACGTTGGGGCCGCCGAACTCGACCAGCATGTCGGCCTTCCTGATGACTTCGCCCTCGTACTGGGGACCTATGTCAACCGGGAATACTCCGTCAGACATACCGCACCCGCCTTATAGTTAATATACGCTTTTCCGTCTTCATTTTGACTATATATTATATCCGCAGGAATCGGGGTTATCCTAATGGCCCTTGCCCTGGTTTCAATGGACGACCTCATCGAGGGTCACATTGGAAGGATAGGTGCCGATCAGGGTGGGCAGCGAAAGCACCGGCTTCTCCGTCCAACCTATCTCGCTCAGTTTGGCCTGCACGTCCTTCTTAAAGAAAATGGGAATATCCGATGTCTTCCTCACATAAAGGGGCAGGTCGTCAGGCAGCTTGCCGAAATACTGCTTGTGAAGGCCGATATAGTGGGTCAGCTTGGTGGAACGGCCCTGCGGGGTGTCGTTTTTGCGCATGCAGAGCCGGGCCAGCGCCACCATAGCGGCGCCTTTATCGGCCAGCAGGTTGATAAGGTGCTCCGGCGAAGGTTCCCCGGTATCCACGAGCTTCTTCTCGCGCCCGTCCATCACGCTCCAGTCGGTTTCTCCCGGCCTGCTGAGATAGAGCCGGCCGTATTTGATGCAGTGCGGCCCCACGATGACCGGTATGCCAAGCCGGTTGCAGCCGGTAGCCAATGCCAGCTCCTCTTCGCCGCAGGCGCCCCAGGCCAGCCCGCAGGCCCCTACGCGGTTGAGTATGTAATCGGCCACAACCTCGTAGTTGGCCCGCAGCGGCAGCGCCGCAAAGATGCTGGCGATTTTGATGGCAGCGCCGGATATATGTGAAGCGGCTGTGCCGGAACCGATATTGACGATGCCGCCCGCCTCGAAATCGGGCGGATATTTCTCATAGATGGACTTGCCATCGGCGTCCTTCTTGAATGCTGCGGCGACAGCCGACTCTCCCGCCAGGACGACGATGTATTTACGTTTGGCGAATTCCTCGGCGATATCTGCGATGTCATCGGGCGACCCAGGATAGTTCGAACCGCCCACGATGGCTATCACGCCGGGCACTGTGCCCAGCACCAGCGGAGCCCCGACTTTTCTTATCTCCGTATCCATGACGGGGCCGCGGCCTACACGCATCTTGGCCGACTCGAGGCGTGCCACCCCCTGCATCATGCGTAAGACCTCGACCTGTCCCCCGGTGGCAGCCTCGCACTTGCCGCATCCGATACACTTTTCGAACACTTCCGCCATCAGATGAAAATCCTTATGCGCAGCAGCAGTAACGGCGGCGGCTATGGGCAACTTGTTGGGGCAAGCTTCATCGCACGGCTGGCAGAACTTATATTGGCCGGCCATCTTCTCGACCTCTGACTGCGTTAAGATCGATTTCTTTCTGGAAGATGATATTTTAAGCGCGGCTTCCACGGCTACAGCGGCAGCCTTCCTCGGGTCCAGCACGAGGGCGCCCTTGCCCTGGTGAAGGGCGACCAGTATCTCTTCGGTATCCCTGGAGGTGACATCCTCGAACCCATAGGTGGCACGGGCATCGGTGGCTATAAAAGCCGCCCCGCCGGCAGCCGTCTGCGCGGCTATGTCTGTCAGCAAATTGCCGCCCCCGCACATTACAACATCGGCCGCCCCGAGCTTGAGGAGATAGAGCAACCGGGACAACGGGCCGGCAATCCTGGCCCGGGAGCTGTAGCGGACAAGCTCGTGTCCCACCGGCCCCATGCCGGCTACCTCGATCTTGTCCTCCAGCCGGCTGTTTCTAAGGTAATCGATCAAGCAGATGGCTGAGACGGTATCGTTACCCACCAACAGTATTACCGGCTTATCCAGCGGAACCGTGGCCCAGCCTGCTTCCACCAGGGGCGTGTCGGCGGTGGAGGTGGGGAAGCCGAACCCCGATATCTGGGCGATCTCAGCCGCCTCCATAGCTACGTGGCTGAGCATGGAGGCCTGCATAGCTTTGGACTCGAAATCCAGGCTGGAACCTTCCACACCCGTATTCGCTGATGTGAGCAGTAGCGTAATTTGATGCTCGATGTATGAGAGCACCCGGTCGAGGTCGCCCAGCGTGGCCGGCTTGAGTCCGATGACCGTCCTTATGTGCGGTGCTTCAATGCTGATCTTATCGCCCGGGTCCAGGGCCATGTCCCGGCCCTTGGTATCAATTAAATAGGCAACTATCCTCCTGGCCCTGGTTGTGGAAAGCGCCAGGCCCTCGCAGCATGACTGCAAATTGAGGCGTGCCTGCATGATGGCGCCGTCCATGCCGCAGGAACCTTTTTTACCCTCGGAAAGGTCGCATTCTCCGTAGGTGCAGAGATTGCATTTATTGGTGACGGGAACATATAGTGGCTTCCAGGTCTGCATCAGCCGCCGGTCCCAGTTCCTTAGATCGAGCATGCCGGGCAGCGGCGTATGTCCCACCGGCTCCCAGCTATCCTCGGCACGTATGAATTCCCTGGCTTCCCTGCCTTGCCGCTCAGTTTTAGCCATAGCACCAGCCTCCTAAATTTTTCCTTCTATGGCCTCTTTTAATAACCTGCAATTATCCGGGTGCCGCAGTACCAGTATATCCGCCCCGGCCAACAGCAGGCTCATGGCGGTAATGCTTTCCCAGTGCATGCCCTGCTCCCGGTTGGCCCGGGCCTGATTGGTCTTCCAGCACTCGCCGCCCAGATCGGCGATGATCGGCATCTGCATGGCCACGTCTCCGAATATGATCCCTATCTGACGGGTGCGCTCCATAATGCTGAAGCTGTATTCCATGCCGTATCCCAGCGCCGAGCTCAGCGGATCGATAACTATCTTCTCCGGCGGGACCTGTTTCAATAGCTTAACGTTGAGCTCCTTCTCCAGGTTGAGGTCGATGGGCGTCTGGGCGATGATGCAGTGTCCGTTTTCGGCCACCGCCCGGGCCACGGCTTCGTAGTTTTCCTTAGCGGCGGGCCCCAGCAAAAGGTTCTCCCCCTTGCAAGCCTCAGCCACGGCTGTCAGGACATCGACGTCCTTTTTATCGTCCCCAGAGCCGTAAACGACCAGGGGTACGGCCACGGCCGAGCGCAGCCTCTTGACTAAATCAGCCGCCTCTGCGGCAGGGCGATTGGCCCCCTGCGGGTCCGTGCCGTCCAGGTGCAGGCAGACCAGATCGGCGCCCAGCTCAATGCACCTTTGGGCCCATTTGACCGGGTCTGAGACCACGTCTCTATATGGCTCAACCACCCAGTCCGACCAGCCGAGGGCGGCGTTATCGTTGACTTCCAGCGCCACCAGCGGCCTGTTGCCGATGCTGCCTTCAAAATAATGCAGTGGCAGGATATTCCCACCGCCGATCTTGAGCGCACCAGGCCCCTTGCCCAGTACGACCTCTTTGATCCTTCCGGTATATGTTTCAAGGGGCGCCTTATAGTCCATAATAACTACCTACTATCGATAATAATTACGCAGGTTTCAAGCTTTTAACCAGCTCCTGCGACTGCACTATCTCACAGCCGATATTGGTAAGTTCCTCAATTCCTTTATCATAAATGCCAGATAGGGCGTCCCGGACTACTATTAACCTGAAATCACGTTCGCTGGCCTGATAAATTGAGGTCCGGGGACAATTGGGGTAATTGCAGCCCGTAAAGACCAGCGTATTTATCTTATGCTTTTTCAGGAATTTTTCCAGCGGTGTCCCATAAAATGCCCCCCAGCGGGGCTTATAAATAACATATTCATTGGGCGCCAATTCCTGCACCCCGCCTTTTAACAGCAACTTCGAGTCCAGTCTCACAGCACCTGGTTTCATTTCTGTCACTAATTCAGCTCCTTCCGAGCCCGGCCTCAGCACACTTTCTCCGCTGGAGACCCGTTTCCGCCTAACGATGTCGACATTGGAACCGTCTTCTTTATAAAGCCTGACAACGTGAATAACCGGTTTGGACAAGTCCCTGAACAGATTCAGCAGGGTTACTATAACCGGAACCACCTCTATAGTGCCCTTAACTTCCAACGGCGCACCCGGCAAGGAAGAGTCATTCTGGACATCAATAGTAATAAGTGTCATATGCAGATAGTCCGGTCTTGTATATTCGTCCATATGTCTTCAACCTACAGGCTACCAATATATGGTTCACGATTCCAGCCAGGCATGCGAGTAGAGCGTCTCGCCCATCAATACCCTGGCCGTCTTAACGTAGTTCCGCTCCATTTCCGGCAGTCCGGCGGCATCGACCGCTTCTCCGTCCATAACCTTATAGATAAGGTCGCGTATGGACGGCAACCCTCCCCGGTTCAGCTCCATCAGCTCAGGATCGAGCACATCGGCGATGGCCGAATAAAGCCCGTTCTTCTCCAGCATCACCATGTAGGTGCGGTTGAGTATGCCCCGCAACTGGGGCGGAGTGCCGTTGGATACGTTGGATAGGCCGACCGCCGACTTCACGCCCGGCAGCAGGTCGGGCAGTATCTTGGTGAACTCCAGCGCTTCACGCACCTGCTTCTGGTCGGCGCTGACCGGCAGGATGATGGGATCGACCCAGATGTCCTCGTTGCCGATACCCAGTCCATTGGCATAGGACACCGTATCCATAATGCTTTCCACACGCGAATCCACGTCAGGCGGGCACCCCTGGTCGGTTATGACGGAGATGATGACCTGCGTCTTATATTTTACGGCCAGCGGCATCATATCGGACTTGCTTTCGGACTTGCCCGAGGCCGAGTTCAACAGGGGCCGCTTCTTGCAGAGCTTCAGACCGGCCTCCATGGCCATCGGATTCATGGTATCGAGCGAAATGGGCAGGTCCGATGCCTCCTGGACGGTATTGACCAGCCAGGCGCCAACCTCCTGCGGATCCTTGCGGGCCGGGCCGAGGTTCAAATCGAGGTAGTCAGCTCCGGCTTTAGATTGTTCTCTGGCAAGCGACTGGATAGGGTCGGCATCCCGGTTCCTGACCGCCTCGCTGACAACCCTGGAGATAATGTGGATATTCTCGCCTATTAAGATCATGGGCATGCAGAGAAGATGGTTAAATCAGGGGAATTCTATCATCCACGACGTAGGCCGGGCAAGGACTAGACCATACGTTTAACCCTTTCAGCCTAGATAAGGCCCTCCACGATAGTGGCCGCATCATAAACCAGGCCGGGACAGATCTTCTGAGGAATGCCTTTATCTATAGCCGCCATCAGCTCTTCTCTGCTGTTATATCCCTTCCCCAATAGTTTAAGGCAGGTGATAGATCCATTATTAGCCCTAAATTTCTTAGCGAACTCCTGGACCTTGTCATAGGCCGTATTGTTCGACTGCGTTCCATCGTTCGCCGTCATACCGTATCTGAGGCCGAGCACCATGATGGCGCCGGTCACGGCCCCACAGGTTTTACCCATGTGCCCCATACCGCCCCCGAAGGCCGCGGCGACGCGTTTGGCGCTGGCCTCGTCCATACCGAAATCGCCGGCGAACGAAGTAAGGACGGCCTGTGAACAATTGAAACCGCTCGTGAACATATCCCTAGCATTTTCAGCTCTGCCCATAGCAGTACCTCCCCTATTTTCTTGGTTTTATTGCGCTTACCTTTGCGCTCCTAACAGCTCTGGCGGCCTTTTCCATATCATCCTCCGATACACCTTCCCTATCGGCGATGGCTTTGAGGTCCGGTTCGCTTTCCACGACATGTTTTCCGAAACCTGTTTCCTCCACGATTGTGACTCCCGAAAAACCTGCTTCCCGTATTTCGGCAAGATACTGCTCCTTAAGCGACGCCCCGGCCACGCAGCCGATATAGGCGGTTACGGAGCTCGCCACGGACTCGGGAAGCGGCTCGAGCAGCACGATATCGGATAACATCAGCCTGCCCCCGGGCTTCAGCACACGGAAGGCCTCGCGGAATACACGCGATTTATCCGGCGCCAGATTGATAACACAATTGGAAATGATTATGTCGGCGAAGTTATCGGCCACCGGCAGGTTCTCGATTTCGCCCAGCCTGAATTCCACGTTCTTGTAGCCGCCTTTTACTGCGTTCTCCCGGGCCTTTTCCAGCATCTCGGTGGTCATGTCCACCCCGACCACCCGGCCTTTTTCCCCGACCTGCCGGGAGGCCAGGAAACAGTCGAATCCCGCGCCCGAGCCCAGGTCGACCACCACTTCCCCCTTTTTGAGCGAGGCCATGGCCACGGGATTACCGCAGCCCAGCCCGAGGTTGGCCCCGTCTGGGACCGAGCTCACATCCTCCTCGGAATAGCCCACGCGTTTGCTCAGGGTCTTCGCCATGTCGGTCCCGCTGCAACAGCTACCCGCTGCTGGCCCGCAGCACGAGCCGCCCGCCTTTGCCAGCCGTCCGTATCTCTCCCTGACGTTTTTCTTGATCTCCTGGTCTTTCATTACTTACTCCCTCCAATTATGCTCCTGATTTATCTTTCCAGCTAAAATTTTTCATCATCTTGACCATGTCTGCCCCGGACATGCCGCTGCAGCAGTCCTCCATCATTGCCCTAATCTGCTCAGGCATGCACCCGCAGCCGCCCATAAAAGCGCTGCTCTTTCCCTCCGGGATTGGCATGGCGGCACAGCCGCACTGGCAACCTTCCCAGTTGGAGCCTTCCTTCGCTTCCCCACCGGTTTTCGTCGTGTTCTCTTTTTCCATGATTTGCCTCCTTTTATATGATTATCAGTGCAAAATATGCGGGTACTCTATCTAGAGTCGCCCACGTTTACAAGATCTCTCATTTCCATATGCAGCCCCTTTATTTGTATTACTACTATTCGAAATATATCGATATCAAGGGATAAAAATTTTTACTCAGGCTCGGGGTTTTTGAAGAAATCCGACAGCTTCCCAAGTATGCCTTCATCAACCCAGCACTCGATGCGCTGCCCGTTGCGGCGGCAATTGATCAGTCCTGCTCTGTGTAACTCCTTCATGTGATGTGAAATTGTGGACTGCGCTATGCCCAGGTTGCTGCTGAGATCACCTACACATTCGCAGGTCTTGTCCGTCTTGCAGGCCATGCCATCCGTACCGCAACATGCCAGCCTCAGAAATATCTTCAGGCGATGCGGGTTCGACAATGCCTTGAAAATCTCAGCGTATTTCTCACAGCATTCATTGTTCGACATATTGCGAAGTATAGAAATATTAAAAACGTTTTGTCAAGTTTAGCTTCGATTTCTACCTCATTAAACCCCGGCTAATCCGGGCTTTACGGCCCTGAAATAGCGTATAATTAGCCCATGCCCGGCACGGATAAAATCATCATTTACTGCGACGGCGCCTGTTCGGGCAACCAGTACCATGTCAACGCGGGTGGGTGGGGCGCCATATTGAGGCACGGGGGAAGGGTCAAGGAGATCTACGGCGGGGAGTTGAACACCACCAATCAGCGCATGGAAGTGATGGCCTGTATCAAAGCACTCGAACAGATCAAGTCCACAGGCCTCCTTATAGAGGTATATACGGACAGCGCCTACCTGGTGAACTGCATGCAGAAGAAATGGTACCTGACCTGGCAGAAAAACGGCTGGCAGAACGCTAAAAAACAGCCGGTGGAAAACCGCGACCTCTGGGAAAGGCTTCTTGGGCTCTTATCCAAATACCAAGTGCATTTTCATAAGGTGGCGGGGCATTCCGGCGATGAACTGAATGAAAGGGCGGACGAGCTGGCCAGACAGGGCATTTCACACGTAAAAAAGATAGGCCTGAACTAATGCATTTCAAACTTAAATATGCTATAATAAATTACGAAATTGCAAGTCCTAGTAGGCTTCGTCTGAGCAAACACAATATATTGTGATGCTTATTTCTATAACCCGCAATATGGCGGGCCTTAGCACACAAAATCCATCATAAGAGATAAACCATGCATTCTGAACAGGTAAATAATTCACACAACGGCGAATATACTGCAGAAAATATCCGCGTGCTGGACGGGCTGGAAGCGGTCCGCATGCGCCCCGGCATGTACATCGGCGATACCGGCAAGGACGGCCTCCATCACCTGGTCTACGAGATCGTCTATAACAGCATAGACGAAGCCATGGCCGGCTACTGCGACCGCATACAGGTAATCATCCATCCGGACAATTCGGTAACCGTCATCGACAACGGCCGCGGCATACCCGTAGACATGCATCCCGAAAAAGGCATCTCCGCCCTGGAGGTTGTAATGACAACCCTGCATGCCGGAGGCAAATTCGGCGACGGCGCCTACAGCGTCTCGAGCGGCCTGCACGGCGTGGGCGCATCAGTGGTAAGCGCCCTATCTTCATGGATGCGGGCCGAGGTCAGACGCAACGGCAAGATCTGGCGCCAGGATTACAAGATCGGTATCCGGCAGGCCGAAGTTAAATCGGTGGGCAAGACCGATGAAACCGGCACCACGATCACTTTCATGGCCGGATGCGGAGATATTCGGCGAAATAAACTACGATTTCTAAGTGCTGGCCGAACGCCTCAGGGAGCTGGCCTTCCTCAATAAGGGAGTGGAGATAAGCCTCAAAGACGAGAGGAATGACGACGAGGTCACCTATTTCTTCGAGGGCGGCATAGCCAGCCTGGTCCGGCGCATCAACAAGAACACGCCAGGTGCTGGATAAATCCATCTACATTGCCGGCAAGGTCAACAGCACCGCCGTTGAGATCGCCATACAGTACAACGACGGCTACTCGGAGAACGTGACAGCCTTCGCCAACTGCGTCAATACCAAGGAAGGCGGCACGCATATGACCGGGTTCCGTGCGGCGCTGACCCGGGTGCTTAACGATTACGCCCGCAAGAACAAGTTCCTCAAGGAAAATGACCCCAACCTGATCCGGCGAAGATATCCGGGACGGCCTGACGGCGGTAGTCAGCGTAAAGGTGGGGTCACCCCAATTTGAAGGCCAGACCAAGGCCAAGCTGGGCAACCCTGAAGTGAAAGGACAGGTGGAATCGGTGGCCAGCGACGGGCTGAACGAGTACCTGGAAAAGCACCCCGACGAGGGTAAATCGATCATCGATAAATGCCTGCTGGCAGCCAAAGCCAGGGAGGCGGCACGCAAGGCGCGCGACCTCATCCTCAAGAAGACCGGCCTTGAGTTCGGCACGCTGCCCGGCAAACTGGCCGACTGCTCCAGCAACAACCCCAAGGAGTGCGAGCTCTACCTGGTGGAGGGCGATTCGGCCGGCGGCTCGGCCAAACAGGGACGGGACCGCAATTTCCAGGCCATCCTGCCGCTGCGCGGCAAGATCCTCAATGTGGAGAAAGCGGCCAAGGACAAGATATTTGACCACGAGGAGATACAGGGCGCTCATCACCGCCCTGGGCACCGGCATCAGGCGAGGCCTTCGACTGGCCAAGCTGCGCTACCACCAGATAATCATCATGACTGATGCCGACGTGGACGGCGCGCATATCCGCACCCTGCTGCTGACCTTCTTCTACCGCAACATGTCCGACCTGATCCAGAACGGCCACCTCTTCATCGCCCAGCCTCCCCTCTACCGGCTGACAGCCGGCAAACAGCAGCACTGGGTCTATTCCGATGCTGAGAAGGACAGCCAAGCTGGCCGTATGAAGAGCAGCCAAGGTGGACGTCCAGCGCTATAAAGGCCTGGGCGAGATGAGCCCCGAACAGCTCTGGGATACGACCATGAACCCGGCCACCCGGACGCTGCTAAAGGTGCAGGTGGACGACGCCATGAAAGCCGACGAGATATTCCATATGCTGATGGGCAGCGAGGTGCCGCCGCGCAAGTCCTTTATCCAGGCACACGCCCGCAGCGTTAAAAACCTGGATATTTAAAGCCGCCCTTCCTCATCAATTCGTCCGGCTATTTCTTATAAAGGCCATTGTCGGCTATATACTTGTCCACAGCATCGGGCACTAAATACCGGATCGATTTACCCTCTGCAAGCCGTGCCCTGATCATGGTCGAACTTATCCCGATGCACGGCCCTTCCATCATTACGCTTCTCACGGCGAAACCGGGCATGGCCTTTTCAATGGAAGCGGGATCCGGGCGCCCAAAGCCCGGCCTGGGGAATGCGACTACGGTGGCCATTTTGGAGATGCGATAGGGGGCTTTCCAGTTTGGCATATCCTGCAAGCTTTCCCAGCTCATCAGCAAATACAATTTAGATTCGTAGCCCACGTCCTTCCAGAGCTGTTCCAGCGTATCCACGGTGAATGTCCAGCCGGGCCGGTCGACCTCTATGGTCACCAGGGTGAAATAAGGGTTGGACTGAATGGCAAGCTTGACCATTTCCACCCGGTGTTGGGCAGGTGTTATCTCGTGCCCGGACTTCATCCAGGGATTGCCCGCCGGGACAAAGATCACCCTATCCAGCTCCAGACGGTTCCTGGCCTCCTCAGCAATAATAAGATGACCCAGATGTATCGGGTCGAATGTCCCGCCCATAATGCCGATCTTCATATCAACCCGGCCCGTCAACCGGCTTGGGCCGGAAGATGACCTCCGGCTTTATCTCCCCGGTTTCCATGGTTTCTTGCTCCGCGGCCAGTTTATGTACCGTCGTTATAAGCTCATCCAAGCCTTCTCGCGTCCTGGCGGAAATCAAAAACAGCGGCAAACTTGTAAAACTCAGACCGTCCCTGATGTCGTTCGATTTGGCGGCATCTTCTATTAAATCGATTTTGTTGACCGCTACGACCAGCCTTTTATCCGCCATCCCGGCACTAAATGTTGTTAGCTCCTGCTTCAAATGGCTAAAATCGCTGCCGGGGTCTTCAGCACTGGCGTCGAGCAGTAGTATAAGCACCTTAGCCCTCTCAGCGTGGCTTAAAAAACGGTTCCCCAGGCCTTTACCGTGGCTGGAGCCCTCGAATAAAGCGGGCATATCCGCCCAGATAAGTTTGTTAACTCCATCATCTACCGTGCCTAGGACCGGCTCTGTGGTCGTAAAAGGATAGTCCGCGATTTGAGGCCTTGCGCCCGAAATGGCAGACAACAACGTGGACTTGCCGCTGTTGGGGTAGCCGACTATGCAGATATCCGTCGCCAGCGTCAAATGCAACACTATGTCAAGTTCCTGTCCCGCTTCCCCCGGCTGGAAGATTTTAGGCGCCTTCCGTGTGGCAGTTGCATAATGCACATTGCCTTTACCTCCCTTGCCCCCTTTAGCCACCAACACTTTACTTCCTTTGTTATTTAAATCAGCCAGCAAGACCTCTTTGCCATCCTGCTTGACATAAGCGGAAGTGCCAACCGGTACCTTTATAATCAGGTCTGCTGCATTGATCCCGTGCATCCTGTTAGTTCCGCCTTTGCCACCGTTTTCAGCTCTGAACAGTGACTTGTGTTTAAAACTCTTCAGGTCCTCAGCATCGTCAGTGGCAACCATATAAATGTCACCGCCTTTTCCACCATCGCCTCCATCAGGCCCTCCAAAAGGCTTGAACTTCTCACGCCTGAAACTTGCCAGCCCACTGCCGCCATGCCCGGCTATAAGTCTTATTTCTACATTATCAACAAACATATCTTTTAATAGTAGTCTACTTGTTTACTCTCTATTGTATGTATATATAATCATACCAATAATAAGCAGGTTGATGTTGTGGATGCCAGCCGTCAGGCTCAACGAACGTAGTTTGAGATAGAAAGGTCTGTGGAAAAATGGGAAAAGTTATCCACAATCGGGATTGAATTATCCACACGGAATGCCGGGAGGTCAGATGGTCTTGTAGGATTTCAAGAGAATGCGGATATCTTCGATGGATTTGCTGAGCTGAGAATCCACACTGATTTGTGACGATATTTTCTCGCAGCCGTGTATAACGGTTGAGTGATCTCTATCTCCCAAGGCCCTGCCGATATCGGAAAGGTTGCAATGGTTCTGCTGGCGTAAGAGGTACATGACGACATGTCGTGCCCGCGACGTCTTTAGATCCCGCTTCTTGCTGGTTATGTCATCCGGAGAGATGCCGTAATAATCTGCCACTGCCTCGATGATAGTGGATGGCTGATAGCGACCGTTGTTCTGCTTGGATATCGAGATCAAATCGTTCAGTATGTACTTGACCGAGTCCAGGTCCGGTTCGGAATTATTCAGACGGGCGTAGGTTGCCAGCCGTATGAGCGCACCTTCGAGTTCACTTACGCTATGGTGAAAATGTGTGGCCAGGAAATCCATGATAGACGCATCGAACGTAGATTTCAGGGCCTGAGCTTTTGACTCGAGTATAGCAAGCCTTGTCTTATGGTCGGGCGGGAAAATATCCGCTACCAGGCCGCCTTCCAATCTGGAGCGGAGGCGAATGTTGAAACAATCGATCTCTTTGGGTGGCCGGTCGGACGAGATAACTATCTGCCTGTTATCGGCCAGAAAGTCGTTCAGAATATGGAAGATACATTCCTGAGTCTCTGTCTTGCCGCTCAAGAACTGGATA
Source organism: uncultured Chloroflexia bacterium (assembly GCA_963848815.1). Lineage (GTDB taxonomy): Bacteria > Chloroflexota > Dehalococcoidia > GIF9 > UBA5629 > UBA1162. Next base: position 23,911 of record CAWKFY010000022.1, read on the forward strand.
TCATCCAGCAGCAGTACGTCGACATTGCTGAATTTGTTTCGGAATTCTTCGGCTTTCTTATTACGTATAGCCACCACGAATTCATTGGTAAATTGTTCGGCGCTCATGTAATAAGTGGATAGGCTGAGCAATTTTGCGGCGTGGCCGATGGCATGCAACAGGTGTGTTTTTCCCGTGCCCGTACCACCGTAAATAAAGAAGGGGTTGAATGCCTGACCGGGGTTGCTGGCGATTTCAATAGCGGCCGTATAAGGGAAGCGGTTGCAGTCGCCCGAAATAAAACTACTGAAGGTGTACCTGGGATTGAGATAAGATGACCTCAAGGCAGTTTTCCCGCATCTTCAGGCTGACGCCCCCGTCGGGCATCAAACTAGCTTTGACTGGAGACGGAGGTCCATTGACCGCCTGGACCAGAAAACATACCGAGGTATTCTGGCCGATTATCCCCGAAACAATCCTGCAGACCATGGAATGAAGCCTGCTTTTCAACCACTCTGCTATAAAAGTGGAGGGCACGGCTACTGTAAACTCGCCGTCGGAATAATCTAAGCCCCGGGTATCCTTTAACCAGGTATTATAATTCGCTTTACTTACCTGGAGTTGCAGCTCGCCAAGAGCCGCCTGCCAGATTTTATCAGCTTGCATCTGTATCTAATCCGTACTATATTGTATTCGTGGAAGCCGGAAATGGGCAAAAAATTCCCCTAGTTCAAGGAAAATGCAGACTTTTTAATTTAGTTTATAAGGGTTGTGATTGCTGGATTTATCTGCCTGTTACTTCCGTGGTGCCCCTCCCGAAAAACATCAATAGATTACCACAGGGTTCTTTTGGGCTGTCAATGGTTATTTTGACATAATGGTTAAAAAATAATTAAATTTTACTATTACGATGAAAGTTGTATTTATGGGATCGCCGGCTTTTGCACTTCCGGCTTTGCAGTCACTTATGTCAAACAAATATGACATAAGTATGGTCTATACCCAGCCGGACAAGCGGACCGGACGTGGACAGCAAATCATGGCCTGCCCCGTCAAGCAATATGCCGAAGCCAACGGACTTGAAGTCAGGCAGCCGCAGACGTTCAAGGACCCGGACGAAGTAGAACAGCTGGCGGCGATTCAACCGGACATAATAGTAGTTGCTGCCTATGGGCAGATCTTGCCGGACGCCGTACTGCAAATCCCCAAATATAAATGTATTAATATACATCCCTCGCTGCTGCCCAGGTACCGGGGGCCCTCTCCCGTAGCTGCGGCTATCCTTAACGGTGATGCCGAAACCGGCGTAACCATCATGCTTAATAGAGAAAAAGGTTGACAGCGGCCCTATACTGAGTCCAGCGAATGCTGCCGATTGGCAACGAGGATGATGCAGAATCATTGTCCGCCAAACTGGCCGGACTGGGCGCCGGGCTATTGATCGAGACGCTGCCGGACTGGGTGGCGGGTAAAATTAAACCTGCGCCGCAGGATGAAAGCCTGGCCAGCTACACGAGGATGGAGAAGAAAGAAGACGGCCGTTTGGACTGGAACCTGTCGGCCGTGCAGCTATGGCGCAGGGTAAGGGCCTATCATCCATGGCCGGGCTGCTATGTGCAATGGAAAGGGCAAAGGTTAAAAATAATAAGGGCAATCGCCCTGAACAATGGGAGCGAAGGGCAAATCGGACAGGTTATAGCGCTGCCGCCGACACAGACCGCCGCCGTCGCCGTGCGGACAGGCGAGGGCCTGCTCGGCCTTGTCAAGGTTCAGCCGGAAGGAAAACGTGAGATGGCGGCCGCCGATTTCATAGCCGGCCACCGGGATTTCATCGGCAGTTTTTTGACTTAGAATCGACCTCGAAATAAACTAGTAAAGTACAAGTTACAATTTAGCAATTCAGGAGTATCAAAATGTTCTTTTTCGACCCCCTTTGCTGATTATAATGGCGCCTGCCTTCATATTCATGATCTATGCCCAGATGAAGGTGAACTCGACTTATAAAAAATATGCCAAGGTCTATAACCAGAAAGGTATAACAGGCGCCCAGGCTGCTACTCAGATGCTGAGAGCCAACGGTTTGAGCGACGTTCCGGTAGAGATTATTGAAGGTAAATTGACGGATAACTACGATCCAACTAAAAGGGTCCTGAGGTTATCCGCCGATGTAGCCAATAACCCCTCGGTAGCCGCTGTCGGCGTGGCACTGCACGAGGTAGGCCATGCAATACAGCATAAAACTAAGTATGGGCTGATGGGTATCCGGTCCGCCCTGGTGCCGGCTGCCAATATCGGAAGCACGTTGGGCTGGATACTGATTATTGTGGGCGTGCTGCTTATGGGCGCGTCCCGCGTACTGGGGGGAGCTTTGGCCTCTATAGGCATCATCTTCTTTGCGGCCGCGGTGCTCTTTACCCTGGTAACACTGCCCGTCGAATTCAACGCCAGCATCCGGGCCAGGCAGATGATCAAGGAGACCGGGCTGCTGGTCGGGCCGGAATATGACGGGGCCAGCGCCGTGCTGTCGGCTGCGGCCCTGACTTATGTGGCGGCCATGCTGCAGGCGGTGGCCCAACTCCTTTACTTCGTGCTTATCGTCTTCGGCGGAAGGCGTAACTAATCTCCCCGGACCGTTTTTAATGAAGGTCACAGAACTTAAGGTCAACCGGCAATGTGCCGGCTGGCCTTAGTTTATTTATAATGGGTGCTGGATTTCCACCGTGAGCATTAATTAATAAGGAATAAGAGCTATGAGCAAAAGCAAACCCGAATTCAGCGAAGAAGAACTTGGGCGGTTTGAAACCTTCAGGAAAATAATCGAGCGGCTGCGGGGGCCGGGCGGCTGTCCCTGGGACAAAAAGCAGACGCATGCATCGTTGAAACGCTATCTGGTCGAGGAATGCTACGAGGTATTGGAAACCATCGATGAGCAGCGCATGTCAGACCTGGGCGAGGAGCTGGGCGATCTATGGCTGCAGATCATGCTGCATGCTCAGATAGCTCAGGAAACAGGGGAGTTTACTCTCGAGGATGTGCTGCGCAAGATTAACACCAAGCTCATATATCGCCACCCTCATGTATTCGGGGATAAAAAGGCGCTGGATGCCGACGAGGTATCGGCCACCTGGGAAGAACTTAAGGAAAAGGAGAAGCCGGTCAACTTTTCGCTGCTGGCAGGCGTCCCTCGTGAGATGCCGGCGCTGGCTTACAGCCAGTCCGTCCAGCGGAGGGCCGCTACGGTGGGATTCGATTGGGAGAAAATCGACGATATCATCGAGAAGCTGGTGGAAGAGGTGGAGGAGCTTAAGAAGGCAGACGGCCAGGATGAAAAGGTACGTGAATTCGGCGACATACTGCTGACGCTGGCCAACGTGGGCCGCCGCATGGATATCGATCTGGAGTCGGCGCTTCGCCAGGCCAACGCCCGTTTTACACGCCGCTTCCAGTTTATTGAGGACAAGTGCCGTGAAGAAGGGCAAGACCTGAAGGGTCTTACGCTGGCCGAGATGGACAAGATCTGGGATAAAGCCAAGAAAGAGGTGGGATAAAATAGCTGACTGGTCGGGGAGAGAGGACTCGAACCTCCGGCCTCAGCGTCCCGAACGCTGCGCGCTAACCAACTGCGCTACTCCCCGCACGAGCTAATTATTATAGTCGGCTTTAACTTTTGGGGCAACAATTGTAAACTTGTTGATTATGAAATTTTGCGTGGTCATAATGGATGGCGCGTCCGGATGGCCTTTGCCGGACCACGGCGATCAGACCTGCCTCGAGCTGGCCGCCACTCCCAACCTGGACATGATGGCCGCCAGCGGCTATATGGGCGTGGCACTCACCGTACCGCCCGGCATGGAGCCAGGAAGCGCGCCGGCCTGTATGTCTGTAATGGGATATGACCCCGTGAAATATTACCGCGGCAGGAGCGCCATAGAAGCCCGCAGCGCCGGAGTGCCGGTCGGCCCCGGCGAAGTGACCTTCCGCTGCAACCTGGTCACCGTCCTGGAAGGGAGGATGGCCAGCTACAATGCGGGCGAGATCACCACTAAGGAAGCCGAAGCGATCATTGAGACCTTGAACGAAAGGCTGGGATCTGACCAGGTGAGCTTCTTCCCGGGAGTAAATTACCGGCACATATGTAAAATCAAGGGCGGCGAAGAGACTCTGAAAGCCGTATGCACTCCCCCGCATGATATCTCCGACAGGCCGGTCGCAGACTACCTGCCCAAGGGCGAGGGAAGCGCGTTATTGCTGGAACTGATGAAAAGGTCAGAGGCGGTGTTGGCCAATCACCCGGTTAACAGGGCCAGGAAGATGGCTGGCAAACTGCCGGCTACCACCATATGGCTGTTCTGGGGCAGCGGCCAGATACCCGAGATGCCGCCCTTTGAGAAGGAATACGGGTTAAAGGCCTCCATGACTTCCGGCGTGGACCTGTTGCAGGGGTCTGGGGGGCATGGCCGGCATGGAGATACTCAAGATAAAAGGAGTGACCGACGGCCTGGATAACGACTATGATGCGCAGATCAACGGAGCGCTCGACTCGTTAAAAAGGAATGACCTCACGATAGTACATATTGAAGCGCCCGACGAGATGGGACACAGGGGATCCGTGGCCGATAAAGTTAAAGCCATCGAGCAGATCGATGCGGCGGTGATGGGCAGGCTCACTGACCTGGGCAGACGGCGATCTTAAAGTGCTGGTGATGCCGGACCATCCAACACCCATCAAGATAAGGACGCACTATGCGGAACCCGTGCCTTTCCTGATCTGGGGAAAGGGCGTGCAGCACAATCGCGGTGCCAGGTTCACGGAGGGCGAAGCGGGCAAAACCGGGGTTTCCATCGAGCCCGGCTATAAGATAATGGGACTTTTCACACGTAATTAATAGAAAGGATGACATAAAAAGTGGCTATAGTAGTGCAAAAGTACGGCGGCAGCTCGGTTGCCGATGCGGACAAAATACGCAACGTGGCACGCCGGGTTTCGGAATCCTTTAATAAAGGCAACCAGGTCGTGGTAGTGGTCTCGGCCATGGGCGATACCACGGACGACCTGATAGAGCTTGCCGGACGAATCACATCCCAACCCCGAGCCGCGTGAGATGGACCTGCTGCTGTCGACGGGCGAAATCGTATCCAGCACACTGCTGGCCATGGCGCTGCATGCCATGGGCTATAAAGCGGTGGCCCTGAGCGGCCCGCAGGCGGGCATTTCCACGGATTCAAGCTTCAGCCGCGCCAGGATAACCGGCATAGAGCCGAAACGTATTGTCAAAGAACTGGACAGGGGCAATATCGTGATCGTGGCCGGCTTTCAGGGGCTGACGGAGGACGATGATATCGCCACGCTCGGCCGGGGTGGGTCGGATACTACGGCGGTTGCGCTGGCAGCCAGCCTCAAGGCCGGGATCTGCGAGATATACACAGATGTCGAGGGTGTTTATACGGCCGATCCGCGCATAGAGCCTGAGGCGAAAAAGCTAAATGAAATAGGCTATGAGGAAATGCTGGAAATGGCGACTTCCGGCGCCAGGGTTATGCACCACCGGTCGGTTGAATTGGGCCAGGTATACAACATGCCCATCCTGGTCGCCTCAAGCCTGGTAGAGAAGCCGGGCACTGTCATTCACGGAGGAAATAATATGGAAGCCAGAAATAAGGTCAGGGGCATCGCCCATGATATGGACGTTGCCAAAATAACTGTTACGCACGTTCCGGACCGCCCCGGCATCGCCGCGGCCATTTTCCTGCCGCTGGCCAAATCCGGGATCAGCGTCGATACCATCGTTCAGAATGCCAGCGCCAACAACATCACCGATCTCACGTTCACTGTCACCAGGAAGGAAGTGGGAAAGGCCATGGAGATAATAGCGCCGGTGGCCAAGGAGATAGGCGCCAGGGAATGCCTGGCGGATGCGAAACTGGGCAAGGTATCGATCATAGGCACGGGCATGCAGAATACGCCCGGCTATGCTGCCAAGATGTTTCAGACCCTGTTTGAACACGGCATAAATATACAGTTAATTACCACGTCGGAGATACGCATCACCTGTATAATAGCCGAGGACAAGGTGAAGGACGCCGTGAGGGCATTACATAAAGCTTTCGAACTTGATAAAGGCTGATGTTGCTAACTTAGACTGCAACGACTTCTTTAACGCCGGAGACCTTCTCTTTAAGGAAACGTTCGATCCCTTTTTTCAACGTCATGGTGGACATAGGGCAACCTGCGCAGGCTCCCTTCAGTTTGACGCTTACGATGCCTTCCTTCACATCGACCAGCTCTACATCGCCGCCGTCTGCCTGAAGGCTGGGCCGGATAACGTTAAGTGCTTCCTGTACTTCTTTTTTCATCAATGTACCTTCTTGTTGACTAAATTTAGGTTACGTGGTAATTTAGCACCGCCTGAAAAGCATTGTCAAATTACCCTGATGGTGTAGTTTAGCAGGCAAGGCAGCCGTAATAAACGACTAAAATCACCAAGTGCCGGGGACATTTTTAGCTTGCGGTTGTTTTTGTATTGGATAAAATATTTGCACAAAATATATTAGTTGTTATGATAGTAACAGAGGTTCAAGTACGTGCCGGAACGTGAAGAAGAGAAAGCCAGGATATGGCGTTACAAAATACAGGAAGCGATTAAGCTGGCCACCGAAAACCGCTGGCAGGAAGCCGTTGCCGCCAACGAAGGCATAGTAGATGTTTTCCCGACGGATGTAGATGCCTTCAACCGCCTGGGGCGTGCGCATATGGAGCTGGGCGAATATAAAAAGGCCAAAGAAGCCTATAGCCGGGCGCTGGAGCTTTCGCCCACCAACAGCATCGCCAAGAAAAACCTTGAGAGGCTGGCTTTACTGAAAGGCGTGCAGGTCCCCAAGAACGAGCAACGCCGCAAATTGCCCCCCAGCGCCTTTATTGCGGAGATCGGCAAGGCCGGGGTGGTCAACCTGTTGGAGCTGGCGCCGCAGGCCGATACTGGTTAAGATGACGCCGGGCGAGCAGGTATTTCTTGAAAATTAAGGACCAGGATGTGGCGGTTGAAAACTATAAAAATGAATACCTGGGGCTGGTTGAGCCCGAACATGGACTGCGCCTGGCCAAATTGATTAAGGGAGGCAACCAGTATATCGCAGCTATCGTCAGCCTGGATAATGACAGGGTAAAGGTAATAATTCGTGAAACACTGCAGCATCCCAGCCAGACAGGCAAGCTTTCCTTCCCCATCAGGGTAACCGAAGCTTACCCTGCGCATGTTAAAGACAGCTTGCTCAGGCACAGGGCGGGCGAAGACGAAGGCCTGGAAGAAGCCGATTACGGCGAATCCGAGGACACAGAGACCGTTCCCGAAGGATTTTCCATATATGAGGGATATACCGCTCCTGACGATCATGCAGCATATGAACGGCAATTTCGGAGACGAGGAGTAAATATGGAGTTAGGACTATCGATCAAGCCGATTGGCATTGAAGAGGAGATGAAGCGCTCATACCTGGATTACGCCATGAGCGTTATCGTTTCCCGTGCGCTGCCGGATGTACGTGACGGCCTTAAACCGGTACACCGCCGCATCCTTTATGCCATGCATGATCTCAATATGAGATATAACGCGCCGTATAAGAAAAGTGCGCGCATAGTCGGTGAGGTCCTGGGTAAATATCATCCACACGGCGATTCATCGGTCTACGATGCCATGGTCAGGATGGCGCAGGACTTCTCCATGCGATACCGTCTGGTGGATGGCCAGGGTAACTTTGGAAGCATTGACGATGACCCGCCGGCGGCCATGCGTTATACCGAGGCGCGCCTGGCCAGGATCGCCGATGAGATGCTGCTGGATATCGATAAAGAGACGATCGATTTCGTTCCCAATTTCGATGACAGCCTCAAGGAGCCGTCCGTTCTGCCGTCCAGGCTGCCCAATCTGCTGGTCAACGGCTCATCGGGTATCGCAGTCGGCATGGCCACCAATATACCGCCCCATAACCTGAGCGAGGTATGCGACGCCATACATTATTTGATAGACAACCCGGAGGCCACGGTCGACGACCTTATGCAGTTTGTTAAAGGCCCCGATTTCCCCACCGCCGGCATTATCTGCGGCGTGGAGGGCATCAAGAATGCCTATGCGGCCGGCCAGGGCAAGGTGGTACTGCGCGCCAGGGTCGTGGAGGAATCCACCAAGGGCGGGAAAATGCAACTGGTAGTAACTGAGTTACCGTACCAGACCAATAAGGCGGAACTGGTTAAGAAGATAGCCGAGCTGGCCAGGGATAAGCGCATAGAGGGCATCAGCGATGTGCGTGATGAATCGGACAGGCAGGGCATGCGCCTGGTAATAGGTTTGCGCAAAGACGCGCATCCGGCCAAGGTGCAGAATAACCTCTTTAAGAGCACTGCCATGCAGTCCGCTTTCTTCATCAATATGATCGCACTGGTGGACGGCCAGCCCAGGGTGATCAATCTCAAGGAAGCGCTGCAGTGCTACGTAGCATTCCGCACTGAAGTAATCACACGCCGCACCAAGTTCGACTTGCAGAAGGCCAAGGAACGTGCCCATATCTTAGAGGGCTTCAAGATTGCCCTCGATCACCTGGACCAGGTCATCAAGACTATCAGGGAATCGGATACGGCGGAATCTGCACGCGCCAACCTGATGACCGAATTTTCGCTCAGCCAGATTCAGGCGCAGGCCATACTGGACATGCAGCTGCGCAGGCTGGCCAACCTTGAACGGAAGAAGATACTGGATGAATATAAAGACATCCTCAAGACGATATCACACCTCGAAAACCTGCTGGCCAATCCCGAAAAGATACTGAAGCTGATTCAGGAGGATGTGCAGGAACTTAAGACCAAGTTCGGAGACAAGCGGCGAAGTGTAATCACGACAGACGAAGTCGGCCAGTTCCAGGTGCAGGACCTCATCCCGCACATGGACGTAATCGTAACCCTGAGTGAGCAGGGATATATTAAACGCATACCCGCCGACGTATTCCGCAAGCAATTGCGGGGCGGCAGGGGCGTAAAGGGCATGGTAACGCGAGAGAGCGACGATGTAATGAGCTCAATGTCGGCGGATACGCATGATAACCTGCTGTTCTTCACCAACAGGGGACGCGTCTTCAAGATGAAATGCCACGAAATACCCCAGGATATTGCCAGGACCACCAAGGGCATCAACATCGTCAACCTGATACCCATTGAGGCCAGGGAGAAGGTGACGGCCATGTTTGTGCCGGAGAAGACCGATCCGGGCCTGTTTATGCTGCTGGCGACCTCCAAGGGCATTGTGAAGAAGACCAGCCTGGATAACTTCAAGGATGTCCGCCGCAGCGGCCTCATTGCCATGAAGCTGCGTCCCGATGAGGAGTTGATCGGCGTGGACGTGGTGAGCGAGTCGGATAAGCTTATGCTGGTCAGCCGCAACGGGCAGGCCGTTAAGTTTCCGGTTGCTCCGCTGCGCAACGCCTCCCGCACCAGCGGAGGCGTGCGCGGCATTAACCTTAACAAAGGTGATATCGTGGTCAGCATGGGCACGGTGCAGCCGGCATGCCGACCTGATAACCGTTACTGAAAACGGCTACGGCAAGCGTACTAAAGTGGATAAGTTCCCGCTGCACGGCAGGGGCGGCAAGGGCGTGATGGCGCACCGGGTCAATGATAAGACCGGCAAGGTCATAGCCGCCAAGTTTGTGCCGCAGGGATACGAGCTGTTCATAACCACGGCCAACGGCGTCCAGCTCAGGATAAATGTCAACGCCGAGAGGGAGACCAGGGAGGAAGACGCGGTAAGAAGAAGAGGCGCGAGGGCGTGCCCGTCAAAGGCAGGATAACGCAGGGCGTCATGTTGTCCAGGCTCGATGAAGGCGACAGGGTAGTATCCATTGCCCTGGTGGAGACGGAGAACCCGGAGGAGCAGGCCGCCAAGGAGACCAGGGCGGTCACCAAGGTGCCCCCCAAGCCCCTGGTTACGGGCCAGCCGGAACTGCCTTTTGCAGCATAGTACAGCGAAATAAGGATATTTAGCACCGGGGCGTAACCTGATTTGTCGTCAGCCCGGCAGACCTGGTTGGAGAAATCGGATGAAGTTGGTCTTTATACATGGATCGGGGGCAGTTGGCGCTGTCTGGTACTTCCAGAAACAGCATTTTGTCGATGCGGATACCCCCGATCTGCCAGGCCACCCGCGAGGAAATCTGTGCACAAGCATCCAGGCTTATAGCGACTGGCTTCACGACTATATACAGGAGAGAGGATATAAGGATGTGGTGCTGGCAGGGCACTCGCTGGGCGGGGGCATTGCGCTCATGCATGCGCTTAAATACCCCTCGGACCTAAAGGGCATCATATCAGTTGGGTCCGGCGCCAGGCTCAGAGTCATGCCGTCGCTTCTGGATTTCATCAGAAGCAAGCTGGATGACACGGAAGGGTGGATGAACGAGCTGGTGATTCCGCTGCATTCCACCGTGGATGAAAGCCTGCGGGAGATGCTTCTGCCGAAATTGAGGGAGGTCGGCCCGGCTGTCCAGCTAAACGACTTTTCATGCTGTGATAAATTCGACATTATGGACAGGCTCGGGGCGATCAAGTTGCCGGCCCTGGCCATAGTCGGCGATCAGGATAATATGACCCCTCCTAAATATACTCAATATCTGTTCGACCACCTGCCGGACTGCCGGATGGCCATTATCGAAGGCGCCAGCCATATTGCATTCATGGAAAAACCCGACGAGGTCAACAGCATTATCGAGGGTTTTTTAAAGCGGATTGCCACTTAGGATTTACAAGTTATGATGAAAGGATCGTTTCGCCTGGCCCGCATAGCGGGAATCGATATCGGCATACACTATAGCTGGATTCTGGTATTTGTCCTGATAACGTGGTCTCTGGCGGCCGGATATTTTCCCGAGGTCTATCCGGGGTGGGCAATGTGGACCTACTGGATAACGGCTGCAGTTGCGGCTCTGCTCCTATTTGTTTCAGTTCTGCTGCATGAACTGGCGCATTCCCTGGTTGCGAAATCACGCGGCCTGCCCGTGAAGAGCATTACTCTGTTTCTTTTGGGCGGCGTCAGCAACCTGGAGAGCGAGCCGGAAAAGCCGGGGGTGGAGTTTGCCGTAGCCATAGTCGGGCCCTTAGCAAGCGTGGTATTGGCCGGGATATTCTGGGCTGTCGATTTCTTCGGGTTGGCTCCCTCAGGGCCGGTGAGCGCAACCGTTGAATATCTTGTTGCCATAAATGTCCTGCTGGCAGCCTTCAACATATTGCCTGGTTTTCCGCTGGACGGCGGACGCGTATTGCGCTCAATCATATGGGGCACAACCAACGATCTAAAGAAGGCCACCAATATTGCATCTGTAGTCGGGCAGGTATTCGGCTGGCTGATGATTGTGGGGGGCGTATTGATGGCGCTGACCGGCAACCTTCTTAGCGGTATCTGGCTGGCCTTTATCGGATGGTTCCTCAACGGGGCCGCCGAAGCTTCGAGGCGGGAGCTGGAGATGCGAACGATGTGGCTCAATGTGCTCGTATCCAGCGTCATGAACGAGCGCGTAGAAACGGTAGATCAGACCTCTTCTATTGAGAATCTGGTCAATGAAGTTTATGTTAAAAAGGGAGTGCGGGTAGCGCCCGTGACGGAAGACGGACGCCTTTTAGGCATAATCACCTTATCCGATATAAAAAGAGTGCCCGCTGATGAATGGCGAAATACTCCCGTATCATCCATAATGACACGTCCGCCGCTCCAGACCATTAAGCCGGACGATAATATGAGCACCGCCGTGCGAATGATGGCTGAACATGGGCTGAATCAGCTCCCGGTGGTCGTCGAGAATAGGATTGTGGGTATGTTATGCCGTGCCGATATCATAAGGTATGTCCAGATTCACTACGAACTGGGGAAAAGATAGCGCTATTTATTGCGCGGTTTTCTAATAGTGAGCACCGGGCAGGAAGCCTGACGCACTATCTGCTCCGTAGTCGAGCCTGAAATAAATCTACGCCAGCCGGACAGGCCGTGAGTGGCAATGACAATCATGTCCGCCGCTTTCTCACTGGCATAACGCAGGACCTCACCGGCCGCATTTCCGATCAAGACTTCGGTAACTATCCTGGTTCCGCTGCTAAGCTGCTCATCGATCAGCGCCTTGAGCGCCTTCTGGGCCTGCAATTCAAGCTCCTGCTGGTAGGAGGCAACGTTAAAGCTGGCGGACTCCACGCCTATGGGGGCTTCGACTATGGGTACGAGGGGCACCACGTTGACCACATGGAGGGTTGCCCCAAAATGATTGGCCAGCTCGTCGGCAGCTTTGAGAGCCTCACAGGAAGGTTCGCTGAAATCGGTCGGACAGACAATGTTTTTGATCGGTAACATTTATAATTTACCCTCCCGCAGAAGATTGATGATCGATCGCTGCATACTGATATCTACCCGGCGTAACCCCGTCCGCACCGGTCATTTATTTCGATGTTATATTTACATCACCTTGACAGGGTTGTCAAGAGTCTTGTATATATATATTTTTTAGCTTCGCTGATGTATAATCGAATAAATATAGCAGGTTTGAACGTATAGAATGCAACAGAGTTTTCTCTGTCCGCGTTGCAACAGTATATCCTATCTGGGACAGCGTTTTTGCGGCTTTTGCGACCTTACTTTCCTTTATACGTGTCCTGTATGCGGATTTGAAATAGTGCCGGGCTGTAATTTCTGTGGTAGTTGCGGCACGAAGGTCGAATGGATAGAAAGCACTACTCGAACCGGCAGCACCGATGCCGCCCCCTCCGCCGTCTCCCGAATTCGTACCGCAGGCGCCGGCCAGTTGAAGTCCAGCCTGCGCACTGCCGAGCCGTCTCCCAAGGAAAAAGCGGAAGCACACCAGGAGAGGAGCTTCACCTTGCTTAAAGACGGCCATTACACTCTGGCCATCGAAGAGCTCACCAAGGCCATAGAATACGATCCCAGCAAGGCCATCGTTTACCTGATGAGAGGAGGCGCCTACTACAAGAAGGGCGATCTCGACCAGGCATTGCCCGATCTGGATACGGCCATCGAGCTCGACCCGGATATCGCTGCCGCCTATTATAACCGGGGCAGCATTTATTACTATAAGAAAATGTTCGATAAAGCTATATCGGATTTCTCCCATGCCCTGGCGCTTGACGACACGGACCCCGGCGCATTCCACAATCGTGGTTGCGCCTATATTATGAAAGGCCAATTTGATAAAGCCATCACCGATATAACGCGGTCCATAGAGCTGGATTCCAGCGATCCCCGTGTTTATGCCAGCCGGGGCAGGGCCTACATTGGGAATCAGCAACGAGAGCAGGCGGTAAAAGATTTCCGCAAAGCGATAAGCATGACCAACGATCCCGATGTTATCAGCAAAGCTAAGGAGATATTGAGGGAGCTGGGCGAAGAATAGAACGTTATACCCGAAGCGAGTTTGAGTCTATAGCGGGTTCAGGTATTTTCGGTATCGCAGGCGTCGCCGCTCTCGCCACCCTCAATCAGCATATCCCCTTCAATTGGTTCCAATTCCTCTAAACCCCGGTCTTTCCGTATATCGTCGATCTTTTTGAGCGGCCGTTCCAGCTTATTCCTGCGTGTGGTCACAAGGTTGTCATATTCTTTCTGAGCATCGTTCAGCCGCTTTCCCATTTTGTCCATGCTTTCTATATAACTCTGCCACTGAATGAGGAAGAAGTTGATCTGTTGAATGATCTCGTCGATAGCCTTCTCAGTCTTGAAACTTCTTACAGCCTGATTGATCAGTGCCAGGACTGCATATAAGGTTACCGGTGAGCACATTACCACTTTATTCTGCAGAGCATAATCTAAAATGGAGGGATCATTTTCATTGATGAAACGGTAGACCTGCTCATTGGGGATCAGCACCAGCATATAGTCCACAGTCTCGGGATTGATATAGTTGCGCGTGCTGACCTCTTTAACCCTATCGCGGGCGTCTTTGAGGAAGTCATCTTTGAAGGTCTCCCGGTCGGTTTCAGAATCCGTATTAATATATTTCATATAGTTATCGAGCGGGAATTTTACGTCCATATTCAGTTTTAAGTTATTGGGCATTATGAATGTATAGTCCGGCCTGTTGCCGGACGAATCGGCAGCCTGTTGTTTAAGGTAGTTGACGCCCTCAACGAAACCGATTTTCTGCAGGATATCGTCCGCCATGCGCTCGCCCCATTGCCCCCTTACCCTGGCGTTGCCCAGGGCCAACTGCAGCTTGCCTGTGGTCTCCTGGAGCTTCATGGTTTGCTCGGACGCGGTCTGTAATTGCTGGGTGAGTTGCCCGAAAATCTGCGCCCGCTCCTTTTCCTGATCGGTCATCAGCTCCTCCACGCTTTTAAGCTTGTCCCTTACCTCCTGGATGGACTGGTCTATGAGCTGTTTCTTGCTATCCAGGTTCTTTTCACCGAGCTCTTCGTGTTTGGTAATGACCTGGTCGGAGACGGTAACCAGGTGTTGGACGGAGGCTTGCATGGCCGTATCGGTAAAGGCGGCCATATTCTTCTGTATCTCCCCCGTCAGCGCCAGCATATCCTGTTTATAATAGGGTTTATACAGGCGTGTAACGATGAAGGTTATCACTACGCCCAGGACCAGACCTCCCAGGAATATCAGCCCGTAAATCATTGCATCATTCATGGTTCACCACCTTAAATTATATTGAGAGACAAGGGTGACGAAGCGGACGTTCGAATTTACCACAGCATATTACCCCAGATGTTATTATCCAAACCAAGGCTGTTGCCGATCTGATAAAGAGCATATAGCAGCACGCCCATAGCGACGGCAAAAATTACATATGCAACGATTAGGCCTACCCCCCACCACATCCAGGTACGCTGAATTTTCTGAAAATGTTCGACGCTTTCCCACTTCTTTCGCTGCCACGCCCATTCATTGCCTTTTATGCCCAGAATAATCCGCATAACGAGCTCTATAATTAAGCCTACTCCCGGGATGAAGCCCAGCAGAGAGATGAAAGCTATCCAGACGTTATTGCCGATGCCCCAGATCCAGGTCAACAGAAAACCTCCCCAACTCCAGCCCCGGATTTCCGCCGGTATGGGGGTGCCGGAACCCTGGCCGGAGTTATTCGAGGAAATCGGGGGCTGTCCGGGCCAGGCGCCCGTTTTCAAGCGGGTCTGCAGGCAGGTATTGCAGTAGTCACGGCCCCCAATGGCTACTTTGCATTCGGGGCAGACCGGCCTGCCGCAACTGCTGCAGGCGCCAATGGCATCACGGTCGGTATGTATCGCACATTTCATTTCATTCGTTCTCCTGCGCCTTATCCCATGGTTGTCCTAGCGGCGTCAGAAATAGCCTCCCGTCTGCTGCTGTTGTATGGCATAGAGAAGCAGGAATACTATCAGGGCAGCAACGATTACGATAAACACGGTGACAGCGATAGTAAGGGCCCAGCCCCAGACAGCCCAGACATGCTGCACTTTTTTGAAGTGCTCAATGCTTTCCCATCTCTTATTTTGCCAGGCCCATTCGTTTCCTTTGAAAGCAAGCATAAAAGGTATTATCGACCATCCCAGGATGGGTATGAAAAACAGAAAGGACCACCATACATTATTGCCGATGCCCCATATCCAGGTCAGCAGAAATCCGCCCCAATTCCATTCTCCAAGGGCGGTTGGAACAGCTGCCTGGCTACCCATACCGGAGGTATTTTCGAATGCGGCCATACTTGGCTGGACTGCCGAGGCGGTCCCGGACGACACCTTTTTTTCAATGCAAGTGTTGCAGAAAAACCTTCCATCATACTCGACTTTACATTCCGGGCAGATAGCGCTGCCGCACTCAACACAGACACCTACGGCCTCACGGTCGGGGTGGTATTTACACTGCACGTAGCACCTCCTTGTGGGGGCTGGTACCTGACTGCAAAGTCCGCATTAAATACAGTATATGCAAGCAAGCGGAATAAATCTACCCATGCGGCCAAAACCGGATCTATCTGCGCCCGGATAGTGACCTTGTCCGGCCGTTGCCCAAATCGACAGCCGGTAATATACTAACCGCAAGGTTATCTGCGGCAGAATACGATAATGAAGATTGGCGTTATCTCCGACACGCATGTAAGGCAGTTCAGCGAATTGCCGCAAAACCTGGTTCAAGCCCTCTCTCAAGTTGATCTTATTTTGCATGCGGGCGACGTAGTTGCGATGGATGTGATCAGGGGTCTGGAAAGCTTAGCGCCTGTTAAAGGGGTTTACGGCAACATGGACCTGGCCGAAATACGCACGGTTTTCCCGCAGAAGGAAGTGCTTGATATCGAAGGGAAGAAGATTGCGATAGTCCATGGCAGCGGGGGGCCGTGGGACCTGGCGGAACGTGTGGGTCAACTATTTACCAATGTGGACGCCATCATATTCGGACACAGCCACAGGGCGCTAAACAAAGTCAGCGGCAGCGTCCTCTATTTTAATCCTGGCAGGGCCAGTGACTCATACGGAATACTGGAGGTTGGCAAGGAGATTGTGGGTATAATACACGAGGACTACTATTAGGTGTAATAATGGCGGAAAACTGGGAGAAATATAGGATCTTCGATCACCCAACTATCCAGAGCCTCCTGTTTTATCCGCGGCGTGACGACTACAGGGCCATTGATTCCGAGGCTGTTTTGAACTTGGATATACCGGTGGCCGACGATATAAAAATATCCTGCAGCTTTTTCTTTCTAAATAAGACCAGCCCAAATCTGCTTTTCTTCCACGGCAACGGCGAGTTGGCCGAAGAGTACCTGGATATCGGGGCCGCTTTCAACCAAATCGGTATCAACCTTTTCGTAGCGGACTACCGCGGCTACGGCAGAAGCGGCGGCAAGCCTTCCGTCAGCAGCATGATCAAAGACGCCTACAACCTGTTGGAAGCTTTCAAGAAAATACTGACGGAAAGGGGGTTTTCGGGCAGCCGTTTCATTATGGGACGTTCGCTGGGCAGCGCCTCGGCCATTGAATTGGCCGCCGGCCGACCGGAGGATTTTAAGGGACTGATCGTAGAAAGCGGCTTTTGTGATGTTACGGACTTACTTACGAGGATGGGCCTGGAGTTGCATCAGCCGGGGAAGGCTGAGGTCATATATCCCGGCTGCGAGAGCGTTACTAAGATTTACCTGCCCGCCCTGGTCCTCCACGGACAGTACGACTCCATAGTCCCGCTGGCTGAAGGGGAAAAGATCTACCGCAACCTGCCCTCCAGGGATAAAAAGATGGTGATTGTCCTGGGCGCCGACCACAACACTATCTTCGCCGAGGGCATGGATTTGTATTTGAAGGAGCTGTCCGGTTTTGTAGACAGGCTTAAATAGCAAAAAAAAGCCCCCTCTGGCCAGAGGGGGCTTTGAACTCCATAAAAGCTATTTCTCGGCTTTCTCTTCTCCGGCCACTTCCGCCGCTCCTTCTTCTGCAACTGCCTCTTCGCCCTCGGCAACAGCCGCGACCGCAGGAGCTTCCTCAACTACCTTGCGCATCTCCGCGACCTTGATGACCATCTGTTCCGCATCGGTGAGGACGGTGATTTTGCTTCCGACCTTTATATCCTTGACGTGTAAGGCCTGGTCGGCTTCAGCCAGTCCGGAAATATCAACCTCGATGTTGTGCGGCAGGTCGTCGGGTAAAGCTTCAATCTGCAGGGAGGTAAGCGAATGCAGCAGGGAAACGTTCTTAAGTTTCATAGCAGGTGCTTCGCCAATGAATACCAGCGGCACCTCGGCCTTCAATTTCTCGGTCATCCTGACCTGGTAGAAATCCACGTGAATGGGATCGCCGGTCAGGGGGTTGCGCTGTACATCGCGAATAAGCACCTTGGCCGGAGATACGGCGCCGTCCATTTTGATTGAGATAAGGTCGGTGCCGCCTGCCCTTGACAGCAGATGGCTTAAGCCGCGGACATCCACCTGAACCGGCAGGGAATCCACGCCATGTCCGTATATATTGCAGGGTATCAGGCCGCCCCTGCGCAGAAACCTGACTTTCTTACCTTTTATTTCCCGTTTGGATACTTCAAGTTCGAGTCTTCTCATCGCATCTCTCCAGAGTTAGTAACAAAACATAAAGGTTATCTTGTTTGAGATAGAAAGTCAAATTTAAAGTCAACTTTTTAACAATTGCGCCCTGGCCTTGCACGAAGGCTGTCTCCCCTGCATGCCGCAAAGGTTGCAATCAGCGTTGCGGCAATCGGGGGTCAAATCTCCGGTTGTTATTTTGTGCTGCTCGTCTTTTAAGAAGGCGGCGCTCACGCCGGATTGAATATGCTGCCAGGGCAGCAGCTCATCCGGATCGCGTCTACGGTGGGCATAAAAAGACGGATCGATGCCGCATTCGGAGAAAGCCTCTTTCCATTTATCGAAGTCCAGCAACTCGCTCCAGGTGTCCAGGCGGCAACCTTTTTTCCAGGCGGTATATATGACTGCGCCCAGGCGGCGGTCCCCACGCGAGAGCGTGGCTTCCAGAAGGCTGGTCCTGGTATCATGCCATGAAAGCTGAACGCCGCTGCGACGCAGCCTGTCCTGCAGGATAAGGTGCTTTTTATTTAGCAGGTCTTCGGGCTCCTGGGCCTCCCATTGGCAAGGTGTGTGCGGCTTGGGGATAAAGGAAGATACGGAAATCCTGACCCGCGGTGGCCTCCCTCTAAGGCCTTTGCCCAGCTTGTTGATCGAGTCTACCTGGTCGGCTATGGCGACGACATCGTCCAGCGTCTCGGTGGGCAGCCCTATCATGAAATACAGTTTCAAGTTCATCCAGTTCTTTCGGAAGGCTGACTCAAAGGCCTCCATCATGGCTTCCTGCGGGATCCACTTGTTGATCGCCTTTCTTAATCGATCGCTGCCGGCTTCGGGGGCGAAGGTTAGCGTAGTTTTGCGGCCTGCCGGTAGGGAAGCGATGAGCTCTATGGAGGACTTATCCAACCTGAGGCTGGGCAAAGACAGGGTCATACCATCCTCCGAATACTTTCGAGTGATGCTGTCTACCAGATGATTGATATTGCTGTAATCGCCGGAGCTCAAGGAGACCAGGGAGAATGTATTATATCCGCAGTTGTGCACCAGGCAGTCGATGGCGTCTAACACAGCGTCCTCAGGCAGCTCTCTTACCGGACGGTAGAGGATGCCTGCCTGGCAGAAACGGCAGCCGCGGCTACAGCCCCGTTGAATCTCCACCGCTCCCCGGTCATGGATGACTTCAATATAGGGCACCACCGGCCTGGTCACAGGAGTGAGCTTGCCGGCTATCGATCGTTGGATAGTGGGTGGGACGTTATTATGGACCGGCCTGAGCGAGGCCAATGTGCCGTCGTCGTTATAAGCAGGCGCGTAAAAACGCGGTACGTAAATCCCGGACAACGCAGCTAACCGCAGGAGCAACTCATCGCGATCTTGAGAGTAACTTTTATAAGTCTCTATGAGGCTCGATAAGGCATCTTCAGCTTCACCTATAAAGAAGAGGTCGATAAAATCGGCCAATGGTTCCGGGTTCATGGCGCAAGTCCCTCCGGCTATGATCAAAGGGTGGCGGCCGGTCCGGTCATGGCTGAATACCGGAATGCCGGCCAGGTCGAGCATGTTGAGAACTGTGGTGCAACTCAACTCGTAACCAAGCGAAAAGCCTATGATATCGAACTCGTGCAGCGGGCGATGGGTCTCGAGGCTGTAAAGGGGCAAGCTGTGACTGCGAAGCTGTTCTTCCATATCCGTCCAGGGCGCGTAAACCCGCTCGGCCAGCACATCTTGTGTGTTATTTAATATCTCATAAAGAATGGGGATTGCCATGTTCGACATGCCGATTTCGTACAGGTCGGGGAAGGCCAGAGCCACATGCACCCGGGCATCGCCCCATTTTTTAGGCAGCGAATTCCACTCGCCTCCCGTGTACCTTGCCGGCTTTATGACATTATGTAAAAACGAGTTTTTGACGTTTAGCATCATAATAGACCGGTTCAATTATATCCGTAGCCTTGCGGGTTCACAAAGCAGTCAAAATTTTGGGCTAATAATCTCACGATTATTAACCGAAAGTCGTTGACATACGATCGGTTAAAAGAGTATAAAATAAACACACAGTCTGAAAAGCTCGATCGTTTTAGGCATCGTTATAAGGGGCAGGAAATGGTGCGGAAAGGCAATAAAAAAGATACTAAGAGAGCCAAATCAAACACTTCCGTACGGCCGACCTCCTCCAAAACCAGCAGGCCGAAACCCGCCGCGGCCGTTAAGGCGAAGGAGCATGCTGCACCGGGCGCTCCAACGTTAAATGGGTTGATCGATTTGCTCAGCCGCAGCCCGCTGGCGATCTGCCTTTTTGATAAAGACGATAAAATCGTTTATTGCACTGATAAATTTGCGGTGTTGACTGACTCGTCAATAGAGTCTTTAACCGGCAAAAGGCTGAAGAAAAATGCGTTGTGGGGCGCCCGGGGCGACAAGGATGAATTCCAGGAAATCTATCTAAGGGCCAGGGAATCCGGCAAGCCGCTATTTATCGACTCCCTGCATATTGGTTCAGGGAGGACAACGCCCGCAATTTGGAACTTAAGCCTGTTTCCGCAGATGGATGAGGATGGTGGCTACAATGGAATAGCGCTCGCTATCGAAGATATTTCAGGGAACGTGTTGCCATCGGGCAGTGCAGATTCTGTTTCACAGGTTTTATATCGCCGCCATGCAGCATAGGGAGGTCCAGCCGCTGCTGGAGGAACTCGACCATATGTTCATGGACTTCAGCCGCTGCGATTCCGTGAAAATATTGATGTTAGACGCGGCCGGCAATCAGCCGTTAGAGGCGCAAAGCGGCATCAAAGCTGGGCTATGGGACAAGGACAAGGCCTTTACGGCTGCGACCATCCAAAGTTTCTTCACCAGAAAGGGTGATCAGTCCGACGATTTGTACACATTGGGAGGATCGTTATATCTTCCAGATGTTAACGAGCTTGAAGGAGTTCTGACCGGCAAATTAAAAGAAATGGTCGTGAATACGTGCAACTCTTACGGCTATAACACACTGGTCCTGGTGCCGGTTAAATCGGGGGAATCAATAGGCGGTTTTATTCAACTCGCCAATAAAAACCGCAGTATCCCCCAAGAGACGATCGATACGGTAGAAAACATCTCGGAACAGTTGCAAATAGTTTTCGAGCGCATAGCGCTCAGACGGGAAATACATACGCAGCGTGAAAGCCTGTTGAAACAGATGCATGGACGCAGCGCTCACCTGGAAGCTTTGAGTGAGAGGCTTAAGAAAGAGGCCGCCGAACGCAAACAAGTGCAGGAAGAGTTACGGATAAGAAAAGACCTGGCTGTAGCCCTGGCCGGCACGGAGAAAATTGAGGATGCGTTGCAATTATGCCTGGATACTGCTATCCGGGTATCGGGCATGGACAGCGGGAGTATTTACGTTTTAGACCCGACGGGGGATCTGAGATTAATTTGCTTGCAGGGCCTGTCCGAGGCCATCGTGGAGAGGACGTTGAAGCACGAGGGGTCGGAGCCCAATCTAACTCTCATTCTGCAGGGCCAGTCCCTGTATTCACCCGAGGATATAAAAGCAGAAGAAGTGCCGCTGCTACAGGCCGAAGGTATCAAGGGTATTGCCAATGTACCAGTCATGTACCAGGGCAAGGCTATTGCCTTTCTAGGCATTGCGTCCCATATTTTCGAAACCATTCCCTATACGGCCAGAAATGCGTTAGAGGCCGTCGCCGCCGAGATAGGGTCGACCATAGCCCGCATCAGGGATAGGGAAACCTTGGCTGAAAGCGAAGGCCGGTACAGCATCTTATTTGCGCGGTCGAAAAATCCGGTTATGGTGCTCGATGAAGCAGGGAATTATATTGATGGCAATGATGCCGCCCTGAATTTCCTGGAATGTACGCTTGAAGAATTGCTGCATATGAACGTTCGCGACACGTTACCTCCTTATTTAGACGCTCAATGGTTGGAAGAATACCGCAAGATATGGGAAACAGGTGGCCGGGTAGAAAGAGATTATTATGTCTGGGGCAAAATTAAAGTCCTGGAACTGACCATCACACCTCTTCAAATAGGCAACCGGAAAGTAATTTTTGGCATCGGAACGGATATTACCGAGCGAAAGAGGCTGGAACATGAGCTGCGCCAGAGCGAAGAGAAGCATCGCAGCATACTGGACCAAATGCAGGATGCCTGCTACGAGATAGACCTGGAGGGGAAATACACCTACGTTAATGATGCCATGTGCAGGAACCTCTGGTATACGCGGGAGGAGCTGATCGGCAAGCGTTACCGCCTGCTGGTGCCTGAAGAGGACCTTGACAAGGTATACAAGGCCTTCTATCAGGTATATGAAACAGGGACGCCCAATATAGGTTTTGCTCACAAGATCAGGCGCAAAGACGGCGCTGTTGCAATTGACGAGTCATCTATTACCCTGCTCAAAAACGAGCGCGGCGAACCGGTTGGATACTTATGTATCGGGCGAGATATCACGGAACGCATAAGGCTGGAAGAGGCAATTAAGCATTCGGAGGAGAAATACCGCACCATACTGGAAGAGATGGATGAAGCTTACGCCGAATGCGATGCCAAGGGGAATCTCACCTTTGTGAATGATGCTACGTGCCGCCAGCTTGGATATACCAGGGAAGAGCTAATCGGGATGAACTATAAAGTGTTTTCATCGCCCGATGACATTCATGAAAGGATCGGCGTATTTACGAGGGTTTTTCAGACCGGCGAACCCGCATACTGGTGGCCAACTCAGATGATCAGGAAGGACGGGACATGGATCGACGTGGAGAACTCCATTTTCCCGTTGAGGAATGAAAAAGGGGAGATAATCGGCTTGCGCGTAGTCCGGCGTAACGTGACCGAGCGGAAGCAGATGGAGGATGCCCTTCGTAAAAGCGAAGAGAAATACCGCACTATCCTGGAAGAAATCAATGACTCCTATATCGAAGCTGACCTCACGGGTAAAACCCTCTTTTTTAACGATGCAGCTTGCCACAACGTGGGCTATACGAGAGAGGAATTTGCTGCCCTTCCTTTCACGGTTTTCACACCGGCCGAGGAACTAGCCGAAGTGGTGAATGTATACTCGGAGGTAATCAAGACGGGATTGCCGGTTTACTGGCATCCTTTCACAAAAATTAAAAAAGACGGGACCAAATATTTTATTGAGAGTTCTGTTTTTCAACTCCGCGATGCAAGCGGCCGCGTAACAGGCACCAGAACGGTAAACAGAAATGTCACTGAAAAAATGCTGGCCGCCCAGGAACTGGAAAAAAGAGCTTTGATGCTGGACTCTGCGTATGACACTATCATTGCCTTTGACCCGCAGGGCAAAATAGTCTACGCCAATGAAAGGGCTTATCGCACTCGTGGCTATGGACCAGGCGAGCTTCTGGGCATGAATATACGTGAGCTGGTTAAGGCCGAAGCCATTCCTGTATTAGAAGAACGTCTGAGCAAGATCATGGATGAAGGCGAGTTGGAATTCGAGGCAACCCATGTCCGGAAAGACGGTTCAACCTTTGTGGTGGAAGGCAGGTCTCGGCTGATAAGCGTGGCGGGACAACAAATAATTGTTTCCGGGTATATCGATATTACCCTGCGCAGGAAAGCGGAAGCGGCGCTCGTTGAAAGCGAGTCCAAATACAGGAGCCTCGTAGAAAGCGGCGGGGCCAGTATCGCCGTCATCGACATGGATGGGAAATTTGCCTTTGTCAACGATACCCTCTGCAGGATGGCCGGCTATCCCAAAGAAGAGCTTCTTGGTAAAAATTTTATGGATTTCGTATATCCCGAGGATAGGGACCGGGACGCCCAGCTTTTTCTCGAAGCGATTGGCGAGGGAAAGAACGAAGTACATCTGGAAACGCGGATACTGCATAAAGACGGGCATATCATCTGGCTTTACACGAGTCCCGTTGAACTGAAAATAAACGATAAGCTTGTAGGCTTCAGCGTCATATTGCAGGATATAACGGAACGCAAAGAGGCGGAAGTGAAAATCGAGCGTCTGAACCTGGTGCTGCAGGCCATCAGCCTCGTGAACCAGCTTATAGTCAGGGAGAAGGACCGGGACAAACTTCTGCAGCAAACATGTGAAAGCCTGGTAAAAAATCATTGTTTCAAGAGTGCAAGCATCGTACTGATTGATAGTTCCGGGAAATATGTGACATTTAAGCAGGCCGGGCCGGGAGAAATCTCCGCGCAGGATCTTGATAAATTCACGGAGTTTCTGAAACAGGGGAACCTTCCTTATTGTGTCAAATATGTACTGGGTAGATCGGGTCCCGCTGAGATTACCGATAAGCCGTCCGGGTGTGAAGGCTGTCCGCTATGCACCGCGGATCAGGGTCATCCAGTGGCCGGCGCCAGGCTATGGTATGACGAAAAGGTTTATGGAGTCATGACTGTCTCGCTGCCAGAACATATTAGACTTGATAAGGAAGAGATGGAATTAGTGGGCGAAGTGGCGGGCGATATTGCCTATGCGCTCTACAATATCGATCTCGAGCAGGAAAAAAAGAAGTGGGATGAAGCCCTTCACGAGTCTGAAGAGCATTTCCGCAGCCTGGCCGAAGAGTCTCCGGATATGATTTTTATCCACGATATGAAGCGTGTAGTGTATGTCAACAGGCTGTGTGAAGAGGTTATGGGATATTCCAGGGAGGAAATTTATGCGGATAGCTTTGATTTCCTCAAACTAATTGCACCGGAATACCGGGACAAGTTGCGCGCCAGCTTTGAGGAGCATTTAGAGGGAAAGGAAGTACCGCAGATCGAATATGTAATCGTGACCAAAAACGGTAGTCAGCTCGATGCTCTGCTCAATACCAAATTGATCATGTACGATCACCGGCCGGCGATTCTGGGGGTGGTAACAGATGTCACTGAGATGAGACGAATAGAGCATGCCCTTCTTGAGACGGAGAACAAATATAGAATTATCCTTGAAGAAGCCAACGAGTCCTATATCGAAACGGATTCTAGGGGTAATATAACCTTTGTGAATGATGCGGCTTGCAGGCATCTTGGTTATACAAGAGAAAAAGCGCTAAGTTTAAATTACAAAGATATAACTGTTCCTGAGGATGTGCATAACAGGGTGGCGATATGGGGGGAGGTTTTCCGGACGGGTATTCCGAGGCACCGTGTCGAATATAAAAATATCAGGAAGGATGGCTCCATCTTTTATTCCGAATGTTCCATATTCCCGCTGCATGACCAGAACGGTCAAATAATCGGCCTGCGCACCGTTGCCCAGGATATAACACGACGTAAACAAGCGGAAGATGAATTGCGTAAAAGCGAGGAAAAATACCGCACCATACTGGAAGAAATGGATGAAAGCTATTTCGAAGTAGATTTGAAGGGAAACGTCATATTTTTCAATGAAGCCTGCAGGAGCAGGCTCGGCTATTCGGAAGAGGAGTTTAGGGGTCTAAACTACAAAGCTTGTACACCACCTGACGAGGTTAAAATAAAAGCCAGGATCTACAGTGAGGTTGTCAGGACAGGAACGCCCGTTTACTGGCATCCCTTCAGTACGACGCGAAAAGACGGAACTATATTTTACTCGGAAGCTTGCATTTTCCCGGTTCGCAGTGAAAAGGGAGAGATTATAGGATTGCGTGCCGTTGCCAGAGATATCACGAAGTCTACGCTGGCCGCCCGTGAACTCCAGAAAAGGGCGCTTATGCTCGACTCGGCTTATGACTCGATCATCGCCTTTAACAACACGGAAGGCAAGATCATTTACGCCAATGAGCGGGCCTGTCAGACTCGAGGCTATGAGCTCGATGAAATGTTGAAAATGAACATGGTGGATTTACTGGCTGAAGAGGATATTCCGGCAATGAATAGCCGGATTCAAACCGTAATGGACAAAGGATACCTGGAGTTCGAAGCCATACATAAACGTAAAGACGGCTCCACCTTCCCGGTAGAAGGAAGGTCCCGCCTGATCGAGGTTGCCGGGCAGCAAATAATTGTTTCCGGGTATACCGATATTACTCTGCGCAAAAAGCTGAAAAAGCATTGGTGGAGAGTGAATCCAAATATAGAAGCCTGGTAGAAAGTGGGGGAGCTGGTGTTGCCACAACGGATGCGGAGGGCCGGCTGCAATTTGTAAACGATACTCTTTGCAGCATGCTGGGTTATACAAAACAGGAGTTGGTGGGCCGGGAGTTCAAGGATTTTATTTTCCCGGGAGAACGGGACTGGCTGAAGGACATCTATTTAGAGGCTGTCCGGGCAAGAAAGACTGGCATTCAATTGGAGTTTCGTGCCGTACATAAGGACGGCCATACGCTATGGTTGTCTACTACACCGGCTGAGCTCAAATATGAAAATCAGGTCGTCGGCTACAGTGCAATCCTGCAGGATGTTACAGAGCGCAAACGGGCGGAAGAAAGCGTGAGACGGAGCGAAGAAAGATACGGGACGATCCTGGAAGAGATCGATGAACACTATGCGGAAGTAGATGCGGAAGGCAATTTAATATTTGTCAACGAGGCGATGTGCCGCAGCTTCGGTTATTCAAGGGAAGAAATGACAGGCATGAATTACCGGATGTATACACCGCCGGAAGACGTGAAACACAGGCTGGAAGTATTTACTGAGGTTTTCAGGACGGGAGAACCCAAATACTGGCAATTGTTTGAGGATGTGGTAAAGGATGGGTCGCGGCGCCTGGTTGAAATATCGATTTTCCCCCTCAGAGATGGCAATGGAAAAATAGTGGGATTGCGTACAATTGGCAGGGACGTCACGGATCGAAGGAAAGCAGAGTCTAAACTGAGGAAGAGCGAAGAACGCTACCGCCTTCTGGCTGAAAATTCGCTGGATGTAATTTTTACTACTGACATGGACCTTCGGCTGAACTATATAAGCCCCTCAGTCAAATATCTATTGGGCGTCAGTTGGGATGAGATTTTAAAAATTTTCAGGGAACAGGCTTTGACACCGGAATTTCTGGGACTTTCGCTCCGGGATGTCAACCGTTTCCAGCAGTGCTTGAAGGCCGTAATCGAGGAACCATCGCGCAGCGAAGTCTTTGAATTTGCCATCAGACACGGGGATGGCTATATCAAGTGGGCGGAAGTGCAGATGAGCGTTATGCGCGACAAGCTTGGCAATTCTATGGGCATCCTGGGAGTCATCAGGGATATTTCCCAGCAAAAGAAGATGACCGAACGCCTGGTCAGTGCGGACAGGCTGGCCTCTCTGGGAGAGATGGCGGCCGGGCTGGCCCATGAAGTCAATAACCCTCTCACAGCGGTAATGGGTTTTTCCTACCTCTTACTGCAAAATCCGGATACTCCCGAAGAGGTGAGAAGCGACGTGGAAGCAATATATAAGGAAGGTAAACGCGCGGCGGAAATAATCAGGAACTTCCTTACTTTTGCACGCGGGCAAAAACCTGAAAAGCAGGCAATTTATATTAACGATATACTGCAGGAAGTGCTGAACCTGAGGCAGCACCAGATGGAGAAAGAAAATATCAGGGTGACGCTTGATCTAGCTGAAGATTTACCCGCCGTACAGGGTGACGTATCACAACTTCAGCAGGTCTTCCTCAATATTATTTTGAATGCGGAATATTTTATGCACCGCACCAACAGAGGAGGCACGCTTACAGTACACACGAAGCTCGCGGATGGAAAGGTAATAGCAGTAATTACAGATGACGGGCCTGGCATAGTGCCCGAGGCTATAAGCCGTATTTTCGACCCGTTTTATACTACCAAGGATGTGGGAGAAGGGACGGGGCTGGGTCTGAGCATATGCCACGGCATAGTGAGGGAACACGGGGGAACTATTTACGCGGAAAGTGAGGCTGGAAAGGGGGCGAGCCTGACCGTAGAACTGCCGGTCAGGTAAATAGGATAATATCCCTGCTATGTCCATTGTTGACAGGAATCGAAGTCCTATGATAAGATTTCCATTTGTTGCAAACTTGCGCTAATATTTATTGGTTTAGCGCCGCGTTTGCATGGCCTGGATATTAGATAAGCCGGCTGGTTGACCCGGGATGTGGGCCAGATCGGGAAGTAGTCCGGGAACAACTGGGTGGCTTTTTAATTTGCCGAAAATTAGAGAATAAAACTGAAGGAAAGATATAGTATGCCGACAGTAAACCAGTTGGTCAGAAAGGGTCGCCGCAAGGTAGGCCAGAAAGACCAAGGCTCCCGCGTTGCAGGTGATACACAATACCTTGAAGAACAAGACAGCAGGAAAGGTGTATGTTCACCGCAGAAAGCGCGGGGTCTGTGTGCAGGTTAAGACTATGACTCCCAAGAAACCTAACTCGGCGCTGCGCAAAATTGCCCGCGTCAGGCTGACCAACGACATTGAGGTCACGGCATATATTCCGGGCGAAGGGCATAACCTACAGGAACACTCGGTTGTTCTGATTCGCGGCGGCAGGGTCAAAGACCTGCCGGGCGTCCGCTATCATATTATCCGCGGCACGCTGGATGCTGCGGGAGTCGACAAGCGCAGGCAGGGGCGCAGCAAATACGGCGCAAAACGGGCCAAAGCACCGGCCGCTGCCGCCAGCTAAATATAACAGGGAGATAATATGTCAAGGCGAGCCAAATTTGTAAATAAAATAGTCAGCCCGGATCCCAAATACGGGAGCCCGGTTGTTGCGAGGTTTATTAATAAAATAATGTATAAGGGCAAAAAGGCGACTGCCCAGGGCATTGTTTATGATGCGTTTGAGCGCATCAACAAGCAGATGAAAACGGACCCGCTGCCGATTTTTGAGCAGGCTATGAAAAATGCCACGCCCATGCTGCAGGTCAAGTCCAGGCGCGTGGGCGGCGCTACATATCAGGTGCCGATTGAGGTCAGCCCGGAGCGCGGTGAGTTCCTCGCTACCAAGTGGATCATCACCATATGCCAGGGATCGCAGCGGAAGGTCGATGGCTGAAAAGCTGGCTGCAGAATTAATGGATGCTGCGCAGGGTCAGGGTAACTCCATCAAAAAGAAGCAGGATACCCATAAGATGGCCGAGGCCAATAAGGCGTTTGCACATTACAGATGGTAACTACAGGAATCAGGAATCCCGGTCGAAATCCGGCCAGGGTGCTAAATACAATGACAAGGTCATTTCCGCTTGATAAAGTTCGGAATATAGGCATCATCGCGCATATCGATGCCGGTAAAACCACAACTACTGAACGGATACTTTTCTATACCGGCAGGACGTATAAAGTGGGCGAGGTGCACGACGGAACTGCAGTTATGGACTGGATGGTGCAGGAAAGGGAACGCGGCATTACCATAACCTCCGCTGCAACCACCTGCCACTGGAATGACCACCGCATAAATATCATCGATACTCCGGGACATGTTGATTTCACTGCCGAAGTAGAGCGCAGCCTGCGTGTGCTTGATGGCGGCGTAGTTGTGCTTGATGCTGTGGCCGGCGTGGAAGCCCAGTCCGAGACGGTATGGCGGCAGGCCGACAAATACGGCGTGCCGAGGATATGCTTTATTAATAAGATGGACAGGGTCGGCGCCGATTTCGAGCGCACGATCGGGATGATAGAGGAGAGGCTCAAGGCCAAGACGGTGGCCATCCAATTGCCGATCGGCAAGGAGAGTCTTTACCGCGGCGTGGTCGACCTTGTTACGAAGAAAGCATGGATGTTTCCCGGATGAGGTTACCGAGGAGCCCGAAGAGATGCGAGATTCCCGAGGAATTAAAGGATGAAGCATCGCAGGCCAGGCACAAGATGATCGAAAAGCTGGCGGAGAATGACGACCAGCTTATGCTTAGGTATGTTGATAACCAGGAAATCAGCGAAGAGGATATTAAAGCGGCCGTCAGGCGGCTGACCGTTGCCAACAGGATCGTACCGATCGTCTGCGGCACGGCCTTGCGCAATAAAGGTATCCAGCTGGTGCTGGATGCAGTAGTAGATTACCTGCCGTCACCGCTGGATAAACCGCCGTTGAAGGCGATTGATACCGATGAGCGGGCAAGGAGGTTCTACGTGCCGGCCAGCGATGATGCTCCATTCTCCGCGCTCGCGTTCAAAGTAGTCTCGGATCCCTTTGTGGGAAGACTGGTCTATTTCAGGGTGTATTCGGGCCGCATCAAGGTGGGCGCCCAGATTTACAATGCCAGCAGGGGAACCAGGGAAAGGCTGGGCAGGCTGCTTTTGATGCATGCCAACAAACGTGAAGAGATCGAAGAAGTGGATACCGGCTGCATCGCCGCCACACTTGGATTGAAGAACACATTTACCGGTGACACGCTCTGCGAAGCCGGGCAATCCATACTTCTTGGAAGATATCAAGTTCCCCGAGCCGGTTATATCAATGGCGGTTGAGCCGAAGAGCAAGGCCGACCAGGATAAGCTGGGCGATGCGCTGGGAAGGCTGGCTGAGGAGGACCCGACTTTCAAAGTCACGCACCAATGAAGAGACAGGCCAGACCATCATTTCCGGCATGGGCGAACTGCACCTCGAGGTCCTGATCGACCGCATGATGAGGGAATTCGGGGTCCAGGTCAGTGTCGGCAAGCCGCAGGTAGCTTATAAAGAGACCGTCACCGTAGCGGTGGAAGCCGAAGGCCGCTTTATCCGGCAGACAGGCGGACATGGTCAGTATGGCCATTGCTGGTTGAGGATCGAGCCCGGCGAGCGCAACAGCGGATTTAAATTTATTAACGCAGTCCGCGGCGGCGATATATCCAGGCAATATATCCCGGCTATCGAAGCCGGCGTACGTGAGGCGCTGGATACGGGCGGCTTAAGCGGATATCCCCTTGTGGATATCAAGGTCACGGTTTTCGACGGAAGTGAACACGAGGTTGACTCGTCGGAAATGGCCTTTAAGATGGCCGGTTCTATGGCTTTGAAGGAAGGAGTTGCCAGGGCAAAGCCGGTTGTGCTGGAGCCGATAATGCGGTTGGAAGCGGTAACACCGGCCTCATTTATGGGCGATGTGATCGGGGATATCAATTCCAGGCGCGGCCAGATCGAGGGCATCGAGACACACGGCGAGACCTGCGTTATTCACTGCTTTGTACCGCTGGCTGAATCATTCGGATACGCAACCACATTAAGGTCGCTTACTCAGGGCAGGGCCACTTATTCGATGGAATTCCATCAGTATAGCGAAGTGCCGGCCAGTATACTTGAAGAAATGTTAGCTAAATCAAAGGGTAGGTAAATGACCAAGCAGAAGATAAGAATTAAACTGAGGGGATACGATCACAGGCTGGTGGACCAATCTGCCGGGCAGATTATTGAAACGGCTATCAAATCAGGCGCGGAGGTGATCGGGCCGGTGCCGCTGCCGACCAAGATTGAGAAATTCTGTGTTATCAGGTCAGGTTTATATTGATAAGGATTCACGTGAGCAGTTTGAGATACGCACTCATAAGAGGCTGATCGATATAGTCGGGCCGACCAGCAAGACCATTGACGCTCTGACGCAATTGCAATTGCCCTCGGGCGTGGAAATCGATATTAGATTGTAGGAATGTAAGAAATGGCTGGCATACTTGGTAAGAAAATTGGCATGACGCAGCTTTACAGGGAAAACCTGGAGATAGCTGTGACGGCTATTGAGGCGGGCCCCTGCTGTGTTACGCAGGTTAAGACGGTTGAAAAAGATAAATATAATGCCGTGCAGATCGGCTTTGGCGAATCCAAAAAGCTGAGCAAGGCTGAAAAAGGGCATCTTGAAAGAGAACGGCAGTTACCGGTACCTCCGTGAGTTCGCGTATGGACGATGTTAAGGATTACCAGGTCGGGCAAAAGATAGACGTCAGCATGTTCAAGGCCGGCGACGTCGTCCAGATCGAAGGAATTTCCAAGGGTAAAGGTTTTGCCGGCGGCGTGAAGAGGTATCATTTCCAGCGGCGGGCCAAAGACCCACGGTCAGTCCGACAGGCATCGCGCACCCGGTTCGATCGGTTCCACTACCACACCGGGCCGTGTATTCAAGGGACTGCGCATGGCGGGGCATATGGGCGCCCGCAAAGTTACGACCGCGCAATCTCGAAGTGGTCGAAGTCGACCAGGCTAAAAATATAGTTTTGCTCAAAGGCGCAGTGCCGGGCGGCTAAAGGCGGATAGTGCTGATAGAGAAAGCTGCATAAAGGGTTATTGCGAGTGGATTTAGAGGTATTTAATTTAAAAGGCGAAAAGACTGGCAAAATCAAGGTCAGCGATTACGTGTTCGGTCAGACCGTGAATGAAGCGGTAGTGCACCAGGCGCTGTTGATGCAGCTTGCCAACCGCAGGCAGGGCACGGCGGATTCGCAGACGCGGTCCGACGTGAAAAGGAGCACCAAGAAACTGTATGCTCAGAAACACACCGGCAGGGCCAGGCGCGGCAGTGCGACTTCTCCCCTGCTTAAGGGTGGCGGCGTCGTTTTCGGCCCGCATCCGCGGAGCTACAGGCAGGACATGCCCAAAAAGATGCGCCGGCTGGCTTTGCGGAGCGTGCTCTCAGGCAAAGTACGCGACGGTGAAGTGAAGATACTGGATAAACTGGAGATCAACGAGCCCAAGACCAAGTTGATGAACGGAGATACTGGATCGCCTGGGCATTGAAAGCACTGCCATCATCGGCGTTGCGCTGGGCAACGATTATATTACGATGGCAAGCTCCAATATGCCGGGTATCAAGACCACGATGGTGTCGATGCTAAATGTGGCCGACCTGCTTTCTTACAAGATGCTGGTGCTGGACGTCGATGCCGTCAGGCGCATTGAGGAGCTGTGGGACAAGAAGGAATCCGGAAAGCAAGGAAGATAAGGCGGCATAGATTTCTGAGAGGATAGATATAAGTATCATGAATGTATATGAAGTGCTACGCAGGCCGCTGGTAACAGAGAAAGAGCACCCGCCTCTCCGAAGGGAGCAAATATGTCTTTGAAGTGGATAAAAAGGCTTCCAAAGACCAGGTAAAGAAGGCGGTGGAGAAGGCTTTTAAAGTGGGCGTGGTGAATGTCAATGTTGTCATGGTGCCCGGCGAAACCAAGAAAATGGGCAGGCGAGCAGGTGACCAGCCCTCCTGGAAAAAGGCAATTGTTACACTCAAAGAAGGCGATAAAATACAGTTCTTTGAGGGAGTGTAAGATAACAGGAGTATAAATTGGGTTCTGTTATAAAGAAACGTAAAAAGAAGATGGCGAAACACAAGCATCGTAAGCTCTTGAGAAAGAACCGATGGCAAAGACGCCATGCTTAAAAGCTAGGAGTAGTTAGATTTGGCTTTAAAGACATTTCGCCCTACATCTCCCGGGCGCCGCGGAATGGTAAAGATATCGTTTGACGATATCACCAAAACCGAGCCGGAAAAGTCGTTGCTGGTGCCCGCAGAAAAGGAAAGCGGGAAGGAACAGCAGGGGCGTTATAACAACGCGCCACAGGGGCGGCGGCGCTAAACGCAAGACACGCATCATAGATTTTAAACGGGATAAACTGGGCGTCCCGGGCAAAGTGGCTGCTATCGAGTATGATCCCGGCCGCTCTGCACGCATAGCCCTGATATTCTATGCTGATGGCGAGAAACGCTATATGCTTTGCCCGCTGGGATTGGGCGTAGGCGATACCATTATGGCCGGTGCGGATGCTGAGATAAAGCCCGGGAATAACCTGCCGCTGGGCAGCATCCCCGCCGGCACCATGGTACATAATCTGGAATTTGAACCCAATAAAGGTGGCCAGATAGTCAGGAGCGCCGGCACCTCGGCTCAGTTGCTGGGCAGCGAAGATAAATATGCTACGGTGCGCTTGCCCTCCGGTGAGGTCCGGCGCTTTATGAATCGAGTGCCGGGCGACCATCGGCCAGGTAGGAAACCTGGACCACCAGAATATTAAGTCAGGTAAAGCAGGCCGGATACGCTTGCTGGGAAGACGGCCCAAGGTCAGGGGTTCTGCTATGACTCCGCGTGACCATCCGCATGGCGGCGGCGAAGGCAGGGCACCGCGTGGTATGGCGCCCAAGACGCCACAGGGCAAACCGGCATTGGGCCACAGGACACGTGTCGGCAAGCCGTCCGATAGATTGATTGTAAGGCGCACGGTATGCCGCAGAAATAAAGAGGTAAATTAAGTATGTCACGTTCAGCGAGAAAGGGCCCGTATTGTCATCCCAAGCTGCTGAAGAAAATTGAAGCGCTTAATAAGAAGGGAGAGAAGCAGGTCATCAAGACCTGGGCCCGTTCTTCGACCATCATGCCTGAGATGATCGGCCACACACATCGGTGTGCATGACGGCAGGCGTCATGTGCCCATTTTTGTAACTGAGAATATGGTCGGCCACAAGCTGGGCGAATTTGCCATGACACGCACATTCCGCGGCCATGTCGGCAAGGCAACCGCAGCGGCAGCGCCAGTCAAGAAGGTGAAGTAAGCAGGTAAAAAATGAGAGTAGGAGCAATAGCTAAAGATTTAGGCATACCGCCCCGCAAGGTAAGGCTTGTGGTGGACATGGTGCGCGGTAAAAAAGTTGAAGATGCCATGAATATCCTTAAGTTTACTCCCACACCCGCCGCCAAGGCTGTTGCCAAGCTGATAAAATCTGCTTCTGCCAATGCGGAAAATAATTTTCAAATGGACCCGGCGGAATTAAAGGTAGTTTATATTGTGGCCGATGAAGCCCGCACGTTAAAAAGGTACAGGCCGCAATCCAGGGGCCGCTTCAGCCCTATATTGAAGCGTGCCACGCACATCAAGGTTTTCGTTTCCGAGGAGGAAAAATAAGTGGGACATAAAGTACACCCCTACGGTTTCAGGATCGGAATCATACGCGGCTGGAAGGCCAAGTGGT
Organism: uncultured Chloroflexia bacterium; assembly: GCA_963848815.1. GTDB lineage: Bacteria > Chloroflexota > Dehalococcoidia > GIF9 > UBA5629 > UBA1162. Next base: position 58,717 of record CAWKFY010000022.1, read on the forward strand.
ATGATGAGAAACATTACCTGGAAACACTGCATGATGACCTCAAGCTGAGGAGGGTCGATCAAGGAAAGGCTTCGCGAGGGGGCGGTCGCCAGGGTGGAGCTCGACCGTCAGGGGAACGATATACTGGTGACGATATTCACCGCCCGTCCCGGCATAGTGATCGGAAGGGGCGGCCAGCGAGCCGAAGAATTGCGGTCGGAACTGGAGAAGCCTGCGGCAAGAAGGTGAAACTTTCGATCAAGGAAGTGGAGCAGCCTGAGATCGAGGCAACGCTGGTTGCACGCAATATAGCTGACTCGCTTGAAAGGCGTGTAGCTTTCAGGCGTGCCATGAAACAGGCGGCTTTTAAGACCAGGCAGGCCGGAGCCAAGGGCATTAAGATCAGTTGTGCCGGCAGGCTGGGCGGCGCCGAGATCGCCAGGCGGGAGACCATCCATGAGGGACAGTTGCCGCTGCATACTTTGAGCGCAGATATCGATTACGGCTTCGCTGAAGCCGGCACCACCATGGGCAATATCGGCGTTAAAGTATGGATTTATAAGGGACGAATTATTCCTGAAGTAAGGAGAGAAAGTGTTACAACCGAAACGAGTGAAGTATCGTAAGTGCCACCGCGGCCACCTGCGTGGCAAGGCACAATCAGGTAATACGATTGTCTTCGGGGACTTCGGAATGCAGGCCGAGCGAGGCCCACTGGATTACATCCAGGCAGATCGAAGCGGCACGCCGCGTTATAGTACGTTACCTCCGCCGCGGCGGACAGGTATGGATACGTATATTTCCCGGATAAATCGGTTACTAAGAAACCGGCTGAAACCCGCATGGGCAGCGGAAAAGGCGCAGTAGACCACTGGGTAGCCGTAGTGAAGCCCGGCAGGATGCTTTTTGAAATCGGCGGCATAAAAGAGAATATGGCCAAAGAAGCGCTCACGTTGGCCGCTTATAAATTGCCGATAAAGACCAGATTTGTAGCACGTGAGACTCTTAAGGAAGAGGTAAAAGGTGAAACTCACTGAGATCAGGGCATTGGGAAATGCCGAACTGCAAAAAAAATTGGAGGAAGCTCATCAAGAGCTGTTTAACCTGCGCTTCAAGCTGGCAACCAGGCAACTGGTGAACCATCGCCAGTTGCCGGCCGTAAGGAAAAGGATCGCCAGGATAAACACCATTATTCGCGAGAGGGAGCTTGGCAAGAAATAGAAATGGAAAAAAACCGGAAAACAAGGATCGGTAAGGTTACCAGCAACAAGATGAATAAGACGGTCGTCGTTCAGATCGAGAGCTTGCGCAGGCACCCTCTATATCACAAGGTTGTCAGGCATTCCACGCAGCTTCAAGGCGCATGATGAAAATAATGAGTGCAACATCGGCGACGTGGTGAAAATAGTTGAAACCCGGCCGCTGTCCAAAGATAAAAGATGGCGGATCGTGGAGATAATTCATAAAGCAGACATAGTCGGCGTCTTAAAGGACGATGTGGACCAGGGAAATCAGGAGAACTGAAGTGATTCAGACTTTAACCAGACTTAAGGTAGCGGATAACACGGGTGCGCGTCAGGTGATGTGCATTGGTGTGCCGGGCGGCACACGCAGGCGCTATGCTACCGTGGGTGATGTTATCACCTGCAGTGTCAAACGTGCAATACCCGGCGGCGTAGTCAAAAAGGGAGACGTAGTGAAAGCGGTAATAGTCAGGATTTCCAACCATCACCACAGGCCCGATGGTTCTTACGTGCGCTTTGACGATAATGCCGCAGTCATATTGGACGACAAGGGCAACCCCAAGGGCACCCGCATTTTCGGACCGGTGGCGAGGGAACTGAGAGACAAGAATTTTATGAAAATAATTTCGCTGGCACCAGAGGTGCTGTAAAAATGAAAATACATAAGAATGATAACGTCCTTATCATCGCAGGCAAGGATAAGGGTAAAAAAGGCAAAGTACGCAAGGCCTTGCCGGCCCAGGAAAGCGTGGTCATCGAAGGCCTTAACTTGATCAAGAGGCATTCCAAGACTAAAGGCCAGACTAAGCAGGCGGGCATTATTGAGCTCGAAGGCCCGGTCCACATTTCCAACGTTATGGTGATCTGCAATAAATGCAATAAACCGGCTCGTATCGGGTCCAGGGTTCTGGACGATGGTAAAAAAGCCAGGTTCTGCCATAATTGCACAGAGATTATTGATTAAATAGAGGTAACCCGATAGATGGCAAGGCTAAAAGACAGATATAAAAAAGAGATCGTGCCGCAGCTGATTAAAAAGTTCGGCTATAAGAATGTTATGGAAGTACCCAGGGTCAACAAGATCGTACTTAACCTGGGAATGGGTGAGTCGCTTTCCAATCCCAAAGCTATGGAAGCGGCCGAAAAGGACCTGACCACCATAGCCGGGCAGCACCCGGTGGTTACCAAGGCCAAGAAGTCTATAGCAGCCTTTAAACTGAGGGCGGGTGTTCCCATCGGTATGATGGTAACCCTGCGCGACCAGAGGATGTATGAATTTCTGGACAAGCTGGTAAGCGTGGTTTTACCCAGGATACGTGATTTCCAGGGTGTGCCCCGCGACGCTTTTGACGGCCAGGGCAATTATACGCTGGGCATGAAAGAACAGATTGTCTTCCCCGAAATCGAATATGATAAGGTGGACAAAACCAGGGGAATAGAAATTACGATTGTTACAAGCGCCAAGACGGACGAAGACGGCAGGCGGTTGCTGGAAGCGATCGGCATGCCTTTTAAGAAAAACTAGTAAGGTAAAGTAATGGCAAAAATTTGTAAGATGGTTAAAGCTAGCCGACCCCCGAAGTACAGAGTGCAACAGCATAACCGCTGTAAGCTGTGCGGAAGGCCGAGGGCCTATATCAGGAAATTCGGCATATGCCGCATATGCTTCCGCACACTGGCTTTGAACGGCGAATTGCCCGGGGTAAGGAAATCCAGCTGGTAATTAAGTAGACGGAGTTGTTTATCAATGGTTACTGATCCGATAGCCGATTTATTGACCAGAATTCGCAATGCCGCCATGGCGCGCCATGACAGCGTGATAGTGCCTGCTTCCAAGATGAAAATTGCGATGACCAAAATCCTCAAAGAAGAGGGGTTCATTGCAGATTTTTCCATCGTTAAAGGCGAAACTCAGCGCATGATTAAGATCACACTGAAGTATATTGATAAACAGCCGGCTTTCATCGGCCTGGAACGTGTAAGCAAACCCGGGTTGAGGGTCTACAGCGGCAAGGGAGAGATACCGAGGATATTCGGCGGACTCGGCATCGCAATTTTATCCACGTCCAAGGGTATTATGACCGGCCAGGAAGCCTGGAAGAACAACCTTGGCGGCGAAGTATTATGTTATGTATGGTAATTGAACTCAGAGAGGTGAATCTGTGTCTCGTATAGGACGAATGCCCGTAGTCATCCCTGCCGGGGTTAAGGTTAAGATCCAAGGCAGGGAAATTACTGTTGAAGGAAGCAAGGGTAAACTGACCCGCGAATTCCATCCTGATATTAAAGTTGCTCAGGAAGATGGAAAATTGATCGTTACCCGGTCCAGTGATAACAGGGTGCAGCGCTCCCTCCACGGCCTGACCAGGTCGCTGCTCAATAATATGGTAGAAGGCGTGACCAAAGGCTTTGAAAAGAACCTCGAGTTGAGCGGTGTCGGCTACCGCGCACAGAAGGCAGGCGCTAAGTTGACATTGCAGATCGGGTATAGCCACCCGGTGGAATTCGACCCACCTACGGGAATCGATATTACCATCGACGGCACGACCAAGATACGCATCTCCGGCATCGATAAGGAACTGGTGGGAGAAACGGCGGCGGAGATAAAAAGGATTCGCATTCCCGACGCATACAAGGGCAAAGGAATTAAATACGCCGGCGAACGTCTGCGCCTGAAGCCCGGTAAAGCAGGCAAGACAGCTACCAAAGGGAAATAAAGATGGCTAAAGTTAGTTCGAATATAGCAAGAAAGAGGCGCCACGCCCGCATCAGGGTCACCGTATCAGGCACTGCGGACAAGCCCAGGCTGTGCGTATTCCGCAGCCTCGGCAACATACATGCGCAGATTATCGATGATGCCGGCGGTGTAACCATGGCCTCGGCCGGAAGCCTCAACGCCGAGATAAAGGAACAGCTTAAGGGTAAGAATAAAACACAGGTGGCCGAATTGGTCGGTACCGCACTGGCAAAGAGCGCACAGGAAAAAGGCATTGGCCAGGTTGTTTTCGATCGGGGCGGCTATAAATATCAGGGCAGGGTAAAGGCCCTGGCCGAAGCAGCCCGCAAAGCCGGGTTAAAATTCTGAGGATTTAAGTATGAAAGCATCGACGAGAATACATTTACCCAAGCCAAGGGTCGATACGAGTGAAATGGAGTTCACCGAGAAGCTTGTATCTTTGACCCGCGTCACCAAAGTTGTGAAAGGCGGTAAAAACCTGCATTTCCGTGCTCTGGTGGTAGTCGGCGACGGCAAAGGCCATGTAGGAGTGGGACTGGGGAAGGCCAGGGAAGTCCCCGAAGCCATCCGCAAGGCCGGTGTGGCTGCCAAGAAAAACGTCATCGGCGTGGTATTCAGGGATACTACCATTCCTCACGAGAGCCTTTCAAAGTTCGGCGCTGCCAGGGTGCTGGTGAGGCCTGCCGCCCCCGGAACAGGGGTTATCGCCGGCGGCGGAGTGCGCGCAGTGGTTGAGGCAGCCGGTATCAAAGATATTCTGACAAAATCGCTGGGGTGCGCAAACCCGGTCAATGTTACAAAAGCAACTATGCTTGCTCTGGCTAACCTGAGGAATCCGGCGGAAAGCATCAAGAGGCGGAAGGGACAGCCGGGAATCGAGGAGAGTTAAGCAAGTGGCTAAGATACGCATCAAGTGGATAAAAAGCGATATAGGATACCCGGGCGACCAGAAGCGCACACTTAAAGCGCTTGGCTTTCACAGGCTGAATGAAACGGTCGAAAAAGAAGATACTCCCGTCATCCGGGGTATGATTAATAAAGTTAGCCATATGTTATCGATAGAAGAGAACGAGAATGGATCAAAGTAATTTAAAGCCCCCGGCGGGGGCAAAACACAAGAAAAAACGTGTCGGCTGCGGCGATGGCAGCGGTCACGGCACATTCTCTACACGCGGCTGCAAAGGCCAGAAATCACGTTCTGGAAAAGACCTGCATCCTGCCTTTGAAGGCGGGCAGCTTCCCATTGTAAAAAGATTGCCCTGGACCAGGGGTTTTACCAATGTCGCCAAAATCCAGTACAGCGTGGTAAATGTAGGCGATTTAAAGTTGTTTGACGCCGGTTCAGAGGTCAGCCCCGAATCCATGAAGGATAAAGGTCTCGTCAAATCGACCAATTTCCCCGTCAAGATTCTCGGCAACGGGGAAATTGAAAAATCGTTAACGGTCAAAGCTAATAAATTCTCTGTAAGCGCAAAGACAAAAATCGAAGCAGCGGGTGGCAAGGTAGAGGAGATCTAAGATGCCGCAGACACAATCCAGGCCCCGCCTGATCCAGGCGATGATCGATGCGTTCTCACTGCCTGATTTGAGGCAAAAACTGCTGTTCACCTTTGCCATGCTGGTAATCTTCAGGTTTGTGGCCCATGTGCCCATTCCGGGCGTGGACGTTAATGCTCTGCAGCAGATATTCCAGCGCAGCCAGTTGCTGGGCATGCTCGACCTGTTCAGCGGCGGCGCCATGAGGTATTTCAGCATCGCGGCCATGGGTGTCTATCCCTATATTACTTCATCGATTATCATGCAGTTGCTGGTGCCTGTCATACCGGCCCTGCGCAAACTCTCGGAAGAGGGAGAAGCGGGCAGGAACAGGATCAACCAGATAACCCACTGGCTCACCATTCCGCTGGCGGCCCTTCAAGGCTTCGCCCAGCTACAGCTTCTGCGCAGCCAGGGCGGCGTGCTGCCCACCGGCCCCCTTGAAACAGTGGCCATCATTGTAACGTTGACAGCCGGCACTATGTTCCTGGTCTGGATCGGCGAGTTGATTACGGAAAGGGGCATAGGCAACGGCGTTTCGATCATCATTTTCGGCGGCATCATTGCCCAGCTTCCAACTCAGATCGGCGGTGGGTTCGTCTCGGCCGCAACCAATTGGTTGGGCATAGCGGTATTCACCATACTGGCCTTGATAACGGTAGTATTGATCGTGATTTTCACCGAAGGACACCGCCGTATACCGGTTCAATATGCTCGGACAGCTTTCAAGGGCGGCAAGATGTACCGCCAGGCCGGCTCCACTTATATTCCCCTCAGGGTAAACATGGCCGGCATGATACCGCTGATTTTCGCCATGTCTTTGATGATTTTCCCCGGCACGATTGCCAGCTATTTTGCAGCTCCCAACGGCCAGGAGCCCAATTTCGCCAATACGATCATGCTGTGGTTCAATCCCGCCACACCTCTGCCCATCGGGCTGTTTTATTGGGTGGTCTATTTTATACTGGTAGTGGCCTTTACATTCTTCTACACCATGGTCATTTTCGAGCAGATGGACTTGGCCCGCACCTTGCAGAGGCAGGGAGGGTTTATACCCGGCGTCAGGCCGGGGAAGCCTACCACGGACTATTTGAACGGTGTTATCAACCGTCTGACCTGGGGCGGCGCAATCTTCCTGGCTGTCGTGGCCATCATGCCGTTTTTTGCCAGGTCGCTGACCGATGTGGCTAACATGACTTTGTCGAGCACGGGCATCCTCATCGTCGTCGGTGTGGCGCTGGATACGATGAAGCAGATCGAAGCGCAGCTAACCATGCGGCGCTATGAAGGTTTCTTAAAGTAAGGAGGATTTGAAAATGTTCTTCATATTGCTTGGGGCGCCCGGGGCGGGGAAGGGTACTCAGGCAGATATTATAGTTAAAGAGATGTCCTTGCCGCATGTGGCTTCCGGTGACCTGTTCAGGCACGCACTGAAGAACGGCACGGAGCTGGGCAAGCAGGCGGAATCCTATATGAAAGCCGGCAAGCTTGTGCCCGACGAGATAACCATCAAAATGATACTTGAGCGGATCGCTCAGCCGGACTGCAAGAACGGTTGCGTTTTCGATGGCTTCCCCAGGACGCTGGAGCAGGCCAAGGCGCTCGATGCGGCCCTTGAAAAGCAGGGCAAGTCGATCGAGAAGGCCATATACATAGAGGTACCGGAAAGCGCATTGCTCGGACAGGCTGACCGGCCGCTGGGTTTGCCGCACCTGCCAGTCCCCTTACCACCAGAAGAACTCTCCGCCTAAGAAGGAAGGTGTCTGCGATAAATGTTCAGGCGAGCTTTACCAGAGGGCCGATGATAAGGAAGAGACCATCAAAGAGCGGCTGAAGGTCTATTTCGCACAGACTATGCCGCTGCTTGACTACTATGAGAAAAAGGGCAGGCTTTTCAGGTGTCAACGGCAACCAGCATATCGACGAGGTCGGCAAAGATATAGTCAAGTTCCTGAAAGGATTGAAACAGAAGAAATAAATGACCATCATCAAATCGGCCGAAGAGATCGCAGTGATGCGGGAGGCCGGAAGGATAGTAGCGATTGTGTTGCAGAAAATGAGCGAAGAAGTGAAACCGGGCATGAAAACCAGGCAGCTCGATGAACTTGCCGAGAAGGAAATGGGCAAGTGGAGCTGAGCACGCGCTTCTTTCAAAGGCTACCATGGCTTATCCGGCCAGCGTATGTGTTTCGGTCAATGATGAGATAGTGCATGGCATACCGGGCAACAGGGTTTTAAAAGAAGGTGATATAGTTTCATTGGATTTCGGTGTTATTTACAAGGGATTCCAGGGTGACGCCGCTGTCACGGTGGGCGTCGGCCAGATCAGCCCGGAAGCCCGAAAGCTGATGGAAGTTACCGAGGCATCCCTGTCACAGGGCATCAACGCCGCCCGTGATGGCGGCAACCTGGGCGACATCGGCGCGGCCGTACAGGGCTTTGTTGAAGTCAAGGGGCTATAGCGTGGTCAGGGAATATTCCGGGCACGGCATAGGCAGGGATATGCACGAGGACCCGCTGGTACCCAACTTCGGCAGAAAAGGCGAAGGCCTGAAGCTGAAGCGAAGGCATGACCTTGGCCCTGGAACCGATGGTCAATATAGGCGGCTGGAAGACCAGGCTGAACGGCAACGGCTGGACCGTGCATACATGCTGACGGCAGCCTGTCGGCCCATTTCGAGCACACCATCGCCATCAGGAAGGACGAGGCCGAAATACTCACCCTGTTGTAAAATTAATATATGGATAAAAAAGAAGCCATCGAGGTCGAAGGGACGGTAATTGAATCGTTGCCCAATGCTACCTTTCGAGTGGAACTGGCCAACGGTCACAAGGTACTGGCTCATATATCCGGCAAGATGCGCAGGCATTACATCAGGATATTGCCGGCGGACAAGGTGCTCGTAGAGCTTTCGCCGTATGACTTGACCAGGGGCAGGATAACTTACCGGTTCAAGTGAAAAAACGAGTTAGTTCTTTTGACATAAAGTGAATAAAGAGATATATTATTAAGCGGTTTTTTTGAGTAAATTAAGGATATAATCGGAAATGAAGGTCAGAGCTTCGGTAAAAAAACGTTGTGAGAAATGTAAAATAATCCGGCGCCGCGGCGTTGTTAGGGTGATTTGCACTAACCCCAAACATAAGCAGCGTCAGGGATAGTCACAGGAGTAGAGTAAAACATGGCTCGTATTGCAGGCGTAGATATCCCTAGGGAAAAGCAGGTACTGTTTTCCCTGCAGTATATCCACGGGATCGGATCCAGCATAAGCAAGAAAATATTGACGGATCTGAAGATCGATCCTACCAAGAAGGTTAAGGACCTTACGGAAGAAGAGGTCAGCCGCATACGTGAAAAGATCGACAAGGAATACAATGTCGAGGGTGAGCTCCGCAAAGAAGTCACCATGAATATCAAGCGGCTGATCGAGATAGGCAGCCGCCGCGGGATCAGGCACAAGAGGAACCTGCCGGTGAGAGGGCAGAGGACCCGCACCAATGCGCGGACCAAGCGCGGAGCCAAGAAGACGGTCGCCGGGCGCGGTCAGAAACGCGGAGCTACCAAGAAATAAAGGAGTAACCAGGTAATATGCCGCAGAAAAAGAAAGTAAGAACCAAGAGGCGTGAACGAAAGCTGATCCATGAAGGCAAGGCCTTCATCACATCAACTTTTAATAATACGATTATCACATTGACCGATGCCAAGGGCGGAGTGATATCCTGGGGCAGCTCGGGTACCGCAGGCTTTAAAGGTTCCCGCAAAGGCACACCCTACGCTGCGCAGATGGCCGCGCAGGGCGCTTCCGCTAAGGCCAAGGAACACGGTTTGCGCCAGGTGGAAGTATTCGTGCGGGGCCCGGGCAGCGGACGCGAGGCTGCCATCAGGGCCATACAGGCATCGGGCATCACTGTGACCGGGATCAGGGACGTAACTCCTGTTCCTCATAACGGGTGCAGGCCCAGAAAACGAAGGCGAGTATAAGATATGGCTAGATATATTGAAGCTTATTGTCGTTTGTGCCGCCGCACCGGCACTAAATTAATGCTGAAAGGCGAGAGGTGCTTTGGAGAAAAATGCGCCATCGAGCGCAGGAATACCCCTCCGGGACCTCATGCTTCAAGCAGGGCAGGAGGCGTTCCAAGGTATCCGATCATGGTATCCAGTTGATGGAAAAGCAGAAGGCCAAATATACTTATGGCAGCTATGAAAGGCAGTTCAGGCGCTTTTTCGATGAGGCCTCGAGGTTGCCGGGCATAACAGGCGCCAATCTGCTGGTCTTGCTGGAAAGAAGGCTGGATAACGTTATCTTCCGGCTGGGTTTTGCCGATTCAAGGTCACAGGCCAGGCAGATCGTCAGGCATGGACATATCAAGCTGAACGGCCGCAGGACCGATGTGCCTTCCTGCCTGGTTAAAGCGGATGACGTTATAGAATGGCGCAAAGAAAGCACTAAAAGCGAATATTACAAAATCCTGGTTGAGAAAATCGAGGATAAAGATATACCCGCCTGGTTGTCTCTGGAAAAAGAAAACATGGTCGGCAAAGTGTTGATCGCTTCCGGCCGCCCAGGACATAAGGACGAATTTTGACGAGAAAGCAATCGTGGAGTTCTATTCCCGATAGGAGGATTTTTGGTTCAAGTAGTTTTGCCAAAAATTGAATGCACCTTATACAAGGAGAATTACGGTAAGTTCGTTGCAGAGCCTGTAGAAAAGGGCTTCGGCGTAATTCTCGGTAATAGCTTGCGGCGCGTCCTTCTCAGCTCGCTCAGCGGCGCAGCTATCAATTCCGTCATGATAGAGGGCGTGACCCAGGAGTTCAGCACCATCCCCAATATGAAGGAGGATATCATCGATTTCCTCTTGAATGCCCGCGATATCAGAATCAGGATCCTCTCCAAGGGGGCAACCTCGGGTAAGATGGTCCTCAATGTCAAGGGCAGGATGGACGTGCACGCCTCCGATATATCGGTTGTCGGCCCGCCCAATTTCGAGGTAGTCAACCCGGAGCTTTACCTCTGCACACTTGATTCCAATGAGGCCAAGCTTAACGTTGAATTCAATATTAAGGTGGATAAAGGCTACCAGACGGCCAGCGCAGGCGATAACGTAGGCATAATCGTTACCAGCGGCGGGACCAGCAAGGAGATATCGGTAGACGCCATTTATACGCCGGTCACACGTGCCAACTACTCGGTTGAAAGCAGCGGTCCCGGCCAGGGCGCCGGAAAAGAACGGCTCATATTTGAAATCTGGACCGACGGCACCATCGACCCTATCGAAGCCATTGGCGAGAGCGCATCGATCCTGGTCGAGCAGTTTAACTGCTTTACCGGCCTGGCTACCACCATAGCTGAAAAGGAAGAGGTCGAGGCCTGGCAGAAATCAATCCCGACGGATGTGTTACAATATGCCCCTCGAGAAGCTCAATCTCTCCACACATACTTACAACAGCCTGCGCCGCGGCGGCATCACCCAGACCGGTCAGTTGCTGGAAAAGGGACTGGACGGCCTGATGTCACTGGGCGGGTTCGGCGTAAAATCCAGGGAGGAAGTGGAAGTAGCTTTGAAAGAGCTGGGAGTTGAGCTTTCCGGCATCCCCATGGATAAAGATAAAAAGAAGAAAGGGCATGTAGATGATACAGGCTCTGAAGGTGAATAGCTGATGAGACACAAGCTTTCCGGAAGAAAACTGGGAAGGCCGGCGGCGCACCGCTGGTCTTTATACCGTAATCTGGTTACCGATCTTCTCAACCACGAGAAGATTACGACCACGCTGCCCAAGGCCAAAGAAGCAAGGAGCCTGGCGGACAAGATGGTCACCCTGGGAAAAGAGGGCAGCCTGGCTTCACGCAGGAGGGCTCTGGCATTTATCTTCGACGAGAAGATAGTGGATAAGGTCTTTACCATTTATGCGCCCAGATATAAATCGCGCCCCGGCGGCTATACCAGGGTACTGAAGCTGGGCCCGCGCGAAGGTGATAAAGCGCCCATGGCGCGTATCGAAATGGTGGAATAGTCACTCTGTGGGCAGGTGGAGCTCTTTAATAACTTAAGAAAAATAGTCCTCGTAGTCGAATACAACGGCAAGCGCTACTGCGGTTACCAGTGGCAGAAGGGACAGCCTACGATCCAGGATGAGCTGGAAAAGGCCATATATAAACTGACCGGGGAGAACCGGCGGGTAGCGGCAGCCTGCAGGACCGATACAGGGGTCCATGCCGAGGGACAGGTAGCCAGCTTCAGGTCCGGCTCAAGGTTAACGCCCCGTACATTTGTCAGCGGCCTGAATTTTTACCTTCCCGATGATATTGCGATACTAAAAGCCGGCACGGTCAGCGAGAAGTTCAATGTTATGAAGGACGCCGTGAGACGGGAATACCGTTACCGGATATTGAACAGGAGAGCACGGTCACCGCTTCTCAGCGATTTTTGTTTTAACGTCGGCGCCGCCCTCGATACCGGTCTCATGAAGGAAGCCTGTAAAGTGCTGACGGGCGAACATGATTTTGCTTCATTCGTCACTTCATGGGATAGAAAGGAGAGCACTATAAGGCATATTTATAAGGTGGGGATAAAAAGGGAAGGTGATATAATAACCTTCCAGGTTATTGCAAACTCGTTCCTGACGCATCAGGTACGTAATATACTGGGCACCCTGGTCAGAGTGGGGATGTCTAAACTGGGAGTTAAAGAGTTTAAGGAGATTTTGGAATCGAAGAAATTGAGCCTGGCAGGGCCGACAGCGCCGGCGCACGGCCTTTGCCTGATAAAGGTTACTTACGCGGATAATTCGGAGTTTAAATATGAAAACCTACGCACCTAAACTAAAGGAAATCGAAAGGAAATGGCACGTTATCGATGCCAACGGCCAGACCCTGGGCAGGATGTCGGTACAGATTGCCAGATTGCTCATGGGAAAGCACAAGGCGATGTTTGCCAACAATATCGATACGGGCGATTTCGTGGTCGTCATCAACGCAGCCAAGGTGAGAGTCACTGGTAAAAAGCTCAGGGAAAAATCGTATTACAGGTTCTCGGGCTACCCCGGTGGCATCAGTTCCATGACTCTGGGAGAGATGCTTGAAAAACATCCGACCCGCGCTATAGAGCACGCCGTAAAGGGCATGCTGCCCAATAGCAGGCTGGGGCGGGCCATGTATAAGAAACTAAAGGTCTATGCCGGTGACGAACATCCGCACACGGCCCAGGTTGCCGGTGCAAAAGTATCTGACAAAGGGAGCGATAATAAATGAGTGCAGCCACTTATCATAGAGGCACCGGCAGAAGGAAATGCGCCATAGCTCAGGTCAAGCTATCCGCCGGAACGGGTGAAATCATGATCAACGGCAAGCCCTACCAGCAGGTTTTCCCGCTGGTGGACCACAGGCGCACGATAGAGCAGGCCTTCTTGGTCACTGACACCACCGGCAAATATAACGTCGAGGTCAAAGTCGTCGGCGGCGGCATAAACGGCCAGGCGGGCGCTATCAAGCATGGCATAGCCCGTGCGCTGGTGGACACCAATGAAAGCTTCAAAGCCCCGCTGCGCCAGCATGGCCTGCTGACACGTGACCCCAGGATCAAGGAACGCAAGAAATACGGCCTGAAACGTGCGCGCAAGGCCCCGCAGTATACAAAACGTTAACGGTAGTACACGAAGAGAGTTCAAATCCCCCTCCCGCAAGGGTTCTGTCAACAAGTGGTTGGCGAGCCTTTGCGAGAGGGGGATAATTGTTAAATAAACCCCTCCAGATATACATATGTAGCATATGGATGCTAGACTCACCGCCAAGGATATGGGTGGTAGGTAGCAGATGGCTAAATCATTCCAAATTAAAAGAGAGAAAATACAATACCTTCCAGTATGGGAATATCTTACTATTGTTCTACCTGATCCGTTATTATTTGCTTCGTTATATTCATCTTGTTTGAGCGTATTAAGATGCTCATGGATATTGCAGCCATATATACTGAATATACCTTCTTACAAATTCTCAATGCGGATATGGAAATGAATCAGTGGCCGAATATAGCGTTTTTAATAGTGTTTGCCTAATGGATATTCGGCAAATCTGTTCAATATTGGAATACGAAAAAAAGAGAATATGAACTCAAGGATACGCTTGACGCTATCAATCGTCACTTAGAAAAAATAGAAGATAAAAAGAGTAATGGAGAGGCTAAAAAGGCTGACCAATGCCAGAATACACAAGAATGAAGAGTGAGTACTCTAAATAATCAGGATACCCAGTCATTGGTGCCCAATAGTATTGGGAATTCGCGATCCCTGTCTTCCCACATCTTTGGGAATTCTGGTCCTGTTGCAAGCAGATATTTGGAAGTGAATGGCTTCAAACCTGGATTATGATATTCAAATACCAACTGAGCTATACGCTCCCCAGGCCGCAGAATAATTGGACTATTACCTACATTAGTTAATTCAAGTGTCAGACATCCTTTAAAACCAGGATGAACGAATATTGAAGTTGCTGTAATCAATCCTAGTCGTCCATATGAAGAACGAGTGATAACCGATGCGCCAAGGTCAAGTGGAATTGATACATATTCTAGCGTGCTCGCCAATAAGAGCTGCCTTGGATGAAGGATGAGTTCATCGCCCAACCGCAACTGTTGTCTTTCCAACAATTCCATCGCTTGTTCTTCAGTTATTGTCGATGGGGTAATCGTACCATGTTGAGTCAGCTTGAAAAGCAGAAACTTCGTTCCAAGATGCAAATCAACCGTACAATCGTGGATATCGATTTCCAGATGAGGGGTTATTATTAGGCGTTCACCGATATTTGCAACATGCATCTTATTTAATAGCTCCATCGCAGAAGGCGCTCCTTTTGTCCCCTTGGAACCAACCTTTCCTCCTCTCTTTGAAACTTCGATATATTGCTTATTTTGCAGTTTAAGCCATCGTTGAAAGAAGGTACTTGCCTGTATTGCATGTAATAGTAATTCATTTAGTTTTGACACATGTAAATGGTGATCTCCGTAATCACCAAGGATTGAATAAATATGATCCAGATGAGTTAAAAAGAAAATATAGCCTGCATTTAAGATTGAGGACAAATCTGCAGGTGTAATTCTCTCTTTTTCCTTTATTTCCGCAGGCGAAATGCCATTATCAAGAAGCTCAACTAATTTCGGAACTTTAGTCTTAAACGTAGCTGCATCATAACTCTCATTTTGTATTACACCCGCCACTTTAGTAATTATCATTGTGCTTGTTGCCAATACTTTAAGTTCAGCAATTTCACAGTAGGGTTTATACTCAGAGGGAACACATATCGGGCTAACATCTACACCCAAATAACTTTGCCATTTTTCTAATTCCAAATAAACGACCCTGCCATTCCCCTTATGATCATCCATATATCCTAAATTACGCAATACTTCCAGCATCATCTTTAAACGAAATCTGGATGATGGATGACTATCTGAATGCTGATCCATAATTCCTAAGGATAAGGAAAAATCGGCCAGAGAAAAGAAATAGGCCGGACCAAAAATACTGGTAGCAAGTAGATCGGCAACAATTTCGCTAAGCCATTTTTCTAATATGTTACTACATATCTCTTTGGTTTCACGTTCTATCTCATGAGGAGAATAAATTGTCTCCAGTGTTAGAGGCGGTGACGAAGAACTTGTTGTGGGTATCTGATAATTTCTAATGTTGTCAACAAGAGGTTGAATATCACCTTCAGAAATACGTATCTCGCTTAGCAGGCCACTTGTTATGTTAAGCTCATAGTCTCTCAAATGCAGCATCTCGTGACTAACGGTGATGAGGTGGCGAAGAACGTCCCTAGAGTGTATACGTGGAAATGAAAGAAAAACATACCACTTCTTCGTTCCCTCAAAACTTTGATATTCTTCGGGAACATATGGAGAGAAAATATTTAATTTCGACGAATAAAGGTTTTGGATGGCATTAAGTTCGTACATTTCTTTAGAGTAGCTTCGCAGGATCAGAGCGAAACTCGGCTCAAACCTCCGTATGAACGACTTGATTGGTTCTATAATTTCGAAGGGTTGAGCATAGGGATCAATCAAAGGAATAAAATTCAGAATTTGTTTTTTGAAATCAGCCAAATGTTTATTATAAATGTCACAGAGTTGAAAAAGATCGAAATCAGGACTATGGGAGATAGATTCTCGCTCATTTGCGAGTGCCACCCGCATCATCTGGCATATCCTTATGCCAGTCTCAATTAGCTTCGTCCGATCTGGATAAGTTGGCCGTGGTTTTTGTTCACACAGATATTGTTCAAGACGCCGAATGCTTTCAGCGGTATCATCATAGTATCTTTCACCTATTGAATCTGATGGCATTCGTTGATTGTTAAAATATAACGATTTCAGATGATAGTAAGTTTGTCTGTCGGTGAATTGTCAACAGCCAAAGCAATTTTACATAAATATGCGAATAGCCGTTTCATTTCATCCATCTTTGCACTTGTAACAGTTCCCCCCTCTTTTAAAGCCGTAAGGGTATTACGTATTTGGAGTAACTCGTCGGAGAAATCTTGTGTTTCCAATGCCTCAGGCCGATGTGATAACAAACTAAATGCACGAGTAAACCAACCGTAGTTTCTCAAACTATCTGAAGCATTAGCTCTTAACTGACCAGTTTTCATTATCTGATCCCCACGATCAACCACTTCAATAAATTCAATAGCTTTCCCCAGAATATCCTCTCTCTCCCTTTTCTGAATCTTGCTAAGCATTGACAGACAATTCACAACTCTACTTGAAATAGTTGCAAGTTCAGCTGGGCTTATAGCATAAGGTCGAGCAGAAGCCACCATCATTTTCCCCCTCCTTTGAAAGCACTTATTTTACACCAAATCATTGTCTTTTTCATGTAACCAGCGTCGCAATTGTGCTTTGCTTAAATGGTAACAAAAATTAAACAATAATTCAAACAAGTAAAATAGAATGTAAATTAATTTAGGGATAATCAGAAAAGAATCGACTTAATGAATTTAATAATTGACAATCTGTTAAAAAGCTGTTACCATCCACGTTCAGTTGAAAGCTATGAATAAGCAAAAGAAATACTCACCAAAACGCCCTTACCATAAATTTGGCAATTATCTTCGAAGGTTACGAGTGGAAAATACAGAATTGAACCAAACCAAGGCTGCTGCTGAGCTCGGACTTAATAACAGGCAGGAATTAAATCAATATGAGAATGGTAAAAGAATGCCGCCTAACTCCTTATTAATAAGGCTTGCGCACCTCTATCGTAAGCCTACTGCTGAAGTGCTGGAACAAGCATATTGGCCTCAACTTATCCTTTTACCACTTATAGCTATCATTGATCCAGAGGAATTATCAAGAGACTTGATAGCAGAAATTGAAAAAGGTTTGAAATATACTGAGCGGAGAGAAGTAACCATATACGTAAAAGAGTTACTCAAGAAACGGGTCAAGGTTTCCTAGAATTTAATCCAATCTGACAGAATTAACTTGCCTAATTTACCACCGTATATAAGATTGTGGTTTGGAATTATTGAATCAAATATGACCACCTCCAGCGATCATTATTGACATTTAATTCAATGGTGGCCTATTCTTATAGTGATTTTGATAGGGGAGGCAAGATTATGAGTGATAAAGAAAAACTTCCTGGCGAGGAAGAGAACTTAAATGTAGATGATCTAAGCATTCCCGATGTCCCTGATGCCGTGCAATCCCTTTTTGAGATCAAGAAGAGCATAACTCCTGAATCAATTGATAAAAATAAGTCCGAGGAAAAGAAATAATATTTCACCAATCATACAATAAACGGCATAATTCAAATTGCAAGCTCTTTTGTTTAATGTTTCTGTATTTTCTTTATAGTGCTCTATACTATGCTTAACCACAACCAATTTCATTTGTTCTGGCGTTAGTCTAACATAGTGATTCAGCAGTATAGTTGGGCTAAAAATGACTTTGAAGCTATGTGATTTAAGGCATTGAAGTAAAAAATAGCATGTTGCTATAAATAGAACAGCACCCAAAGCAAATGGGATTAACTTGGCATCAAGCCTAAGGCTAGGCGCAGATATCCCTACCATTACGCTAAAAGCAATAGTAGCCGTGCCTAAAACCATTGACACCTTATTATCAATAGCCTGAATCCACGAAGATATTAACTCATACTGCTTCATTGTTAGGTCATAGACTAAATCAATACTAGGTGACTTACTTTCCATTACATTCTCCTTCTAATTCCCACTTTGTGTATCCTAAATTCTATCATCTTATAAAATATTGGAGACCCATCAGATATAGCGATTTTATAACCGCAGACGGCCACCTATAATTTTGTCTATAATACATAGTAGATACGGACGCCCCAAATAAATTAGGTAACAACCAAAAGTTGAGAGAACCCTTACAAGAGGGGGATTTTTATTCCGACTCGGCGAGGCGTTTTTTCAGAAGGTCGATCTGCGGTACGGGGCTGGGGTCGATGCCGTTCAATATGGCCAGGTAATAGCTGACCCAGTCCCCCAGCAACACCAGGCTCATGAGCTGAGTGAGCGGATCGGCGCCCTCGCTGTCCAGCACCTGGTAACCTATATTGCTTTGCGAGAGGAGCTCGCCGGTAAACTTGTAGCGTAATTGTGTTCGCAGGTTGACGGAAGGACAGCGCAGGAAGACTACGGACATTTTTTCCCTGGCCCATGTGGGGTAAAGGTAGCCGAGCACAGCATTGTGATTCAGTTCGGGTAGTATCTCGAAGAAGGCCCAGGCTTTGCCGTTTTCATTGATCTGAGTTTTCCAGCGGCGCGCTACGTCCGAGAGAATGCCGGCTCCGTAAACCACCACTACTTTGCCATCGAGGCTGGCTGCAATTTGCTTGGCCCTGTTTTTCTCCTTAGGCGCATCCTCCTGCCAGCTACGGCACAGCCCCTCCAGAGTTGTGACCATGCCTTTCACCTCTTCCGATTTGCCCTCTGTAAAGCCCAGGTTCTGCATAATGGCCATAAGGGGTAGCAAACTATACCCCAGTGCCGCCCTGGGCGGAGAAACGTGCTCTATAACGAAAACCGGCACGCCCTTGGTGCGGGCCAGCAGGGTTAGCTGGCCGCCCGTGGATATGGCCAGCTTTTTACAATTCGTACCCAGGGCTGCCGTGAAGCCGGAAAGCGTTTCCTCCGTATTCCCGGAATAGCTCGATGCGATGACGAGCGTTTTATCATCGACGAAGGCGGGCAGACCGTAATCGCGGTGCACATAGATTACCGGCTTGCTTAACGAGGAGGTGAGGGCCTTGAGTAGGTCTCCGCCTATAGCGGAGCCGCCCATGCCCAGGATTACGACTTTATCGACACCGGAGTAGTCCGGCGGCAGGGCGAAATTAGCGGCGCTGTTCCAGGCCTGAAGGCATTGAGCGGGCAGGCCCCGTATCTGCTGCCGCATCGAGGACTTGTCTAGGGAAGTATATAAATCCTGTTCGTCCAGGTTCACCACGGCTTACACCCCCAGTATTTTCTGTCCGTCCTGTATCAGCTTCTGTACCTCTTCGGCGCTGCTGCACTCCGCATATATCCGGATAAGCGGCTCCGTGCCGGAAAAACGGATCAGCAGCCACGACCCATCCTCAAGTTTATAACGGAAACCGTCCCTTGTATCTATCTTCGTTACTTTCTGCTGTCCGATCTTGTCCACCTTGTCCAGGGATGACATGGCCGCCCGGGTCTTCTGCCTGGATTCCTCGGTGAGGTGTACATCGACCCTGTCATAGTAATGGGGCCCCACTTTTTTATAGAGGTCGTTGAGGAGCTGGGATGGTGACTTGCCCGTGCGGGCGATGTAATCGAGCAGGTAGAGGCCAGCCAACATGCCGTCACGCTCGGGGATATGTCCCCTGAATCCGTAACCGCCGCTTTCCTCGCCGCCCAGCAGCGCGTTCTCGGCGATCATGACCGGGGCCACATATTTAAATCCCACCTGGGTCTCGAAAACGGGAACTTTATATAGTTCGCCGATCTTATACAACATATCGGTTGAGGTCAGGGTTTTTACGATGGCGCCGCGCTCCTTGCGTACATCCAGGAGGTACATGGCCAGCAGGGCGAACACTTCCTGTGTATTGCGATAACTGCCGTTCTCATCAACCATGCCGATACGGTCGGCATCGCCGTCGGTGGCCAACCCCACCGCTGCGTTGTCCCTGATCACGTGCCTGGCCAGTTTGCCAAGGTTCTTGCCGATGGGCTCCGGCTGGATGCCCGGGAACAGCGGGTTCCTGACGCGGTTGATCTCGTGGATATCGATCTGGCCGCCTTCGAGCAGGCTCTTGAAATATCCGATGCCGGCGCCGAACATCGAATCGACCACTATCTTCAGCTTCCTCTGCCGCAGCCCTTCGAGGTCGATAAGCTTACCCAGGTGTTTGGCATAGGCGTGGTAGGGGTCATGGAATGCGATCAACTTCTTCTTAATGGCGTCTTTAAGCTCCAACCGGTTGATCTTGCCGCTGGATAGCGCTTCGTTGGTGTTTTTCTCAATAACGGAGATTACGTCGGTGGGGGCGCTGGAGCCGCTCTCAACCTTGTATTTGAACCCGTTGTAATTGCCGGGATTGTGGCTGGCGGTAATCATGATGCCGCCGGCGGCTTTAAGAGCGGTCAGAGTGTAGCTGGTCACAGGCGTGGGCGCTACCTTGGAAAGCAGTATGGCCTTGATCCCATTGCCTGCCAGGACCTCGGCGGAGGCCGCTGCGAAATCCTCCGAGGCGTACCGTGTGTCATAACCGATCACCAGCCCTCTCTCAGCAAGGCCGGCCCCCTTCAGGTAATCGGCTACCCCCTGTGCGCAGGCGCGAACGTTACCAAACGTGAAATCCTCGGCAATAACGGCGCGCCAGCCATCTGTGCCGAATTTAATTCCGGCGGACATACCTTACCCCCTATATCCCGGCTTCAGCCTTTAAGATCCTCGCCTTGTCCGTTTTCTCCCACGGGAACTTGATATCGGTGCGGCCGAAATGGCCGTATGAGGCGGTGGCGCGGTAGATCGGCCTGCGCAGGTCGAAATACCGAATGATGGCCTCGGGCCGCATATCGAAATGCTTGTGGATTAATTTAAGTATGTTGGCATCGGAGATTTTACCCGTGCCGAATGTTTCGATGGAGACGGAGAGCGGGTGCGCTACGCCGATGGAATAGGCCACCTGCAGCTCCAGCCTCTCGGCCAGTCCGGCCGCCACGCAGTTCTTGGCTATGTAGCGTGCCATGTAAGTGGCCGAGCGGTCGACTTTGGTCGGGTCCTTGCCGGAGAATGCGCCGCCGCCGTGGCGGGCGTAGCCGCCATAGGTATCCACCAGCAGCTTACGGCCGGTGAACCCGGTATCAGATACCGGCCCGCCCACTACGAAGCGCCCGGCGCTGTTGACGAATATCTTGGTATTCTTATCCATCAGCGAAGCCGGTATGACCGGTTTAATGACCTTCTGAATTATAGTCTGCCGTATGATATCGTTATCGGGCTCCGGGTCATGATGGGCGCCGATAACAATGGCCTCGATCCTCTTGGGTTTTCCATAGCTGTATTCCACTGTGACCTGAGATTTGCCGTCCGGCCTGAGCCAGGGTATTACCTTCTTCTTACGGGTCTCGGCGAGCTTCTGAGTCAGCTCATGCGCCAGTGCGATGGGCAGGGGCATCAGCTCCTCGGTCTCGTTGCAGGCGAAGCCGAACATCATACCCTGGTCGCCCGCACCGGTCAGGTCCAGTTCGTCCACCTTCTTGCCTTTAGCCCTGACCTCCAGCGCCTTGCTGACGCCGGCATTGATATCGGGCGATTGCTTCTTTATCGAGACTATACATGCCAGGCTCTGGTAATCGAACCCATAGTCGGGCCTGGTATAACCGATTTCCTTGACTATATTGCGGACCACGTCCGGTATCTCCACGTAGGTCTTGGTCGTGATCTCGCCCAAAACTATCACCAGACCGATGGTGACCGCCACTTCGCAGGCGACCCTTGACTTGGGGTCGTCCTTGATCATGGCGTCCAGAATGCCGTCGGCGACCTGGTCGCACAGCTTATCCGGATGGCCTTCCGTAACCGATTCGGAAGAAAAGAAATATTTGGGTGAACTCATGAAGGTATTTTTCATCGAAGCTCCTTAATGTTTAAGTTCCCTCTTGCCAGCTATTCATATATTTCTGCTGTTCGGGAGTCAGCCTGTCAATGGAAATGTCCATTGATTTCAGTTTAAGCCGGCCTACTTCGCTGTCAATATCGGGGGGGACCGGGTAAACCTGCGGTTTCATATCTTTGCCGTGCTTTACCAGGTATTCAAGTCCCAGAGCCTGGTTGGCAAAGCTCATGTCCATTACACTGGCCGGGTGGCCTTCGGCGGCCGCCAGGTTGATCAGCCGGCCCTCGCCCAGAAGGTAGATGCGCCTGCGGTCGGCCAGCACGTATTCGTCGACAAAGGCGCGGATGCGGCGCTTGCCCTTAGACAGGCTTTCCAGCGCAGCTATGTTGATTTCTGCATTGAAATGGCCGCTGTTGGCCAGGATGGCGCCGTCTTTCATGCGTGATATATGCATCTTGTCGATCACATTGTTATCGCCCGTCACCGTTATAAACACTTCACCGATCTTGGCTGCGCTCAGCAAGGGCATGACTTCGTAGCCGTCCATGGCCGCCTCCAGGGCGGAAATGGGGTCGACTTCAGTCACGATAACGTGTGAACCCATGCCCTTGGCCCGCAGGGCCACTCCACGCCCGCAATAGCCGTAGCCGCAAACCACCACCCTCTTGCCGGCCCAGAGTATATTGGTGGCCCGGGTTATGCCGTCGATGGTGCTCTGGCCCGTGCCGTAGCGGTTATCGAAGAAGTGCTTGGTCTTGGCGTCATTGACGGCTATGATCGGGTATTTCAGCTTTTTAGCCTTGGCCATATTTCGCAGCCGGTTGACCCCTGTGGTGGTTTCCTCCGTGCCGCCGATAATACCGGGAAGCAGCTTGACCTTCTCTTTGTGGATGGTGCTTACCAGGTCGGCGCCGTCGTCGATGGTCAGGTTGGGCTTGTACGAGAGGGCCGAAATAATATGGCTGTAATAAGTCTTGTTGTCCTCTCCCTTGATGCAGAAAGTGGGGAACCCGGATTTAACCAGGGCCGCCGCCACGTCGTCCTGGGTGCTAAGGGGGTTGGAAGCACACAGGACCAGGTCCGCTCCGCCGGCCTGCAGAGCATAAGCCAGGTTAGCCGTCTCGGTGGTGATATGCAGGCAACCTGCGATCCGGACGCCTTTGAACGGCTTCTCGACTGCGAAGCGGGTCTGGATCAGCTTGAGCACAGGCATCTGGTGGCTGGCCCACTCTATGCGCAGCTTGCCTTCTGCGGCAAGCTTGATGTCTTTAATATCATAATTCATAAGCCCGATAACCTCTCCAAAATCAATGGAATAATATTACCTGATGATTTATTTGTGTCAAGTATTATGTGGTTTCCCGCCGGGACTTCGTCGACCTTTTCGTACTCTTTCTTTAAATCGGCGAAGATCTCCCACCTGCCGTCGGATACTGATCCCTTCCGCTGCCTCTCTTCGAGCCAGCCTTTGATGGTATCGTCGTCCGCCGTACATTCTATCACCAGAAAGCGGGCGCCCGCCTTACTCGCCGTCTCTTGGGCGGCCAGCCGGTCGGTGCGTTTCTTGAACGAGGCATCCAGCACAACGGAGTGGCCTGCAGCCAGCAGCTCACGCGCACGCCGCAACAGCTCATCGTAGGTTTTATGGGTGAATTCGGGGCTGTACAGGCCGCTATCGATCTTATCGTAATGCCGCTGGGTTGCCGGTATATTCGCCAGCTCCTTCCTTATGACGTCGGAGGAGAGAACGGCATAGCACAGGCCCTGCCCCACCTCCTCAGCGGTTGTGGTCTTGCCTGAGCCGATCAGCCCGGTCACGATTATCACCACGGGCCTCTTATCGGCATAGTTGCGGGCGAGATCGAAATACAGCCTGGCTTCGGCCAGGACAGCAGACTTGTCCTTGATAAACGGGTCGTCATATTTAAAGCAGGCTACCTTGCCCCTCACGTAGGCACGGTAGCATTTATAGAAATCCAGCAGGTCGGCTATTCCTCTATCACCGCTGGCCTTCAGATAGGCTTCCACGAAAGCTTTGGACAGGTCGGCCCGGGCGTAGCGGTCGATATCCATGGCCAGGAAGGCGATCTCGGACGCCACATCGCTGTAGCGGAACCTGTCATTGAACTCGATGCAGTCGTAGATATATATCTCTTCAGCGAAGCAGATATGGGCGGCATGCAGGTCGCCGTGGCAGTCCCTGATCCTGCCCCCCGACACCCTCCCGTTGAATAATTGACCGTTGTCCGCAATGAATTTATTAGTATAGTCTTTGATGAAGCCGAATACCGGCTCCGGTATGACAGTGCCGATATATTTCTCGGTCTGAGAGAAGTTTTCGTCGGTGTTGGTCTTGATCATCGGCAGGCTGCCGAAGGCGCTTATCTCTGCGCTGGTGGCCGCCCTGCTGTGGAAGTCAGCCATCAACGCCGCTACCTGCACCAGCATTTCCGGGGTGACCCGGCCCTTTTTAAGCAGCACGTCCATCATGCGGTCCTGCGGAAGCTGCTTCATCTTAACCGCATATTCTATGGCTTCTCCGCTGCCGCCGACCCTTATGGCCCCTTTGTATTCCGTTATGGGGAGAACGTCCAGGTAAGCCTCCGGAGAAAGGCGGCGGTTGAGCTCCAGTTCCTGCCTGCAAAAATATAGCCTTTTTTCGAGGGTGGTATAGTCCAGATAACCCAGGTTGACCGGCTTTTTCGTCTTATAGGTATATTTGCCCGTCAGGAAGACGAAAGACATCTGCGTCTGCATCATTTCCACTCCGGCGGGACGATCGGGGTACGCATCAGCTTTGAGCAAAGCTTGCACGTAGGGAGGTAAAGCCGAAGACATGATGCGTTATTGTATCAGAATTGGCACTTTATGTCAGAACAGCATGTGTACGGGCGTACTTTCAGGCGCCCACATGAACGGATGAGTGGCAGGCGGACAGGCCTAGAGGCCCGTCCCAACATGTAATAATTCAACCCTGTAAGGGCGTACTTTCAGGCGTCCGCATGAACGGATGAGTGGCAGGCGGACAGGCCTAAAGGCCGGTCCCTACAGAGGGGCTGTTTTTCTGCTCGGAGTTGAGCTGGTCCATCCAATCGATCGATTTGAGCTGTTTTTCCAGCAGGTACCTGACGTTCTCGCGCATGAGGTTCTTGATCTCACGGCTGAGGTCGGAGTTCAATTTAACCCGGCAGGCTGTGGGGAAGTCGCATTTAAGCCATAGTCGCAATACTTTAAGGGCGTTGACCGAGATGGTCCGGGCGCTCATGTCGGGGTAGCCGCACTCACGGCACAATGCGCCGCCCTGGTGCGGGCTGAAGTAGTTCACCTCGGGCTCGAGCTGCCGGCTGCAGTTGGCGCATTTGTGAAGCTGCGGCCGGTAGCCCATGTGGCTGAGCAGGCGCAGCTCGAAGTAACGCAGCGCACGTTCCATGTCGCTGGAGGCGGCCATATCCCTGAGAGTATTGATGAAGAGGTCGAACAGTTCCCTATCTTCGACGTTCTCCTCAGTGAAGGCATCCACCAGTTCCGTCAGATAGAAGCCGCCCGACATCAGCTCCAGGCTTTCCCTGATGGGCAGGAAGTTATCGATGGCCTGGGCCTGAGTGATGATATCCAGATTGCGGCCGCGAGCCAGCATCAACTGGCTGTGGGTTAGAAGTTCGACGTTGCCGCCCAGCTTGCTCTTGGGACGCATGGCGCCTTTGGCGATGGCCCTGATCTTGCCGAAGTCGGAGGTGAAAAGGGTAACCAGGCGGTCTGCTTCGCCGAACTTGATCCTTTTAATGATGATGGCTTCAGTCTGATAGACCCTTGAGGTCATGGTCGGATTGCTACATCTCCTGCCGGCCCTCGAGGGCGCGGCTGATCGTTACATCGTCGGCATATTCCAGGTCCCCTCCGAAAGGCAGGCCGCGTGCCAGCCGCGTGACCCGGATGCCGAGCGGGGTGATCAGGCGTTGAATATACATGGAGGTGGCTTCGCCCTCCACATTGGGGTTGGTGGCCAGTATGACCTCGGTTATGCTGTTGCTGCCGAGACGGTCCAACAGCTCCCTGATACGCAGGTCTTCCGGCTTGATGCCATCGCCGGGGGAGATCACGCCGTGCAGCACGTGGTAGAGGCCGCGGTATTTCCGGGTGCGCTCCAGCGGCATGATATCGATCGGCTCCTCCACCACGCAGATTTTCATGTGGTCCCGTGTCTCATCCGAGCAGATGCCGCAGGGGTCGGAATCAGTGATATTAAGACAGACCGAGCACAGCTTCAAATTTTCCTTGATGCCCAGTATGGCGTCGGCAAGGTCGCGCGCCTTCTCGGGAGGGGCCTGTAATAGATGATAGGCCAGGCGCTGGGCTGTCTTGGGTCCGACGCCGGGCAACTTATGCAGTTCTTCGATGAGCCTGGAGATGGGCTTGGCGGTAGGCAGGAAATCGGAGTTCAAAGGCGCCTCCTAAAAAAGTCCCGGTATCTTGAGTCCGCCCGTCAGTCTGCTCATGCTCTGGGCAGCCATCTCCTGTGATTTCAGGATGGCCTCGTTACAGGCCGCCAGGATGAGGTCCTGCAGGAAATCCACCTCTTCGTGGTTGACGACCTCGGGCGAGATGGTGATGGACTGGAACTGCTGATGTCCGTTTATAACGATTTTGATTGCGCCTCCACCCGCCGTGACCTCGATATTGGTCTGGTTCAGTTCTTCCTGAGCTTTGGCTAGCTTGGCTTGAAGCTCCTGTATCTGACGCAGGTTAAACTGGCTCATTTCTCCTCCGTTTCGGCATTTTCCTCGACGATCCTGGCGCCCATGCTCAGTGCGGCCTCCACCAGATGGTTGCTGCTGGCCGGCTTAAGCTCGGGCTTCTGGCCCTGGGGCATCATGGTACAGGTCACATTGTAGGTGTGGCCGAATACTTCTTTGAGCTTTTTTTCGATGAGATGAAGGTATTTGCGGTTATCTATATAGTTCTTGTGGAACTCGTGATAGAATCCCAGCTTGAGTTCCTGGCCGTTGATCTCAACCGGCTCGCAGGCATGCCGCAAGCGTGCGTCGAGGTTGCCCTGCGACCCTTCGCCGCGCATCGAGTTGATGAAATCCTTCCAGTGGGTGCGCAGATAATCGAGGTCGGTGGGATCCTCCATCTTGAGCGGCTCCGAGAGCTTGGGTTGCTCGGCGGGGTCGGACGCATAGTCCGGCGTGGGGGATTCAGCGACTTTGCCCGGCTTGTTGACCAGGCTGGATGGACGGGCCTGCTCGATAGGCTTGACGGTCTTGGAGGGCGGTGGCGTGGGCCGCTGGTATTGCCAGTCCCTGTTACCCTGGGATTCGCCCGGCGAAGCCTTCTCCCTGGTGTGTTGCGAAAGTACGCTTTCGACCAGGGCCAACTCGAGGGCAGGGGAGAATAACTATCCATGCGAAGGTCAATGCTGCTGAAGAGCTTGACCGTGTCTACCAAATAATCCAAACCGGCGGCGCCTGCCAGCTTCTGAATTTCAGCGAGGTCGTCCACTGTGGCGTCGATCAGCTCAGCGGAGCCTGATTTGGCCAGCAGCAACTGACGCAGATAGTCAACGAGCTCGCGGTTAAATTGCCGCAGGTCCAGCCCCTCTGCCGCCACGGTATTGATGACCTTGAGGCCGGATGATACATCCTTGGCGACTATGTAATGGGCCAGTTCGCCGATGCGCGAGTCCCCGCTGATGCCCAGCATGGCCTGCGCCTGGGACAGCTCGATATTGTTTCCATACTGGGTAATGAGCTGTTCCAGCAGGTTGGTGGCATCGCGCAAGCTGCCTGTAGTGGCCCTGGCGATCAGCTTGAAGGCCTCCGGGTCAAGGCTGACGCCCTCTTGTTTGCAGATATGCGTCAGGCGGGAGATGACGGCGCTGCTGGAGAGGCGGTGGAAATCGAAGCGCTGGCAGCGCGACGTGATGGTCGAAATGATTTTATGCGGGTCGGTGGTGGCCAGGATGAAAATGATATGCGGGGGAGGCTCTTCGAGGGTTTTCAGGAAGGCGTTGGCGCCCTCCCTGGTGATCATGTGCACCTCGTCGATTATGTAGACCTTGTAGCGCAGTATGTTGGGTGAATAGTTTACGCGCTCCTTGAGGTCATTCATGTCATCGATGCCGCGGTTGCTGGCTTCGTCGATCTCTATGATATCCAGGGCGTTGCCCTTGTTGACGGAAAGACACGAATCGCATTGGTTGCAGGGCTCACCGTCGACCGGGCTCTGGCAGTTGACTGCCTTGGCCAGGATGCGGGCGGTGGAGGTCTTGCCGCTGCCGCGCGGGCCGCAGAAGAGGTAAGCATGCGCGATCCTGCCGCTGGTTATGGCATTGCGGAGGGTCTGTACTACATGTTCCTGGCCGGCTACTTCGCTGAATGTTTGGGGACGCCATTTACGATAGAAGACTTGTGAAGTCATGGTTTACCTATTATACCCCAACGACCGGGTCGGAAAAACCGAAGCTAGTCGTGATTCCTATTCGACGCTCATAGCGGTTTCTTCGAAAGCTTAAACGCACTTTATGATATTATATTCTGGTTAATTTCAATGAGAAAAACTTCGCTACTAAGGTATTAATCGTATTCCGGCCTCGTGACGGGTGGGCTGGCAACAAGAGGAGGCGTAGATGAAAATCCATGGCAGGTTACAGCCGCTCGTATTATTGCTCACCATCCTCGCAACGATTATATTCCCTCTGCTGCCGCCGGCAACGCCGGTATATGCATGGGCGCCTCTGACCTGGAACACCCAGGCACAGTTCAATTCCGGCGTCCTGACCAATGTTGATACCTGCTTCAAGTCCCAACAATGTGCTGCTGGCTACCAATCTGGACACAGGCGATGGCTCCGACGGCCCGTTGACGGTGACGGACACTTACTTCCTCAACACGACTGGCACTGCCTTGAGTTCAACATCCTATATCGGCAGCAGCTACATAGAAGTTAACTCAACTGCGGGGTTTGCTGCCGGCCAGGAGGTGCTCATCATACAGATGACGGGCACGGGCGCCGGGACATGGGAGACTGTTTATATCGCACCCTCGGGCGTCGAGCCCAATTTACTTGTATTTACCACGCAGCTCAAGCATGCGTATTATGCGGATGCGAACAGCAAGGCGCAGGTCATAAAGGTGCCGCACTATACCGATGTCACTATAAAATCCGGAGGTTTACTTATATGCATGCCCTGGCTGTGGGACGGCCAGACGGGCGGCGTCATTTTCTTCCGTGCCACAGGCACAGTTACAGTCAATCCGGGGGGCCTCATCGAAGCCTCCGGGTTGGGTTTTAATGGCGGCAACGGCGGCTCCGGGGTTGGAGGATCCGGCGGGGCAGGCGGTATGGGTGGTGGAGATAACTCTAACAGTTGGCCAAATGGAGGTGATGGCTGGGTATCTGGAACAGGTGGTATAGGTGGTTATGGCGGGGTAAACACAGGAGGTGCAGGTTATGACGGTGGTAATGGCGCACAGTATGGAAATCCGGGCAGCGGGAGCAGCGGGAGCAATGGGGAAGGCCCTGGCGGAGGCTCTTCCGATCGTGGGGGCACGAATGGAAGCAGCGCCAGCCTGATCCTGATGCAGATAGGTAGCGGCGGCGGCGGCGGGAGCAGCGGCGCGGGTGGTTACGGCGGTGGCGGTGGCGGTGGCGGCGGCTATAATACCTGCATGGAGAGCAAGAAATTTGGCGGGGGGCCATATGATGGAAAAAGCGGGAATTCAGGAGGTAATCCGGGATCTGGTGGAAATGGTAGCCCGGGGGGCGGGCTGATAGGCATTCACGCAAAATCCATCGTGGTGCAGGATTTAATAAAAGCGGATAGCGGCAATGGAACGGCGGGAAGCGCAGGCAGCAATGGCGGGTCCGGGGGTAGTGGAGGCGGAGGACAAAACTGGTGTGAAGTAAGCGAAGATAACTATGCTTCAGCCGGTGGTGGCGGTGGTGGCGGCGGCGGCGCCCAGGGCGGCGGGGGTGGAAACGGCGGCTGTGGGGGTGGTGGTGGAACAATATGGCTTGCGGCTGACAATATTACTATATCGCAGACTAACGGTGTGGTGGCATTGGGTGGTTTGGGATTAGCAGGCGGAACGGGCGGTAATGGTGGCGGTGGCGGTGGCGGCGGATCAGGCGGTGATGGTGACCATGATGCTGCCGGCCAAAATGGCGGCAATGGTCCGAATGGTGGAAACGGCGCAACGGGAACAACAGGCGGCGCAGGCGGCGCGGGAGCCATACGCCTGGATTACGCCTCCCTGACGGGAAACACAAACCCCGCGCCCGGTTACGTCTCGGGCCTTTATTATGCTTCGGGAACCATTGCCTCGAACGTCTGGGACACGGGCGCGGCCGACCAGACCTGGAACTATCTCGCCTGGCAGGAGACCCTGCCGACCGGCACTAATATAATTTTCGAGGCCAGGGCCAGCGATACTTCGTTCGCTAAGGATGATATTTCGGTACCCTGGATTGCAGTAGGCAGCACCAGTCCTGTTACGTCCGGGCTGCCGTCAGGACGCTATATGCAATGGCGGGCTACGCTTACAACAACCAATAATCTATATACGCCGGTGCTGAGCGGCGTGTCAGCGGCCTCTTCAATGCTGCCCATCGTGGTAACAGAGAATGCCACAGGGGTGATGTCCAACGGGGCCACCGCTGAACGGGATACTCAGCTCGCTGGGGCAGCGCAGCAGTACTGTTCATGTGGGTTTTGAATATGGAACGACTTCAACACCCGACTCAAGCTGGCAGGGTACGCCGATGCTATCGTTAACTGCGCCTGGACCCTACGTTTTCGGCGTTATCCCCATATCATCGGGAACCAGATATTACTACAGGGCACTCGCCTATGACCTGAGTCCGGCCTCACCGGTGTACGGCGATGTGCTGAGCTTTGTAACGTCACCTGTATCCCCTTCGGTCACAACGGACTCCGCTGGTTTAATAACATCGGCCTCGGCTATTTTGAACGGCAGTCTAACCTCTCTGGGCGGCGCCTCTACGGTTAACGTTTATTTCCAGTGGGGTACCAGTCAGGGCGGCCCCTATCCCAACTCGACCTCGCCGCAGGCAAAAACTTCGGTCGGGAATTTCCAGGCCGGCCTTTCGACCCTCGGCCCGAGTACAACTTATTATTTTCGGGCTGTGGCTGACGGCGGCTCGAACGGAACGAACTACGGTTCCGAAATGAACTTCACCACTTTGAGGATGGCCCCTATTGTATCAACCAGTAATGCTTCATCCATAACCCAGAATTCGGCGACCCTGAACGGCGCTCTATCCAACCTGGGTACGGCTACAACCGTGAACGTCTCCATGCAGTGGGG
This sequence comes from uncultured Chloroflexia bacterium, assembly GCA_963848815.1. Lineage (GTDB taxonomy): Bacteria > Chloroflexota > Dehalococcoidia > GIF9 > UBA5629 > UBA1162. The sequence goes on from CAWKFY010000022.1 coordinate 89,659, forward strand.
CACCACGCAGGGAGGTCCTTATGCTAACTCGACGCCCGTCCAGGCCATGACAGCTCCCGGGCCATTCAGTGCCGGGCTGACCGGGCTTCTCCCCAAGACCACCTATTACTTCGTGGCCAAGGCAGACGGGGGAATTAACGGAGTCAGCTATGGATCGGAGAACAACTTCACCACCTCTATAGTTCAACCCACAGTGGTTACCAACGGTGCGACGGAAATCGCCTCAACGTCCGCCGTTTTGAACGGCACGCTGAGCGATATGGGCACTGCCTCGAGTGTGGACGTTATGTTCTACTACGGGCTCAATCCGAATGACCTCAATCGCACGCCGTGGCAAACAGTTAGCAGTCCAGCGTCCTTCCAGGCTAACCTGACCGGCCTTACGCCCGGGACCCTATATTACTACAGGGCCGTGGCGAAGGGCGACGGCGATATTGTCAGCGGCTCACAGTTGACCTTCAGCACGTCCAGGGTGCCGCCTTCCGTGACTACAAGCGGAGCGACCTCGGTTACTGCCAATTCGGCCACTTTGAACGGCACCTTGAGTGATTTGGGCTCGGCTTCGAGTATTGCCGTCTCGTTTCAATGGGGAACTACGTCGGGCATGTACAGCGCTGAGACTTCGCCCCAATCTATGAGTTCGACCGGCGATTTCCAGGCAAACCTGTCGAGCTTAACACCCAATACGACCTACTACTACCGGGCCAAAGCCAACGGTGGTATAAACGGCATTGCGTATGGTGATGAAGGATCTTTTACCACCAGCAGTTTACCGCCGTCTGCCACCACCAATAATGCGAGCCAGTTAACAACCAATAGCGCCGCACTAAACGGGAACCTCGACAGTCTGGGAACGGCTACCTCCGTAAACGTCTCGTTCCAATGGGGAACGACGCATGGCGGCCCATATACTAATGCCACGACACCTCAACCCCTTACTGCGACCGGTGCTTTTCAGGCTATACTTTCCGGTCTGAGCTCCTATACAACGTATTATTACCGCGCCAAAGCCGATGGCGGCACATACGGGACCGGCTACGGTGCTGAAAAAAGCTTCAGTACTTCTTCTTTCCCACCTTATGTGGGGACAGGCCAGGCCACAGGCATAACAGCTTCGACCGCAAATATCGACGGCAGCCTGTATTTCCTGGGCTCGGCTAATACCGTAAACGTGTCTATTATATATGGAACGACGCATGGCGGACCCTATCCCAACTCCACTACTCCTCAGGCTATGACGGCAACCGGCTCTTTCACGGCTGGCCTGTCCGGGCTCACTCCCAATACCACATATTATTATCGGGCCAAGGGTGACGGTGGCCAATACGGTCTGAACTACGGGCAGGAAAACCGTTTTACTACCAGCTCGATACCCCCTTCGGTAATTACCAACGATGCCAGCGGGGTCAGCGCCAGCTCTGCCACACTCAATGGCAATCTGTCGGCTATGGGCACTGCCACTCAGGTGAACGTGTCCTTCGAGTACGGTACCACTGCTGGCGGCCCCTATCCTGTATCTACACCGCCGCAAACCAAAACCACTGCTGAGATCTATTTGGCCAACATCAGCGGGCTGGACGGCAATACGACCTATTACTTCCGGGCCAAAGCTGATGGCGGAGTTTATGGTGTGAGCTATGGGACTGAGAAAAATTTCACTACACCCAAGGTACCCCCGTCAGTTACCACCGACAACGCAACAAACGTTACGGCAGCTTCAGCAGTTCTACAGGGCTATCTGAGTTCGCTGGGTACTGCTCCCACTGTTAACGTAGCATTTAACTGGGGCACAACCAAGGGAGGCCCTTATCCATATTCCGCTGCTGCGCAGACCTTGAATATCCAGGAATCTTTCCAGTCCTCTATAAGCGTGCTGAGTCCCCTGACCACTTACTATTACGTAGCAACAGCGAATGGGGGTGTGCACGGTACTGCACAGGGGGCTGAATGCAGCTTCACTACGGGAGCGGTACCGCCGTCAGTTTCCACTGACGGGGTCACCGGTGTTACTGCCAGCTCCGCCACGCTGAACGGCACTTTGCATGCCATGGGCACATCCTCTTCGGATAGCGTTTCATTCCAATGGGGGACCAGTCCAGGAGTTTACACCAAACAGACTACTCCGCAGACAATGAGCGCTCCCGGTGATTTCAATGCCGGGCTGTCAGGCCTGACCGACAACACCACGTATTACTACCGGGCGGTAGCCAGCGGCGGCATGCACGGCACCAGTTACGGCGCCGAATATTCGTTTATTACCAGTTCACTTCCCCCGTCTGTTTCTACGAGCGCTGCCACTGACATGACCACAAATACTGCCTTTCTGAACGGAAACCTGGCTTCCCTCGGTACGGCAATCACGAATAATGTGTCGTTTATCTACGGTACCAGTTCAGGCGGCCCTTATCCCAACTCAACGTCTTTGCAGGCGATGAATACGCTCGGCGCCTTCAAGGCCGCTATAACCGGCCTGTCCCCCTTTACAACTTACTATTTCAAGGCCAAGGCGGATGGTGGCATCTACGGAACCAGTTTCGGCAGCGAATTGAATTTCACAACGAACCGGCTCCCGCCTGTCGTAGAAACCGGCGGTGTAACCGATATCATGACCAATGCGGCAATATTGAACGGCGACCTTTATTTGCCCGGCAGCGCAACCTCTGTAAATGCTTCGTTCGAATACGGCACGACCCATGGAGGCCCTTACACTGTTACTACAACACCGCAGCCTGTAACCGCACCCAGTTCCTTCTTTGCCCAGCTGAGTGGGCTCACACCTTCCACGACCTACTACTACAGGGCCAAAGGTGACGGCGGGGTCGACGGCACGGGCTACGGTTACGAGGGATCTTTTACCACTGGTTACCATTCTCCCATTGTGAGCACTCAGGATGCTGCCAATGTGACGGCAAGCTCCGCGGTTTTAAACGGCTCTCTCGTATCCGTAGGTTCTGCCGCATCGGACAACGTCTGCTTTGAGTACGGCTTGACACAAGGAGGGCCTTATCCCAATAAAACCAGTTTGCAGAGGAAGAGCGCTGCAGGTGGTTTTCAAGCCTCTCTGTCCGGGTTAACTGCCCATACTGCGTATTATTTCAAGGCGGTGGCTGATGGAGGTGTTTACGGGAGCGCCTACGGGCGCGAAATAAGCTTCCTGACCTCAAACATCGCCCCATCGGTTGAAACGGGCAGCGTCAGCAATGTCACGGCCAATTCCGCCAGGCTGAACGGCAGCCTCACATCACTCGGTTCATCTTCGTTCGCCGATGCATCTTTCCAATGGGGCTCAGCTTCAGCTATGTACACACACCAGACAGCATCGCAGACTCTAAACGCCACCGGCAGTTTCTTCGCTGATATCACCGGTTTAACGCCGGGGTCCAAATACTATTACAGGGCCAAAGCAGTCGGTGATGGCGCCAGCTATGGCACTGAACAAAGCTTCACAGCGGAAGCCGTGCAGACCAGCGCCTCGGTTATCACCAGCATGGGGATTGTCAGGTTTAATGTCGATGCCGGTTCGATTTCCGACCTGACCAATATCCCACCCGAAGAAATGTCCTGCCAAACCTCGGGCTATATTTTCCCCTACGGCATGTTCTCCTACAACATAACGGCCATTGCCCCGGGCCAGACTGAGAGGGTCACCATTACAATCCCCAACGCCATCCCTCTTGGTGCGAGCGTATTCAAATGTCAAAATGGAAACCTGACGGATTTCACTCAGTATATTCAGCAGCCCGACCCCTTTACTTTTATTATCACACTGAAAGATGGCGGTCAGGGCGATGCCGACGGGATTGCCAACGGCAAAATCGCCGATCCCTGTGGCCCCGCATTCTCTTCCAGCTCCAGAACACAGTCATCGTCGGGGCATATGCCAACTAATGCGATAGGGCCGGCACCGATGGCCAATATCTCCGTGCAGAGCGCCTCTCTTTCAACGACCAAGGTGTCTCCCGGCGATCCCGTGGCGGTAACGGTCAACGTGGCCAATAAAGGTACCGCCGACGGCTCTTCGCAGATCAAACTTTACGTGGATGGAAGGGAAGAAGCGCGCCAGGGGGTTTCCGTTCTCAGCGGGGGCAGAACCTCAATCAAATTTACTGTGAGCCGCACTGAACCCGGCACGTACTCCGTTTATGTGGGCAATATACCGGCGGGCAGTTTTACGGTGCGACCGAGCATTAACCCGGATATAGTCCTGCTGGTCAGCAGCACCCTTGTCCTCTTAGCTTTCATTCTGGGTGCTATATATATTGTGAAGAGAGGGCAGGAGGAATATTAGGGTTTCAACTCCCCCTGTGGACCACTGCCCGGGAACCAAGCTCTTATAACGCCGGGCCGTCTTCAATAATTGATTGCACTGGGAGCGGAACCTGTTGGCCTGATGGCTATTTTGCATGCAATGATTGTCTCGCTATGCTATAATCTTGCGTTAAAGAGTTTTTGCAGGAGTTAGGTTCTTGGACAAGGAAAAGAAGCAATCCATAATGAAGAGCTATGCTATTAACGAGAAAGATACGGGCTCTGCCGATGTTCAGATCGCCGTGCTCACCGAGAGGGTGAACCAGCTTTCCGCTCATCTCAAGGCCCATGCCCAGGATCAGCATACACGTCGGTCTCTTCTCAAGCTTATCGGGAGGCGCAGGCGGCTGTTGGCTTATTTGAGCAGAGAAGATATCAACCGCTACCGCAACCTAATAGGCAAGCTTGGATTACGCAAATAAATTAATAGAAGGTTGAAGAATGCCCCAAGATTTTAAATGCCATGTTGGGGACAGCGATCTTATCATCGAAACCGGCAAGCTTGCCCAGCAGGCTGACAGTTCAGTAACAGTACGTTACGGTGATACGGTTGTTCTTGTCACCGCATGCATCAGCGACGAAGCCAAAGAGAACAGCGACTTCGTTCGCCTCACAGTCGATTACGAGGAGCGCCATTACGCCGTCGGGAAAATCCCCGGCAGCTTTATGCGGCGTGAAGGCCGCCCCGGCGAACAGGCCACACTGGCTGCACGCCTGTGCGACCGCTCCATACGGCCGCTCTTCCTCAAAACCCTTCCCAACGATATACAGGTGGTCATCACCGTCCTTTCCACCGATCAGGAGAACGATCCCGATGTGCTGGGCGTCATCGGCGCCTCGACGGCGCTGACCATATCCTCAATCCCCTTCGATGGCCCCATAGGAGCCACGCGTATAGGCTATCTGGACGGTAAAATGGTCATAAACCCCCTGCTGCCGCAAATGAATGATAGCCTGCTTGACCTGGTGGTAGCCAGCAGCCGCGATAACATCGTGATGGTAGAAGCGGGCTGCAAAGAGCTGGCGCCGGAGATCTACCTGGAAGCCGTCAAGCTGGCCCACGAAGAAAACCAGAAGATTATCAAGCTCCAGGACGAGCTCAGACAGGCCGTCGGCAAACCCAAGAGGAATATCCCCGGAATTGAGATCAGCGCTGAGCTGTTAGCCTCGATTAACTCCGACTTCGGCGATAAGATAAGCGAAGCGTTGCACCAGGTAACGCGCCCGGCTCGCCAGGCCGTTATGGATGAGGTTAAGGCCGCAGCCTTAGAAAAATACAAGGAAACTTACCCTGAGTGGGAGATAGGCAATGTCATCGAGGACATCGCCAAGAAGACATGCCGCAGCAAGATTTTGCGCACTCAGAAGCATGCCGACAGCCGTGAGCTGACCCAGATCCGGCCGTTGAGCGCTCAAGTAGGACTGTTGCCGCGCACACACGGCTCAGGCCTGTTCTCCCGCGGCCAGACGCAGGTGCTCACTATTGCCACGTTGGGCTCGTTGGGGCAGGGCCAGACGGTGGACGACCTGGGGCTGGAAGATACCAGACGCTTCATGCACCACTACAACTTCCCGCCCTTCTCCAACGGCGAGGTCAAGAGGATGGGCTCCCCGGGCAGGAGGGAGATCGGCCATGGCGCACTGGCTCATAAAGCACTGGTGGCTGTTATACCCAGCGAACAGGAATTTGCCTATGCCATCCGGCTGGTATCCGAGGTGCTCAGCTCCAACGGCAGCACCTCCATGGGAAGCGTCTGCGCTTCAACGCTGGCCCTGATGGATGCCGGAGTGCCAATCAAGGCGCCGGTAGTCGGCATAGCTATGGGGCTGGTTACGGACAAGGAGAACCCTTCCAATTACGTCATACTGACGGATATCGAAGGGCTGGAAGATTTCTACGGTGATATGGACTACAAGGTGGCGGGAACCGTCAACGGGATCACCGCCATTCAACTCGATATAAAACTGAAGGGCGTTAGCCAGGAGATACTGGCCAAAGCCACCATGCAGGCCAGGGATGCCCACTGGATAATCCTGGACGTGCTGAAAGGCGCTATCGCTGAAGTGCGGCCCAACCTGAGCAAATATGCGCCCAGGATGTATAAAATTACCATCGACCCCTCGAAGATCGGCGCCCTGATCGGACCCGGAGGGAAGAATATCAAGGCCATCATCGAGGAGACCAAGACCACTATCGAGGTCTCGAATGACGGCACGGTGGTCATCGGGTCACCCAGCGAGGAAGGAGCACAGGCAGCCATCCGCAGGGTGGAAGGCCTTACCCAGGACGTAGAAGTCGGCACAATTTATACCGGCAAGGTAACCAGGATCCAGAATTTCGGCGCCTTCGTAGAGGTGCTGCCCGGAAAAGAGGGCCTGGTGCATATCAGCGAGCTGGCGGATCACCATGTTGGCAAGGTGGAAGATATAGTTAAAATCGGCGACGAGATCATGGTCAAGGTCACTGAGATTGACCGGCTCGGACGCATCAACCTGTCACGCAAAGCGGTTTTTAATGATCAGAAGGCCACCGGCGAAGGGCCGGCGCCAGCCGAGAGGCCACACATGCCCCCCAGGCATCATCCGCCCTCCAGAGGCGGCATGCCTTCCAGAGAACACAGGGACGAACCGAGGCCGCACCTACACAAACCTTAATTAGATGCACAGGCGGCCCGGACATAGCCCGGCGAGGTTGTTAAACATGTCTCATATCAAGGTCGTAGTCAACGGAGCTTTAGGCAGGATGGGTCAACAGGTGGTAAGCGCCGTGGTTGCGGACCCCGGCCTTCAGCTCATCGGCGCCTCCGATATCAAAGCGGACGGCGATTATATAGCGGTGTCCGGAAAGGTTAAAAAGGTCCCTCTGCACAACAGCCTCACCAGCCTGATAGAGATGTACCATCCCGATGTGGTGGTGGATTTTACAGTGGCGGATGCCGCCGTGAGCTCGGCGAGACTGGCCTTAAAGAACGGTTCGAACCTGGTAATGGGTACGACGGGCCTGACCGATGCGGACCTGGCTGAGATAGATAAGATTGCACTTAAATATAATAAAGGTGCGGTCGTAGCCGCCAACTTCGCCATAGGCGCAGTGATAATGATGCACCTGGCGAAGATCGCCGCTAAATATCTCGATAATGCTGAGATCATAGAGCTGCACCATGATAAGAAGCTGGATGCTCCTTCCGGCACGGCCCTGGCCACCGCCAGGGGCATGCTGAAGGCCCACGGCAAGCCCTTCACCCTCTCCATGACTGAGAAGGAGACTTTGAAGGGTACACGCGGCGGACAGATAGAGGGTATAGCCATCCACAGCGTCAGGCTGCCGGGGCTGGTTGCCAGCCAGGAGGTGATCTTCGGTGCGCTGGGCCAGACCTTAAGCATCAGGCACGATACTGTAAGCAGAGAAAGTTTTATGCCGGGCGTGATTCTTGCTGTAAAAGAGGTCGTCAAACGTCACGGCCTGGTTCGAGGATTGGACGCACTTCTAAATTTGGGAGACTGATATATGAACAACGCCAATAACGGTTATCATGTTGCAATCGTAGGCGCTACCGGCATGGTCGGCCAGGAATTTATCAAGGTGCTGCTGCAGCGGAATTTCCCGGCGGCATCGATCCAGCTATTTGCTTCCGACAGGTCGGCCGGGAGAAAGGTATTCGTGGGCCATCAGGAGAAGGTGGTTAAGGAGACTGCCAACGACTCCTTCGACAACGTGGATATAGCTCTGTTTTCAGCCGGCGCTGAGATCAGTAAGCATTTTGCACCCATTGCAGCCAAGGCCGGCGCACTGGCCGTAGACAACAGCGCTGCCTGGCGCATGGACCCACGCGTTCCGCTGGTAGTGCCGGAGATCAACGTGGATGATATTAAGAAGCACAAGGGCATCATCGCCAATCCCAATTGCTCCACTATCCAGATGGTGGTGGCGCTTTATCCCCTGCACAAGGTCAATCCCATCAAGCGGGTGACCGTGGCTACTTACCAATCGGTGTCCGGCACTGGATTGGCCGCTATGGAGGAGCTAACCAAGCAGTCTAAGGTAGTGCTGGAAGGCGGCAACGTCGTACCGCACGTGTATTCACACCAGATAGCTTTCAACCTGCTTCCGGAGATAGATGTCTTCCTGGAGAACGGTTATACCAAGGAAGAGTGGAAGATGGTGGAGGAAACGCGCAAGATCATGCATGCCGATAATCTGGCCATATCGGCTACCTGCGTGCGCGTGCCTGTTTTTGTCAGCCACAGCGAGGCTGTACAGATCGAATTTACTGACTACATGTCGCCTGAAGAGGCGCGCAGCATTTTGAGCAAGGCGCCCGGCGTGAAAGTGCTGGACGATCCCAACGTAAGCCTTTACCCCCAGCCATGGCTGGCGGCCGGCACCGACGAAGTATACGTCGGCAGGATAAGGTCGGACGCCTCTTACCTGAACGGCCTGGTCATGTGGGTAGTCTCCGATAATATCCGCAAGGGAGCTGCGCTAAATGCGGTTCAAATAGCGGAGGAAGCCGTTAAACGCGACTGGGTCAAACAGTCCGTTAAATAGCTTTAGGAGGACGAGATGAAGAAATTCGGACGTTTACTTACAGCTATGGTTACCCCCTTCGATACCAGGGGGAAGGTGGACTACGCCCAGGCTAAAAAGCTGGCTAAAGCGCTGCTGGCGTCGGGCAGCGATGGTCTTGTGGTAGCCGGCACGACCGGCGAAAGCCCCACGCTGACGCATGAAGAGAAGCTGCGCCTCTTTTCGGAGATCAAGTCCACCGTCGGCAGCAGGGTGACCATCATCGCGGGGACGGGCAATTATAATACCGGTGAGAGCATTGAGCTGACCAGGGCAGCGGAGAAGACCGGCGTGGACGGCTGCCTGCTGACAGTGCCATATTACAATAAGCCCAACCAGGAAGGGCTCTATGAACACTTCAAGGCCATCGCCAGTGCCACTAAGCTGCCCTGCATAGTTTATAACGTGCCCTCGCGCACTATCACCAACCTGACATCGGACACGGCCATAAAGCTGAGCAAAATCGATAACATTGTCGGCGTCAAAGAAGCCAGCGCCGACCTGTCGCAGATAGCCCGTATCATAGAGGGCGTCGATAAGAATTTCATGGTTTACAGCGGCAACGACGCCGATACTTTTCCGATCCTGGGATTGGGCGGCTACGGCGTGATCGGCGTGATAACCCACCTGGTAGGCAAGCAGTATAAGAAGATGATGGACGATTTTTTCGCCGGCAGGATAGAGGAATCGGCGGCCATGCACCGCCACTTCATACCCCTGGTGAATACCATGTTCATGATCGGCAGTCCTATGCCCATTAAATATGCGCTCAACTACCTGGGATTCAGGGTCGGTAAGCCGCGCCTGCCGCTGGTTGTTCCGGATGAGAAAACACGGGCGGCTATCGAGCAGACACTGAAAAGCTACAAGATCGATCTGCCTGTGAAATAGGTTCAGTCATTGTTACCTCTAAGGAGCGATGTTATTTGCTCCACCAGTAGTGCACAGGCTATTGCATTCGAGGCCACTTATGGCCTTAAGCACTTCGATAAACTCAGGGTATTTATTGAAAACAGCGTTGGCCTGACACCAGTAGGTCTGCTCAGCTTTCAGGGCAGCGTACTTGTCGAATCCCAGTTCCTGAAGCATCTCTTCCAGCCTGGCTGCAAGTGTGAAAAGGTCCTTCCTGGAAGGTATGCAGTCTTTGCAATAAAGGCCGCAGTAGGTCGTCAGCAGCCGGTCCTCGTCCATAGCAGCCTAGATAACTTTTTTAATAACGATGCTCTGCTCGCGGCGTGGGCCGATGGAGATTATGTGGAACGGGCAGCCGATCAGTTCTTCGATTCGCTTCACGTATTTTCGCGCCTTGGCCGGCAGCTTTTTCGCCTGGCGCACATCCGTGGTTGATGCCTTCCAGCCTGGCAACTCTTCGTAAATGGGAGTGCAGTGGTCGAGTGCTTCCGCGTCTGCCGGAAAACGGTCTACGATTTTATCGCCCACCTTATAAGCCACGCATATTTTAACGGTTTCCATCTCGTCAAGAACGTCGAGGCGGGTAAGTATCCCGCTGGTAAAACCGTTCAACTCGGTGGTGTAACGGCCTACGACGGCATCGAACCAGCCGCAGCGCCGTGCCCTGCCTGTGGTGGCGCCGTACTCGTGGGCATGCTGCCGTATGTATTCGCCTACCGCATCCTTAAGTTCTGTGGGCATGGGACCGCCGCCCACCCTGGTCGTATAAGCCTTGAAAATGCCCACTACGCAGTCAATTCTACGCGGGTTGATGCCCGACCCTATGCAAGCCCCCGCCGCCAGCGGTGAGGACGACGTAACGAAGGGATAGGAGCCGAAATCCGGGTCGAGCATGGAGCCCTGAGCGCCCTCCAGTACTATATTGCTGCCTTTACGGACCAGGTCGCTTACCATGGCCGTAGTGTCTTTTATATAATGAGCCAGACGCTCGGCATAGCCCCAGTATTCTTTGAAAATCGCTTCGAGGTCCAGGGGAGCCACATTATATACACAGGTCAATATATCATTCTTGGCCGCCAGGATGATAGCCAGCCTGGCTTTGAAAACGGCCGGGTCCAGCATGTCGCAGGCCCGGATGCCGCGCCTGGCCGTCTTATCAGCAAAAGCCGGGCCGATGCCCTTTTTAGTCGTTCCGATAGCGTCCTGGCCTCGTTTTTCCTCTTCCAGCCCGTCTAAAAGGATGTGCCAGGGCATAATGAGATGCGCCCGGTCGCTGATATGGAGGTTGTCGACATTCACTCCCCTGGCTTTAAGGTCGTCCAACTCCTGCAGCAATACTCCGGGATTGATCACCACGCCGTTGCCTATGACGCAGGCTGTATGGGGATAGAAGATGCCCGAGGGTACGATATGCAACTTGAACTCACCCTTGGGATTGATAACCGTATGGCCGGCGTTATCGCCGCCCGAGAAACGCACGACTGCATCGGCCTTTTCCGCCAGAAGGTCTACGATTTTTCCTTTGCCTTCATCGCCCCATTGGGCGCCGATTACTGCTACAACTGACATTTTATTTTCCTCTTATGGACGTGCCTGTATTATTAACGCATCTTTATCCTATCGGGTTTATAAGAGATCGACCAATTATTCCCGGGACATATAATCCTTGCCCCAGAAATAGAGAAGGATGCCGCCGCCCACTATGAGCACGATCAGGCCGGTAAGCAGATTGAGGAAGATCAGGAGGGAGGCATCCATGTGTGCCGGGTGGATGCCGATGGAGGCCAGTGTGATGCCTGCCATGATCCAGACTGCCACGAGGACAGCCAGGGAAGACAGGCTCATCTCAAAGGTTTTGTCACTCATTTCCAGGCCTGCGGACGGTAATTAAAACTCCTTTATTTTCTCGCTTGCCGCCAGACATGGACAAGTCGCTGTCCGACGGTGACAAAAGAAAGGACTACTACGATGGCCAGGGCTATAAACACCTGGCTCAGGAGCAGTCCGAGCGCTAATATTATAACCCTCTCAACACGGGTAAACAAGCCCACCGTGCAGTCGATGTTCAGGCCCTCGGCTCTGGCCCTTATGTAGCTGGTTAAATACGACCCTATCAAAGCCAGAAAGATCAGCACCAGCTCCCAGGTTACATTGAAGGGCCAGACCGATACGCCGGTTACAAAGATCAGGCTCAGAAAGATTGCGCCTTCCGTAATACGGTCGGCGGTGGAATCCAGCAAAGCGCCGAAGCGTGTGGTCTTCTCCATATACCTGGCCAGCGCGCCGTCCAGCATATCGAAAAGGCCGGCCAGCAGGAATATAATGCCTCCCGCCAGCAGATAGCCGAAGCCGATCACGATGGCCGCAACCAGGTTGAGTACTATACCGGTTACCGTCACTATGTCGGGAGTAAGCTTAAGTTTGCTGATCAGCGGAACCAGCGGATTGGTCAGCATACGTGCTGCCTGCCTGCGAAGGTCCTGGAAGTTAGACATGCAATTATTCCTTATATTATTTAGTTAAAGATTTGTAGTACTCTTCGACCTGCCGGCTGACATTCACCCAGCTGTATTTTTCTGCGGTTACCAGACCGTTCTCGGCCATTTTCTGACGTCTGGCCTTGTCATGTATCAGGGTGAGAAGGGCATCGGCTATTGAGCGCCGGTCTCTTGGCGTGGCAAGCAGCCCTTCCCGGCCGTCGGTCATGACGCTGGCATACCCAGGGATATTGGTGGCTACAACCGGTTTGCCGCTGGCCATGGCCTCCAGTAACACTATCCCGAAGCTTTCTCCTCCATTGGCGGGCGCGCAGAAGATGTCTGCAGTCCTGTAATATTGAGGTAATTCGTCGAAGGGAACGAAGCGGGTGAACACAACCCGATCGCCCAGCAGGTGTCTGGCCAGCATCTCATACTGGTAGCGCAGCTTGAGGCCCGGCCCTACGATAATCAGGCGAAAGTCCGGGAAATCCTCTTTTACCAGCGAGCAGGCATGTATCAGGTCGGCCACTCCCTTGCGCTCCTCCAGCCTGCCCACGAAAAGTATGTTCAATTTGCCGTCGCAAAATTCTTTACGCATGGGCCCCTCGGGCTTGTAGTTCTGGGCATCCACACCGTTGGGGATGATGCGGTACTCCGCCGGCAGGTAGTGTCGGATATATAGTCGAGCGCCGGTTGGGAGACGGCGATCTTGCCGTGCAGCTTGTTGCCTAGCCTGTGCATGATAGGCCGCCCCAACCAGTAGCCAAGAGACCATTCATGGCAGGCATGGAAGGTGCCGACATTGACAGTCTGGGACTCAACCAGGCTGCTCAGGCAGAGCATGGGGATAAAGGGCTCATGCAGGTGGATGATATCGAAGCTTTCCCTGTCCAGCACTCTTTTTACCTGGTAGGGCAGCCAGGGCGAAAGAGCGATGCGTGCCGTGGTGCCCCCGTATGGGATGGGCAAAGGCCTGCCTACGGGTAACCTCTTCTTCGAAGTAATGCGTGCCCTTTCTGCGCATGGGTGCGATGATCTTTACATCATGCCCCATCAGGTGCAGGTGATGGGCCAGGTATGAAGCGTGGTTGATAACGCCGCCGGGATGAGAATAGTCGTAGGGGGCGATCATCCCAATCTTCATCGGTTTGCCCTTTTCAAGCTTATTAGCTTAATTATCGTCAATAGACCAACGTCTTTTATTCGGTATCAGGCAGTGTGATGGGGTGCTGCTGGTCCTGTCCGCTGATAAACTGCTCTACACGCCTGCGCGCCTCATCGTCCGAATATTGAATGGGCGGTGATTTCATGAAATATGAGCTGGGTCCGACGATAGCGCCGGATAGCCCGCGGTCCTTAGCGATCTTAAAGCAACGGAGAGCATCTATTACCACGCCGGCCGAGTTGGGGCTGTCCCACACTTCAAGCTTGCATTCTACGTTCAGAGGAACGTCGCCGAAAGTCCTTCCTTCCATCCTGATGTGGCAGAACTTGCGGTCAAGCAGCCAGGGAACGTAGTCGCTGGGGCCGACATGGATATTATCCGGGTTCATTTCATAGTCGAGCTGAGAAGTGACGGCATTGGTCTTGGATATCTTTTTGGATTCCAGCCTGTCGCGTTCCAGCATATTGTAAAAGTCCGTATTGCCGCCGAAATTGAGCTGATAGGTGCGCTCCAGCTTGACGCCCCGGTCGCGGAACAGCCTGGTGAGCACCCTGTGCACTATGGTGGCCCCGACCTGAGACTTGATATCGTCGCCGAGGACCGGCAGGCCCGCCTCGTGGAAGCGGCCGTGCCAGTAGGGTTCTCTGCCGATGAAAACCGGTATGCAGTTGATAAGCCCTACGCCGGCGCTGAGTAACTGTTCAATGTACCACTTGGTGGCGTGTTCGCTGCCGACAGGCAGGTAGTTGATGGCCACGTCGGCTTTGACCTCTTTAAGTATGCTTATGATATTAGCGGTGGGACCGGGCGCCTTCTCAATGATTTTGCTCAGGTATTTGCCCAGGCCGTCGTGTGTCATGCCGCGCACTACCTTTACACCCGTGGTGGGGACGTCGCAGAACTTGTAGGTGTTGTTAGGCGGGGTATAAATAGCCTCTGCCAGGTCCTTGCCTACCTTGTTCTTATCGATGTCGATAGCGGCCACGAAATTGATATCGCTGATATGATATCCGCCGAGGTTGACATGCATTAGCCCGGGCACGAACTCATCCTCTTTGGCGTTCCGATAATAGTGCACTCCCTGGACGAGAGAGGATGCGCAGTTCCCAACGCCAATAATTGCCACATTTATTTTTCCCATTTTGGTCAACTCCTTTGTGAAAAATGTGAAGTTCAGCTCGCCTTGTGTTCGCTGTTATTGAGCATTTGATCGATGATCTTCTTCGGTCTGACCAGCCACATGGGGGTCTTGGACTCGTGCAAGATTTTATCGGCCACGCTTCCCAGCACCCACCGGGCGATTCCACTTCTTCCGTGTGTGGACATGGCTATGAGGTCCACTTTCTCATGTTTGGCTATGTCAACGATCCTTTCAGCAGGATCGCCTGTAACGATTCTGGCTGTAACATTTATCCCTTTCTCTGACAGCCTGTCACTAACTTTAACCAGGTACTTGTTGCCCGCTTCATGCATAGCTTTGACGAAATCAGCGAACTCCGGGCCGAGGATGCGGGATTCGATGGCGTGGGGCTCGGGTATGACGTGCAGTAAAACCATCGATGCGCCCGTCTTGAGTGCGACGGCTTCGGCGTCATGCAGGGCGGCCTCACCTATGACCGACCCGTCGAGCGGCGTCATGATGCGCTTGAAGGTTACCGTCCTGTCCCTGTCGAGCTCTGAGGCCTGCTTTCCATGTATTCCCAGCACCGGCGCCGTCGAATTGGAGACAACTTTTTCAAATACGCTGCCCAGCCACCAGCGCAACAGGCCTCCGTGACCGTGAGTTGCCATAACGACCAGGTTTACATGGTGCTTCCGCTCAAAGGCCAGTATATTGTCCGCCGGCCCGCCGTAGACCATTTTGCCTCTGGCTTTCAAGTTATTTTCCTCACCTGCGGCCTCGGCAAATCCGGCCAATTCTTCCTCGCGATTACTGTAAAGAAGGACGGCCTGGCAGATTATATTTTGTTTCTGAAAATGTTCCACGGCATGGTGGACATAGTCATCCAGCAGCTGGTTGACCCTTCGACGTTTGCTGCCGAGACCTACGCTGAGTATGTCGACCTCGGAGCCAAAACGGGTTGCAATGTCCCTTACATACGGTAGTACGGTTTCAGCCTCACGTGAACCATCGAGAGGGACGAGTATTTTTTTAAACATGGGCGTTTAAAATCCGATCTATTATAACAGATAATGCCGCCGGTCTTGAATTATTAAAGATTTTTATGCTAAGTTATATTGTGCTTTATGACTTCCATTCCCATACTTTTCACAGCGACGGTGTATTATCTCCACTGGAACTTATAAGAAGGGCTTCAGTCCAGGGCTACTGTACGCTGGCGATAACCGACCACATGGCGGCCGGCTCGATGGCACGAGTTATCAAAGAGGTCAGCCGTGATTGCGAGCTGGCGAGATCCCACTGGGACATAATGGCGATACCCGGCGTGGAACTGACCCACCTGCCTCGCATGGCCATCAATGATGCAGCCAGGGAGGCCAAAAAATTGGGGGCCTGGCTGGTCGTGGTGCATGGTGAATCGCCGATAGAGCCGGTGGAAGAGGGCACTAATCTGGAGGCTGTAAAATCGTCTTATGTGGATATCCTGGCGCATCCCGGTCATATGACTCCCCAGGTGGCAAAGCTGGCGGCCAAGAACGGAGTTTTTATCGAGATAACCGCAAGGAGGGGCCACTGCACTACCAATCCACATGTGGCTAAATTAGCAATGGAAGCCGGGGCCTTAATGCTGTTGAATTCGGATGCTCATGAGGAGGATGATCTGCTCACGGACCAACTGGCGAAGGATATCCTTCGTCAGGCAGGTATAAGCAGCCGCAAGTTTAAACAAGTACTGGAATATAATCCTCTGAAACTGCTTCAGAGGATCAGACGGTCGCCGTAGACACTTTAGAAATAAACAGTTTTACTAGCTCTTCCCTATCCTGTACACCTTCGTGCCGCAAATCGGGCATGCGCCTTTGGTTGCCGGTCTGCCGTTCTTCAAAGTCACCTTCACCGGGTTCTTGATCTCAACCTTCTTCCTGTCCTTGAAGCAGTAGGCCTGTGTCATTTGGCACCTCCTGAAGCTAATTTATAGCTCTTAAGGCTAATATAAGCCAATACGCCAAGCTATGTCAAGCTTTTTTAACCTCCAGGGGATGGCTATTTTACAGAGTAAACACCTTTTCCGGGTGCCAGAGGCCGGATTCCGGCCTGAATTTCATGATGGCTATGAATTTTCCCTCGGGCTCGTAGGCGCGGCAGAGCGGTATGTTTGAAGGGCCTTCGCCCGCAATATCCGTGCCCTGTAAAGCTGCTTGCGCTGTTTTTTCATCGAGAACCAGCTTCGGCCAGCCGGATAAGGGGTAATCCACGGGATAGAGCAGCGGCTGCAAATTGCCGTTTTCAACGGCTGATCGGATTTCTTCGGGAGATTGCGAGTTGCCGATGGCGAATGGGCCATAAGCAGTCCTGGTCAGGTTTTTTAAATATGCTCCACAACCCAGACTCTCACCCAGATCATGGGCCAGCGACCTTATATAAGTCCCCTTGGAGCACAGGATGTTCAGCTTTAGAAAGGGGGGCTCGAAAGAAAGTAGCTCCAACCGTTCGATCCGGACCTGTCGTGGCTTCAGCGAGATTTTGATACCCTCCCTGGTCAGCGAGTATGCCTGCCTGCCATTTATTTTGATGGCGCTGTAAGCAGGCGGTACCTGGTCGATGGTACCCTGAAAACTTTCAAGCGCATTCTGCACAGATGAAAGATCGATGCTTGAAGCGTCCCGGCAGCTCGTGACCCGGCCCATGCCGTCGTAGGTATCTGTGCTTACTCCGAGCTCGATGTCGGCCAGGTACTGTTTGGTGAAAGAGTGCAGGTATTCTGTAATCCTGGTCGCCTGTCCGAGGCAGACCGGAAGCACGCCGGTAGCTGCTGGATCGAGGGTTCCGGCGTGGCCGACGCGCTTTTCACCTGTAAGCCTGCGGATTCTGGCAACGATGCTGAACGAAGTGCAGTCACCCGGCTTATTTACGTTTAGTATTCCGTTTACGCCCATCAGCTGTTTCCGTTTTCTCCGCAGCGGCGACGTTCTCTATCAGGCTCACGAGCTTAACGCCGCGCTCGATAGAATCATCGAATTCAAAGGTCAGTTCAGGAGTTATCCTGATATTCAGGCGATGGGCCAATTCCCGCCGTAGAAAACCGGATGCGGAATTGAAGCCTTTGATTATCTCCTTATGGTCGAGGTTATCGCCGAGGGCGCTTATAGACACCTTGGCGGTTTTAAGGTCCTTGGCTACAGCGACTTCCGTGATGCTTATGAGCCGGTTCAGGCGGGGATCGTTAACGTGCTTGCGCAGAAGGTCGCTGAGCTCGATCTGAATTAAATGGTTTAGACGTTCGGTACGCCTGGTCATGGCTTTCTCCAAAAATAAATTTTACGCCCCGGCAGGGGGCAACCAAGGGGAGCTGATGCGGCTAGTCTATTTGTTCCCGGCGGACAAACTGTAATATGTCGCCGGCTTCGAAGCTATTAAAGCTCTCGAGCTTAACGCCGCATTCCATTCCAGTAGTAACCTCCTTCACATCATCCTTAAAACGGCGCAGCCCGCTCACTCGCGATTCAGCGATGACCTTACCACCGCGCAGGACACGCACCTGCGAATCGCGCGTTGCCTTGCCTTCTTTGATCTGGGTGCCTGCTATCTGGCCTTTCTTACCGACCTCGAAGACCGTTTTTACCTCGCCCTGGCCCACCACCACATCTGCATATTCGGGTTCGAGCAGGCCTTTGAGAGCCTTTTCGACATCTTCAATAAGCTTATAGATGACATTATACTGGCGGATGCTGACACTTTCCTGTTCGGCCAGGCGGCTGGCGCCGGGCTCGGGCTTGCTGTTAAAACCGACTATCACGGCCTTGGATGCCATGGCCAGCAGGATATCGCTTTCCGTTATGCTTCCGGTGCCGGTGTGTATGACTTTGACCCTGGTCTTGTCGTCGCTAAGGCGTTCCAGAGAATCTTTGATAGGCTCAATACTGCCGTGCACGTCTGTTTTCAGAATTATATTGAGTTCTTTTATCTCGCCTGCGCTGGCCTGCGCAGCTACTGCAGTCAGGCTCAGGGCTTTGGCAGACGCAGCGCCGATTCCCGAATCGCGGTTTTTCTCCACCAGCACTTTGGCTTCTTTCTCACCCGCAACCACCTGGAATGTCTCACCCGCCGCCGGCACTGAGTTCATGCCCAGTATCTCGACCGGGGTTGCCGGCTCCGCTTTCCTGATATTTTTACCGGCATCGTTAAACATGGCTTTTATCTTGCCGGAGACAGTGCCGATGACAATATTGTCACCCGGCTTCAAAACACCTTTCTGCACCAAAACGGTGGCTATCGGGCCGCGGCTCTTATCGAGCTTGGCTTCGATAACGACTCCCTCGGCCGGAGAATCCCATTCCGCTTTAAGTTCAAGTATATCCGCCACCAGCAGGAGATTTTCCAGCAAATCGTCGATGCCGAGCTTTTTCTTGGCCGAAACAGGCACACAAATTACATCGCCGCCCCATTCTTCAATTAAGACGCCGTGATCGGAAAGCTGTTGCTTGATCCTATCCGGGTTGGCGTCGGGCTTATCTATTTTGTTCAGCGCTACAACTATGCTTACACCTGCGGCGCGGGCATGGTCGATGGCTTCGATAGTCTGGGGCATAACCCCGTCGTCGGCTGCAACCACCAAAACTGCAATATCTGTAGCCCTGGCGCCGCGTGCTCGCATGGCGGTAAAGGCTTCGTGGCCCGGCGTATCCAGGAAGGTTATTTTGCGGCCGTTCCTCTCGATCTGATAAGCGCCGATATGCTGGGTGATAGCACCGGCCTCGCCACCGGCAACGTTGGTCTGTCTGATGGCGTCCAGTAAGCTGGTTTTACCATGGTCGACGTGCCCCATGATGGTGATAACGGGAGGGCGCGGATGCAACTTGGCGCCTTTGGTTGCAATGGACTGTGCGCTGTGCACGGCTAGATGCAGCCGTTTGGCAGTATAGCCGAAGTCGGCAACCAGCTTGGCGGCCGTCTCATAGTCGAGCGACTGGTTGATATTGGCCATGATACCATTGCGCATGAGTTGCTTAATGATCTCAATGCCGCTGATACCCATCTGGTCGGCAAGTTGTTTGACCGTAATTATGGGAGGTAGGCCTATCTGAGGCGTTGACTGTTTGCCATTTTCATTCTGGCTTCCAACCAGGTCCTGCTTGTTTTTCATTAATTAATCTTCCTTTTCCGGCAGGCTTCTGCCGTACTCAAGCAGCGTCCGTCGGTTTTCCGCCGATAATTTTGTACGCAATCCGAAGTCGATGCGGTTGCCGTTCAAGCCATTTTCCCAGCATTTGCTGCGGGAGCAGATATATACGCCCCTGCCCGGCTTTTTGCCTTTAAGGTCTACTTCCACTGTATCAGAAGAGCAGACAAGCCGGAGCATCTCCCGTTTGCCGTGGATCTGGCGACAGGCTATACAGGTGCGCTGAGGAATATGTTTTAGCTTCGGCGCCTGGGCAATTTTATCAAATCTCGACGTCTTCGTCTTCATAATATACGGTTTTCTTATGTTTGGCCTTCTTGGCCTTTGCGCCCGACTCTTTGCCCTCGGCTTCCTTCTTGGCGACCTCTTTCTTCTTGGCCCTGCCTTCTCTTCCTGCCATGATCTCCTCGGCAAAGCGTATCTTGGAAGGCTGCGAAGGAGCCGTTTCCACAGGCATCAATATCTCGATATCCTGGCCCTGGGCCTGGTCAGGTGCGGCCGCAGCCGCCAGAACTGCCTCGGGCTCTTCCGCTTCCACGCTGACAGCGGCTTCTTCCGGTTCGCCGGTGCTGATTACTTCCTCGCCTGCTTCCTCTGCGCCTACGGCCACGGTTTCCTCTTCTTCAGCACGCCCGGGTCTTTTGCTGTGCTTTTTCCGCTTCGAGCTCAGATGCGCTCTTGATATCGATACGCCACCCGGTCAGCTTGGCTGCCAGGCGAACATTTTGCCCTTCTTTTCCGATCGCGAGGGAAAGATGTTTGTCAGGTACCCTGACCAGTGCGGTGGTTTCAGCTTCATTCAAGGTAACGCCGAGCACCTGCGCCGGGCTAAGGGCATTGGCTATAAACACCTTGGGATCGTCGGACCATTGCACGACATCTATTTTTTCGCCGCTCAATTCATTGACGATGTTCTGTATACGGATGCCGCGCAGGCCCACACAGCAGCCAACGGGGTCGATATTGCTCTGGCGTGTCGACACCGCCACCTTGCTGCGATAGCCGGCTTCCCTGGCAACGGCCTTGATCTCAACCGTGCCGCTGGATATCTCGGGGATTTCCAGTATAAGCAGGTCACGCAACAGGTTACGATGCGCCCGTGAGGCGATAACCTGAGGCCCCCTGGTCGTCCTGGCAACCTCAACTATATATAGCTTTAACCGCTGTCCCTGACGGTAGCGCTCTGTGGGCACCTTCTCATTTTGAGGAATGATGGCTTCGGTCTTGCCTATGTCCACTACAACGTGTTCGGGAGTGACGCGCTGTACCGTCCCGGTGATGATCTCACCTTCCTTGCCTACGAATTCCTCGTAAATTGCGCCGCGCTCGGCATCGTGAAGTTTCTGAAGTATCACCTGTTTGGCGATCTGCGCCGGTATACGGCCGGCATTGGGGGGCGCGATATCCGACGTAACGGTATCCCCAACCTTAAGGGTCTTATCCTTTTTCTTGGCTTCTTTCAGTGCCAGCTCGCGGTATTCATCCTCCGGCGTCTCAGCTACCACTTTTTTAAGTGTGAGCTTGACCTCGCCGGTGATGGGATGGATCTTGACCTGGATATCCTCCCCATGTGTATACGCTTCCTTGCGGTAGGCTGAAACCATGGCTGATTCCAGCGCCGTCAGCACTATTTCCTTGGGCAGGTTTTTCTCTGCCGCCAACTGCATGAGGGCGTTCATAAATTCAGTCTTTGCCATTGAAGTTAGTTTCCCTCATATTCATTTTTTTTCAATAAAAAAGTGGGTACTAGGACCCACTTTTTGACGAGTATTGAATTCAGTAAAATAATATCACATCCTAATTGAAAGTGCAAGAAGGGGTACCGTATCCGTGATGTATTATGCCCCGGGGCGGCCTGAAGGACGGGGGTTTAACTTCGCCAGCGACCGCTCCAGGGAGCGGTGCTTGATGGCATCCAAAATAACCTTGCTGTGCCAGTCAAATGTGATGTCGGGAGAAGCCAGGAGGGACTCGTGGATGCCGTGGCGGTCGATTATATCGAATATATGATCTATCTGCCTGTCATTTAGCTTGATGTAAAACTGGTGTGCCCAGTAGTCGATGGCCAGCTCACTCTGCAGGATTTTATGCCACTTATTTTGATAGATAGACAGTTTGCGGGCAGAAAAATTGCCGTCTTCGATCGCATTGCATATTGTATCGACGGCTATCCCGGCGCACAGCAGCCCGAAGTAAATCCCCCCTCCCGTCGTAGGTTTGACCTGCCCGGCCGCGTCGCCGATGACGATCACGCGTTCGGCGTATGTCCTGGCCAGGGGTTTTAAGGGCACTGCGCCGTAGCTTATTTCACCTGCGACAGCTTCTATCTTGCCTTGCTTCTTCAACCGTTCCAGCAGGCTCGTGATATACGGGTCGGGATTGCCTTTACACAACAAGCCGGCCTTGGCCTTGGCTGCTCCAGAGGGCGCCAGCCAGGCGAAGAAGCCCGGGGCAATATCCGTCCCCGAGTAAACCTCGACTTCTTCGATGCCTTTGCTGGTGACTTCCACCTGCGCGCCCTGTGCGTAATCTTGGATCTGACCCAGGCCCAGGGGCCTGGTAAAGGCCGTTCCAAAACCACTGGCTATGACGACCAGCCTGGATTCGAAGCTGACCTGTCCGTCCGGGTTTGTCGCCTGCACATGGATGGATTTGACATCTTGACTGATGCCGGACACAAATGTGGAGAAGTGGAATTCTGCGCCGTTGGCCCGGGCGCGTTCAGCTATGCGGATGTCCAGCGCCGGCCTGTCGAGAATGTAGGCTTGCGTCGTAGCACGTTCAACCCTGACATATTTTCCTGAGGGGGAAAATACTTTGGCCGAGCTGGCCTGCCACTGGATAAGGTCCGTATCCACTGAAAGCAGTTCGAAGCAAGCTCTGCTAATAATGCCGGTGCAGCTTGTCTTACAGCCGGCCTGGGCGTTCTTCTCGAGCACACAGACGCGCAATCCCCGCCCGGCCAACTCCCCGGCGGTGTAGCTGCCTGTAATGCCCGATCCAACGACAATTACATCGTACATATTAAAGCCTTAGGAAGGACCTGGTCAGTTATCATATGGATGAGAGGCTATACGGACCGCAGGCCGCCGAATCTCCTCCGCCGTTTGCTGTAAGCCGCCAGTGCCTTATCCAGCTCTTCTTTGCCGAAATCGGGCCATAGTACGGGCGTAAAATAAAGCTCGGCGTAGGCTGCCTGCCAGATCAGGAAATTGCTTAAGCGCATCTCATCACCGGTGCGGATGAAAAGGTCGGGATCGGGTATGCCCGACGTATAAAGATACTTCGAAAAAAGTGCCTCGTCGATTTTATCAGCCTTTATCTTCTTTCGAACAATATTCTGTACTGCGTCCACGATCTCACTTCGGCCGCCATAGTTAAAAGCGATGTTTACGGTCAGGCCCGTATTATCTTTGGTCAGGTCGATTGCGTGCCTGGCCTTTTTCTGTATGCCGGGTGAAAGCCTGTCCATCCTGCCCAGGTGTTTAATACGGATGTTTTTATCATGTGCGATTTGAATGGCTTCATCGAGGTGGTCGGAGAGCAATTTGATGATGCCCTCCACCTCGGCCTTGGGCCGGCTCCAGTTTTCTGTGGAGAAAGCGTAGAGCGTTAAATAGGGGATATCGCAGGTGGAAAAATACTCCACAAAATCACGGGCGTGCAGTGCGCCCTGTTCATGGCCGAATATGCGCGGCTTGTGACGTTTTTTAGCCCAGCGGCCGTTCCCGTCCATGATGATTGCCACATGCCTGGGCAGCCTTAAATTTTTTGTTTCAGGCATTATTTACCGAGTTTTTTCTGTATTTCATGCTTATCTGCTTTGTTCAGCCTGATATCGTTCTTGAGGTATTTGATACCCGGCTGGTTGAGCGCTACGGTATTCGGTTCAAGGTCGGTGGTCAAACACACATGGGACCCAACTACGGAGTTAGGTCCGACACGCCTGCCGGGCAGGATGCCGGAGTTTATGCCCATTTTGCAGTTGTCTCCTATTATGGCGCCGAAATGGTCCCTGCCGGTTCCAACAGGCTTGTGAGACTGCCGGATGTATATTTCATTTTCATCGAAGCGGAAATTGGCGGTTACGCTGCCCGCGCCAAAGGAACAATGGTTGCCGATAATTGAATCGCCTATATAGCTGGAGTGGAACCAGCAGCCATCGCCGATATAGGAGCCCTTTATCTCAGTGGAAAAGCCTACCACGCAGTCGGCACCGATATGTGTATTATCCCGCACGAGGGCATTGTTACCGATCACCGTGTTTGGCCCGATGTAGACCGGCCCCCTCACCACAGCATTCTCCAGGATGCGCACGTTTTCGCCTATAATAACCTTGCCGTCCACCACGGCTCTATCGGATATGGCGGCTGATGCCGCGATGCGGCGCTCGCCCGACCCGAGGAAGCTGTTAACGATATCAAAGATGTGCCAGGGATATTTGATGGGCGACCAGAACCCGTCATAGGGTACGACGCCGATCTTATGCCCGTCCTTTACCATGTCGTCCATGGCGCACTCATAGACGTCATCTCTTTTAGTCTTGACCTTTCCAATGTATTCGAACAGCTTGCCGGTGTCGGTGTGAAGGTGAAGCAGTATATTCACAAGGTTGGATGGCTCTGTTCCCGGTTCGGGCTTTTCCACAATACGGGTGAGCTCACCCCGCCCGTTAACGGCCAGGTATCCGCCGGGAAAGTACCGTTTGACTTCGTAGCCCAGCATATAAGATGAGGCCTTGCCGTTATTAAAGGCGTCCAGCAGAACGTTGTAAGCAGAGACATGAAAAACATCGTTGGGGTTCACTATTAATATTTCCCTGTTTAAAACGGGCTGGGCGCATTTCAGCGCATCTGCGATTCCCAGCGGCTGGGTCTGAAGGGCAAATTCAAATTTGGCGCCGCTGACCGTCGACACGATTTTTTTGATCTGATCGATATTGCCGGGATTTCCGATAATGATGAAATCGTGTAGGCCGGCATCGCGCGCCATCAATACCTGATGTTCGAGCAAAGGCCTCCCCAGGAAATCCAGTAGAAACTTATCCTCTGTGATTGGGAACATCCGCTTTCCCACACCGCCACACAGCAAGACGACCTTCATTTTCCCACCTCTTTTAATGCCTCTTGTACCGTGGCAACTCCGTTTTTTATCAGATCACCCGTCCTGATAGCCTGCCGGGACTCCGCAAGAACGCGGATAGCCGGCTCCGTGCCGCTGGCCCTGATTAGCATCCAGCCGTCGTCGAACTCAAATCTCAAACCGTCCAGCTCATTTATGCCCCTGGCATTGAGAGCTGAGGCATGCCGCCTGACAGCCTCCATGCCGGGCGCTTTCAGTTCGTTGGGACAGTCGACCTTGTCTTTTTCGAAATGCAAAGGCGGAAGTGTCTTGATAAACTCTCTTATCTCCGATACGTTCTTGATCGAACTCAAGAGGGTCATGGCGGCGAAGATGCTCTCGGGATAGTAACCCGCTTCGGGCAGGATATAGACGCCGACGGATTCGACTCCCAGCGCCGCATTATTATCACGGGCAAGGTGAGCGGCGTAAACATCTCCCACCTTTCCCCTGATAACAGTGGCTCCCAGGTCCTGGACGGCCAGGTCCAGCAGCATGCCCGTTTCCACCGTGGTAGCCACCAGCTTTTTCCCGGATGAGCGGATGGCATGACGGGAGATGAAGGCGATCATTTCGTTGAACCCCAGGAATCCCTGCTGATCGCAAAAAACGACCCGGTCGGCGTCGCCGTCGAAACATATGGCCAGGTCCGCGCTTTTCTGCCGCAGGAACTTGATGGTTTCCCGCAGGGTGTCTTCCTTGGGTTCTGAGCTGCGGCCGGGGAATCGCCCGTCCGCGAAGTCATTGATCGGGATGATTTTGAAGCCGAGCTTTTCAAATATCCCGCTGGCGATGCCGGAGGCCGCGCCGTTACCCGGGTCGACCATTAGTTTGAGTCCCAAGTTAAAGCCCCAGCCCTTTATAAGAGTTTTTAAGTATTCAAAATATCTGTCTATCATGCGGGGTACGGCTTCGACTGTTCCCGCCGGCCCCTTCCTGAAGCTTCCGCCGTAATATATATTTTCGATTTCCTCTTCCTGGGCTCGGCTATAGCCGGTAGAATCGCTGTTGAAAATCTTAATGCCGTTGAATTCCGGAGGATTATGGGATGCCGTGATCATAATGCCCGCGTCGAAGCCTACTTCACGCGTCAGCAGGGCAAGAGCGGGCGTAGGCGCTATGCCCAAATGGGCCACGTTTACTCCGCATTCAGTAAGGCCCTCGGTAACGGCAGTCTTGATCAACTCCCGGCTTAAACGGGAGTCGGTGGCCACACAAACCGCCGAACCCTGGGGTAACAACGTACCGAGCGCCCTTGCTACGTTCTTGCACAGTTCGGGAGTGAGGTCCAGGTTTACTACGCCCCGCACGCCGCTCGTTCCGAAGAGAGGTTTATTCATCTGGTTACAACGTAGTCATGCTTAATTACGGTAAGTGATAGTAATGCCTCGGCAGTTAAATTGTCAATACCGTTCAGATAGTCATACCGCCGTCGATGATGAGGTTCTGGCCGGTAATATAACTGGCCTTGTCGGAGGCGAGGAATACAGCCGCATGGGCCATGTCTTCGGGCTCGCCAATGCGCTTGAGCGGCGTTCTGGACATAATATAGTTGTAGATTTCCTGATTGCCCCATAGTGCCTGGCTGAACTGGGTCTTGGTCTGACCGGGTGAAAGCGTGTTGGCCCTGATGCCAAAACCGGCCCACTGTTGCGCCATAACCTTGGTGACCATGTTTACGCCGGCCTTGCTTATCGAGTAAATCGGCAGGATGTCCGGTGTAACACCGGCAACTGACGACACGTTAATGATCACGCCACCGCCGTGTTCCTTCATGACACGGGCGACGGATTGGCTCAGGAAGAACAGGCCTTTGAGGTTGAGATTCATAATAGAGTCCCAGGCCTTTTCGGAGACGTCTATGGCAGAATCCATGGTCGGGTTGGTGGCTGCGTTATTCACCAGGATGTCTATCTTGCCGAACTCCTGCACGGCTTTGGAGACCAACGCGGTGATATCTTCCATCTTGCCTATATGGGCAGCTACGGGAAGGGCCTTGGCGCCGGCAGCTTTGATCTCCCCCGCAACTATCTCCAGGTCAGCGATTTTGCGGCTGGCCAAGATAATATCGGCCCCCGATTTGGCCATTTCGAGGGCTATGGCCCTGCCTATGCCCCGACTGGCCCCGGTAATAAGAGCAACCTTGTTTTTGAGTAAAATTTCCACGGTAAATCTCCTCGAAATTATTTTGCGAAAAAGTAAATCTTACGTGCCCGGATGTAATAATTATGCCGGCCCAACACAGCCTTGATAATAGATTCTCATTCCAGAGCTGTCAAGGGCGCCGGATAAACTTCCTTTTCAGTCTACTGAGTAGCAGCCGTTAGCATCGGGAAATATTCCATCAGTCTCAAGCGCCTTTTTCATGGCTGCTATGGCGACTTCAAGCTGGCCATTGTCAGGCCGGCGGGTGGTCAGGGCCTGCAACCACAGTCCCGGTACGAGAAGCCACCTGATAAACCGGTTATGGCTGTGTTTGGCTTCGAATTTGATTAATTCATAGCTAACCGCGGCGATGACCGGGATCAATATGATACGCGAAATGATGCCAATCCATATCGGCGGACGCCCCAGCAGGGCGAAGACCGCCACCGCTATGACCAGCACGACCAGTAAAAAGCTGGTGCCGCAGCGAGTATGCGCTGTCGAATAATTTCTCACGCTGCCGACGTTCAAAGGTACGCCGGATTCGAAGGCGTTTACGGACATGTGTTCGGCGCCATGGTAGGCGAAGATTTCCCGGATGTCGCGCATACGGCCGATTAATGCCAGGTAAACGACGAAGAATACGATGCGGATAACCCCTTCAATTAAATTGCTCAGGAAGGAGGAAGCAATAAAGGAATCGAAGGCCCGCACTAACAGCAGCGGGAATACAAAAAAGAGAACCACAGCAAGTATCACCCCCACCACAACGCTGCCCCAGATCATACCTGTAGTTATTTTCTCATCTTCGGTCTCGGTTGAGACCCTGGCAGAATACATGAGCGCGCTCGTGCCGAGGGCAACCGTCTCTATGAGCACTATGATGCCTCTAATCAGGGGTACATTGCGCCAGGTCCCTTTGTACAGGGTGGCCAGCGGTTGGCTGTCGATCTCAATGCCGCCGTCCATCCTGCGGACAGCGATGGCGGAGCTGGTGCGCCCCCGTATCATCACGCCGCCCATGACCGCCTGGCCGCCGTAGCTAAAAGGAGTTTCCTTCTTCATTTACCTAAAAAAAAGGGGCGGTTTGTATGGCCGCCCCTTTGGGTAATCCGCCTGACTGCTATTTCTCTTTCTTTTCCCGCTTATAGCGCTTGTTGAAACGCTCCACACGGCCCGCCGTATCGATGATCTTCTGCTCGCCCGTGAAGAACGGGTGGCATTTATTGCACAGCTCGACCCTGAGGGTTTGCCTGGTGGACCCGGTGGTGAAGGTGTTGCCGCATGAGCAGGTCACCTTGGCATCGGGATAGTACTTGGGATGAATTTTCTCTTTCATGTTGGTTATCCTGGGTAAACGCTTACCCTTTTTTGTTTTTAGCGTGGGGCTCAAATTTAATGACGCCGTCTATAGTGGCAAAGAGCGTATAATCTTTGCCCACCCCGACGTTGGTACCCGGGTGTATCTTGGTTCCGCGCTGCCTGACTATGATGGTGCCGGCATTGACCTTCTGGCCGCCGTATCGTTTAACTCCCAGTCGCTTGGATTCACTATCGCGGCCGCCGCGTGTGCTTCCTCCGCCTTTTTTATGTGCCATTAGTTTTCACCTCCGGTTGCGGCTTTTGCTTTCGTAGCCCTTTTGCGGACTTTGCCGCCCGGCTTAACGATTTCCTTAATCAGAAGCCTTGTATAAGGCTGCCTGTGTCCTGTCTTGGTCCTGGAGCGCACCTTGTTTTTATACCGGAAAACTATGATCTTGCGGGCTTTGCCTTCTTCAATGCAGGTAGCAAGTGACCTTGGCGCCCTCTATCTCCGGGCTGCCGATAATTGCTTCTTCTCCATCGGATATCATCAGAACCTGGCCCAATTCCACATCTTTGCCTTTTTCTACATGAAGCAAATCGGTATTGATCACCTGTCCTGCCCTGACTCGGAACTGTTTACCGGCGGCCTTTACGATTGCGTACGAGTTGTTCATTTTACTATTCCCTGTTTCAAAACAATAACCGTATAAATATATCAATCAATCGTTATTGTGTCAAATATAGCGCCCTGAATTGTTAATGTTCTATGATTTTGTCACCCCTTAATTGTTCAGTGAAAATGTCACCCTATGAGAGAAGAGGTGACTTTGAACAAAAAGGAACAAAGACGACTAATGATCCTGAATAAGTT